>JAQYTJ010000035.1 GCA_028724885.1 Bacteroidales bacterium | reverse complement strand
CAACGCAGGCGCTGAATCTCTAAACTCAAAGATCAAAACTTTTAGATCCCAACTACGAGGTGTAAGCGACTATACCTTCTTCATGTATAGAATCTATAAGATCTTTGGATAACTTAAACACGGAACTTTGCAGGTGAGCCGTTTAGGAACATAACCAGGGGCTTCAATGAAGAGCAGAGGGACACTATAAAATAACAAGCTCCTGATGCTATCAACAGACGTGATTTCGGACATCGGCGAACTTAAGGACGGAGATGGAGATTTTATCAATTCGCAGGACATTAGGATATTAGATTCTTCTGACGTGGTCATTGCCTACATCCCTACCGCAACGGTGCGGCAGGTTCGTAACTCCATCATAGAGGAGTATAACAAAGGTAATTATGATAAGGTTTACAAAATCTTTAACGACGCATTCGTAGCCTTCCCGATTTCTCAAGAAGAATATGATGATCTGGTAGAAAGTGGAGTGCAGTAAGTGAGTAAATTAGGGACTGTCGTAGAATTGTGAAGAGTATCTAATAAATTGATTGCTAAAGTGATAGAAATTTTGTATCTTTGATATGGAAATAAAAATACCTCCAACAGGCCCTGAGAAGCTGAATTTGGAGGTATCGCAAAATTAATATGCATGTCAAAGGTACGAAATTTAGCTGAAATAGCACCAAACATTGGATTCACGGAGTTCGATTTTTATGACCTTTACAAGTCGACCTTCGAGAAGAGCGAGCTAGGCAGAATAAAGAGACTTCTCCCTCTCCGGGAGATGGCGGAGAACTTCGGCCTGGTGAGCAAAAGTATGAGGCCGAAGCTTGGGAGGAAGCCCTTCTTCACACCGGAAGGCAAGGTGGCACTGATGTTCTTGAAGATGTACAATGGCATGAGCTGTCCGAAACTGATGGAACAGTTGAACGGCAACATTCATTACCAGATGTTTTGCGACGTGATAATAGATCCGGCGAGGCCGTTGACGAACTACAAGTTGCTGGATGATATCATTATGGAACTCGCCGGCAAGTTGAAGATCCAACAACAGCAGGACTTGCTTGCAGAGATGTGGAAGCCATGCATGAAGAATCTTGACACGATGTACACGGATGCGACCTGTTATGAGAGTGAGATGAGATATCCGACTGATCCGAAATTGCTGTGGGAGGGTATCGAGAAATCGTACATGATAATGTGCGAGTTCAGTTCAAGACTCAAGTTGCACCGCCCGAGAACGAAGTACCTTGATGTACAGAAAGCGAACCTGGCATATAGGAAGCAGCGAAGGCGCTCAAAGAGCCAGACCAGGAAGATGACGCGTAGGTTGCTGGATCTGCTCGGAAAGATACTGAAAGAAATCAGGCGGATGGAGAGGGAGGTTGACGGCGCCGGCAAACTGCTGACTGACAGAGAGAAAGGAGACCTCGACGTCATCTCCAAGATGTATCGCCAGCAGAAGAATCACTTCCGGAGCAAGGATTGTCGCGAGAGCATAAAGGACAGGATCGTGAGCATCAACAAGCCATATGTGAGGCCAATCGTGAGAGGCAAGGAGGTGAAGAGTGCGGAGTTCGGTGCCAAGGGGAACAATATATTGGTTGACGGGATCTCGTTCATTGAGAAGCTGTCATTCAGTGCATTCAACGAGGGCACGCGTCTGGTTCACTGCCTCAAGATGCACAAGAGACTGTTCGGGGTTGAAGCGAAGAAGGTTGGAGGAGACACAGGCTATGCCGGAACAGAGAACCGGGACTACTGCAAGGAGAATGGGATACAGACGTCGTTCGTGAAAAGAGCTCGTCCATTCTCAGAAGAGAAGCAGGAGAAAGACAATGTCAGACAGGAACTCGCAAGGGTGAGGGCGACAGCGATGGAAGGGTCGTTCGGGACACAGAAGGAGCATTATGACTTGATGCGAATCAAGGCAAGAACGAAACTGACAGAAATCCTGTATATCTTCTTCGGCATCCACACTGCGAACGTGGTACAATTGGCGAAAAGGATAGAGCAACGGACTTTGTTGGAAGTAGCCTAGAGCGGAAACACGTAAATGAAGTTGTGCTTTGCTGGGACAGCTATATCCTGGCGTATGGAGATAGACGAAAAATCCAGCCAAAGTGGCCGGATAACAACATAAAAAGCTAAATTTGATGAGCCGAATGCAGATACTTGACGGGAACTGTCGCTGCTTCGGTCAAATTGAAAACATTAAACGACAATCCCTAAAATAGACTTAATTAGCGGACTGCGTGTAATCAATAGATTATCGGGGACCCCTTCTTCACCCTCATCACAGTGCTATCACCTCTTCCTGTTAGTTTCGCCACATCCCGGACTGAATAGCCATTGCGGAGGGAGGCAAAATTAAAGGCTAAATGAATATGACAGATCTTTATAACAGCACCAGCACTATGAATAAATAGATGAAGAACATCTGGAGATGCAGCCTGCCGTCCGTGCTATAATGCAGCATCTCTTCCGATGGATCAGTGTCTGTCATATCCAGCAGTTCGGATGACGAAGGATTCCAGCGGGCGGAATATTTACGTATCAATTCTCCATCGTTGAAGATAGTGTAGCCACCGTTTGCCCTATTCACTGACACAAGCGCGATAAGAACGTACCTGGAGTTCTTCGCTGTCTCCAATGCATCTGCCATCCTGTTCCAATCCCATCCTTTGAGTTTCTTCGGCTTGTAAGCGGAGCATACCCAACTATCGCATTATCACAATTTTGTAACAAGGATGTAGCAGAATTGTAATATGTCTCTTATATTTTTATAAACTTTAAACTTGTCAACCTATGGCTGAGAAAAAGATACCATACGTAGAAAGGGACGTTAGCTGGATGTATTTCAATTACCGCATTCTGAAAGAGGCTGAAAAAGAGTCAGTGCCTCTGCTGGAACGGCTGAACTTCCTGGGTATATATTCCAACAACCTGGATGAATTCTTCCGGGTGAGGGTAGCTTCGCTGAATAGAATCCTGCTGGATGACGGGATCAACAGCCACACCGTCAAAATCATCAAGAAGACTCTGCGGAAAATCAACAGCCTGAACTCTGAATATAGCGTTGAATATACCGCAGCCGTACAAGAAGTGTTCCAAGGACTGGAGAAACACGGCATATTCATAGATGACGAAAGCCATCTCGATGATGCTCAGAAGCAATTCCTGACAAGGTTTTTCTACGACAAGCTGAACGGCTCCGTAAACCCGATCTGGATTTCCAACATCGACGACATCACCACCTTGGAAGACAACCGAATATACCTAATGGTTGAAGAGAAGGAGTCTATAGAGAGGGGCAAGACTGAATATGCCATAGTTAAAATTCCTGATCGCACGTACGGACGCTGGATACGGATTCCGTCCGATGATGGGGCAGCGCACATAATGTACCTTGACGACGTGGTGCGCTTCTGCATGCCCTACATATTCATAGGCCTGAAGGACAGCACTTTCCGAGCCTTCTCTTTCAAGTTCACCAAGGATGCCGAGATGGAGATAGACAACGAGGCGGATTACGGCATAATGGAGAAAATAGCGGCTGGCGTGGACAGCCGCAAACGTGGAGAGGCCGTGAGAATCGTGTATGATTCAGCGATGCCTCCGGAGATGTTCCGAAGGATTCGTAAACGACTGAGCTTTAAAGAATTGGACACTTCTCTAGCAGGCGGCCGCTACCAGAACCACAAGGATCTGATGAATTTCCCCAATTGCGGCCACAAAGAGCTATGCTATCCCTCATGGAAGCATGTGATGAAGCCGGAATTCATTTCCAGCGACAGCATTCTGGAAGCCATACGCCGTAAGGATCGCTTCATTCACGTGCCTTACCACAGCTTCAACGGCTACATCAGGGTACTGCGAGAGGCTTCCATACAGCCAGAAGTCAAATCCATTAAGACGACGCTTTACCGCCTCGCGAAAGATTCGAAGGTAGTGAAAGCTCTGATAAACGCTGCCAGAAACGGGAAAAAGGTCACTGCCGTAGTGGAACTGCTGGCCCGCTTCGACGAGGAGAGCAACATAAAGTGGAGCAAGAGAATGCAAGAGGAAGGCGTGAACGTCATCTTCGGAGTTGAAGGCTTGAAAATTCACTCCAAGCTGCTCCTGATCGAGTCGAAACGTGGCAATATCGCATGCATCGGCACTGGAAACTTCCACGAGGACAACGCGAAAGTTTACACGGACTACATAATGATGACAGCGAGGCCAAAAATCGTAAACGAGGTAGAGAAAGTGTTCCGGTTCATCGACAGGCCATTCTCGCCTATGCAATTCAGGGAGCTCATGGTCTCGCCTAACTCGATGAAGAGCAGGATATTGAAACTAATCGCGACGGAAATCAAGAATGCCACCGAAGGCAGAGATGCCTGGATGAAGATCAAAATCAATCACATAACCGATCCAGACATTGTAAAGAAGCTTTATGAGGCTTCAAAGGCAGGGGTAAAGGTGGACATTCTCAATCGCGGCAACTGCTCTCTGGTGCCAGGCGTGGAGAGAGTGAGCGAGAATATTCGCTGCGTAGGGATAATAGACCGCTACCTGGAGCACTCAAGGATACTCATTTTCTGCAATGGCGGCCAGAAACTCTATTTCTTAGGCTCCGCAGACTGGATGCAGCGAAATCTCTCCGCAAGGATAGAGGTGATGACGCCTGTCTATGACGATGACCTAAAAAAGGACCTTCTGCGGACGGTGGAATATGGCTTGAATGACACCACGAACGGCTGGCTCGTCACTGGCACGGGAGATGATGTAATTCAGAGCGGCAGGCCTTCCCGCTCGCAAGAGAAGCTTTACGAAGAATATTTAAAAGAAAATGAATATGGAAATGATTAATCAGAAAGATTTCAATCTAGCGTCAATCGACGTGGGCTCAAATGCTTCCAGGCTGCTGATAAAGAATGTCGGAATAGACTTGGAGGGGGACATCAAGATGCGCAAAGAACTGTTCCTGCGCGTTCCTCTGAGGCTCGGAATGGAGGTTTTCAAAAACGGGGAGATTAGTGAATATAAGGAAGACCAGTTCATGCACACGATGAAGGCATACAAACAGCTCATGAAGGTTTTCCATGTGCATTCGCACAGGGCTTGCTGCACGTCTGCAATGCGTGACGCAAAGAATGGTAAGAAGGTATTAGCAGACATAAACAAGGAAACCGGCCTTGGGCTGGAAATCATCAGCGGAGACGAAGAATCGCAGATAATCTATGACAGCCACCTGTCTCTGTTCCAAGGCAAAGGGAATTTTCTCTACGTGGATGTCGGCGGTGGCAGCACGGAGATAGTCTTCATTTCTGACGGGGATCGCCGCCTTGAGCACTCGTATAATATCGGCACCATTCGCCTTTTGGATGGGGCAGTGAAGAAAAGCGAGACGCACCGGCTTCGCGAGGAGCTTTCAGATGCCTGCAAAGACATTTCGGACATTGAGATAATCGGCAGCGGTGGCAACATCAACAAGCTTTACAGGATTGCGAGCAACAGGGAGAAGAAAGCCGGCGTGCTGCCTGTCGCGACTTTAAAGAAACTGCACGAGAAATTGTCGAAGATGAGCGTGGAAGAAAGAATGAATGAATATGACATGAAGCCGGACAGAGCCGATGTAATCGTGCCTGCCGCTGAGATATTCATGCTGGTTGCCGAGAGCGTCGGAGCGGAACTAATCAGGGTGCCGAACTTAGGCCTTGTGGATGGCTTAATAAATGAGATGGCAAATAAAATAAAGGCGGAGAAATTCAAAGGCTGAAAATATTCATTAAATCAGCACCAGAACTATGAACAAATAGAGGAAGAACATCTGGAGATGCAGCCTGCCGTTCGTACTGTAATGCAGCATCTCTTCCGATGGATCAGTGTCTGTCATATCCAGCAGTTCGGATGACGAAGGATTCCAGCGGGCGGAATATTTACGTATCAATTCTCCATCGTTGAAGATAGTGTAGCCACCGTTTGCTCTGTTTACTGACGTAAGCATCTTAAAATCAGCTAAATACGCATATTTTTTCAGCCTCGCACGCAATTCCGAGGTCATGGCGCTCAGGCTATCGAAAGCCTCATGCGAACAAGACACAAGCACGATCGGAACGTACCCGGAACCATTCGCTGTCTCTATGACATCTGCCATCCTAGCCCAAGCCTCTCTCTTGAGTTTCTCCGGCTTGTACGCCGAGCATATTATCACGTCACCTTCCGTAGCCAGCTCGTCATGGTAATTTCCTTCTGCGTCGGTGAAAGAGAGCTTAGGGAAGGCCTCGTTCTTCTCGACATCATTAATACGCACTGTCTCAGTCCTTACATATGTCCAAGTTGAGTCAGGCAGCTTGTCTAGCGGGAACGCACCTTCCTGGCCATTTTTCTCGTAAATCACCTTAGTTTCCATGTCATCATATGCCTCGGATGGGTTGTCCATCGAGGCATATAGCTCGCTGCCTGGCTTGAAAGCCGTGTAGTCAACCATAGGGATTGTGAGCCATGAATATATCGCAAATCCAGCCATCGAAGCTGCGGAGAGCCAGAAAGCAATATATTTCAGTTTCTTCGCATCGCCATATTCATTGATGGGAAGGAACGCAATGCCAGCCAATGCCAGCAGCACAAGGTTCTTAAAGAAAGTCTGCAGGTTGGTAAGGTGAACTACCTCTCCGAAACAGCCGCAGTCCATAGGAGGATTGAAAATGGCAAGAATGAGCGTAAGGATGGTGAAAAATGCTACCATCGCAGATGTCACGATTGCGGTAATCCTTCGCCAGACCCCTGTCATCAAGGCACTTCCCACAATAGTCTCGAACACGGCAAGAAGGGTTCCAAGCACTTTGGCGGCAGGGTCTAAGAACTGAATATGGAAGAACTTGAAATAGTCCTCCATTATGAGTCCTGTGCCCACGGGATCCATCAATTTGAAAACACCTGCGACTACTAATGTGGCACCTATCAGGAATGCGCAGAATCTCCTTAACCTATAATGGAACTTTTTCATTTAATATCTTGTTTTCGCGAAGCAGCGGCCTTAGAGCCTATATTTTCACTGTCCTTCAATGATTCAACCTCCTTGACGATTTTAGCGAAAATGTCGTCTGGGGGCAGCATGTCTCCGAATTCGTCGGAGCAGTCTATGGAAATGAACTTAGGATCCAGCTCAGCCTGGTGCCTATAAACATCCCTCACTCTCTTCTGGAACTCAATATCCGCCTCGTGCACATCCTGAGCGCCATGGAGATATTCCCTGTCCTTTCCCTTCCTAGCCGCCTCCAACTCGCTCTTGACGAACGAGATAGGTACATCTAGGAATATGTTCAAGTCTGGCTTCGGAAGGCCGAATGCACCATATTCAGTGCCGAAGATCCACTGCCTAAGCGCCTCTCTTGCATTTGTGTCTGCCACTTTAGCGCACTGGTAGGCGATATTCGAATAAACGTATCTGTCCAGAAGCACGTCTCCGCCTTCTGCAAGGGTTTTTTTCATGGTAGGTGCAGCTCCATGACGATCCTCTGCATAAAGGAGCGCCACCAGCTTCGGGTGCACTTCGTTCATGGAACCGAAATCGCCCCTCAAGAAGCTGCTGATGAGGTCGCCGTACACAGGGGCATCATATCTGGGGAAGTGAATATATTCGAACTTGTCGTTCTTTCCCTCCAGGTATTTCTTCAGTTTCCGTACCTGAGTGGACTTGCCGGAGCCGTCCAACCCTTCAATGACGATTAGCATATTCTTAGAAGCTGTTTTGAAATATTTACTCTTGTTCTTTATGTGCCTTTTCGGCCATTTTCTTCTGCGTCATCGGTCACATAGCTAAGGCTATGCTCCCTCCTCATAAATTGAAACTGTCTCGAAAAAATCCCTATAAATAACTGAGGCAAACATTTCAAAACAGTTTCTTAAAAAACTTTGCAAAGATACCACAATTTTGACT
This sequence comes from Bacteroidales bacterium, assembly GCA_028724885.1. Lineage (GTDB taxonomy): Bacteria > Bacteroidota > Bacteroidia > Bacteroidales > UBA932 > Cryptobacteroides. The sequence continues at coordinate 53,888 of JAQYTJ010000035.1, read as the reverse complement.
ATTTTTGGCGCATCATGGAAAACGCTAAAAAAGATTTTAACATTAGAGAGGCCCAGCCTGAATCTAGGCTGGCAAATTCAAAGGAAAATATTCAGATAATGGGGATTGTCAATCTGACCGACGACTCATTTTACGCAGGGAGCAGGGTACTCTCAGCCTCTGGTGAATTCGTGCCAGAGACATTCCTTTCAAGGGTACGCTCGATGGTCGCAGACGGAGCCTCCATAATCGATCTTGGAGCCTGCTCCACGCGACCAGGCTCTGATTCGGTTGACGAGGAGACTGAGTGGAGAAGGCTTGAACCAGCGCTAAGGCTTCTGAACGATAAACGGGACTTCAACGTCTCTATCGACACATTCAGACCAGAGATAGTCCAGAAGGCATACGAGGCTTTCGGCCCGTTCATAGTTAACGACATAAGCGGAGGATCAGATGAGATGCTATCTCTAGTAGGACGGCTCGGACTCACCTACATAGCCACTCATTCACGCGGAGACTCCAAGACCATGCAGAGTCTCACAGATTATGATGACGTAACCTCTGCAGTAAAAGACTTTTTTGCCGAGTTCTCTCAGCGTGCCATGCGATTCGGCATTTCCGACTGGATTCTTGATCCAGGTTATGGTTTTGCGAAGACTGTAGAGCAGAACTGGCAGCTACTGCGTGAGCTACCTCAGCTGGCAATTTTTGGCAAACAGCTTCTCGTAGGCATCTCCCGGAAGAGAATGATCTGGAAGCCGCTCGACATCACGCCTTCCGAAGCCCTCCCTGGCACCCAAGTCGCCAACCTCGTTGCCCTACAAGGCGGAGCCGACATCCTCCGCGTACACGATGTCGCTGAAGCCCGTCACACAGTCATCCTCTGGCGTCTCCTCAACGGACAACTTTAGGTACACACTGAGCAATCATTCATACGCTCGCAATATATCCCCGTAATAGTGACAGAATTTAGGCAAATCGTCCCTATTATAGGGATTTTTAGTATATTCGCAGAAAATATAAGAACGATCATGGTCGACGAAATTTTATATCAATATCAAGATGAGATGCTTCGGCAGACCACTCAGAAACATTTTCGTTATCTTTATGGCGACATTGATTGGAGGGCGCGAATGATAGGCATTATTGGTCCAAGGGGAGTAGGTAAATCAACCATGCTGCTTCAGCATATCAAGCATCTTCCGGACAGGAGCAATGTGCTCTATGTAAGCGCAGACAGACTATATTTCAATAGCCACTCTCTTGTGTCTCTGGCAGATGAGTTCGTGAAGTACGGAGGCTCTCATCTCTTCATCGATGAAATCCATAAATATCATGGCTGGAGCCAGGAACTCAAGCAGATTTATGACGTTCACGCTGACCTGCACGTAGTGTTCACGGGATCTTCCGTACTTGAGATCAATAAAGGCCAGGCTGACCTGAGCCGCAGGGCTCTGATGTACACCATGCAGGGTCTGTCATTCCGCGAATTTCTTCTAATCTGCAAAGGCATCGAGGCCCCAGTGTTTTCAATAGATGACATAATAAAACAGCGAGTTACTATTCCGGAACTTCCGCATCCGCTACCATATTTCAATGAATATCTCACTGAGGGTTACTATCCGTTTGCTGAAGAACCTGGATTCTATCAGCGCCTGAATCAGATAGTCGTGCAAACGGTGGAGATAGACATCTCCCATGCCGCAAATCTTCGTCCTGATACGGCTCGCAAACTGGAACGCCTTCTGGAAATCGTTTCAGGAATAGCACCGTACAAACCAAACTTCGACAGCTTGGCGCAAGAAGTTGGGGTCAGCAAGAACAACGTGCCTTCTTATCTCGTTTATCTGGAACAAGCAGGGATGTTGGGGTTATTGCGCGACAACACGCAGGGAATGAGGGCTCTTGGAAAGATGGAGAAAGTATATGTGGACAATACTACTCTGATGTATGCCCTGACAGGTGGGAAGGCAAACATAGGTAGCGTGCGCGAAACGTTTTTCTATAACCAGATGCGTGTCCGCAATCTAGTCACGGCATCACGAGAAAGCGATTTTTACATCAAGCCATATACCTTCGAGGTTGGCGGGATGAAGAAGGGAAAGCGCCAAATAGAGAATGTGAACAATGGAATCATAGTGAAAGACAACATCGAAACCGGGCACGGATCCGTCATCCCATTGTGGTACTTCGGCATGAGTTACTAACCGTGGAATATCCTTAAAGACTTAATCCACGCGATGATGTCGGTGATGACTTCCGGAGAGATTGTTTCCTCGATTGAAGAGATTTCCATTGGGTTGCCAGTAGTGGCATGCTGGAATAGATGGTTCAGGCCAGGGTACAGCTTGACCATTTGCACGGCATCCTTAACGACAGCCTTGCAGGAGGCATCTATGACTGGTCCCGGAAGATTAGCTTTGAGCGCAGCGATGTTCTCCTCTGGGGGCACATTCGGGTCTAGGCTTCCGTCCAACACAAACACAGGGCAAGTAATCTTGCTAACGTACTCTGCAGGTTTGATATTCAGGGAATATTCAGTCACAGGGGAATTGCCGCTGGCTGCAAGCATGTACTGCCTGGCTTGGGAGACGCTCTTGAAGACCCCATCCCCTGCTCCCTGGAGCCTCGCCAAAGTGTTCAGTTGTACGAAGATCAGCGAGTCCATTGGCATGGCAGGGCCAGCCAAGCTCACAATGAAGTCGGCTTTATTCTCGCTCGCAAGCATGTAAGCAATGAGACCGCCCTCGCTATGACCGATTACTCCGATTCTCGAAAAAGCCGGAAAGTTCCTGAGAAAAGCCAGTCCTGCAGCCGCATCTTCTGCAAAATCAGCGACATTTGCAGAATTGAAATCGCCGGTTGACGAGCCTGCGCCACGATCATCATAAACCAGGCTTGCGATTCCTGCCTTTGCAAGAGCGTAAGAAAGAACCAAGAAAGGTTTATGCCCGAACAATCCCTCGTCACGATTCTGCTTGCCACTGCCAGTAATGAACAGCACAGCAGGCACCGAATCACCTTGTTTGTAACCTTCAGGCCAGTTCAGAGTGCCAGCCAGATTAACCCCTGCCGCCTCGTTGCGAAACTTCACTTCCTCCGTCTTGAAAGGAAACGGTTCCGATGGCTCCTGGGGCCTTACGAATTTAACATCGCCAGGAATAAGGTCGAGAGGCATTTGATAGCCATTCTGTGCGAATTTGCCTTTGATTATGCCACTTTGAAGCTTACCTGAATATGTACATTTGGCCATTTCGCTCTTTACCGAAATGGAATCAGGTCCCAGGAACTCCACCGTGGTGGGAATTCCGGTCGCGCCCTGCTCGATGACTCCGAAGGTCACTTCATTCCTTGCAGTGTCGATTTCAAAAACAAAAGTGAGAGTCTGTACCCCTAGCTGAATCTTTCCGTTCCACTTGCCTTCGATCGTCTGGGACTGCAAAGCAATGACTGTCTGCAGAAGACCCTGCGCCCCAAGCTTCATCACGGAGAGGATCAGAAGAAAGATTATCAATGAATATTTCAACAGTTTCATTTATTTGGAATATTATGATCCTGAATCAAGTTCAGGATGACGAGGTAGAACGCTTGGGATGACGTAGTGGGTCGTTCAGGGTGGCATCAGCCTAGAAGCCGGTGTAGTTCCACGGGGTTATGGCATGGAGTTCTGCTTTGACGGAATCGGAGACATCCAGAGAATCTATGAAATCAGATATGGTGGACTCGTCGATTGCGGCACCGGTGCGCGTGAGATTCTTCAGCGTCTCGTACGGGTTCGGATAGTTCTCGCGGCGGAGGATCGTCTGAATGGCCTCGGCAACTACAGCCCAGTTGCGATGCAGGTCGGCATCGATGGCAGCACGATTAAGAATCAGCTTTCCGAGTCCTTTCTTCAACGAAGCCAAAGCAATCAGCCCGTGGGCAATCGGCACGCCTACGTTCCTCTGCACGGTGGAGTCAGTCAGATCTCTCTGCAGACGAGAAATCGGAAGCTTCATTGAAAGGAATGTCAGCACGGCATTCGCCATCCCGAAGTTCCCTTCAGCATTCTCGAAATCAATTGGATTCACCTTATGCGGCATGGCAGAAGATCCAACCTCGTTCTTCGCCACCTGCTGGTGGAAATATTCCATTGAAATATAAGTCCAAACATCCCTGCAAAAGTCAGTGAGAACAGTATTAATTCTCCGAAGGCAATCGAAAATTGCGGCAAGGTTGTCATAGTGATCTATCTGCGTAGTCGGAAACGAGCGTTTGAGTCCAAGGGAAGAAACGAATTTATCCCCGAAAGCAATCCAGTCAATCGAAGGATATGCCACCTTGTGTGCATTCATGTTCCCCGTAGCCCCACCGAATTTGGCAGGGTAGGAAAGCTCTGAAAGCTGCTTCATCTGCTCGCGCAAACGCACCACGAACACCTCAAATTCCTTTCCAAGGCGGGTTGGCGTCGCAGGCTGGCCGTGAGTCTTCGCCAGCATGGGCACATCTTTCCACTCCTGCGCCTCAGCCTCCATGATGGAAACCACCTCAGACAGCTTGGGAATATATTCATTATCAAGAGCTTCTTTCAGCATCAGCGGCTGAGCCGTGTTGTTGATGTCCTGCGAAGTAAGCCCGAAGTGCACGAACTCCTGCCAGCGAGATATTCCTAAAGCCTTGAATTGCTCTTTTATATAATATTCCACTGCTTTCACGTCGTGATTCGTGATTTTTTCTATTTCCTTAACTCGCACGGCATCGGAAGGTTGCATATTCGTATATAGCGAACGCAATTTCGAAAAGAGATCTTCCTTTGAAAAGCCGCTCCCCTCCCCGAAGTCCACGAGCTGCGGCAGAGGAATCTCGCAAAGAGCGATGAAATATTCAACCTCAACCCTCACCCTATTGCGGATGAAAGCATATTCACTGAAATACTGCCTCAAGACCTCTGTCTTAGAGGCATAACGCCCATCGATGGGAGAGACCGCCGTTAAAGAATTCAATTCCATATTATTTTTCGTCTTCTAGAATGTACACGTCATCGCCAGGCTCGGCGAAATTAAAGTTTTCGCGGGCATATTCCTCCAAGGAGTCCTTGCTTGTCGTCAGGCCATTGATCTTCTCCTCCATATCCTTTATGTCAGCCTCATATTCCTTTATCTGACGCTCTTGCTGCTGGATTTCTATTCCAGACCGAATCCAGCGCACAAGGTTATTCTTATTCAGGAATCCAACTAAGACAATGAAAACCGCAGTTGCCACTATCGCATATCGCACGAAAGAGCGCTTTTCAGCGTTCGAGCCGTCTTTATCTTTGTCCCAAATGTCTTTGAACTTTCCCACGATTACGAAGGTTATTTGCGCAAAAATAACTAAATTTGTGAAAACTAGATAATAAAATCACAAGCCAATGAAACCTACACTTCTCGTTCTGGCTGCTGGAATGGGCAGCCGTTACGGCGGACTGAAACAAATGGACGGCCTCGGCCCTAGCGGAGAGACTATAATCGATTATTCTATCTACGATGCAGTTAATGCTGGATTCGGAAAGGTTGTCTACATAGTCAGGCAATATTTCAAGGATGAGTTCGAAGAAACAGTGAGGCAGAAATACTCTGGCGTGAAATGTCCAGACGGCACCCCGCTGGAGTTCGATTTCGTGATTCAGGAGCTCGACAAGATTCCATCCAAATACACGCTGAACCCTGAAAGACAGAAACCTTGGGGGACGGCTCACGCTGTGCTCATGGCAAAAGATGTCATACACGAGCCATTCGCAGTCATCAATGGCGACGACTTCTACGGAAAAGATTCTTTCAAGACCATAGCCGACTGGCTTAAGGCACATGAAAACTCTAAAGGAATATGCAGCATAGTGGGCTTCGAACTTGACCATACCCTCTCCGAGAATGGAAAAGTCTCCAGAGGAATATGCTACTACGATGCTTCCCAGCACCTTACCGGAGTGGCAGAGCACGTGAACGTTGGTAAGGAAGCCGACGGGAAAGTTTATGGCGACAACACAGTCACCGGGCAGACGCATATCGAGCTTGACGCCAAGGCACTCTGCTCTATGAATATGTGGGGCTTCACTCCAGACTACTTCACCCTGAGCGAGGAAGTCTTCGACAGATTCCTCAGCGAGAACATCAACGAACTGAAGAAGGAATTTTACATTCCATACGCAGTAGACATGATGATGAAGGAGGACAACTACAAATGTGAGGTGCTTTCGACCGACTCTCATTGGTTCGGAGTCACCTACAAGGAGGACCGCCCAGGAGTGGTTGCCAAGTTCAAAGAACTGGTGGATAAAGGAATATACCCTACCCCGCTCTGGAAGAAGTAATATATTAATGGATATATCTCATCTGCCGGTAGCGGTCAAGCCGTTGCTGGCAGATTTTTAAATATTTTAAGAATATGTCATTTTTCAAGAATAGACCAGTTCAGAAAAACTACGACCTGTTCTCGACTTGCTCGTGGTACACGCCGTCAGTAGGCGGGCTATTCGCTGTCTTAGGCTGGTTCATAGTTGGAATGATCCTCGCCGGAATCGTCGCCTTATGTTTTAATTTGTTCTTGCCGGGCTTCAAGATGAGTTACATGATGCTCATAATGTATCCGGTCCAGTTCATTCCAGTTTTCATTTTCGTAAGGCTCAAAAGCAGCCAGAACTCAATGTTTGACAGAGGCTATGCATTGGACAGCAACCACTTTGGGAAAGCAGGAGGCTTCGGCGCGGCTCTTTTAGTCATTCTGGGCACGCTGTCCCTTTCTTTCATGACAGAACTGCTGAACAGCGTTCTACCTGAAATGGATGACAATCTCATGAAAGCCATGGAGGCGATTCTGGATGGTCCGCTCTGGGTGAGCATAGTGACGACCTGCATATTCGCTCCCGTCCTGGAAGAATGGCTGTGCCGAGGAATCATCCTGCGCGGTCTTCTGAATTACTCGCACAACGACGGCCTCAGCAGAGACGTTAACAGCAGGGGCATGTCCCCAGCCTTGGCCATATTCATTTCCGCCCTATTCTTCGCCGCCATCCATGGCAATTACTGGCAAGGCATCACTGCGCTGCTGATCGGCTCCCTGTTCGGTTATGTCTACTACAAAACAGGCTCTCTTAAGCTCACCATGGTGATGCACTGTTCAAACAACCTGCTCGCAGTCCTCGCGACGCAATTCGGCGGGGAGGCAGTAAAGAATGCCAAGAGCATGATGGACATAATGCCAAAGACATTATATTTCAGCATATTCGCTGCAGCGACAGTAGTCCTAGTCCTGGTGATTCTTTATTTCGCCAAGGTGCAAGCCGCCGATGCCCACGGCAATTGCGATGTCATTCCAAGTGCGGAAGATATGGCCACGAAGTTGAACGTCAACCTGCAATAATAATTGACCGCCACAATTAATCTTTCCCTTATTATGAGAAAGATTTCACAAAAGTTTCCCTTTTTTAGGGAAACATTTTTATGCAAAAAGTATTTATAGACGAATATGCTGGAAAGGTACGGCTGCGCGTGGGAACTAGGAGGCTCTCACTGCGAGTAAGCCCCAAAGGCGGCGTAACCGTTACTCTCCCCTACTTCGTTCCTTATAGGGAAGGGTTGGAGTTCTTCATGGCGAAGCGAGATTGGGTACTGAAAGCTCAGGCGCGACAGAAGGAAAGGACTGGCAATGAATATGTTTCATCGGCCTCCGAAATTGAGGCCTTGAGGGTGCAGGCGAAAACTGAACTGCCACCTCGGCTAGCTGAGCTTGCAAGGAAATACGGTTTTCATTACAATCAGGTGCGGATAAAGCACAATTCTTCAAACTGGGGCAGCTGCTCGGCAAAGGGCAACATCAACCTGAACCTCAACCTGGTGAGGATACCGGCTGAGCTTCGCGACTACGTAATGCTCCACGAGCTCTGCCACCTGCGCTACCTCAATCACGGCCCTAAGTTCCATGCCCTACTGGAACACGTCTGTCCAGGCCACCGAGATCTGCAGCAGCAACTGAAGATGCATAAACTAATTTGAGAAATCATCGGATCAAATCCTAAACCATGTGTTTAAGAATACACCACGTCATCCTGAACTATATACTCCACGCCATCCCAAGCGTTCCACCACGTTCATCCCAAGCGTTTCACCGAAATGGTGCTGGGCATTGGAATGTGGGACATAGCATCCCTAGAAGCACTACTGCCTGCCCGCTAATTGCAAAGAACGCAGGAACTGAATCGGCTCTTAATGACGGCGTTGATCGTACAGGATGAGCGTAGTGGAATTTCGCTAGGTGCTGTCGGAGTATGTCCTTCCGGAGGCTCTGCAAATGGGTGTCGGTCGACAACGTGGCTCTTGGGAGGCTTCGATGTCGAGACATGCCCTTCCCTACGCACTTCTGTGCAGCCTGCCTCGACAGCATTCTGCGAGACAACCCCAGGCTATTTCCTTGGTGAGGCCGCCTTTTGGCCTGCCTCGACAGCGCTTTGCGAGACACTTCTTCCGAACGGTTTGAATATACGTATGCAATTCTTTATTGCTTCAGCATCGACAAGGTTTTATGAGACCTTGAAGAGAGGTTGTGATTATTCACAATCGTAGGCAACGGTGACATTCATTTTAAGAGCCAAGGACACATATTCTCATTGCCGACCCCGTTCATAGAAACTGGGTGGGTGACGCAGTCCTTCATTACAAGCCATCCGGTGGCACTATACCGTCGCCCATAAATGTCATTTTTCTCGTTTTGATGTCCTTCTGGGCGAGGACATGGATTATACTTTGCACCACATCGACCACAACCTCGCCGGCAGCCCTGCATTTCACGATGACGGTAAAACGAGTTCATCCTTCTTCAGTCATCCGGGCTTGACCCGGAATCTGGGTTTGCGAGAAACAGATCCTGAATCAAGTTCAGGATGACGGGGTGGTGCGGTCAGGATGACGGGATGGTGCGGTCAGGATTGTGGGGTCGTTCGTTCCAAGGTGATCTCATTCATTCTTTTACACAGGGTTTGGGACTTGAACCGAATCATCTGCCACATGAATATGAAGGATCACGATACTTGGGGCAAGCATTAGCCGACGATAATTAGAAGGAGTCCGTCAGAATCACTCCTATTTCATCCGTGGGGTATTTCCGCGCAAATTCGGAAAGAAGATCATCGTGCCAAGCTTTAAATTCTGCGCTCTCGTACAGAGAAATGGAAGCGACTTCAATCACGTGCATGTTGAAGATAGTATCATACATGTATTTCATCTTGGCACTAGGATTTGCCTCAATGAAAGACTCCATTACTCTTGTTATGTATTTATCAGCCTTCATAATCCACAATTTTCACCGTCACATTCATGGCAGTGCAATACTTAAATTAATGGGAGCTAATAATCAGAATCTTGACTAAAGAAAAGATCTTGATTAGTATAGCTGGTTGTGTTTGTTAGTTATAATTGCACAAATATAGCCCGAATAATCTTCAAATAAAAATAATTTTTGCACGATACTCTTGAACGTGCAGTGAGAGCGGCTATGGCCGAAACCATGCCATGAACGGCTTAAAGCCTGAACGTAAAGCCTTCCTCCACAGCCCATACTCACATACGGGGCAGAAATCTTACAGACTTCTTCCATCTTGTAATATGTCAGCCAGAACGCTTCGCCGTGATCTATGGAATGACATAGCTCGTCTTCACGGCCATACACTATTAATGAGAACAGACCTTTTACGTTCTTGTCGCAATGGTCATCTTGAATATGGGGTATAAATAGCCCGTCGCACTTGCTAACGATCTTTGCCATGAGAGAATCGTGGATGAGTAAGCCCTGCCGTCCGTTCAGGGCAACGGCTATGATGCCTGCCTGCGACTGTCAGGTTCCTCCATGAATTTATCGACGAATCCAACACGCTCCTCGCCGGAAGCTTATAGAAAAATGCCGGTAGGAGATACTCCCACCGGCAACACATTATATAGAGCCATATCAGCTAAGTCTCATACTACCATGGGGTAGCATAATCCTCGCTTGACACGTTAGCTACCCAAGTAAAATTCTTATCTGTATGCAAATGGTGATGATCACCAGCAAGATTCATAAATATTTTCTTACTTGTATCATAATTTGATCTGCCGAGTCTCCAATAGCCGATAAGGCCCTTGCTATCAGGGGATACCGACTTGATATTATTGGCAATCTGGTCAGCAGTCCTCGCAACATCCCACACACGGATTTCATTGGTCATCACTTTACAACCATACCACCACCTATCACCAGGTGACCAATAACCATAATTACCACCTACGCCCATGAATGACATGTAAGGAAACTGCCCATTGTTTATAACACTATTTTTAATTTCTTTCTTTCCCGCAAATGAGCCATTCACGTATATTGCTACATTCGTTCCGTCAAATGTAACAGCGTAGTGTTGCCACTTGTTCGGCTCTAGAGGAATCGTAGGGTTCAGATAGTCGCCGATGCCTTGGAATTGAGCCAAAGCATGAGCTTTTATACCATCTTGGTCACTCTGAGGATCCTCGAAGCGAGCCATGAACGCTCCATTATCGGTATTACAGAAGAACAGGTCTCTATTACGATTACTGGTATTTGACACCTGCAAACGCATCTCAATCGTAAACTGTGGAAGATTGAATGCATCATCTGTCCTGAGTCCTGAAGCTCCAACAAACATAGGCAAATCATCTATAATTTGAGATGAAATCACATAGACATACGAAGCAGTACGACTTGTAACTTCAGCATTGCCGGAAACCTTTTCCATGCGAAGAGGAAGAGCAAATGGTGTTCCAATCAATTTTGACGGGAGCGGCTTCACTGAAATAATGAACGGATCTTGAGAAAATTTTCCTGCCGCAATTTTCACATTGGATTCGATTTTCACCAAATCTTCCGGAAGAACCACATAGCCGGTACCCTCCGCCTCATTGAACCTTTCCAGAACATCCTTGTCGATTACCAGACGAAACTCCGCATCAGACTTTTCTTTATCGGTCAAAGATGGCGTAAGCACAAGGTTTGTGACTGTAGAGCCAAGTGTAACGACACTATTAGCAATGCCAGGAGTAGAATTGCTCTCCACGAGATATGCGTGGACTCCCAGTTTATCATCCATTGTTCCTGCAGCTCCATATTCCGCATCGTTGCAGCCGTATGCAGCCATAATCATAAGTGCAAGAACCACGTATGTAATAATATTTTTCATAAAATTATCATTTAATATTTTCCAATACCTTCCAGCAAATTACTTCTTGATGATTTCTTTTCCCGGAGCGGGATTCTGCTGCTGAATAGCTTTGCGCATCCATTTATAAGGAGGATTGTTCACCTTTTCATTACTGAAACGATATGCACCGAATCCTCCCTTCCTGAAGCCATTTGATGGTTTCCAATCAGCATATCCGACAAGAGAAGGCATGATTTTCTTATCCCATTTATAATTATCACTATCCCTCCAATAGTATCCTCCATTTAAGCAGTCCATAGCACTTTCAAGGTTCTCTGTGACAATAAACTTTTTCGTAATCTCCTCTTCGGACATTTCTGATGAGAATGCAGAGATAGTATTATTCAAACGATACTGCAAATTTGCAGCAGTGGTAATATATGCCTGGTTTACAAAATAGTCAAAATACTTAGCAAGCTTTGCTGCATTAGGCATTTGTATATAGTAACCGTCAACTACGAAAATCTTGTCCGTTTTAGATTGTGGGCCGATATACTTGCCCATTTCCTCGACAAACCAAGTGAAATACTGTGAGTTACGGCATAGTGCTCCACCATACTCGCCCGGTTCATAGTCAATGTCAATTCCGCTAAACCCATAGAGGCTCAAAGAGTCAGCAACAGCCTTTGTCCACTTGATGATCGAGTTGTGAATAGCATCGTCGTCATCACTCTTCCATCCCCAGTAGTCCCTACGTTCCTGAACTGTAGTATATTCACCAGGAGAGTAGAAACATCCTACCTCTGGGATGAATGAACAGATAAGTACCTTAGTACCTTTTACCTTGGTAACGAAATCAAGGTCAGCCTTCTTAGCAGGAGTAAGATTAGCATTATTCCACAATGAAATTATGTCCATCGAGTCTGGAACTGCCTGAAGCATGTCTGTAGTTGCGACACCACCTTCGCCCCACTCGCTGTACCATCCGAATGCAACAGAATGATCACTTGCCTTATAAGCCCTTAGTGCCTCATAATAAGCATCGTCTTTAAGGACTTCTGTTAATGGACTGTCGAACTCTTTCGGCTCAGGTGTCGTCCAGTCATCACATCCTGTCAACGCTAAAAATGCAAAAGCCGGAATGAGAGCTTTCAATAATATATTGAATTTCATGTTTTTCAAATTTTAAATGTTATTTTTTTGCCCAGAAAAGATCTACCGACTCATCATCCTTACCTCCAAGCATTTTAACCGCATCAGCATAATTATCCTTATTCAACGTATGCTCTTTGTAAGAGTATCTAAGTCTGCGAAGGCCACGGGCAGGATTAGTAATCACGCCTTCTGAAAGGTTGTCAATCACAGGGGCCAATTCGGGATAACCTGTTCTTCTGTATTCCGCCCAAGCCTCGATTCCCATAGGATAATTGGCAATCCATTTCTGTGTAATTATTTTCTCGAGTTTCTGCTCGGTAGTAGCTCCGTCACTCCAAGCAATCGTGACTTTGGTATTTCTGATATAGTTAGGGAACCTCGCGATAGGGTCATTCTCATAAGAAGCCGGAACGCTGCTGTCATCCTCAATGTATGCGGTTCTGGAAGAAGAGCCATCAGCCATAGTGCTATTGCCAACTTTCCACTGATCCATTGACAGATCAATCCCTTTATTGTAGAACTGGCCAGGATCTCCTGAAATCCAGCCCTTGAGAGCAGCCTCTGCAAGAAGGAACTGAGACTCAGCAGCAACGAAAACAGGAAGTTTATCAGTAGCTGAGAAAGCACACATTGAATAACCTGAAACAGCCGTTTTTTCAAAAGCACCCTTACCCGAACGCATTCCTAAGTAACCGCCTTTAGAAGAAATCGTAAAGTATGAAGAACGTCTTGGATCCTTGTAACCATTCATGTAATCTACAATAGACGAACCGCTCCTGAGGTCTCCCCATGATGCGCTCGCAAGCTGATAAGGATTTGGCTGAGCACCAGGGCTCATCAATGCATTATCAGCATTGTCAGCGATAAATCCGTATGGCGACTCATAAGCTGATTTAAAAGCCTCCGCATCATTCGAACGAATAGCTGCGCGCATGATGTATGAGTTTGCAAGCTTAGCCCACTTGGCATAGTCACCTGCGTAAATAGCATCCTGAGCCGCAAGAGGTTTTTTATCAGGATATGCAGCAGCATAGCCTGCAAGTACAGAAGAAGCATTCTTGAGGTCTTCAATGATGCTCTTGTAAACGTCTTCATTCTTATCATAAGCCACGTACATCTGACCATCAGTCACATGGCTGTAAGGGATAGGACCATACATATCAGCAACACGCATCATAGCTGCCGCACGTAGAAGTCTGGCCATAGCATAATAGTGACCTGACCCGCCGGTGAATTTCTCAATCTCGAAATAATTGGCATAGATATCAAGGAACATAGTCTCATACGGGACATTATTCCAACCATCGGATGCGTTGAAAGTATCGAAATTCTGACCACCCCAACGATTGGACAATGTGAAGTAACCGCCGAGAGAGCCGACCATCTGGTCGATCATCTGGGAATCATTCTGCTGTACATACATGAGAGCGTCCATCATCGTGGGAATGAGAATTGACGGGTCTGAACTCTGTATAGCATAAGGGTCTGTATTATATTTCTCGAAATTCTTTGTGCATCCTCCAAACACGCTGAGGATAGCGCAAAAAGCGAGAACTTTGCTTATTTTATTCATAATATTCTTCGTTTTTTAGAACTGGAGTTTAACATTGAAACCGAAATTTCTTGTGCTTGGCAGCATGAAATAATCAACTCCCTGATAATAGTTATTGCCTGTAGCAGCTGATAGTTCAGGGTCGAACGGCGCCTTGCAGTAAATCATGGCAAGATTACGTCCTACTACACCCAAAGTAAGATTCAGCTTATCGTTAAACAACTTCTTTGGGAATGTGTAGTTCAATGCGAGTTCCTGAAGGCGTATGTTTGTCGCATTGTAAAGATAGAATGCATCATAACCACCCTGAGCGGTACTGATTGTGGTGTAATATTCTTTTGCACCAAGTTTACCATAGTTTACAGGAATTCCACCTGCATCACGCAATGCGGCAGATGCTTCTGAAGTGCCGTAATAGTCGAGGATACCCTCAGTAGCTGAATAGACAAGACCGCCTACACGCGCCGTAAGCACTACGCCAAGAGAAATTCCCTTGTATCCGAAAGAGTTGCTCCATCCGAAGTTACCCTTCGGTGCGAGCTGTCCGGCTTTATAAGCCTCGATTTCCTCAAGTTTAATGTTACCGTTGTTGTCAACAGCTATGTTACCATTAAGATCTCTTGCAATTCTATGCTTTACATATATGTCTGAAAGTGAACCGCCTTCGCGGAGGATAACCTGAGGAGCAACATTGGAAGCTCCCAACCAGTCTTTTTCAATCTGAGTTACGTCAACAGGAACGCCTGTGATAGGATCAGGAATACCATGCGCGAGCTCCTTGATCTTGTTCTGGTTGAACGTGTATGTGAAATTACTGCTCCAGCTGAAGTCCCCCCACTTGTTGTCATATCCGAGAGCGAGCTCAACACCTTGGTTCTGAATATTACCAGTCTGAGCAACGAAGTTCTTGTGTCCCGAAGACGCTGAAAGAGGGGCGTAGATGGTCTGGTTGTATGTATTCGACCTATAATATGTCATGTCCAATGAGATACTCTCAAGGAAACGAACGTTAAGACCAAGTTCCCAAGATCTTGTATCCTCCGGCTTGAGGTCATAAGCGGGATAAGTGTCGCTCTTGCTCCAGCTATGAGTCTGATCATTGTATTTGTAGCTAGGGTTAGAGAGGAATCTGTCAAATGGTGAAGCCACTTGAGAGTATGACCCACGAATCTTCATGAAGGTAAGCCATGCAGGCATCTCTACCATATTTGAGATAACAGCAGAAAGGCCTGCTGACCAGTAGAAGTATGACTTGTTGTCAGTATAAGCAAGCTGAGATGCCCAATCGTTTCTTCCGGTAAGAGTAAGGAAGAGCATGTTCTTCCATCCTGTTTCAACAGACGCAAACACAGCCTGTGTCTGGTCGTGCCATCCATCCTGATTACCCTTATAGTTTACAGCCGTATTAAGATTGTTGGTAGCAAAATGGTTAGGTAGGATAAGGTCACCGGCAGCGCGATTCATCTCATATCTCTGGTCATTTATAGATGCACCGACATTGGCAATCATCCTCCAGTCGCCCCATGCCTTATCCGCATTGGCAATGATATCGCCATAGAAAGACCTGTCAGTCATGTTATCAAACATGTAACCGCCATTTTCAGCAGCGAATGTGGTCAATGTCGTAGCATAGTACTTGGTAGTCTGACGATATGTAGACTCGTCCAGACGAGTACGTGCCGTAACATTCAGCCATTTGAAAGGGATGTATTGCAAAGATGCATTGTACATATAACGACGCTTGTTCATGTCGCGATTATTACGTTTCTGTACCCAGTATGGGTTCTGCATATTGTGGGAACCCTCAGAATATGGCCAGTACTGTGTCTTGATACCGGTCACGGGGTTCCATCTTTCGAAGAGACGAATCTCATCGAAATCGTCTCCTCTTGGAAACAGGTAAAGTCCAGGAAGCGGATTGAAATAAGTTCCTTGAGATACGAGGTTATGGTCTTTCTGGATAATGAAGCTAGCACCGAAATCGAGAATGAGTTTATCCTTTGCGAACTTGGTGATATTGCGTGCTGTGAAATTGTACCTGTCGTAACTGCTCTCAGGAACGATACCTGTCGTGTTGGTAGTAGTCGCAGAAATGTACGTCTGATTTTTCGCATTACCCGTAGAAATGGAAACAGAGTTGATTACATCAGTTCCGGTATTAAAAAACTTACGTGGATCGTAGCTGTATGAATCAGGAAGTTCTGCACCCCAGCTGTTGTATCCGCCGCTTCTTCCATAGCGATCCTGCATGTCAGGCATCATGTATGCTCTAGAAAAAGTGGTACTGTTGCTGACAGTAACCTTTGTGGTACCATCAGATCCTTTCTTTGTATTGATAATGACAACGCCATTGGCGGCCTCTGACCCATAAAGAGCCGCAGCCGAAGGGCCTGTAAGCATGTTCACAGACTCAATGTCTTCAGGGTTTATATCGGCTGCTGACTCTGAGCTGACCATTGTGGACATTGTACCGCCGGATCCACCGAAACTCTTGTTATACATAGGTACACCATCAATTACATAGAGAACAGTATTGTTTTTTTCGATGGACTTCATACCACGCATGACAACCCTAGTAGTGCTTCCCGGACCGCTAGCGCCAGAGTTAATCTGCACACCTGCAACTTTGCCGACGAGGGAATTCACAAAATTAGCATCTTTAACGGCGTTGAGTTGATTAGATGTGACTTTTTGCACGTTATAAGAAAGAGTTTTCTCTTCACGTTTGATACCGAGCGCAGTGACAACAACTTCATCGAGAAATTCTGTTGATACCTCCAATATAAAGTTTAATGTCTGCTGCCCTGATAAAGTAATTTGCGCATCTTTATAACCTAGCATATTCACGACTAGCACGTCGCCACTATTGCCACGAATCGAGAATCTGCCGGACTCATCAGACAGTGCAGTCTCTTTATTGGTACTATTGACTATGACAGCTCCAGGCACTGGCCCGTTTTCGTCTCGCACGACCCCAGAAACTATAGGCACTTTGTCTTGTTCATCCTCCACTACGAGAATAATCTTGCCTTGATAAGCATGATGAGTTCCTGTGCCAGCAAGAATCTCAGTCATCGCTTCATCGACAGTACATTGTTTCTTGACATTAGCAATCTGCCGCACGTCAAGAACAGCCTCATCATAGGCTATCGTGTAGCCACTCTGCTTCTCTATGTTCGAGAAAGCCTCTCTAATAGTCATTCTGTTTGAAGAGAATGATACCTGGGATTGGCTGCTGACCGCCCAGCAAGGGACAGTCATGGCCAAAGCCAGGAAAAATAATGATAAGATTTTGTTCATTTTTACTAACGATTAGTGAATTAAATTATGCTTCTACGTCATTAATGCTATTTTATGAGTATATCCCCTTCATGATTTTCTTGCCATTTCATGCCAGGGACAATCTTCGAAAGAGCGGCCATCATCTCTCTTATGCTCTCTCCACACATGAATTTAGCCGTTATCAAGCTGTCGTCGTATTTGTTTGTAGTGAGATAAATCTTTACCCCGAATCTTCGTTCAATAGATCTTAGCATGTCGCGAAAGGCAGCCGAATTGAAACAAAGCGCATTTGAAGCCCATGCTGTCTCTTCCTCAGAAAGAATGTCACTCACTTTCACAACTCCCTCTTTGCTCATGCTTAATCGTTGATTAGGGAGAATATAATATTCCTTCGCGGTAATGCGGCTCGTGATAGAAACAGAACCGCGGCAAAGCGTCGTGGTTCCCTCCAAGTCATCGCTATATGCCGACACATTGAATTTCGTGCCATGCACTTTTACGACGAAATCGGCAGTGCTAACTTCAAATGGCTTCTGCTCATCATGAGTGACATCGAAAATAGCCTCGCCGCTGAGGTACACGCTTCTTTTCAAACCAGCAAATTTATCTGGGTAAATGATGAGGCTTCCAGAATTAAGCGTGATTTTAGTAGAATCAGGGAGTGTGACATTCTTTGTCTCGCCCAGTCCAGACCTAACCTCCAAATATTCTATAGGCTCAGCCACTGTTAAAGCCTCCGAAGGACTGTAAGTGTTATATACAGAAATTGAGAGGAAAGCAATCGTCACGATTGCCGCCGCAGTGCCTAAGGAATATAAGAATACTTTCCGCAGTTTCCTTGAATACACTCTATTCCTATTCCTGCATTCAATCCTATCTATTCTCTTGACAACCTTGGAATAAGAGTACCTAATCTCAGATTTAGAGATGTCCTCGCCACTAGAATGATTCCATATATCAAAATAGTCTTTATCTTTCATGTCGATAGTGTTATTATAATAAAGACACACAATCGACGCTCAGCACCCAAAGAAATTTCAGATTTTACTTAAGAAAAATTAAGAATATGACAGCGAGCAGTTCAGCCATTACTTTTCGAAGCTCCTTCCCTGCCAGATTGATATGATTTTCGACAGTTTTCTTAGAAACATTCATCTGCTCTGCAATCTGATCATTTGGAATTCCGAAGATTCTGCTCATCAAGAATATGCTGCGACGCTTCACAGGCATATTCGATATTACGCTTCCAACGATCTTTAACTTCTGCTTGGCAGAGATAGCCTCTTCCAAGATTTCGTCATCCTCAATATCTGCCATTCCATAGACCTCCCTTCTAGCGCATCGCAGATAATTCAGCGCAGCATTCTTAGCCATCCTATATAAATAAGAATTCACTGAGCGCAATTCTGGAAGGATATGTCTCATCGTCCATACCTTTACGAATATTTCCTGAGTAAGGTCTTCGCAGACGATAGGATCACGCAGGAAGCCTGCCAGAAAAGACTTCGTCTTCCCATAGTACTCATAGTACAGGTCTTGAAATGCTCTCATGTCCCCTTTGGACACTCCCTTCAAGATATTTTCTTCATCTAGCATGCACTTTCCGTTAACTATTAATTTTATAAAAATACTAAATATTCAGGATAAACGACAGGCTTTTATTTTAAGATGCGATTATGACTTCAGAGACTGATGTCGACATAAATAGGGAGATGATCGGAGGCTCTTGTGACGTCTCCTTTGCGGAATGTCATTATGGTATGAGCCGCTATCTTGCGAACAGGAGCTGAACTCTTATAATGGAATATGTAGTCGATGCATTCGCTTGGCTCGGCAGAAGATATGCTTAGCTCGCCAGATGATAGCATATTCCAATCTTGCAGCAATGCCGCTATGACCTCCGAATCCAGATTCGCATTCATGTCGCCACCGAGAAACACTGGTTTCGGAGAATCCTTGAAATGCGCTGACATCCATTCGTTAATAACTTTAACTTGGCCAATAGCAGCACATTCATTGGCATAGTCAAGATGAACTGCGCCTATGACATATTCATTCGTCTCTACGACAGCAACGGAACGTGGCTCTGAACCGGCGCCCTTTGGCAGTGCTATGACATATTCATTGAGTATCTTATATTTCTTAGGCAGGATGACTCCGTTGCCATAGGAGCCTCCGGCATAAGGCATGGCGCGACCGAAAAACCACTGCCATCCCATCTTTCTAGCAAGAACGGCAACTTGATTTATCTCATGCCTGCTGTTGCAGCTGTCTAGCTCGTTGAGCGTCACCACGTCAGCCCCAGTTTCTTTCATCATATCGGCAATCATCCGGATGCTGCTGTCCATGTATTTTCCGAACGCCCCGACATTGTAGGAGACTATCCTGAGAGTGCCATATTCCTTCTTATACGCTGTCTTGATTGTATTGCCACAGCCAGTCATAAGCAGTGACAGCGCTAAAATGACAATTATCGCTTTTCTCATATAATAATATATTGAATGACTATGCCGCATATACGAAATCCATGCGCAAAAATAGCAAATATGGCTATTTATACAAGTTCAGCAACGTACGCCAAAATGAGAGTGACGCCTTGTCAAAGTTAGGAAATGGCGAGAATAACCAATGCCTCACATGAAGTCTGCGCAAATGACATCTACTTATTCAAACGATTGAAATATCCTTTCCAAAAGACTTTAGCTCGAATTTTTCAATCTACGCAAGTGACTAAATAACAACAAGAAACCGTTTTATTACAGAGCTTTCAAAATACAGGAACAGTATTCTATGAAAAAATTTCAAACGTTTGCATTGAATTTTGAAAAACTATTTCTAAATTTGTCACAGGCAAGCAGGCTAGGGGTCTCTTTGCTAGTTATAACTAACCACATTATGAACAATTTACGAAAAAGCATTTCTCTTATGGCTGCAGTCACGATGATAGCAGCATGCGCCAATAACGGCAAAAGAGACATCATCGGCGAAAACATTCAGAATGCCGAAGTCCAGCTGAGTGCTCTCTGCGAGGAATCGCAGAAAGATGACACTTTAAGAATTCCTCAGAAGTATCAGAATGAGAAAGTGGATTTCGTTTCTATCTATGATTGGGTGAGCGGCTTCCCCGCAGGAGAATTCTGGTACATGTACGACCTCACTAAAGACGATAGATGGGCAGACAAGGCAACGAAGTTCACAGAAGTCCTGGCACCCGTGCAATTTTACACCGGCAACCACGATGTCGGTTTCATGATAAATGACAGTTACGGGCTGGGCTTGAAATACAAAAATAGAAAAGAATATGCTCCTGTAATCATTAACACTGCCAAATCCTTGATTACCAGGTACAAGCCAAATGCAAAAATCATCCAGTCTTGGAACGCCAATCCGAAAAAAGACTGGATATGTCCTGTAATAATTGATAACATGATGAATCTCGAACTGCTCTTCAATGCCACAGAACTTTCGGGCGATTCCACATATTACAAAATAGCCGTCGAGCATGCGGAAACGACAATAAAGAATCATTTCCGCAATGACTACAGCACATGGCACGTGGTTGATTACGATCCCGAGACAGGCGCTGTGAGAGGGAAATACACTGCGCAAGGATATTCAGACGAATCCGCATGGGCACGTGGGCAAGCATGGGGACTGTACGGCTATACTGCAGCCTACAGACACACTCATATTCAGAAATTCCTGGACCAGGCAGAGAAAATCGAAAATTTCATATTCACGAATAAGAATATGCCTGAAGATCTGGTCCCTTTTTGGGATTATGATTGCCCAGACATTCCTAACACGCCTAGGGATGCGTCTTCAGCTTCCATAATGGCATCTGCTCTTTATGATTTATATTCCATAACAGGGAAGGAAGATTACCTAAAGAAGGCTGATAAAATAATTGAATCGCTTTCTTCCTCTGCTTACCGGGCAGAACAGGGTACGAACGGTGGCTTCATCCTGATGCATTCAGTGACCAGCTTCCCTGCAAACGCCGGCGTGGACGTGCCTTTGAACTATGCCGATTACTACTTCCTTGAAGCGCTAATCAGAAAAAGAGATCTAAAGAAATAATCAAATGCGCAAGGCTACCATCACGGATATTGCCAAGGAACTGAATCTCACGCCGTCCACGGTCTCCAGAGCCCTGAACGGAAGCTCGCTCGTAAAGCAAGAGACCAAGGAAGCGGTCGAGGCCAAGGCAAAAGACATGGGATACGTGCGCAATGTTATGGCTTCGAATCTCAGGAAAGGCGTCGCCCAAACTGTGGGCATAATCGTTCCTAGAATCAACAGGCAATTTTTCAGCAATGTGATCAGCGGAGCGGAGTCGGTCCTGAACGACGCAGGCTACAATGTGCTGATCTGCCAGACAGAGGAGAGATATGAAAAAGAAGTTTACGCCATAGACACCCTGCTCTGGAACCAGGTAGCCGGCATACTCATCTCACATTCCATAGAGACATCCGACACGAGCCACCTGAGCAAAGCCCTGAATTCGAACGTAAGGTTGGTACAATTCGACAGGGTCTTTTACAACATTCCAGACGTGAAAGTTGTCAACGACAATTATCACGGAGCCTATACGGCCACCAAACATCTCATCGACAACGGCTACACCAGAATTGGCACGCTCGCTGGCTACATGACAAGCGCGCAATACCGCGAAAGGCTCGAAGGCTACAAGAGAGCCCTGCTGGATGCAGGGATGGAAGTGGATGAAAGATTGATATTCAAAGACACCATCATCAGGGAGACAGGACACGCAAGGGCAAAGGAGGCGCTGGATCTGGGCTGCGACGCAATGTACAGCGCAGGAGACTTTTCCGCTCTGGGAGCCATGCAGGCCGCAAAGGAAAAAGGCCTGAAGATACCTGATGATTTCGGCATAGTGGGAACCGCAAACGAAAATTTCACTGAACTGATGACCCCGAGCATGAGTTCTATTTCATTGAAACCATACCAGATGGGCAAGGCAGCGGCGCAAGCATTTCTGAACGATGACGGCAGCAACCCTGACAGCATGATAACGATTGAGATGGAACTCATGAAAAGAGAGTCGTCGAACCGACATAAAGAATCAAAATAGGAATTTATGGTTAATTTTTCACTTGAAGGCAAGGTCGCGCTAGTGACCGGCGCAACTTACGGGATTGGGATGGCAATCGCCACTGCCTTTTCAGAGGCCGGGGCAAAAATCTATTTCAACGGCAGAAATCCAGAACATATAACCGAAGCCCTTGCGGAATACAAGAGCAAAGGCATTGATGCGGAGGGGGGGGTATGCGACGTGACTGACGAAAAGAAAGTTAATGAATATGTCAGCGAAATAATAGCTAAAGAAGGACATCTGGACATTTTAGTCAATAATGCAGGAATCATTAAAAGAATTCCGATGACAGAGATGTCCGTAGAGGACTTCCGCCAGGTCATTGACATAGACCTAACAGCAGCATTCATAGTATCGAAGGCTGTGGTACCGCACATGATCAAGGAAGGCCATGGAAAAATCATCAACATATGTTCTATGATGTCCGAGCTTGGCCGAGAGACAGTTTCTGCGTACGCGGCAGCAAAGGGAGGGCTTAAGATGCTGACTAGGAATATCGCTTCTGAATATGGAGAATACAATATTCAGTGCAACGGCATCGGCCCCGGCTACATAGCTACGCCACAGACTGCTCCGCTTCGCGAGCGTCAACCAGACGGAAGCCGCCATCCTTTCGACTCATTCATTGTATCAAAGACACCTGCGGGACGCTGGGGCACGACAGATGATTTGCAGGGGCCAGCGGTTTTCCTTGCATCAGATGCCTCTAATTTCGTGAACGGGCATATTCTTTATGTAGACGGCGGAATACTCGCCTATATTGGCAAACAGCCTAAATGATGAATTTCCTGAATAAATATGAACTCGTAATATTGCTGCTTTTATTGGCAGCAGGATGTTCCGATATCTATAAAGTAGGGATATCGGACTCAAGCGGTTCCGAAAGAAGAGGCGAGATGGTGGTCATCCATCTCAAGGATATTCCTGATGCTGTCGGGAAGCGTTTCATCGTGAAAAATGAA
This sequence comes from Bacteroidales bacterium, assembly GCA_028724885.1. GTDB lineage: Bacteria > Bacteroidota > Bacteroidia > Bacteroidales > UBA932 > Cryptobacteroides. Next base: position 30,687 of record JAQYTJ010000035.1, on the reverse strand, counting down.
CATGGATTAGAAATTCCTTATCAGATCACCCATGACAGCCTTCTTATTTTCCAGGCGAACGTCCCAGCCAATGGAGCTGCCTCCTACAAAATTGCAAAAGGCAATCCTATGCTTTACGACACGCTTGCATGCGGAATGTACAGGCCGGACAGGAAAGATGATTTTATATGGGAGAACGACAAATCCGGTTACCGCACTTATGGCCCAGCGTTACAAGCTTCTGGAGAAAAGGCGTTTGGATACGACGTGTTCACGAAGAGCGTAACCTTCCCTGTGATGAAGGCTCGTTTCGACAGCGCACTCTACGCTAAAAACAAGCTGAACTTTCATCTCGACCATGGGAACGGCATGGATTCCTACGGAGTAGGTCCTACCCTCGGATGTGGGACGACAGCCCTCATCAAAAACGGAGGAATAGTCTATCCATGGGCATGGACTTCCTACGAGATTCTTGACAACGGGCCGCTAAGGTTCAGCATTAGGCTTAAGTACAGTCCTGTGGAAATAAATAGCAAGACAGTCGTCGAAACCAGGACGATCACTCTTGATGCTGGCTCTTACCTGAACAAAGCCGTCGTGAACTACGAAGGTCTTGACAGCCAGGATGACACAGTAACAGTCGGCATAGTCATTCACAAAGAAAATCCAAATACATTCAGGTCAGGAGATAGATACATGGCCTACGCCGACCTTGGCGACAGGAACATCGGACAGAACGGAGAAATCTATGTCGGAGTCGTATTCTGCTCAAGCCCAGGCTCAATTGGATTCGTTCCTTTCGAGAATATTGATGAAATGCTTGCTTCCGCCAATATGGGAGTGCCAATAGGACATATTCTTGGGAAAGCAGCATATTCAAAGAATACAGATTATTCATATTACTTCGGCAGCGGATGGAGCAAAAGCGGCGTCGGGAGCTTCGATGAATGGTGCTCGTACCTGCAAGGATTCTCCGAGAAACTAGAAAGCCCTATGCATATTAATATATCTAAATGATGGAACAAGTTTTCAGTTACATAATAGGGCTCGGCGCAGCTGTGATGATGCCTATCATTTTCACGATTCTTGGCATTTGCATAGGCATAAAGTTAGGGAAAGCGCTTAAGAGCGGCCTGCTCGTCGGAGTCGGATTCGTAGGCCTCTCCGTCGTGACCGCCCTCCTCACTAGCAGCCTCGGCGGCCCGCTCAAATCCATGTCGGAAATATATCACCTGCAATTAGGAATATTCGATATGGGTTGGCCTGCAGCTGCATCGGTGGCATATAATACGACAGTGGGCGCATTCATAATTCCAGTCTGTCTTGGCATTAATATTATACTGCTTCTGGTCAGAGCGACTAAAACAATAAACATAGACCTCTGGAACTACTGGCATTATGCTTTCATCGGCGCAGTAGTGTTCTTCGCCACGAACAGCATATGGTATGGCTTCTTGGCCTCTATCGTCTGCTTCGTAATCACGCTTGTCATCGCAGATTTAACAACCGCCAAGCTTCAATCATATTACAAAGACTTGGATGGAATCTCAATTCCTCAGCCGTTCTGCCAAGGTTTAGTGCCTTTCGCAGAAGTCCTGAACTGGGGAATGGATAAGATTCCCGGCTTGGACAAACTCGACTTGGACGCAGAAGGAATGAAAAAGAAGTTTGGCCTTCTTGGCGAACCGCTTTTTCTCGGCGCGATAGTCGGAATCGCAATCGGAATACTTTCCTACAGTTCTTGGAAGGAGATGATTGACGGGATACCTCAGATTCTTGGTCTTGGAATAAAGATGGGCGCAGTCATGGAACTCATTCCACGTATCACTACCCTATTCATTGAAGGACTCAGGCCAATTGCTGACGCAACCAAGGATTTAGTTTCTCGCAAGTTCAAGAATGCATCACAGATCAACATCGGCATGAGCCCAGCGCTTGTGATCGGACACCCTACCACCCTCGTGGTATCCTTGCTCCTCATTCCTGTGCTCCTGTTTCTCTCCGTAATACTTCCTGGCAACCAGTTTCTTCCTCTGGCCTCTCTCGCCGGCCTATTCTACGTATTTCCTGCCGTCCTGCCGATCACTAAGGGCAACGTGGTCAAGACATTCATCATTGGGCTCGTATCCCTGTCGATAGGACTTTACTTCGTGACCGACCTCGCGCCTGCGTTCACACAGGCTGCTCAGGACGTTTACGCTAAGACAGGCGATGCCGCCGTGAAGATTCCCGATGGCTTCCGAGGCGGTTCGCTAGATTTTGCATCAAGCCTGTTCGCCTGGGTAATCTATCACTGCGTGCACGATTTCAAGATAATCGGCAGCATCGTCCTCGTGGCGTTCACCACTCTCATGGCAATCGTGAACCGCCGCAAGATAATCAAGGAATCCTTGATGGCCAATGCAACCTCTTATGATAAATAATATTCAATGAATATATTTTATGAATATGAAAAAAATACTTACAGTTTTAGCTGCCACTTCATTAGCCGTCGTGGCCAGCGCACAAGTCAATTACAAGATGCAGGTTGCCTGCAACCCACAGGATGTCAAAGGCTACGACACTGAAAGGCTTCGCAGCAGCTTCCTGATGGAAAAAGTCATGGTCGCAGATGAGATTAATGTGACATATTCAATGTATGACAGATTTATCTTCGGTGGCGCAATGCCTGTCGCCAAGACTCTGGCCCTCGAAACTATAGACCCGCTCAAGTCAAAATATTTCCTCGAAAGAAGAGAACTTGGAGTGATTAACGTGGGTGGCGAAGGCGTTGTCTCGGTGGATGGAAAAGACTACACACTGCGCTTCAAGGATGCGCTCTACGTTGGCAGAGGTCACAAAAACGTGACTTTCAGGAGCGCATACCCTTCGAAGCCCGCAAAATTCTACATCAATTCAGCAACTGCACACAAAGAATACAAGACTCAGCTCGTGACCATTGATGGCAGAAAAGGTTCGCTTAAAGCTAATTCATTCCCTGCCGGGAAGATGGAAGAAAGCAACGATAGAGTCATAAACCAACTCATCGTGAACAACGTACTGGAGGAGGGGCCTTGTCAGCTTCAGATGGGACTCACTGAACTGAAGCCTGGCAGCGTCTGGAACACAATGCCGGCCCATACTCACAGCCGCAGAATCGAGGCATATTTCTATTTCAATGTCCCTGAAGGGAACATGGTCTGCCACCTTATGGGCGAGCCGCAAGAGGAAAGGCTGGTCTGGATGGCCAACGAGCAGGCTATCATGTCTCCTGAGTGGTCCATTCACGCCGCTGCTGGAACCAGTAACTACATATTCATCTGGGGTATGGCTGGCGAGAACCTCGACTATGGTGACATGGATAAGATTAAATATACCGAAATGCGATGAGTAAGGTCGTTACATTCGGAGAAGTGATGCTCCGGCTCTCAACGCCTGGTTTCTTGAGGTTCTCTCAGGTGCATCAGCTGGATGCAACATTCGGCGGCGGAGAGGCCAACGTGGCCGTCTCCCTTGCGAACTATGGCATCGATGCCGAATTCGTCACCAGAGTGCCGGACAATGACATCGCCGCTGCCTGCCTTAGCGAGCTAAGAGGCCTAGGCGTTAATGTCAGCCACTGCATTAAAGGTGGTGATCGCCTAGGAATATATTTCCTTGAGAATGGAGCAGTTGCAAGAGGCAGCAAGGTCATCTACGATAGGGCATATTCGTCAATTTCCACAATTGAGAAAGGGATGATTGACTGGGATGCGCTTCTTGAAGGAGCTGACTGGTTCCATTGGACAGGCATCACTCCGGCCATCAGTCAGGGTGCCGCCGATGTCTGCCTGGAAGCGATTCAGGCCGCAGGCAGGCTAGGGGTTCCAGTCTCTTGCGACCTCAACTATCGCAAGAAGCTTTGGAAATATGGAAAATCAGTTTCCGAAGTAATGCCGGAACTGGTTTCCGGATGTGACCTGATTCTTGGAAACGAGGAGGATGCCGAGAAAGAATTCGGCATAAAGCCGGAAGGTTTTGATGCAGAGAAAACCGAAGGCGAAATAGACCAGGCTAGATTCGAGAGTGTCTGCCGCCAGCTGATGGCAAAGTTCCCTCGATGCAAGAAGGTCGCCATTACGCTCCGGGGCTCGATCAACGCCAGCCACAACACTTGGAGCGGAGTCCTTTTCGACGGTGCCAGGCTATACTCTTCCAAACGCTACGACATCACTCATATAGTTGACAGAGTAGGCGGAGGAGACTCCTTCATGGGCGGACTCATTTACGGGCTCCTGACATATTCAGATGCCCAGGAAGCCCTTGAATTTGCCGCCGCCGCATCAGCTCTGAAGCACACCATCTTCGGCGACTATAACCGTGTCACCGTCGCCGAAGTAGAATCACTAATGCACGGCTCCGGTTCCGGAAGAGTTTCGAGATAAAAAAACGAACTTTTATGGACATCCATTTCTCTCAAAGGGGAAATTCAATCACAAGTTATCAACACCAATAATTTAATTAATCAAATGGGACAATCATCATTTACAGATTTCCTAAGAAAGCGATTCATAAGGGGAGCCGGTAAGTTCTTCCGAGTTGCTTGCATTGCAATTCTGGGTATGATAGCCATCGGCCATCATGCTGAAGCGAACAATGCGCCAAAGTTCTCTAATGAGCAGATTTCATCAGAGAATGGGGATCTTCATCTACGAGAGACCGTGAAAACTACCGAAGGGCAGGCTACAGTCCCTCAAAGAAAGACAGTCAAAGGGACCGTATTGAACACTACCGGCGATCCGATAATCGGAGCCGGCATCCTAATCAAAGGCACGAAAAGCGGCACGACTTCAGACTTAGACGGGAAATTCAGCCTCGACATTTCTCCTAACACGACTCTTGTGGTTTCCTGCATTGGATATGTTGAGCAGACGATAAATGTCGGAAGCCAGACAGATCTCAGAATAGTGCTTCAAGATGACACCCAGAACCTCGACGAAGTTGTCGTCGTAGGTTACGGAACTCAGAAAAAGGAGAGCGTCGTGGCATCCATTGCCCAAGTCGGCAACGAATCTCTCCGAAAGACTGGCAATTCAACGGACCTTGCGGAAGCCCTGGTAGGTCAGGCACCGGGTCTCGTATCCCTCACTTCTTCAGGTGAGCCTGGAGGAATCACGACAGGTGAGAGTGCGACCAATCTCTACATCCGCGGCAGAAACACATGGAATGGAGGTGGCCCTCTCATTCTCGTCGATGGTGTCGAGCGAAGCATGAACAACATCGATGTCAACGAGGTCGAGCGCATTTCCGTCCTTAAGGATGCATCCGCGACCGCAGTGTTTGGAGTTAAGGGCGCCAACGGTGTCATCCTCATCACTACCAAGCGCGGTGAAGAAGGCAAGACACGTCTCAATTTCAACTACACCGTCACTGGAAAGATGCTTGCGAAGCAGCCTGAAAAGATGGATTCCTACGATGCGATGATGGCAAAGAACGAAGTCATCGAGCGTGAAGGAGTTCTTAATGAAGTATCATGGGACGCTTACACTCCTTACCGTATCGTGGAAAGATTCAGGAAACCTCAGAGCACCGAATATGCTGAAATCTATCCTAACGTGGACTGGACAAAGGAAATGTATGAAGACTTTGCAGTGAACACTCACAAGGTTTCCGCAAACATCCAGGGTGGCTCCAAGAAGATCAAGTACTTCGGATCTCTAGCATATATGCACGAGGGCGACATGTTCCGTAACTATGACAACGGAAAACCTTACGACCCGAACTACAACTTCGACCGTTTCAACTTCCGCTCCAACGTCGACTTCGACCTTACCAAGACAACCCGCCTGAAATTCGACCTCGCAGGTTTCTTCAGCAGGAAGAACACCAATTTCAACAATGAAGGGTCCTCAGCCCGAGCTGACCAATGGATGTATTCAGCTGCATATTTCCTTGCGCCGAACATGTTCCTTCCTATGTATTCGGACGGAAGATGGGGCGCTTATTCGGATGGTTCAAACAATTCGACGAACCCTATCGCAGCTGTCTACAACCTTGGACTCCGTCAGACCCGTACCACTCAAATCAATGCAAGATTTTCTGTGGATCAGGATTTGAGCTTCATTACCAAGGGCTTATCGGCAAATGCGCAGGTCACATACGACAACACCATCCGTTCCGAAGGTGGTGTCTATGATGTCAACAACTCCATCCGTGCGTCCGAGGCCAGAACTAATGTGGCTTACAAGTACATAAACTACAAGAACTATTATCCAGGTGCCGATGAGAGCGAATATGTGGTCTATCTGCCAGCCTCCGAGGACGAATATGACTGGGCTTACCAGGTCGTGTCCCGCAGATACGAGACAATTCTAGCGGCCAACTGGTCTAGCCATATCCCCGTAACCCGCCGCCTCACTTATTCCGCCCAGCTCAACTACGCACGCGATTTCGGCAAACACGGCGTGACCGGCATGGGAGTTTTCAAGAGAGAAGAATATGCCCAGGGTTCAATGTTTCCTAACTATCGCGAAGACTGGGTGGGCCGTTTGACTTATGATTATGACGGACGTTATCTCGTGGAGGCCAACGGTGCATACAACGGTTCCGAGAAGTTCGGTCCAAGCTACCGTTTCGATTTCTTCCCTTCCGTAGCATTAGGGTGGTACCTCTCCAACGAGCATTTCTTTAAAGTCAACTGGCTTAACAAAGTCAAGCTGCGCTACTCCCTCGGTAAAGTCGGCGACGATACCGGCGGCAGCAGATGGGCTTATGTGACTTCTTATGCTTACGGTGGAAGATCCCGTCTTGCCGAGACAACCAACGCCTTCAGCCCGTACTACATGTACCGTGAGAGCACTCTTGGTAACCCGGATCTCCATTGGGAGACTGCGGTTAAGCAGAACATAGGTTTGGAAGTCAGCGCCTTGAAAGACCTTATCGTGTTCAGTTTCGACTACTTCACTGAAAGACGTCGTGACATAATCCTCAGTGGATCCAGCCGTTCCATTCCTGCATTCTTCGGAGCCACAGCCCCTGCAGCAAACCTTGGCCGCGTTAATTCCAAGGGCTTTGAGATTGAGTTAGGTGTGAATAAGGTAATTGGCAGAGACCTCCTTCTCTGGGGCAAGCTCACAGCCAACCACAACGAAAACAAAATCAAATTCAGAGATGACCCACAGCTGCAGTATTTCTATCTGAAAAACGAAGGTTATCAGATCGGTCAGCAGCGCACTCAGATCTCTGCTGGAATGTATAAAAACTGGGATGAAGTTTATGCCAGCGTTCCTCAGGAAAGTAATGACGGAGACAAGCTTCCTGGCTATTTCAATATCGTGGACTTCAACGCCGACGGTATCATAAAGAGTTCCGAAGACACACCTCCGGTAGGATATTCTGAGATTCCGCAAAACACCGGCTCTCTGGCATTTGGCGTTGATTGGAATGGCTGGAGCTTTATGGCTCAGTTCTATGCCGTAAACAACTGTAACCGTTCGATTCAATGGAACAACTACCAGAGCGACTATGATATCGTCTATAAGAATGTCAGCGACTACTGGTCAAAGGATAATCCTAAAGGGAAAGCGTTCCTTCCAAGATGGAAGACAAACGGCGAGTTCAAAGGCGACTTCTACTACTATGATGCCTCATTCGTCCGTCTTCAGACCATCGAATTGAGCTATACCTTCAATAAAACAGGTCTGTTGAAAAGAATCAATTGTGACAGACTGAGGTTATTCCTCAACGGTAATGACCTATTCTTCTGGTCTGACCTGCCGGATGCACGAAGCACCACATATTCAGGCGGTGGTGCGACACAGGGTGCCTATCCTACCTTGAAACGTATCAACTTCGGCATCGACCTTTCATTCTAAATATATTTGCGATATGAAAAAGATTATTTCTATAATATTCAGTATTGCAGCAGCTTTCGCAATTGTTTCGCTAACCATTTCCTGCGAGGACTATCTTGACAAAGCTCCGGAATCCAGCATCTCTGAAACGGATGCATTCGGAAACTTTACCTCTTTTCAGGGTTTTGTCGAGCAGCTTTACAATGTGGTCATAGGTTACGACAAATGCGGTGCCTGGAACAGATATACGTTTGCTGACGAAGACCTGACCATAGCTCCATCGAACTTCGATGCGGGCAACTGGTGGGGCAATGAAACTTATTTCTACGGAGCAGGTCCCAGCCCGACAACCAACGAGGGACGTCATCGCCGTGTATGGGAAGATGCCTGGTATGGCATCCGCGTTGCCAACATGGCAATTGAGGAACTTGACAAGAAAGACAGTAAGTTTGTCGGCACTGACGAAGAACGCAATCTTCTGAAAGGTCAAGCACTTTTCTTCCGCGCTTTCCATTACTATGAAATCTGCCGTTACTGGGGTGGCATGCCTTATATTACTCACGTAATCGGTTCTTCCGAGAACATGACGACTGAGGAATATAGCAGGCTCACGGCTCAGGAATCATTCATAAAGATGGCCGAAGACTTCGCTGCGGCAGCCGACCTCCTTCCAAACCATTGGGACGATACCGAAGCCGGACAGGTCACCAAAGGCAACAACAATTACCGCGTCAATAAGTTCTATGCTCTCGGATTCCAGGGTAAGGCTCTGCTTTGGGCTGCAAGCCCTATGCTTAACGAAGAGGCAGGAAAAGGAAACAACTTTAATGCGGACCTTGCGAAACAGGCTGCGGAGGTGCTCGGGAAACTTCTTACGCTTTGTGAAGAAACCGGCCAGTACGCGCTCGAGACTTGGGCCAATTATGAATCCATCTTCGTAAAGACAGGGTGGAACCGTCCTGGCGGAAAAGAGGTTATCATGAACGAGACCCTGTACGATCGTGGACGCGTTATGTGGTCTTGCCTAGGAGCCACTGTCCCAGCATCCTTCGGTTGCAACTCATCAACCACCCAGCAGGACAGTCCTACTGCCAACATCACTCACAACTACGGAATGAAAAATGGCCTTCCTATAGATGACCCCGAGTCCGGCTATGATCCTGCGGACCCTTGGTCCAACCGTGATCCCCGTTTTGACAAGACCATCATCACTGACGGTGACCGCATTTCAAAGAATATAAATTCGCCGAACGACACTTATGCTCAGCTTTACAACGGCGGACGCCACCGTAACGGTGGTTCATACGGAACAGGAAGCCCTACAGGGTTGTATTTCAGAAAGTTTAACTTGATGGGTCCAAATTTCGTCAAGACCTCCAATGCCAACAACATGATACACAGCATCCCATACCTGAGAATGGCTGATGTTTACTTAATGTATGCCGAGGCAGTGAACTTCATGACAGGCGGCGGTCCTTCCGCAAAAGCTTCAACATATTCCAAGACGGCAGTAGAGGCTTTCGAGGCTGTCCGCACACGATGCAATATTCCTGCATTACCTGCGAGATATGTCTCTGACAAGGATACTTTCTTCGAATCTATCGTACGTGAACGTGCCGTAGAACTCATTATGGAAGGACAACGTTTTGACGACCTCCGTCGCTGGAACAGAATTGCTGATCCTAGGTATCTGGAAAAGACTATATACAACTTTGACCGTGATGCAAACGGCAAGCCGACAAACATTCAAGAGGTGGTATCGGTTACCAGAGTCGCAACTTCACCCAAGATGAATTGGCTGCCGATCCAGGTCAAATACACCAAAATGTATGCTGGTTTCCCTCAGAATCCAGGTTGGTAGCAACAAAATAACGCAATGATTATGAAAACAAAGATTTACAAAATATTGATTGTCTTTGCGACCCTCCTGTTGATTGGAACAATCGAGTCCTATGCGCAGAAAGACACCCTGACGGCCGCTATCGATACAGACCGTGAGGATGAGTTGGTTAACCTCCCGTTCCGCAAGATAAGCAAAGACGAGGTTGTCAGTGCCGTAAGCGTACTGGATGTCAGCAAAATAGGCCGATACGACAACAACGTATGGGTAAACGATGCTACAACGGGCCGAATAATCGGTCTGATGGGCGCAAACAATATCCGCGGCATCGGTGTCGGCATTGACGTAGCTTCGGAGACCGGCACTGGCACACAGTCAGGCAACGCATTATTCATCGTTGACGGTCTTCCTCGTGACATCAGCACTCTCCGTATGTCCGAGGTAGAGTCCATCTCTGTTCTGAAGGATGCCAGCGCAGCTGTCCTCTACGGAACTCAGGCCGTAAACGGCGTGATAATGATCACCACCAAGCGCGGTTTCGAAGGGAAGAGTCAGGCTCACGTCAATTTTAACTACGGCATAAAGTCTCCTATAGAGCTTCCATCGTATATGAATTCCGCAGACTACATGACCTGGTACAACCAGGCACGCATCAATGATGGACTTGATCCTTTGTACAGCGACGAAGATATCGAGCATTACCGCAGCGGCAATCCTTACAGATATCCTTCAATCGATTACTATAGCGATCAGTGGCTCCGTAAGTTCAAGAACTATTATGACATTAACGCAGAGTTCAGAGGCGGCAACAAAATGGCCAAATACTATGTGAACGCCGGATGGAACTCTGCAGGTTCGCTCATAGATTTCGGGCAATGGTCAAAAGCTAGGAATAATGCTCTCAACGTCCGTACCAACGTCGACCTCAAAATCAACGATTGGATTAACACGGAAGTTGATGCGACAGCTTTGTTCCGTGACAATAAGACCGGTCGCGGAAACTTCTGGAACACCGCCTACACGACCCGTCCGAACCTCTATTCACCTTTCATTCCCATAAATCTAATCGACCCTGAGAATTCATTGCTCCTTGCCCATAAGAATGACATCGATGGCAAATATCTCTTCGGCGGTACCACAAGTTACACGTCATCCATATTCTCAAATGGATATGCAGGCGGTTCCTTCAATGGTGTTGGTCGAAGATATACGTTCAACGACAGACTCAACTTCGACTTGGATGCCATCACCGAAGGTCTTACGTTAAGCACCAACATGGCTTTCGACTATGGCATCTTCTATAACGAAACCGTTTACAATTCGGTTTCTGTCTATGAGCCAACTTGGGACAAGGATGAAGACAAGATTATTTCCCTAAAACAAATCGGCTCTGACAGCCGTCCTGGCACAAAGTCTGTCGGCAATCCGTACTACCAGAGAAGAATGGGATTCTCTTCGACTATCAGTTACGACAGAACATTCAGCGATGTCCATCACGTTACTGCCAATCTAGTCGCTTTCGCAAACCAGTACAAATGGCGTTTGTCATCTGGCACTTCAGAAACAACTGGCGATGAGTATCAGTTCCAGGGATTGAAGCAGGCCCATCTCGGAATCCAGGCCAGCTATGCCTTCGACAAGCGTTATGTATTTGATTTCAGCGGCAACATTGCTAAGTCAGTGAAACTTGCTCCTGGCCACGACATTGAATTCTCGCCAACTGTTGGCGTAGCATGGATCATCAGCAATGAGGATTTCATGAAAGATATCTCTTTCGTCGACTACCTCAAGCTCCATGCTAACGGAGGCATCCTCAAAGGTGACATCGGCATCGACGGTTTCTTCCTCTATGATGCAATCTATGTTGGCTCCGGCTCATTTGCTTGGAACGACGGCGGTCAAAGCCAGTCAGGCAGAACCGCAAACAATGGTGCTAATGAAAAACTCGGAATGGAAAGACGTAATGAGATCAGCGGCGGCATCGAAGGACGCTTCTTCGACAATAGCCTTAGCTTCGAACTCAACGGCTTCTATGACAAATACTCCGATCAGGTTGTCCGGACAAGCAGTCTCTGGCCCTCTTTCTACTCCAATTACATCCCGTACGAGAACTACAACGAGGACAGCTACAAAGGTTTCGAGGCAGGTATCTCATACACCAAGCAGTGGGGAGACTTCAACCTGTATGCTGCAGCCAACATTCTCTATTCCACTAGCAATATGGATGTTCGCAGTGAGATCTACGATGAAGATTATCTGTACCGCAAAGGTCACCCAGTAGACGGCACATGGGCACTCGAGTCGCTCGGTCTCTTCCAGAGCCAAGAGGAAATAGACAATAGCCCTGTCCAGACTTTCGGAACGGTCCGTCCTGGTGACATTAAGTACAAGGATCAGAACAATGACGGTAAGATTGACAACAACGACCAGGTTTTTGTTCGCAGGTGGAATCCTCCTTTCTCTGGAGGAATTGAGTTCAAACTCTCATACAAGGGCCTTACCCTTTACGCAATAGGCAATGCTTATTGGGGCAAGGATTATTCAACTTTCATCGAGAACAATTACTATTGGGTAGATGCGACGGATCCGTATCCTACACACTCAAAGGATTCATGGACGCCGTCCAATCCTAAGGCGAAGTGGCCGGCTTTGAGCACGGCATCATCGTCCAACAACAATCGCCGATCAACGTTCTGGATGTATGACAACTCATTCTTCCAGCTCCGCAAGGTGCAGCTCAGCTATAATCTTCCTGAAAAACTCAGCAAAAAACTGGCGATGACCAATCTCCAAGTGTATCTTGACTGCCAGATGCCTATCCAAATAGCTCCTAACCGCAAATATCGTCAGACCACGGTCAACGCTGAACCGCAGTATAGAGGCTACTCGATCGGCTTCCGCACAACCTTCTAATAATTGAAAGAAACATGAAACATAACAGACTATTTTTCGCTTTCGCACTGGTTGCGTCATTGGGCTTTGCCGCAGGATGTGATGATCCTTTCCATGCGGAAGAGAACTTCCGAATGAACAAAGATCAGGTAATCAGCCGTCCGCAGTATGCGGAAGGATTGCTCGACTATGCTTATGCGCAGATGCCGTACCGTTCTTTCCGTTTCGACGAGGTTGCCACAGATGACGCCGTCTCCAACCAGACATCCAATTCCTACCGCCTCATGGCTAGCGGAAGCTGGAGCTCGCTATCGAACTCCCAGGATATGTGGACTGTCTGCTACAGAAGCATAATGAATCTGAATGACTTCCTTTCCATCATTGATGAAGTGAACTGGAAAAAATCCGATCCTTCCCAGAATGATGCCTTCAAGATGAGACTCTCCGGAGAGGCTTATGCCTTAAGAGGAGTGATGAAGTATTTCCTTTTGCAGAACCATGCAGGCAAAGGAGAAGACGGCACTATGCTCGGCATTCCTGAGTACAACACTCTTGTATCATCTCTCAAAGATTTCTCCGTCCCGCGTGAGACATTCACCGAGAGCGTGGAAAGTGCGAATGAAGATTTCGACAAGGCGCTTGACATGCTTCCTATGGATTATGTCGACGTGACAGACGCGACTAATATTCCTTCCAAATATGCAAGTCTGAATCTCACCGTCGAAGAGTTCAACAATGTCTTCGGCAGCGGCTTCACACAGAGGATAAGCGGACGTATCGTGCTGGCCTACAAGGCACGTCTCGCCCTCCTTGCCGCAAGCCCCCGCTTCAACGAATCCGGCTCTGCATCCCTTTGGGAGACTGCAGCCAACGCAAATGCCCAAGTTCTAAGTGATGTCGGCGGGCTCAGCTATTTTGATCCCAAAGGCAACATATTCTGGCTTAAGGATCAAGTGAATGATTCTGACCTTAACCAAGGCAACAAGAAGGAGACCAACGAAATCATCTGGAGAAGGGAGATACAAAACATAAACTCATGGGAACAGGACAACTACGCTCCTACCGTTTATGGCCACGGAAGAATCAATCCCACCCAGAACTTCGTGGATGCGTTCCCTATGAAGAACGGATATCCTATCGATGACGCCGCTTCCGGATACGATGCCCAAAAGCCTTACACCAACCGTGACCCACGTCTCGCTCAGATCGTGGTTTACGACAATAGCAAGGAGTGGGGCAAGACCATCAAGATCCTCGACGGGAGCACCAACGACGGTATAGACAAAACCGAATATTCCACAAGGACAGGTTACTATATGCGTAAACATTTACGTGAGGATGTCAGCGTACAAACTGGCAAAACCAGTACTCAGAAGCATATTATCCCAATTATCCGCTCCACTGAAATATTCCTGAACTATGCCGAGGCCGCCAACGAGGCATGGGGTCCCGAAGGAAAAGGCAGCAACGGTTATTCCGCACGCGATGTCATCGCAGCCATACGCAAACGCGCTGGACTTGCCCAGCCTGACGATTATCTCGCCAGCGTGACTTCCAAGGAGGCTATGCGCCAGCTGATCCGTAACGAACGCCGTATAGAACTCAGCTTCGAAGGCGCACGTTTCTGGGATATCAGAAGATGGAAAAACGATCTTACTGAACCTGCCAAGGGTATCAGACTTGACGAGAACGGCAAATATGAGACAGTGGAAGTTGAACCTCGTCAGTACGAGTCATACATGATTTACGGTCCTATCCCGTTCAACGAAGTCATGAAGTTCGGCTACGTCCAGAACCAAGGATGGTAGTAACTTTTATAAAACAATATAGATCAAATGATTATGACAAATAAAGCATTTTCTGTTTTGGCTGCCGCACTCGCAATGGTCGGCTGCAGCAACTTCGATACAGAATTCCCTGATTACACTTATACGACGGGCTACTTCCCGTACCAGTTCCCCGTAAGGACACTTGTACTGGGCAACGACATGTATCCGAACGACAATGACAACGCCGGAAAGTTCGTCATTTCCGCGGCAATGGGCGGCGTATATAAAAACAATAAGGACCGTGTAATCAACTTCAAGGTGGATGAGTCGCTCTGCAAGAATGTCAGGTTCAGTGGCGGCGACCTTATCAAGCCACTTCCTCAGGCGTACTACACTCTGAGCGACAACAGCAAGATCGTCATCAAGAAAGGTGAATACAACGGTGGTGTCACCGTTCAGCTCACTGAAGCTTTCTTCAATGACCCCGATGCCATAAAGAACACTTATGTCGTACCTCTGGTAATGACCGGAACATCAGATCTGGACAGTCTTCTCGTCGGTTCAACAAACCAAGCTTCAGCCGACAGGAGGTTTTCCAGTCAGTGGTCTGTTTCTCCAAAGGATTTCACCATGTTCGGAATCAAGTACATAACCGAGCTTCACGGCAACTGGTTCCATTACGGTTCCGCCACCATCACCATGAAGGACGGAAAGACCGAGTCAGTCGAGTACAAGACCCCGGATGATTTCAACCACGATGTCACCGACAACGAACATGTGATGCTGACTACGACAGGCAGACACACTTCTACCATGACACAGGCTCTCAAGGGCACATTGATGAAACTTACTCCAACCCTCGTGTTCAATCACGACGGGGAGAAAGTCACCATCACCGCACCTGAAGGCGTAAACTACAGAGTCTCAGGCAGCGGTACGTATGCTCTTGACAAGACTAGCAGCTACAACAGATTCAGTGACAAAGACCGTTACGTCATCACCTACTCCGTCAGCATTACTGACGCGGAAGGCAACGTCTACAAGGCAAACGATTATCTCGTAGCCCGTGACAGGGCTGTCACCTTGGAGACCTATACCCCTGAAGAAGCCAAGTAAGACCGTTAAATTTTTGAGAAGAGGGATGCCACAAGCCTAAAGGTATTGAGCCTTCCTCTTCTTTTTAACAAATTCGAACATGAACATTATCAGCAGAACCATTTGCATGGGGGCACTCCTTCTGGCAGGCATCAACTTGTCTTTCGCCTCAAATTACTCACCGCGTTATTTTCTCACTACGAAATACAGCAAGGAAGATGTCCGTAAAGCGATCATCCTTAATCAGGAATGGGTCGCCTTCCCCTCTTATTCCGACAGGGCCGGATGGGATTCTTTCCTCGGAGACAATAAAAACACGCTTATTGCATCAGGAGAAAAGAGCCTGGATTATACATGGCGCTTCATCAAGCCCACGGATTATCTTGAGTTCGAACGCTCCGGTGCCCGTTTAGACAGAGACAAGAACGCCAACCTGTCTGCATTGGCCTCTCTGTTGATGGCTGAATTAGCAGAAGGCAAAGGACGCTTCATCGACCAGATCATCAACGGCATCTATGCCTTCTCAGAATCCACCTCTTGGGCAAATACTGCTCATAATTCGCTACAGAAGTCACACCGTGCGATACAGGCCTGGGACGATCCTGTGTTTGACCTTACTGCCGGAACCACTTCAAATCTGCTCTCCTGGACATACTATTTCCTTCATGAGACCCTTGACAAGACTGATCCTGAAATCTCCCGCAGGCTTTATCACGAACTGAAACACAGGATACTGGACGTATTTCTGACCAACAACAGTTTTTGGTGGATGGTACGGGATCAAAAGCACAAGAGCAACAACTGGACACCTTGGTGCAATTACAATGCGCTTAATGCTTTCATGCTGCTGGAGAATGACCCCGACAGACTAACTGATGCAGTATGGCTTTCAATGCAGTCCGTTGATGAATTTTTGAATTACACCTGTGAGGACGGGGCCTGTGAAGAAGGGTCAAGCTACTGGGACCGCGCAGCGGGATCAGCCTATGATTATCTGGACATTCTGAACCGTGCTACCGGAGGCAAGATAGCAATCTTCGACATTCCCATGCTTCGTAGTTGCGGAGAATATATTGCCAGATCTTACGTCGGAGACGGATGGGTCGTCAATTTCGCTGATGCCTCGGCACATGGTGGCGGAAGCCCGTATCTGATCTACCGTTTCGGCAAGGACGTGGACAGCCCAATCATGAAAGGCTACGCCGCACACCTGTATAATCCCCAAAGTAACATTTCAAGCGGAGCTGATATATACAGAACTCTTGCAGCTTGTGCCATACAAAAGGAACTTGCTGCAGAAAAGCCTGTATTCGAGCATCCCGCATATTCCTGGTATCCGCAGACAGATGTCTGCTACATGGCAGGAGGGGATAACCTGTATGTTGCCTGCAAAGGCGGCTACAATGCAGAAAGCCACAACCATAATGACTGCGGAACCGTCTCTTTTTATATCAACAACACTCCGATTCTCATAGACGCAGGGGTCGGTACTTATACTCGTCAAACTTTTTCTAAAGAACGCTATACAATCTGGACCATGCAGAGCTTCTACCACAATGTCCCTGCAATCAACGGCATAGCCCAGAAGGATGGAGCAGAATTCAAAGCGAAGAACTCGTCATTTGACCCTTCAAGGATGACTTACTCCACCGACATATCAGCGGCATATCCGAAAGAGGCTCTAGTCAGGAAGTGGCTACGCTCATGCACGCTGAAAGACAATGAACTTACGGTCAGAGACAATTTTATCCTCGCCAAGTCCGTCGCTCCTAAAGTTATCTGTTTCATGACATGGGGAAGCGTAGACATTTCAAGTCCCGGGGCCGTGCTAATTGAAGCTAATGGTCAGAAGGCAGCACTCAAATATGACAAACGTAAATTCATGGCTTCAGTTGAAACTGTGGCCTTGCCTGATGCCAGGCTTTCAAATGTATGGGGATCGGAAATTTACCGCATTGTCCTGACCTGCAAGGACAATAAGACAAAAGATAACTACGTATTCTCCATTAGACCGCTAAAATGATGAAAATAATCAAACCCTTTATATTCGCCGTCGCTTCCTTGCTGACCCTTGCTGGATGCAAGAGCAATCCAGAAATGGACAATCCATCAGGAAAAGATGATGATGGCAAGAAAATCACTTCTCTGACTTTCAAGGCGAATCTGCAGCCTTTTACCGGAACGGAATCCACAGCCGCACTGCCCCGCGAATGGCAGAAGGGAGACCGTATTGCGGTATTCTGCAAAAAGGAGGGCAGTTCAAAATTCATTTCATACGTATCGGCGCAAGGGGATGGAATATTCACAGGATCAGGAAGCAGGAATTCGAGATACTGGTCCGTCTTCCCGTCTTCGATGGTAGAATCTTTCTCACCCGGTTCAACTGACAATGCACAGGACACGCTTTACTTGCATTTCCCTTGCGAACAGAAAGGCTACCCAGGCAGTTTCGATCCTGAAGCGACTGGAGCCGTCTGCACATCCGCCGACACGACTTTGTCATTCAAAAACGTCGGAGGACTCATAAGATTCTCGCTCGGAGGAGGATCGGCCATCAAAACTATCACGCTCCGGACGCCTGACGGCTGTCGTTTCGGAGGAGTCGCCATGATTACCGTCTCTGCTGACAACAAGGCGACTGTGTCTTCTTATGTGGATCGCAAATCAGCTTACTCGATATGGCTTTCACCGGCCATGTCAAGTACTTTTGAGAATGACAGATCATATTGTTTCTCCGTTCCTGCCCAGACGTTCCCGAAGGGTCTGAAAATCATTTTTACAGATACCAAAGGGAAAGAGGCGATATGGTTTGACTCCACACCACGGACACTCGAGATATCTTCCATATTGGATCTGGGCATGATCGATGCCTCTCAGCTGGAATGGGAGGATGCCGCCGTGGTGGAATTCCTGAGAGAAAGTGGTAAAAATCTGCTATGGCCTTTCTCAAAACCTTCAACCAACCCGTTCCCTACTGGATACAAAGACTCCAAGCAGGTCAACTTCATGAGGAAACGCACAGCAATGACCCTAGATGGATTCGGAGATTTTGTCATTTACCCGTATTATGACACTTCGGCTTACTCGGATCCTTCAGCGGCGACAGGGAAATGCTATGTGGCACCGACAAACCATACCGGTTTTCGTTTCGGGAATTGTCCCGGCTCTTATCTCGAAGTGCCTGGGCGTGAGGGTAAGTCCATTTATAAGGTCACTGTCACAGTCGGCACCAACGGTGAGTTTTCATCCGAAGGATCGGTCGTTACTTCAAACCTCGGAGGACTAAGAATCACTGATGTAAACGGGGATGTCGTTCCAGGCGAAAAGGTGGCCAGCTCGCGTCTCTCCAAGGGCGCGGAACTGACCTGGCGATTCGGCGGCGCCAACGGGATGCCATACAGAATAGAGACCACTGAATCGGGAGAAACCTGCATACTGGAACTGAGGGTCTTCTACAGGTCTACATCCGACCCAGTCACATTCGCCGTTCAGTCCGTCAGCATGGACAGAATCAGCATCGATCCGGACGATCTCAAGTCAGCGACTCTCAAGGGCTCCTTCGAGGCTCTTCCCTTCTTTGACCAGACACAGTTCAGCTGCGGATTTGAATACAGGATGGTAGGCGCATCCGAATGGACAGCGGTCATCTGTGAAACAACTGCGGAAAATTTCCAGTCTGATATTCATGACCTGTCGGCAGACAAGGATTATGAATGCCGTGCCGTCGTGAAGACAAAAGACAAGAGCTATTTCAGCGATGCGGTCAAGTTCAGCACGTCTTTCAAGGAGGAGGTAGAGGACTCTTCTCCGGACGTGACCGGCACATATAATTATGGGACACTCAAGGCTCTAGGGCATCCTCGGATACTCATGAAAAAAGGTGACTTCGAAGCCCTTGCGGCCAAGGTGAAAGATCCCGTATCTTGGCCTACTCTTGCCAAACTGAATGATCTGATACTCACTTATGCAGAAAAGGAAGCCGCCTCCACAGAGTCCATCACGTATACTCTTGACGCATCCAACAAAAGGCTTCTTTCCGTTTCAAGAAAAGTTGAACTTATCCTATTGTACTGTAGTTATGCATACCGTATGACCGGAAGGGAGGAGTTCCTTGCCAAAGTAGTCGAAACACTCAATACCGTTTGTGGACAATTCAAGGACTGGCATCCTTCTCATTATCTGGATGTCGGAGAAATGGCGCTCGGAGTTTCCCTAGCATACGATTGGCTGTATTATGATTTGGACTATGACACTCGTCTGATGGTCAGAAAAGCCCTCAGCAATTATGCCATTGATACTGCTCTTGACAGCAAGAGCGGGAAAGATGCCACACAGACGAGCAAAAACAACTGGAATTCTGTATGCAACGGAGGCCTTGTCGCAGCTGCCCTCGCTGCTTATCCTCAGGACAAGACGAATTGCGCGAAGGTTATCGAGAACGCCCTCGTGTCCAATGCCGCAGCTGTCAAGAGCATGTATTCTCCCGACGGCAATTACGGCGAGGGATATGGCTATTGGGAATACGGGACTGGGTATCAGATTTGTCTGCTCCAGATGCTCCAGAAGGCATTCGGCAACGACAACGGCCTTTCAAGGATTGACGGATTCATGAGAACAGGTGATTTCATGCTGTTCATGGGCAGTCCGTGCGGAGGAAATTTCTCGTTCGCAGATGGTGGCAGCGCAAGTGAATCCATGCAAATACCGATGTGGTGGTTTGCCGCTAAAACAGGCAATTCGGCATTAGTGGCCAATGAGGTGCGGCTGCTTAACAAGGGGAAGTATTCCAAGAACCGTCTGCTTCCGATCATCCCAGGGATAATCATGGATTTCAGTTTCGATCCGTTAAATCTCGCATTCCCTTCCTCCAACCTTTGGGTAGGAAACGGCCTGGTACCCGTAGCCATGATACATACAGGATGGAAATTTGACGAAAATGACAAATACATCGGTTTCAAGGGCGGCGCGGCCAGTGCCAGTCACGGTCATATGGATGCAGGCTCATTCGTCTATGAATCCCAGGGTGTGCGTTGGTCGGATGACTTGAGATGTCCGAATTATGCCACCATCGAAAATCTGACCGCAAAAGCAGGGGGCAGTTATTGGACGATGACGCAGAAGTCTCTGCGCTGGGACATATTCCGGATGAACAATCTTGGGCACAGCACCTTGTCATTCTCAAATTTCGATGACAGCTTCAGCAAACTCTATATGACCGACCACAATGTCAGCGGAAAGGCGACCATCGCCAACGTCTATGATGACGCCGCTTCACCAGGTATGAGGATGGACCTGACAGCCGTTTTCAAAGGGCAGGCCAAGTCCGTGTTCCGCACCATCCGTCTCGAAGGTGACAATCTGGTCATTACGGACGAAGTCACTGCTCTCGAAAGTGCGGACGCAAAGATGATGTGGAGAATGATCACACCGTCAACGGTCGAAAACGGCAGCAGTTATCAGATCCTTTCTCAAAAAGGCAAAACACTTTATCTGAGTGCAAAGAGTTCATCAACATCCGTGACATATACGACCTGGCCTGCCACAAGGCCGTCAGATTGGACCGCACGTACCGGATGGGATGACGAAAACAAGGGATACACCGTCGCCGGATATGTCTCTACAATTCCGAGAGGTACTTCCGTGACATTCACGACTACACTTAGCGGGGAGAAACCAAACAATTGAAAATTGAATATGGTATTAAGAATACTTATGCATGAAAAGGGAATATAAATCTATTCTAAAAATTATTACAGTATTGTCTTCACTACTGTGTTGCTTGCAGTTGACTGCAGGGCATTACATGCACCCGCTAGAACAAATCAGTTTCGTGAGGGGTATGGTGTCTCAGCGATGCGAGCCATACTACGATGCCTATATTCAGCTGATAAGATATGCTGATTCGCTCCAGAACAGCCAGCATCACGCCAGGCCTGATTTTAACGTTCCTGGCTATTATGTAAAGCCACAGGAACACAGAGCCAATTCTTTGGCGCTTCAGCAAGACGCTTTCGCTGCATATTGCTCAGCCCTTGCCTACAAGCTGACGGGGAAGAAAGCCTATGGAGAAAAGGCTTGTTATTTTCTGAACGCATGGGCATACATCAATAATAAATATTCAGAGCCAGATGGCCCTTTGGTCATGAGCTATTCTGGTTCGGCTCTACTGATGGCAGCAGAGCTTATGTCTGACTCTCCAATCTGGAAACAGTCAGACAAAGAACAATTCAAGAACTGGGTGGCCACAGTCTACAGAAAAGCAGCTAATGAGATAAGAGAAAGAAAAAACAACTGGGCAGACTGGGGGCGATTCGGTTCTGTGCTTTCCGCTTCGCTTCTGGAAGATGAAGAAGAAATGAATCGCAACATCGCTCTTATCAAAGGCGATTTCTCAAGAAAGATTGCACCTGATGGGCACATGCCAGGTGAGGTTATCAGAGAACAGAATGGTTTGTGGTACACGTATTTTTCTTTAGCGCCAATGACGGCTGCCATGTGGGTAATCTACAATGCTACCGGTGAAAACCTTTTCTTCTATGAAAAAGATGGTGCGTCAATAAAGAAAGCCATAGACTATCTTCTTCATTACCAGCAGCACCCTGCAGAGTGGAAATGGCATGAGACCTTGAATACGGGCAAACACGACAGATGGCCAGACAATTTGTTAGAAGCCATGGTCAGAGTCTATGGAGATGAGACATATTTGAAATATGTCGAAAGCAGTCGCCCACATATTTACCCAGAACATCATTTCGCATGGGTTTTCCCTACACTGATGCCTATCATGCTCGGCGGCTACGACGAAGGTGGTCGCCATGCCATTAAGAAAGGTGAAATGGAAAGCTTAAGAAATTCAGTCAGGAATGAAATGCTATCTTCCGGAGTGAATGAGGAGAAAGTCAAAAGAATAGCCGAATCTTTAAAACCCGATGGGACTTGGCCTGGAATAAATTATTCTGATGTCTCTAACACCGGTTTTGAGCATAGCAAACATCTGAGCAATATGTTAGTGATGGCCAAGGCATACAAAAAAACCGGATCTCCACTTAAAGGGGAAAAAGACATCAAAGATGCAATCAGCAAGTCACTCAATTATTGGCTCAAGAACGATTTCATCTGCCAGAACTGGTGGTGGAATCAGATTGGAACGCCAGAAAACATCATGAACATTTTGCTTGTTATGGATAATGACCTATCTGTCTGCCAGATTGACAAAGCATTGGAAATAGTCGGCAGAGGAAATATCCATGCGAGCGGAGCGAGACCGAGCGGTGACAGAATAAAGATTGCCGGCATCCAAGCACAGAAAGCCTTGTACAATAGGAATGAAGAAGAATTCGCAAGATTAATGCGAATCATACAGGGAGAGATAAAATTCTCTACTGGCCGTGGCATGCAACAGGATTTCAGTTTCCATCACAGAGATGACAGAGTTAACAACACCCTATCTTATGGCAACCAATATGCTGACGAATTCGCCTACTGGGCCTCTTTAGTAGCCGGAACGAAATTCAGATTTTCAGATGAAGCCGCTAATACTCTCATAGATTACTACCTCGATGGAATCTGCAAGCAGCAAATATACGGCAGGATCACCGACCCCGGAGTTCTGAATAGAGACATAACAAGGCAAGGTGAGGGAAGAGTTTTCAGCCCAAGAACTCCTGAACGACTGATGAAAGTTTCCAATTACAGGCGTGACGAACTGGAGAACGTTGCCAATGCGAGGAAAGGCCAAAGTTTTGAAAAGACTTCCTTCGCTAAATATTTTTGGTGCACCGATCATTTCGTTTTCCAGAGACCTGGTTACTACACCTCCGTAAGAATGTATTCTAAAAGAACTGCGAATATGGAGCAGCCTTACAATGGAGAGGGACTAATGAACCATTTCAGAGGCGATGGAACTAACTACATTTCTCGCACGGGGAAAGAATATTCCGACTTAACTCCTGTCTGTGACTGGATGATGATTCCTGGTGCGACAACCATCCTGCTTGACAAAATGCCTCCAGAAAACGAAATTCAGAAATGGGGCTTGAACGATTTCACCGGCGCTGTCACAGACGGTCTCTATGGTACGGTCGGATTTGATTTCAAGAGTCCCCACACTGGTTTGTCGGCAAGAAAGGCATGGTTCTTCTTTGATGATGAATATGTCTGTTTAGGAAGCGGCATCAAGAACCCATCAAGAAAGCCAGCCATAACGACACTCAACCAATGTTACCTGAACGGGGACGTCATCGTGAAATGCGGTAATGATGTAAAAAAGCTAGAAAATGGAACCCGGACTTTAAATGATGTCTCATGGATCCTTCATGATAGCATTGGATATCTATTCCCACGACATGCTGCTGTTTCAATCTCGAATAAGGAAGAACAGGGAAGCTGGGCTATCTCAAATCGTCAGTCAGATTCGCCAAAAGACATCGTGAAAAAGGATGTCTTCAAATTGTGGCTAGAACAAAGGAGACAGAATGATGAGAAGAGCTATGAATATATCATAGTCCCTTCTACTAGCCAAGAGGCTTTGGAAGAGCAAGAGAACGGCAGTAGCATATCGATAATTGCAAACAATGAAGGCCTCCAGGCAGTAAGAAACGATGCCCTGCGAATCGCCTACGCGGTTTTTTACAGAAGTGGCTCAGTAGAAATATTCAAAGGGACGAAAATATCCATTGACTCTCCTGGTATGGTAATGGTGAAATATGATAGCACTGGAAAAATCACGGAGCTAGCTCTCTCCGATCCTACTCACCTTCTAGGCAGGATGCATATTCAAATCTCTAGAGATGGATTCCAAACTCAAGAGATTTCGGCTAACTTGCCTATAGGCACTTTCGCAGGCAGCAGCGTAATATTCAAATATTGATAACACAATAAAACATATTCATAAAATGAGACATCGATTATTTTTCTTATTCGCATTAATGCTGAGCAGCTTTATCGCAAGCGGTCAGAATAATTATGTAAAAACAGCCGAGAAGCTTCCTTCTCATCCTAGGCTCCTGCTGATGAAGGGCGAAGAGAAGACACTGAAAAAACAAATTTTTAAAGATGCCGAGTGGCAGAATATTAATAATGCGATATTGGAAGAAGCAGATTTAATTATTGACCTACCATTGAGCGAGAGGATCAAAGAAGGTAAAAGGCTTCTAGCTGTCTCGAGAGAAAACCTTCGACGGATATTTGCTCTCAGCTATGCTTACAGGATGACCGGGAAACAAGCATATCTCAAGCGTGCCGAAAGCGAAATGCTGAAAGCAGCGTCTTTTTCTGACTGGAACCCGTCGCATTTCCTTGATGTCGGTGAGATGACGATGGCCCTTGCTATCGGCTACGACTGGCTTTACCCACAGCTGTCACAAGAAACCAGGAAAATCATAGAGCAAGCCATAATCGGAAAAGGGCTGAAACCGTCTTACGACACAAAATACAACTGGTTCGTCAATGCCGTGAACAACTGGAACCAGGTCTGCCATGCAGGGGTTTCCTATGGAGCACTAGCAATCTGGGAAAAAGACCCAGAGCTATGCAGCGACATTGTCAACAGGGCAATAGAGAAAATCGCCATCCCGATGAAGCATTATGCCCCAGATGGAGCCTACCCTGAAGGCGGAGGTTATTGGGAATACGGTACTACTTTTTGTACGATGTTTCTTAGTGCCATCGAGAAGATTTTTGGCACAGACTATGGCCTGAGCCAAGCTCCTGGATTTCTGAAGACAGGCGAATATATTCTTAATATAACGACTCCTGCCCTAAATATATTCTCATATTCAGATAACGGTGCCAGGGCATTTCTCTCCCCTGCCATGTTCTGGTTCTACGACAAGACAAAAGACCCTTCGATTATTTATAACCAGATCAGGGTCTACAGGAGAGATGGGACTAGCAGAATCAGGAAAGACAGGCTCGCTCCTGCGATCCTAATCTGGGGCGCATCTACCTCTCTCTCGAACCCAATAAAGCCATCCAATCTCTTCTGGAAAGCTCAGGGTTACAATCCAGTGTGCTTCATGCGCACTGACTGGGAAGATACCTCTGCAATTTTCACCGGTATGAAGATGGGAACTCCTTCTGAAAATCATGCTCACATGGACGTAGGTTCCTTCATCATTGAAGCAGAAGGCGTGAGATGGGCAATAGACATGGGCGCTGATAATTACAATAGACTGGAGGTAAGAGGCGTGGACTTATGGAACATGAAACAGGACTCGCAGCGCTGGGATTCATTCCGCTACAACAACTATTCGCATAACACCCTTACCTTCAATCGCAAACTCCAGAACGTCAAGGGAAAAGCGGAGATAACCGGATCTTCAGACAACGAGAACGACATGTACATTATCTCGGACCTGACCCCTGTTTATGAAGGCCAGGTCAAGAGCGCCAAACGTGCCGTAAGCCTGATAGACAAAGAATATGTCGTCGTGGAAGATAAGATAGAGACTTCAAACCATTTTACAATGGCAACGTGGACTCTGGTCACTCCAGCAAAAGCCGAAATTATCTCCGACAAGGTATTGCTTCTGGAAAAAGACGGGAAGAAACTTTACGTTAAGGTTAGCGGCCCCGAGTCTATCCGCTGGCACATATCCCCTGCAGTTTCTCCTTTCTCGTTCGACTCTCCTAACCCTGGAATAACAATAGTCGGATTCGACACTGACTTGAAACTCTCTTCTGTGCAGAACATCATCGTATACTTGATTCCAGAAGACAATAAGGACGTGAAATATGAATCCGTGATCAAATAACGAATGTTAATAATATATCGACATGGCAAAATTCAAGAAACTACAAACACTTAATGCTATCATAGAAACAGGAATAGTTCCTGTTTACTATAACGGAGATGCCCAGACCGCAAAGAATGTCGTCAAGGCCTGCTACGCTGGCGGAATAAGAG
This sequence comes from Bacteroidales bacterium, assembly GCA_028724885.1. GTDB lineage: Bacteria > Bacteroidota > Bacteroidia > Bacteroidales > UBA932 > Cryptobacteroides. The sequence goes on along the minus strand of JAQYTJ010000035.1, from coordinate 4,395 downwards.
CCTTCGAGTTCACTAATAGAGGCGACAGGGCACACGAGATATTCAGAGAACTCATCGTGTCCTTGCAGGATGAATGCCCTGAATTGGTATTAGGCGCGGGTACAATCTTAGATGCCCCGACTGCGGAACTTTATATTCAGTTAGGTGCAAATTTCATAGTAGCGCCTAACTTCAATCCTGAAGTGGCTCGGCTCTGCAATAGGCGCGGCATTCCGTACTCCCCTGGCTGTGGCACTGTAACGGAAATCTGCAATGCTCTGGAAGCCGGATGCGATCTGATAAAGATTTTCCCTGCCGGGTGCGTCGGCGGGCCTGCTTTCGTTAAAAATGTTCTGGCTCCCCTCCCATTCGTGAACTTGATGGTCACGGGCAGCGTAGAACCAACCGAAGAAAATCTTAAAGCATGGGCAGACTCTGGCGTCGCAGCCGTCGGCATGGGTTCCAAGCTCTTCCCAGAAGAATATATTCAACGACATGACTGGAATGCCATTGCATCCATATGCAAAACATCACTCAGATTTTTGGGGGACAGAAAGGAGTAGCATACTGATTGCACTACGGTGCACAGACCATGTCAAATTAATTTATTAGTAAGGGTTTTAATTCTCAGATTTTATCCTTACATTTGCACGCTTTTCTCGCATGGTGCGGAAAATGTGTATTTTAATATTTAATTTTTTGCGAAATGGCAGAATATTTACAAGCCGACAAGAAGCAAGAGATTTTCGCAAAGTACGGAAAGTCTAATATAGACACCGGCTCGCCAGAGAGTCAAGTTGCTTTATTTTCCTACCGTATCAATCACCTTACGGAGCATGTGAAGAAGAACAAGAAAGACGTTGTCACTCGTCGTTCCCTTCTTCGCCTCGTAGGTAAAAGACGTCAGCTGCTGGATTACCTCCGCAAGGTTGACATTGAGAGATACAGGAACATCGTCAAGGAGCTAGGTCTTCGTCGATAATACATACGGAAGGAAAGGGTAAGGGATAGGCTGTACGCTATTACGACTATCCCTTTTTTTGTAGAAAACACTATCCCTGGCGCAGCATTGCAACCCGCATGGACCGCCTTGGAAATATATAGCTGAACGAAGTAAGTAAAAACAGTAAAATGAACATTATCACAAAGAAGATCGAATTATCCGATGGTCGGATAATCGAAATTGAGACTGGCAAAGTTGCCAAGCAGGCAGATGGCTCCGCCGTGATCAAGATGGGGGGCACTATGCTCCTAGCCACGGTGACATGCGCTAAAGAAGTTGCTGAAGACACCGATTTTCTTCCGCTCCAGGTAGATTACAAAGAGAAATTCTATGCCGCTGGGCGCTTCCCTGGCGGTTTCATGAAAAGAGAGGGGAAAGCCTCAGACTACGAGGTTCTCATTTCCAGGCTCGTGGATAGGGCTCTCAGGCCTCTGTTCCCTGATGATTTTCATCTTGCAGTATTCGTGAATATATGGCTAATCTCTGCGGAGAAAGACATTCAGCCAGACGCTCTCGCAGGGCTTGCAGCTTCTGCTGCCCTTGCCTGCAGCGATATTCCATTCCTCGGACCGATCTCTGAGGTTCGAGTAGCTAGGATTGATGGTCAGTTCAAGATCAATCCTACATTCAGCGATATGGACAAGGCTGACATCGAGCTAATGGTCGGCGCAACCGAGGAAAATATCATGATGGTCGAGGGCGAGGCGAAAGAAGTTTCGGAGGATGTGATGCTGGATGCCATCAAAGCAGCTCACGATGAAATCAAAAAACATTGCCGCATCTTGAAAGAACTCAACAAAGAACTCGGCAAAGACGTGAAGAGGGATTATCCTCACGATGAAGAAGACGAGGAAATCAAAAAGAAGGTTCACGATTTCGCATACGAGAAGTGCTACGCTCTTGCTAAGGCTGCAAAGCCAAAGCACGAGAGAGAAGACGGCTTCGAGGCAATCAAAGAGGAGTGCATCGCGTCTCTCGGGCTCACAGATGACGAAAAAGAGGAAAAGAAACTCATGCTCGCTCGCTATTTTGGCCACGAGCAGAGAGAGGCGCTGAGGAATCTTGTTCTGGATGAGGGGCTACGCGTCGATGGCCGTCACACGACCCAGGTGCGTCCTATCTGGTGCGAGGTAGGCGTTCTGCCTTGCGCTCACGGTTCCGCAATATTCACTCGTGGAGAGACACAGTCTCTGGCCTCAGTGACCCTGGGTACCAAAATGGACATGAAAGAGATGGATGAAGTGCTTGTTCAGGACGACCAGCAATTCGTTCTCCACTATAATTTTCCTCCATTTGCTACTGGAGAGGCCAAGTCTCAGAGAGGCGTAGGCCGTCGTGAGATTGGTCACGGTAACCTTGCTTACAGGGCTCTCAAGGCTGTCATGCCAACGGCACCAGAGTTCCCATACGCCGTGAGGGTGGTTTCAGATATTCTTGAATCCAACGGTTCCTCCTCCCAGGCTTCAATCTGTGGTGGCTGCCTAGCCCTCATGGACGCTGGAGTTCAGATCAAGAAGCCAGTTGCCGGTGTTGCAATGGGTCTTATAACTGACGAGGAGCATCCTAACGACAGATATGCTATATTGACCGATATCCTTGGCGACGAAGATCACCTCGGAGACATGGACTTCAAGGTTGCCGGAACGGTAGATGGAATCACGGCAACCCAGATGGATATCAAAGTTGACGGACTTTCTTACGAAGTGCTCGCAAAAGCGCTAAATCAGGCTCATGAAGGCAGGATGCACATCATGGGCGAGATGATGAAGTGCCTAGACAAGCCTCGTGACGATTACAGGCCATTCGTTCCTAGAATCAAGTCCTTCGAGATAGACAAAGACTTCATAGGAGCCGTGATTGGTAAGGGCGGAGAGACTATACAGAAGATTCAGGCTGAAACTGGCGCTGTCATCACGATTGACGAGGTTGATGGCAAGGGTGTCGTAGACATTGCCACGAATGATGCAGAAGCCATGCAAAAGGCTTATGACTGGATTCAGGGAATCTGCGCTGTTCCGGAAGTTGGTCAGACATATCACGGAAAAGTCGTTTCAATTCTCGAGTTCGGCGCATTCGTAGAAATACTTCCTGGCAAGGAAGGCCTGCTGCACGTTTCAGAAATAGCATGGGGCAAGACCGACAAGGTTGAGGACGTGTTAAAAATCGGTGACGAGGTGGATGTCAAGCTTCTAGAGATTGACCAGAAGACTGGCAAGATGAGGCTTTCAATGAGGGCCCTCCTTCCTAAGCCAGAAGGCTACGTTGAGCCAGAGCGTCGTCCGCGTCCTAGTGGGGACCGCGATCGCCGCGGCGGAGACCGTAGGGATGACCGTCGCAGAGGTGACCGCAGAAATGGCGACGATCGCCGTAGCGGTGATGATCGCAGGCGCCCATTCGGGCATCGCAGGGAACATGGCAACAACCATGGCGAACAACCGCAGGACAATCAAGAGATGAACAACGCCGTAAATAATAATGAATACAACGACGGCGGTTACGATTCATCCAACGACAACAACGAGCAATACTTCTAAAATATAGAAGAACAGAAACATCTTCAAATAAAAAAGGCGGCGAAGGTCTTTACTTTTCGCCGCCTTGTTCTTGTCACATTAGTGCCTCATAAAAATACTACATATTCACTTATCATTTATAATTAGGATCCGGTAGTGTTTCATCGAGTGTGTCCGGAGCCGGCCTCTCGGACTCTTTAGATGTGCAAATATAATCAGTTTTTTGTATTTCGTCTATCTCGGCAACGTCCGAAGCGGAGCGAGCCTTTCAAGCGAGCTCGCGCAGCTTCGGTTCGTAGCAGCCGGAGGTCGTATATTCCGGCTGCGATGCCGCCTTCTCAGGTGGGAATAGGGTTGTGTCATTATCAATCCTCGGCACCTGTCTCAGGTATGACTTCTTGTCCATCGCGGTCTTGCCCATAAGCAGGAGCACCGACTCCTCATTAGGCATCGCACCTCGCATTCTGGTGACCCTCCTGAAGTCCTTCTGGTGCCGCTCTATCCAGTTTGTCGTGTAGATCATCGACTGTATACGATAGTCATAATTCAGGTATGTGAAGTACAGTTTGCAGGAGCTGTCGTCACGCCTGCGTTTGATTGCCCTGTAGTATCGTCCCCATTTGTCGCAGAAGGACTGCCACTCCACCCACGCCTTCTCCACTGTGTAGTTCCTGTCACCAGTGCGGAACACCTGCTTGAGGCCCTCTGCCACCTCGCGCTTGTCACCGATGCGAACATCGCTGATGATGTTGCGTCTGAGATGCGTCGTACAGCGCTGCAAGGGCGTTTTAGGAAAGACTTCGGCTATCGCATCCTCAAGTCCTTTAAGGCCATCCGCACATATTAGACCTATCCGCGCCACACCTCTCTCGCATATGTCATTAAGCATCTCGCCCCAGC
>JAQYTJ010000034.1 GCA_028724885.1 Bacteroidales bacterium | reverse complement strand
CGTGTCAAGTCGCAGTCTTTTCGCTTGCCTGCAGGCTCATCCATGCCGAACAGCCGGTCTCCAGAGGGTGCGCAAAACATCTTCGTAAGCAATTGATTATCAACAGGGGTGCTGCTCACCCATATAAAAATCAGGCAGGGTGGGCAATTGACATGGGCGAATATATTGATTATCAGGTATATGAGAAGCGCCCCCTGCTCACCCTATCCGCCGACTTTAACAGAGAGGACGGAATATATCAGGGAGTCGGAATTAGCGAAGGGGCGGGTCGTGCAGGATAACGTGGATGGTCGTTCATTCTTGAACACAGGGTTTTGCATCTGATCCATATTTTGGATGATTGCTTTTTATTACTAATTTTACAATTAGTTATTTCAAAACAAGTAATTCTAAAAAACAAGAAGTGCCGTTTGGCGAGAGCGAGAAAGTGGCAGGCCGTTGGTGTGGCAAGAAAGTGGTTTATGCATTGTTCCTTCGTGAGCAACCATTGTCTGCTGCAGATTGTGTCATACTGTTTCCAGAGGATGTCATACAGCAACTTCCAGAATGATTAGAAGAAGAAATACGTGATCATGAAGAAAGTCTTAGTCGCCATATTCATCGCATTCTTGCTTTGGTGCCTGATGTTCTCTCCTTGGACTGCGCCTCACCTCAGTTTCTGGGCGTGCATGACAACTGCGGCAGTCATCCTCATAGGCATCAGTCTTTGCCTCGTGCCGGATTTCAAGGCGCAATGGCATTTTTCACCAAAGGAAATCGCCATCGGAATAGCCTCCGCCGCCATTCTGTGGGGAATATTCTGGATTGGTGACAAATTGTCATCCATGATGTTCGCATTCGCAAAACCGGAAGTGAATGCGATATATGGCCTGAAAGGCAATGGTAATCCGTGGCTCATTGGCGCTGCGCTGCTTCTAGTCATAGGTCCGGCTGAGGAAATATTCTGGAGGGGCACGGTTCTTCGTGCGTTCCTAGGCCGATTCAGATGGCCGCTGGCAGTGATGCTGGCAGCGGCGATATATTCATTAGTCCATATTCTTTCCTTGAACTTCATGCTTGTCATGGCCGCCTTAGTATGTGGCATATTCTGGTCTCTCCTCTATGCATGGAGGCGCGATCTGGCGGCGGTGACGATCTCGCACTGCCTCTGGGATGTGGCAGTATTCCTCATATTCCCTATCTGATTCATGCATAGAGCCTTAATGGCAAATTCCCTCTAGCCCGAATACGCCATGCCTGTAATTTTGGCGTGTTTGGAATTTTACAGTTTCCTAAAAAAAATTGGATAACTTATGAAAAATCATTAATTTAAAGCGTTGTTTCGTCTCCGTTGTGCCTTTAAAATATATACGGGGGGGGTAAAGGAATAATGTTTTAATCAATAATATCGACACTTCCGATAATTAAACTTTTAACCAACATGGAAATTGATGGTAAAATCGAATCCTTTAATCGTATTGCAGCGGTTGCGTTGCTTTCCGGCTATACGATAGGACTGGAGACGGTATGGGGCAGGATATTCGCTGTCGTCGCAATTTGCAGCATTGCCGTCTCATTGTCTTTCATTGTTTATCTCATCGCTAAAAAGAAATTATCCGGCACTATCCTAAGAGGACGGCAAGATCCGGTTTTCTGGCCTGGGATTGTTCTGCTATGGACAGTCATCGCTTATTCGAAAGGTTCCGCCATCAAGCTGAACGTAATTTTATTGTGCGTAGTAGTCGTGCTTCAATTGGGCGTGCTGCTTACGAACGTGAAAAAGAGGTAGCTTTCCTAGAAAACGAGAGGGCGGCTGGAGAAATCCCGTCGCTCTTTTGCTATTTAAAATTCCTTATGTCAGGGGGCTGTCGGTGCCTGATTTTTGTTATATGTGGGGAGAGTTAGTATATTCATGAAAAATTAAGAGCATGAGTGAAGGTGACAAGCCATTATATCCTTTCCACCTCATAGATGAGGGTGAGGACTTGCCTTGGGGGCACGTGAGCTACAAACTGGCCGACCTAGGCTTCAAAGATTCCATGATAGAAAGCGGCTGGCTAGGCGGAAACACGCTTAGCGAACTCATCGGGACGTATTTCGAGAGAGTGGTCGGGGACAATTCCTTTGAGTTCTATGGCACGCAGTTTCCTGTGATGCTGAAGGTAATAGAGGCAAAGGCATTCCAGCCGCTGCAGGTGAATGTTGCCGATGATGTGGCGCAGCAACGTTACGATTCTTTCGGGAAGACAGCGCTTTGGTATGTCGAGGAAGCCAGGCAGGATGCCCGAATTGCGCTTGGGTTCAACAAAGACGTGCCTGCTGAAGAATTCTATCGCCGTTGCAAGGATGGAACGGTTCAGGAAGTCTTGAATATTTTCACGCCAAGGAAGGGGGATGCCTTCCTCATCAAGCCTGGAACCGTGTTTGCAGCTGGCCCCGGGTTGAAAATCCTGGAGATAGCTGAGTCCTCCGAAATGACGTTCCAGCTGGCTGAGCTTTTCCATCAGCATCAGGTGGATGCGTCGGAGCTGATGCTTGACGAGGCTTTCGATTTGATAGATTTCAAGAAATATACCCCTGCGGCTTTGCGGAACCCTCTGCATGAGGTTCCTAAGCAGTCGCCCTATACGAAGGCAATTTCTTCTTGCGATGAATTCTCTGTTTCGAGGATTGGCTTGCAGAACGTTCTGCATGTGTCGGTAGAAGACGCAGTCGGCTTCACGGTGTATTATTGTCTTTCGGGGAAGGCCTCCGTTCAAGTGCCGAAGGCAGGGTCGGAGCCTGTACGTGCAGGAACAATGCCTCTTCCAGAAAACTTGGATCGTTACGAGCTTAGGGAGGGGCAGATCCTCCTGATGCCTGCCGAGGTCACGGATTTTTACCTTGTTCCGGCAGAAGATGGCACAGACCTTCTGGAGATTGTTGTGGACAATCGGAAGGTCAGGGATTCGTATACGAACGAAAACGTGGAGCCATCCAGCTTCGGAGATGTCCGGCGAGATGATTCTACCGACGATAATGCTCCTGACCCGCATGTCGGATATTGGAATTAAATACCAATGAATATGAGTGATGCTGAAAGAATAGACAAGGTTCTTTGGGCTTTAAGAATATTCAAGACCAGAACCGATGCCACAGATGCCTGCAAGGGAGGGAAAGTTAAGATCGGTGGTTCTAACGCAAAGCCGTCCCATCTGGTGAAAGTTGGAGATGTCATCAACGTTCGCAAGGGTTCGGTAACATACACTTATCGGATCAAGAGAGCTTTGTCGCAGAGGGTCGGCGCCAGGCTGGTGCCGGATTTCGCAGAGAATCTCACTCCGCAGTCCGAACTGGATAAGCTCAAGGCACCTGTGGAGACGTTCTTCGTGCATCGTGACCGTGGTCTTGGGCGTCCCACGAAAAAAGACCGCAGAGTCATGGATGAGGCCTGGGAGGCGCTGGACCGCAACGAGTCTGCGGCTCCAGGCAATCTGACTGTCATCGAGGACATTCCGGACGACATCGCCGAGAAGTTCGGCCTCACCGACGACGACCTGGAAAGTCTCTAGGCGCAAATGCTCTGGCCCGGATAATTTAATGCTTGCCGGAGAAAAAAATAAGCCATCGGGCATTACTCCCGGTGGCTTTCGAATTCTGCCTTCCTTGATTCTGAACGACAAAAAGAGTCGTCAGGATGATACTGGGAGGCATCAGATTATTTGCCGAAGTAGCGTGTCAGAAGGCCGTAGAAGCCGGCGCCGTGGCGAGCTTCGTCCTTAGCCATCTCGTGAACTGTGTCATGAACGGCATCGTAACCGAGTTCCTTGGCTCTCTTAGCAATTGCCAGCTTGCCTTCGCAAGCCCCTGCCTCTGCCTGATAACGTTTCTCCAGATTAGTCTTTGTGTCCCAGACGATGTCCCCGAGAAGCTCGGCGAATTTAGAAGCGTGCTCTGCCTCCTCGAAAGCGTATCTCTTGAATGCCTCAGCAATCTCCGGATAGCCTTCCCGCTCTGCCTGACGGCTCATGGCAAGGTACATCCCGACCTCGCAGCAATCGCCGTTGAAATGATCATGCAGTCCTTGGAGAACCTCAGGGTCGTCAACTTTCCCATCTCCGAGATGGTGCTCGCAAGCCCACTGAGGTTTGCCTTCATCTTCTTTGATCTCTACGAATTTGCTAGCAGGCGCATGGCACTGAGGGCATTCTGCTGGCGGGTTCTCGCCTTCATAGACGTAACCGCACACTAAACATCTGAATTTCTTTTTCATGGTAGAATATAATTTAACCGTTAACGTAATTTTCAAACTATCAAAATAGCTGCCACAGTCGTTTCTGACTGCCTGACAGAGTCTCTTTCTGTTTTGACGCTGCAAATATAGCCATAGTTTTTAAATATTCAAATTTAAATTATTTTTTTGTGCAGAAAGTTCCTGCGTGCCGTATTTTGGCACAATTATCTATTATATTCGTAACAGATTTGGCGCAAAAGAAATTAATGAATATATTCAAACGGATTTGATTACTATATATGCAGTTCCTAAGACAAGTAGTTGAGCATTATTTCGGCACGGACGGCTTCTCGTCTCTGTGCTTCGTGTTTCCGAACAGACGTAGCCAGGTCTTCTTCAAGAAGTATCTCGGAGAGGCAGTGAAGGCTGCCGGAACCCCGATCGCGTCTCCCAAAATGCTAACGATCAATGATTTCTTCTTCCAGGCCGCTGGCACTTCCGCCGCAGACAGGATACGGCTCCTGTTGATTTTATATGGTTGCTACTCAAAGCTTTATAAGGAGCCGGAGCCACTTGACGAATTCATCTTCTGGGGCGATATATTAATAGGTGATTTCGACGATTTGGACAAATATCTTGTGGATGCCAGGATGCTTTTCGCCAATGTCATGGACTTCAAGGCCATCCAAGATAATTATGAATATCTCTCCGAGGCTCAGCGCAAGGCTATTTCTCAGTTCATGTCGCATTTCCGTGGCGCAGAGGGAATGAGGTTGGACCCTGACTCCAAGGACCCTAACGTGAAGGAACGTTTCCTTAGGATGTGGCAGATTCTGTGGCCTTTGTACAATGATTATCGTAAAACCCTTACAGATAAAGGGATAGCCTACGAAGGCATGGTTTACAGGAACGTCGCGGAAAGGCTTAAGGGCGAAGCGGCTGCGGACGTGCTGACAGAGGCATTCCCAAACACGCGAAAATTCATATTCGTCGGCCACAATGCCTTGAACGAGTGCGAAAGGGTAGTGATGAGGAAGATGCGGGACGCAGGCGTGGCAGAGTTCTGCTGGGACTTCTCGAGCAAGATGATGAAAGATAAGCATAACAAGGCTTCGCTTTTCCTCTCCAAGAACGTCGAGGAATTCGGGCAGGCATTCGATCTGGATTCGGAAGGCTTGCCAGAACCCAAGTTCGAGGTCATCAGCGTCCCATCCTCGGTCGGGCAGGCAAAGCTGCTGCCTGAACTGCTCTCGGAAATAGCTTCCGAAGGGCAGGCCTTGGAAGGCAATCTTGGGAGTCTTTGGAACAATAAGGACTACAGTGACATGGCAGTAGTGATTCCAGATGAAACCCTTCTAGTGCCTGTGCTGAATTCCGTGCCTCCTGAAATACAGGATATTAATGTGACAATGGGGTATCCGATGCGTAGCAGTCCATTCTATGATTTTCTCTCGGTCGTGGATTCTCTTCAGCTGCATCTTAGGGAAAAGGATGGCAAATGGTACTTTTACCACAAACAGGTCTGGGACGTGCTGTCTTCCGGCATATTCCAGAAAATCATCACAGAAGACGATGAGGCTGCGAAAAAGGCAATGAACATAAAGAAAGATTCGAGGTACTATGTCTGTGAGGATGACCTGCGAGGCACTCCGCTTTTCGATTTGGTGTTCAGGGCAGCCGTCAAGGATCCAAAAGCCATTGACAATAAGCAAATCCTTGCAATAGAAGAGTATCAGCTGAGCATGATAGCCGGCATTGCTAAAAAACTTTCCGAGGGTGGCGGGGCTTCGATGGACCTGGAGTTCGCTAAGGCCGCCTACAATGCCGTGAACCAGTTGAAAACAAACGACCTGGCCATACTGCCACTTACGTATTTCCGGCTTTTCGAACAGCTCATCGGCCCAGTCTCGGTACCGTTCAATGGAGAGCCGCTGAAAGGGCTGCAGGTCATGGGGCCGCTCGAAACTAGGGCGCTGGACTTCAAGCATATATTCCTGCTCTCTTGCAACGAAGGCATATTCCCTCGAAGAAGCGTCAGCTCTTCATTCATCCCTCCAGAATTGAGAAAAGGTTTCGGCTTGCCAACATACGAGTTGCAAGATGCCGTGTGGGCATATTATTTCTATAGGATGATTCAGCGGGCGGAGACCGTGACCATGATTTTTGATTCCAGGACCGAGGGATTGAAGGTAGGGGAGGAGAGCCGCTACATCAAACAGCTGGAATATCATTTTGGCGTGCCACTAAAAAGAAGTTTCGTGAAAGCTTCAGCGAAAAGCCACATAGAGATATCAGACATTCCGAAGACGGAGAGCGATGTGGCAGCATTGCGAGAGGTCAGGTTCTCGGCTTCCACGATGAAAAGCTATCTGGACTGCCCGGCAATGTTCTATTTCTCCAGCATAAAGAAACTCAGTGAGGAGGAAGAAGTGGCTGAGGATGTAGATGCCCCAACGTTAGGAAACATATTCCATTCTACTATGCAGGCGCTTTATCTAGGGGAGGCTGCGATGGATCCGTCATACGACATTTCAGACAGGAATCGGAATGATAACTTGCCGGGGCGGCTGACGGAGGTGACAAAGGAATATATCGACCTCTGGCTGAAGCGCCAAGATGATATTAAGGCAAGAATCAGAAGCTTGATACTCAGCCAGATGCATACATTTGAAGTGAGCGGTCGCGACCTCGTGACCGAGAACGTCATCCTGCAATATGTCTTGAGGACTCTGCGGCGCGATAGAGAACTTCTCGAAAAACACCACGTCAATTCTTTCAAGATACTAGGCTTGGAGGAACGCGTGGAGGCAGAAGTTGACGGATTTAAATTCGTGGGCTACATAGACAGAAAAGACAGCTTCCTTCCTGGCCAAGTGCGGATTGTTGATTACAAGACAGGAAAGGTGGCGGACTCCGAGGTGAACATAAACGATGATGACGCAGAGGCTGTTGCAGAGGCTTTGTTTGCTCCAGACAATGATAAAAGGCCTAAAATCGCTTTCCAGCTATTCATTTACGACTACATGGTTCTCCACGACCCGAGTTGGAGGGGCGGGCAGATAGTGAACTCTATTTACCAGCCGCTCAGCATGTTCAAGAATGAGGTCCTGGAAGTACCCATGAGCCAGAAATTCAATGAATGCACCGAGGCGCTCCTGCACTCGACGCTTGTCCAGATGCAGGATTTAAACATAGGCTGGCGACGGACGAATGCCACTTCGGTGTGTGCTTGGTGCAGTTTCAAAAATATTTGCGGAAGATAAATGAATATTCATGATTAAGATATTGAAAGCATCAGCTGGTTCAGGAAAGACCTGGAACCTTGCCAAGACATATATAGAGCTATTGCTGAAGAACGACGATCCTTACGCCTACAGGCACATCCTGGCCGTCACTTTCACGAATAAGGCCACCGACGAGATGAAGAGCCGAATCTTGAAAGAGCTGCACACGTTAGCCTCAGATACAGAAAATTCCAGCTACTTTAAAGAGTTCGTGCCTTCTAAATTTCAGACGAAAGAGGCTTTGAGGGACAAATCTGCTGCCGTGCTATACAATATATTGCATGACTATAGCGCATTCGCCATCAGCACCATCGACCGCTTCTTCCAGCAGAGCCTGAAATCGTTCTCTCGCGAGATAGGCCAGTTCTCTAACTATCAGGTCGAGCTGGACAAGGATTCTTTGGTCGAAGAGAGCGTTGACCGGATTCTGGACTCGCTATCCGAACTCCAGCCAGAATTGTTGAGATGGGTGTCCGACAGCGTCATGGAGAGGCTGGAAAGAGGCCAGAAGTACAGCTTGAAAGACGATCTTCTGAATATGGCTTCTCAGCTTGAGTCGGACGAGCACAGGGCAGTGACAGAACGGTATGGGGTGGACGACTCTAAGGCATATTCCAAGGAAAACCTGAAAAGGATGAAGGTCGTATTGAGAAAGGTGATGCAAGATTTCCGTCGCGGGCTGAAAGATGCCGTGCAAGCGGTCAAGGACGCTTTTCTTTCGGCAGGCGTCGATCCGGGCGTAACTTCGCGGTCGTTCATGTCCAAGACACTGGAAAAATTCGATGGCATGGATCCTTACGGAGGCGTCCCTGGCTTCACTGACTCTTTCAGATGTAAGGCGCAGGACTTCCAGTCTTGGTTCAAGAAGGCTGACGTGGAGAAATATGCCTCTCTGGAAGGGGTTCTGCTTCCACCTGTGCAGCACCTCATAGCGTATTACGACGGAGGCATAAAGGCGTTCAATACGGCCGCTCAGATCGAGGACCAGATAAACGATCTTGGCATCGCCAATGAACTTTCGACGGCCTTCATGGATGTGATGAGAGAACATAACGTGATCTGCATTGAGGAATCCAACGTTCTGCTGAAAAACATAATTGATGGCTCCGACGCCCCTTTCGTGTACGAAAAAATAGGCGTCAGGTACGAGCATTTCCTTCTGGACGAGTTTCAGGATACGTCTCGGATTCAATGGGAAAATTTTCATCCGCTCATAGCCAACAGTAACTCTCAGAACTTAGAAAATCTGCTCGTCGGGGACGTTAAGCAGAGCATTTACAGATGGCGAGGCTCTGACTGGGACTTGATGGCTAGGGAAGTGCAGGCCGAATTCCCGAATGCGCAGCCAAGCGGGATGACAGGCAACTGGCGAAGCCTTAGAAATATCGTGGAGTTCAACAATGCCTTTTTCCGATATGCTGCCAAGGCTATCGATGAGGTAGATGGCTCGGATCCTGCGAAGGCAGATTCCGTATCGGCGATTTACGGCGGGCTAGAGCAAGAAGTCCGTACGAAAGATATTCAGGAAGGTAGCGTGGAAATTGTTTTCTGCAATTCCGAGGAGGAGCTTCCCAGAACGTTGGAGACGATTAATAAAGTACTTGGAGCAGGGGCGAAACTTGGCGACATAGCCGTCCTGGTAAGAAATAACCAAGAAGGTTCCAAGACGGCTGCTTATCTTATAGAAAATGGCTTGGACGTAATCTCCGACGATTCCTTGAATTTGAAATCATCGTCGGTCGTCAGAAAGCTTGCATCGCTGATCTCTGCGGTGAATAATCCTGAAGACAAAATAGGCTCGTACATAGCAGAGGAGGCAGGGCTGGATGCCAGGAACGTTCAATTCCACAGCCTATTGGAACTTTGCGAGATACTGCTCAGGAAAATCCGGGAGAAAATGAGCGAGGCGGATTTCGAGGATGAAGTGCTTTATATTCAGTCTTTCATGGATTACGCGCAAGATTTTGCGGCCACGAACGGCAATTCCCTGAATGCTTTCTTGAAGCAGTGGGGCGAGGATTCTCCGAAAGTCAGTTCCCCGAGAGACGAGAATGCGGTGAGGGTCATGACAATTCATAAATCTAAAGGCTTGGAATTCCCATATGTGATATTCCCGTTTGCCGAAAAAGTGGGCTTGTTCCGAAGTACGAACCGCTGGATAGTTCCGAGAGTAAATGGAACCCCATTAGAGGGCATTGGAAAGGTTGCGTTCAACTTTGCGCTCTCTAGTGGCAGTTCGGACACGATTTTCGAAGATGACTATAAGAACGAGGTCTTCTTGCAGCATGTAGACAACATCAATACATTCTACGTGGCTCTTACTCGTGCTTCAAAAGGACTTACTGTCATTGCAGAGAGTGGCGGGACCACGAAGGATGGCAGCTTCAAGAGCCTTGCCGGAATATTGGAGAGTTTCATGGACTCCGATGCTCAAGGATTCACGAAGAGTTCGGAAGGGGAAGACATCATATTCATGAAAGGAGCTATCTATGATTTTTCCAAGATGGATAGGGATGGGGAGAAGTCGCAGGTCAGGAATCCTGGCTTTCCTTCCTTCCCTCTCGATTTCGGCGAGGGCGGCGGCCGTGGTGACCTTAGGCTTCGGCTCAGCATGGATTCATCAGATTTTTTCACCGAAGAGGCGAAGGCCCGCGACGAGGCTGTCCGCAATGGCACCGTCCTGCATAATATCCTTGCCTCTGTGATAACCCCTGGTGACGTTCAGCCGGCTGTGGAAAAGGCTTTGCAGTCTGGGGACGTAGACGTAGAGAACGCAGAGGCGGATATGAAACTTCTCAAGGAGAGGATCGCCGCGCATCCGGAATGGTTTCCTGAAAAAGGTGCGAAAATCTTCACCGAGACATCCATCTTCGATGCTGACGGAGAGGAGCATCGGCCAGACAGAGTCATCATCCGTGATGGGATGGTGACTATCGTGGACTACAAGTTCGGCGAGAAAAACCCTCGCTACAAGTCTCAGATGTCAAAATATATGGATATCTATAAGCGCATGGGATATTCACAGGTCGAAGGGACTATTTGGTATGTGCCGGCAGATGAGGTAGAATAATTTTCTTATATTTGCAAATTGACAACAATTTATGAATATGGAGCCTGGAGAAAATACGATAAAGCTTTATTACAACACTGAACGTGAGAAGCTTGAGATGCCTGAATATGGTCGCAACGTCTTGGAAATGGTGGAGCAGCTGAAGAGGATTCCAGACAAGGCGAAGCGTTCCGAGCAGGCGAAGGCGGTAGTGAAGGTGATGGAGTTGCTGAACCCGAGCGTCAAGTCTCAGGAGAATTATGAGCACAAGCTGTGGGATCAGCTCTACATGATAGCTGATTACGATTTAGACATTGATTCGCCATACCCGATGCCAGAAAAAAAGGCGAAGGAAGTTCCCCCAATGAAAATTCCTCTGAATAAGAAACCTATTCGCGCAACTCATTACGGCAGGAACATAGAAAGCATAATAGACCTGATCGCCGGAGAACCGGAAGGCGAGATGAAGAGGGCTATGCTACGCTCTCTGGCAATATACATGAGGCAGCAATACCTTATCTGGAACAAGGACAGCGTGGCTGACGAAACAATATTCGCAGACATCGAAAAGCTTTCTAATGGCCGCATACGCATTCCTGCGGACTTGGAGCTGTCGAAGATATCCGACGACGCTAACTTCTCGCGTCCTGGCCTGAATCTTGGAATTGGGCAGAATCATAACAAGAATCAGAAGAAACATAGGAACAGGAAATGAGATTATTCACGTTCTGGAGAGATTTAGACGATGACGACAAGGAGAGGATCATAAAAATCACAGGACTTCTCATAGCCGTCTTCGCCATATTTACTCTCTTGGCCAACGTCTCATACTTATTCACTTGGAAAACAGACCAGAGCCTCTTGTCCACAGAAATTTCTGATAAGTCGATAGAGGTGTCGAACATCTGTGGCAAGCTAGGCTTCAAGTGGTCATATTTCCTGATCACTCAATGTTTCGGGCTTGGCAGTTTCGCCCTTGTCCTAATTCTCTTCGCAGTCTCTATGAGGCTTTTGCTGAAGCGCTGGCATTACTCAATGCTGAGAACAATTCTCTTGACGCTCACGGGGGCTCTCATAGCATCTTTCATTCTGGCTTTCATCTCGAACCTGACTGGCTTCAATAATGCTTTCGGTGGCGGCTTAGGGGGGCAATGCGGGGCTTCTTCCGTAAGCTGGATGACGAACCTGCTGGGAGATATCGTGACCGGAGTCATTCTGGTTGCGGCGGTAATCCTCTGGTTGCTTTTCGCAAGCTCCAGGTTCAAGCATTGGATGGCTGGCATTGGCAAAGAAAATGCAAAAGACGAAAAAGAGCCTGAACCTAGCATAGATCAAGTAATCGAGAATGGCGAGAAGCTATTTGAGGAGCCGAAAGCAGTAGACGAACATGCCTATAAGGAGTTAGAAGCAAAACCAGAGCGAGATGCTTCAATAAATCTTTCAGAATTCGATGTCCATCCGGAGGCAAAGCTGGAACCAGCGGAAGGAGCCGCGGCAGTGGGAACTTTAGATATTCAACGCGGCGAGGGGCTTTCCACGGATATTAAGAAAGAGCTGGAACCATACGACAGCAAGAGCGAATTGCCTGATTATAAGCCGCTCAGCCTGGACTTGCTGGAAGTTCACGAATCTTCTCGTCGGGATGTTTCCAACGAGGAAATAACTCGCAATAACAATAAGATACGTGCTACGCTCGAGAATTTCAAGATTCAGGTGCAAGACGTGAAGGCCATCGTAGGACCTACGGTGACGCTTTACAAGGTCTATCCTGCTCCGGGGGTTAAGATTGCTGGCATTAAGCGGATTCAGGAGGACATAGGGATGTATCTTCATGCTAAAGGTGTGCGCGTGATCACATTGCCTGACTCTGTCGGAATTGAGGTCGCGAACGATAATCCTGCGATAGTGCCTTTACTGGCCGTTCTGAACGATGATGCTTTCAGAACAAGTAAGGCTGAGCTCCCAGTCGCTATCGGTTATACCATTCAGCAGAAAGTGAAAGTGTTCGATTTGGCGGACGCTCCTCACCTGCTGGTTGCCGGTGCGACTAAGCAGGGTAAGTCTGTCTGCCTGAACGTTATCGTTTCTTCGTTATTATATTCAAAGCACCCTTCGGAGCTGAAGCTCGTGTTCATCGACCCTAAGATGGTGGAATTCAGTGCTTACGAGCGCCTGCTGCATCATTATCTGGCCGTCCTTCCGGATTTCCATGATGAGGAAGATGAGAGGGTGAACGCCATCGTAAAGAATCCTAAGCTGGCGGAGAAAGTCCTGCGCTCTCTATGCAAGGAGATGGATAGCAGGTACGAGCTGCTGAGCAAGGCTTATGTTCAGAAAATCAGCCAGTATAACGATAAATACAATCACCATCACTTGAGGTCTGATGAAGGACATCGTTTCCTGCCATATATCGTCGTGGTGATTGATGAATATGCCGACCTGACTATGTCTGTAGGGGCTACCGGGGAGGCGAAGACCATTGCGAGAAGCATCTCCACTTCCATCATTCGTCTGGCTCAGAAAGGACGTGCGGCTGGCATCCACGTGATTATCGCTACCCAGAGGCCTTCCGTTGATGTGATTACTGGCCTTATTAAATCGAATTTCCCTACCAGAATAGCGTTTAGAGTAGTTTCGAGGATAGATTCAGCAACGATTCTTGATTCTCCAGGAGCTGAGAAGCTTATCGGAAGGGGAGACATGCTGTATTATGCCGGAGTTGAGACTGAGCGTGTCCAGTGTGCCTTAGTCACTAATGAGGAAATAGCGAAGATTACCAAGGCTATTAGCGAGCAGGACGGCTACAAGAAAAGTTATAACACTCCATATTACTTACCTTCCGTTGACGAGCAGTCGGACGAGAGTGATGGTGGCATGATAGACATGAAGAGTCTCGATGAGCGTTTCGAAGAGGCAGCCAAGATGGTTGTAACAACCCAGCGAGGCTCGACTTCTGACTTGCAAAGACGCTTAGGAATGGGTTATGCTAAGGCTGGCCGAGTGATGGATCAGCTAGAGGCTGCTGGAATCGTCGGTCCTCAAGAAGGTTCCAAGCCTCGCCAGGTGTTGATTTCAAGTCTGGATGAGCTTGAGAAAGTGCTGGAGGCATATCGTCAGCAGTAGGCTCTCTCTGGCATAACTTCTGTAATTTCCATTGTTACCATGAATACAATATATTCAAGAATATTACACGTCATCGTTTTCGTTGCAGTCTCTTTTGTTGCGGATGCCTCCAGCAATTCACTCTCCGCATTCCTAGCCAAAGTTTCTCTCTCGCAAGTCTCATTTAACTATTCATTCGTAATTAGCAGGGAGGGTCCGAAAATAACTGGAAATGGGAGCGTTACATTGCAGGACGATGCTTTCTGTCTCAATGGCAGCGGTCTCGAGATGTGGTGCGATGGCTCCACTAGCTGGACGGTTGACAGGTCAGCAGAAGAAATTCTGATTCAGCCTGTTGAGGATTCAGGGGAAGATTTTGCATCCAATCCGGCTCTGTTGGTGGCTTCTTTGGACAAGGGTTTTTCCGAGACCTCAGGAGGCACTTCCAAATTCAATGGCAAGGTGGTTACCACATCGATTCTTTCTCCAAAGAGCGATGTTAGCTCGATGACAGAGATTTCATTGCTGAAACTTTATTTCAAGGAGGGAACCTCGGATCTTGTGGGGCTTGAAGTTAAGCTGAATGACGGTTCCGTGTGTGTGTTCACTATTTCCGGATTCAAGACCGCAGAAAAAAACTCGTCGAGAGCGGCATTCCGATTCGACGAGAAAATTCCTTCAAATTATGTAGTGACAGATTTGCGCTAATCTTTCACGCAGCGCACTGAAGCATAAAATGTCTTATCCATTACTCCGGAATGAACATCTGGCTCATCTACGTAGATTAAACGCAATAAAGCCGTGCCATCATCATGGCTGCTTGATGTCCAGAACACAGCGTAATTATTTATCCCTTTGAACGTGTAGGAGTTGTTCCTTGCGGTAACGTAACCTACGGGCATTACAGACATTCCGCTCTTATTCGTGATTTTCACCTGTGGCCAATATTCCCACATCCTGCTGCCAAGGAAATAGGCATTAGCCATCATGCCGCCAGAGGCGTTCTTGAAATTTTCTCCTTTAGTGAAGACCGTGCCATCTGATATTATTGAGTCTGCAAGCTGGCAGAACTCTTCGTCGGAAGGCAAGTGCCAGCCTGAAGGGCAGGAGGTACGAGCGTCATCCCAAGTGTAGTACCGCCCGAATATGTCATCCATTATCTCGCAATTGTAGTATGAAATGCTTCCTGCCGTTTTATATCCAAGGTTTTCCCTCATCCATGTGTTGCCGCCGAAAGTGGTCGTGAAATACGTCTTTCCATCTCTTGGATCAGTGACATAAGGGGAGTCCTTGAACCCTAGGCCGGAAACGGTGGAGTCAATGGATGGATCTACTACGTGTATAGTGCTCGTGGCCGATTTCGGGGAGTAATCATCTGCGAAAGCGGAACAAGATATGGTGTAATCGCCGACCCTAGAAGGGGTCGTGCAGTCCCAGCTTCCGTCCCCCGTGCCGTCTTTCGTCTTTGTGGTGTCTCTGGTACTGCTCCATGACGGTTTCCAGCTGTATCCTATTCCAGCTGTCGGAGAGGTTATTCCGACCGGGGTGAGGGTAAATGTCTCTCCCTTGCCTACAAAATCCGGAATGGAGAAAGTCAGCGTGCCGCTCATGTAATTGGGTTCGGTGCTGTCATCTTTTTTATTGTGGCAAGAAACCAAGACCATAGGCAGCATTACGGCCATTAATAAAATATCTTTTAATTTTCGCATATCAAGAACAAAGATAGTCAATATTTTTTTGCAAGCCGATTCAACAACAAAAACTAGTCCAACGGTAATGTAGATTGCTGCATAATTACTAATATTGTAAATTTGCGGCCATAAATCCGCTGCGGATGTAAGAACATGAAAAAATTATCGTTGATATTCCTCGTGGCGTTATCAGTGTCCTGCTCCAAGGAACCTGAATATATTAAGGTCACTGGCCAGGCACAGGGGGGGACATATTCAGTTAAAATGAACATCAAGGGTGTCAAGGTTAAACCAGAGGCCATCCGCTCTTCCATCGACTCGATACTCACCCTGATTGATACGACGCTGTCTGGCTACAATAAGAAGTCTATCCTGAGCAGGCGCAATGCTGGGGAGGCGGTAGTGCTGAATGAGATGTTCAAGGATCTATTGAAAAGGTCCCAGGAATATTTTGACGTGACTGGTGGTGCTCTTGATGTGGCTGCGGGACCGCTTTTCGATGCGTGGGGCTTCGGGTTCACCTCCGATTCTCTGCCGTCTCATGAGAAGATTGACAGCATTTTGTCAGTGTGTGGAATGAAGCATTTGAATGAGCATAGCGTATTGAATTTCAATGCTATTGCTCAGGGCTACTCGGCTGATGTAGTGGCGTCGTATCTGCATTCTATCGGAGTGAGGGATATGCTGGTGGACATTGGGGAGATTTATTGTGAGGGGTTAAATCCGAATGGGAAGCCGTGGACGATTGCAATCGACAGGCCTGTGGATGGGAACGTGTTTCCTGGTCAGGATATTGATGGAATATGGCAGGGGAATGGTGCTGGATGTGGGGTCGTGACTTCGGGTAATTACCGGAAGTTCTATGAGAAAGACGGGAAGAAGTATTCCCACACCATCGACCCACGCACAGGCTACCCTGTGAGCCATAATCTGCTGAGCGCCACCATCGTGGCTTCGAATGCGACAGATGCCGATGCCTTCGCGACATATTGCATGGTCATCGGCCTGGATGAAGCCAAGTCGTTCATCCTCTCTCGCCCAGATCTCGAGGGTTATCTGATTTACGACAACCTAGGCTCCATGGCAGAATGGGCATCGCCGGGATTCAATTTGATCAGCAAATAATTGCAGTCAAGTGATCCTCCGGAAGTCATCCTTAGCGGCTGAAAAATGCCGCTCAGTCCAAACTTCCAGTCGGCTGTTTAGTCGCGGTCATACGACCGTCGGAGGCCGGATATTCGGGAGGCGATTAGCCAAGCGAATACCACAAGGCCGAGAGCCGCGGTGGATAGTAGGGGACAGCACCCCTAAAATAAGCATCCTCCGGAAGTCATCCTTAGGGACTGAAAAATGCCGCTCAGTCCAAACTTCCAGTCGGCTGCCATAGTTAACGTTTCTAATGTTTTATCCGATTCATGATGTACGCAATAAAAGACTCTCATCCGTAGAGACTTACTTTCGTCATCCTGAACGACCTACCCCTCATCCAGAACGAGCCACCACTTCATCCAGAACGAGCCACCCCTTCATCCAGAACTTGATTCAGGATCTGTTTCCGTGAGCCTAGATTCCGGTTCAAGCCCAAGGTTAGAGCGTTTTCCCTCGTCATCCTGCGAGCGATGCGTAGAGTTCAGTCCGAATGCTTTTGCCGAGCGAACCTATCCAATGTACAAGGCTCTACGGCGTGGCATGTCATGCGAACACCCTACATGACATCTTGGGTGTTTACACGCTCACTTTAATTACAGCCACCCTAGAGGCACGGAACCTCGCGCGGCAAAAGCATGACGCGCTCAATAGCATATCTTGCCAAGAGACGGCTGTGCCCTTGCACAGGCCCACTAGTCGGTGCTTGTGTCGGAACCGCCTACCGAAAAAGTGGCCTCGGAACCATGTCGTATTTATCCATAATTGACGGCAACGGCGACCAGAATCCTATGGGCCTAGAAGTAATATTCCCATCGCTTACCCCGGTTCTGGTAAACTGGGTGGGCAATGCGGTCCTCCATTCCAGACCATACGGTAGCACAACACCGTTGCCATTAAATGTAAATCCACCATGACAAGGGAGATTCAGTCAACGTGACTGTGCGACACCGTTGTCGAAGATGTACGCTTCTTAAAAGGTTGGCTGTGGGCAGGCCGGTATGTTGTGTAGCGCCTTCTGATGCAAACATGCCTGCCCGCTAATTGCAAACGTATGGACGGAATCGGGTTCTGGATGACGGGACCCAATTGCAAACGTATGGATGGAATCGGGTTCTGGATGACGGGACCGTGAGCCTAGATTCCGGGTCAAGCCCGGATGACGTGAGGAATAATGAACACGATTCCCCACATATCATCCTGAACGACCCTCCTCGTCATCCAGAGCGTACCACCCCATCATCCTGAACGACCCTCCTCGTCATCCAGAGCGTACCACCCCGTCATCCAGAGCGTACCACCCCATCATCCAGAGCGTACCACCCCATAATCCCGAGTGTACCACCCCATAATCCCGAGCGTATCACCCCATCACCCCGAGTGTACCACCCCATCACCCTGAACTTGATTCAGGATCTGTTTCCGTGAGTCTAGATTCCGGATCGAGTCCGGAATGAACAATGGGGATGTGATGTGGGGTGTCGTGACGTGGGCGTTTTGTTTAGAATGTGAGTAGTCCCATTGCTTGGGGTATGGTGAGGGCTGTGTCGGTGGTGAAGCCGCCTGAGCGGGTGCGTCGGAGGGAGTCGAGGGTGGCTCCGGTGCCGAGGGCTTCGCCGATGTCTCTTGCGAGAGCTCTTATGTATGTGCCTTTGCTGCAGGCTATGCGGATGTCTGCATGAGGCAGATGCAATGATGATATGTCTGTGACGTTTATCCTTGGGTTTGGTCGCAGTGGATCAATGTTTGGTCGCAGTGGATCAATGTTTGGTCGCAGTGGATCAATGTTTGGTCGCAGTGGATCAATGTTTGGTCGCAGTGGATCAATGTTTGGTCGCAGTG
>JAQYTJ010000033.1 GCA_028724885.1 Bacteroidales bacterium | reverse complement strand
CTGGCTGGAATCTGAAGAAAATGATGAAGGACCTTGCAAAGAAGAGCGCAAAGACTTTATTTGTCTTGTTGCAAATCCTCTTCGGAGATCCTCAATATAAATTACAAACTGCGCAATAGGCAGTTGTTAAGGATTGACTACGTAATGTACAGCAATCACCTGACTGCCTCTCAGCGTGCCAGATGCATCCGGGAGATACAGGATATGGAACGCTCCATGGGCTGGCATATTTTGCTCAATGAGAATGTGGTTATTAGACACGGTAAGGACAGCATTGCCCTGATTGGAGTTGAGAATCAAGGCAGAAGATATCCATATCCCCAGCGCGCCAATCTGCCTAAGGCTCTTTCTGGAGTGCCAGATGGAATGTTCAAAATACTTCTGAGCCACGACCCGACTTTCTGGGAGAGCACCGTGCTGCCACAGACAGACATCAACCTGACACTATCCGGTCACACCCATGCGTGGCAGTTTCGCCTCTGGGGAATCTCTCCATCCAGCCTGATGTTTCACCAATGGGCCGGCCTATACACAGCCCCATCAGCACCTGTCTCCGTCACATCAGCACCTGCCGCTGCTCCCTTAGCTCCTGCCGCTGCCTCATCAGTCCCTGCCGCTGCTCCATTAGCTCCTGCCGCTGCTCCCTTAGCTCCTGCCGCTGTCTCATCAGTCCCTGCAGTCCCTGCTTCTTCAGCCCCCAATACTGCACCCAGCGTTGCCCATGCTGCCATTCAGAAACTTTTCGTCAGCACCGGCTCTGGAGGCAACATCCCATTCCGCTTCGGCTCTTGGCCAGAAATCGACATCCTCACCCTCCGCCGCAGTCCATCTGCTTCCAGGAACATTAACCAGTGAAACTCGAAAATCATCGGCAACAGTCGCATGCTCTGCAGCACCTCTTGTCTAGCCCACTAATTGCCGCCCCCTCCTTCGAAAACCGGGTTGGGAACACATATATGTTAATCAGAGCTTCTATTACATATCGCCATTGCCGACAAATTTCACAAAGTCCTTAAACCCGGCACCCAGCAGTTCATCCAGAACTTGATTCAGTGCCTTCCCATCTCGTCATCCTGAGAGGCCACGTCGTCATCCTGAATGACCACGTCGTCAACCTGAGTGATTACTTGTCATCCTGAGAGGCCACCTGTCATCCTGCACGAACCACCACGTTATCCTGAACGACTTACCCAGTCATCCCGAGCGTACCACCCCGTTCATTCTGAACGGTCCTTCACGTCATCCTGAACTTGTTTCAGGATCTAGTGTCCACAAGCCTAGATTCCGGATCAGGTCCGGAATGACGTGTAAAAGCGAGCCTAGATTCCTGATCGAGTCCGGAATGACGGGAAAAGCAAGCCTAGATTCCTGATCGAGTCCGGAATGACGTGTAAAAGCAAACCTAGATTCCGGATCAGGTCCGGAATGACGGGAAAAGCAAGCCTAGATTCCGGATCGAGTCCGGAATGACGAGAAAATGCGAAGTTTACCCTTATGGCTCCAGGATGTTGCGGAGAACTGTGCCGTCTATCAGGGTAACGCGGGAAAGCAACGGTAAAGAGAATGTCCGCCTGTCACCCCACTCCTTTTTTGCAATTGCGATTCTCTGCTCTAGGCTGGCACCCTTCAACTTGCAATTGAAGATATTCATGCACAATTCTTCGACTTCCTTTCGAAGATCCACCTCCTTTGCCTTGAACGCATCATAAGGATTCATGCTCATAATTTTATCTTTGCCCTGATGCAAGAAAGCAAGGAACACCCTCGACCGCCCGAACATGTCCTCAACTCTTCTCCAGTCTATGTAGCTGTGAGGCAAAATCATCCCCTCTTCGTTCACCCTCCAATCTGCAGGCAGCTTCACCTTCGAGTGGAACATTTTCATCTGAGCATTATATGTAAAATCCACAAGCGGCCTACCAATATTGGAGAAGGCAGAATGGTCAACGAAATATATGTTTCCAGGCCCCCATTCATATTCCCAAGGCATCAGCTTGAAATCCGCCGCTATGGCATTCCTGTAGACATACATGAATTTGTTTTTCAATTCCGTGACCTCGTTTATGGGTGACATCGAAACCTCGAAATTCCCATTGGAATATGCCCTAGAGCCTTTCTGCTGTATGAATTTTATCATTTTTATTAGCAAGGCATTCCGGAATCTGGCGCAGGCGGAGACTTTACCTGCGACGATAAGATGGAAGTGAGTGTCTAGGATCTGATGTACCAGAAGCTTGACGCTGCACGAGTAGGATGTGATAGCCAGAAGATTCATCATGAATATCTTCTCTTCTCTTGAGGAGAAAAGAAGGTTGACTTTCTTGCCGTTAGAATAAATGTGGAAGCAGTCTGTGACTGCAATGTGTGGATAATAGTTTTCCATAGCTTTATTGTTTAGTTATTAATATGTTGTCGTCTAAGTTACGTAATATTTCCCATATATGCCATGGAAGGAATTCTTTTCTTGAAATTCGTAAAATGGCGAGGCGATGTTGGGCGTTAGGCATGTATGGTGGGTGCTATGTTATTTATGTACGATGAATCGTCGGCAACAGTCGCATGCCATGCAGCACCACTTGTCTAACAAACCCATTGCCGACCCCTCCTTCGAAAGCCGGGTCGGGCACACATATACGTTATTCAGAGCTTCTATTACATATCGCCGTTGCCGACAATTTTAATAAAGCCATTAAGTTCGGCTTCCAGCAGTTCCTCCAGAACTTGATTCAGTACCTGCCTATCCCGTCATCCAGAACGACTAACTCCGTTATCCTAAACGACTCACCCCGTCATCCAGAATGCCACGTCCCGTTATCCTGAACGACTTACCCCGTCATCCCGAGCGTACCACCCCGTTCATTCTGAACGGTCCTTCACGTCATCCTGAACTTGTTTCTGGTTCTAGTGTCCACCAGCCTTGATTCCGGATCGAGTCCGGATTGACGTGTAAAAGCAAGCCTAGATTCCGGATCGTGTCCGGAATGACGTGGAAAAGCGAGCCTAGATTCCGGATCGAGTCCGGAATGACGTGGAAAAGCAAGCCTAGATTCCGGATCAGGTCCGGAATGACGTGTAAAAGCGAGCCTAGATTCCGGATCGAGTCCGGAATGACGTGTAAAAGCGAGCCTAGATTCCGGATCAGGTCCGGAATGACAAAAGACAGCTAGGGCAAGAGGCCAGGCCCGGAATGGCGTGTAATGGGTGAGGTTCTCCATCCGTTGCAAATAATATTGCGGCGCTGTTAGCTTTGGCGGCCGATGAGGCTCTCGGCGAAACGTTCCATGGTTCCGTAGGCGGAATCTTTGCAGGCTTTGCGAGCGAAAGAGAGTGCCTTGTTGGTCAGGGAGACGATTTCGGCCTTAGCGTCCCGAGCGACTTGGAGCTGAGAATATATTTCCATCATGGAGTTAATCTTAGCAGTTTTTTCCGATGCCGTTGTAGCCTTCGAAGACATTATTTCAGATATCTTCTGCTTAAGGCTTTCATCTGCCTTCTCCATGGCCTGAACAGTCAGCCAGCTTTTCTTGCTGTTCAGGATGTCTCCTCCGATAGGCTTTCCGAACACAGCCTCACTTCCAAAAGCATCCAGATAGTCGTCTTGGACTTGGAAGGCTAAGCCAAGGTAGTAGCCATATTCGTAAAGAGCGTCGTATTCTTCCTTTGTGGCACCGGCGATCAAAGCCCCCATCTTGGCGGCGCAGGCGATGAGAACGCTGGTCTTCAGGCCTATCATATTCATATAATCATTCATTGGCACCACCCCTTTGCTCTCGAACTCCATGTCATACTGCTGACCCTCGCAGACCTGCGCGGCAGTTTTCGAGAAAAGTTCCAGGGCCGGTATCAGGACGGCTTTCGGAGCCTTTGCTATGCGGCAGTAACTGTCGATGCACATTACGTCCCCAGAGAGAATCGCCGTGTCCTGGCTCCACTTTACCCATACCGTCGGCACCTTGCGACGTAGCGGTGAACGATCCATGATGTCGTCGTGAATCAGGGTGAAGCTGTGGAAAATCTCAAGCGCTGCAGCAGGATTGAGAATTTCCTCGCCGATAGAATCTTTATACAATGAATATGTAGTCAAGCACAGCCTTGGGCGTATCCGCTTGCCTCCGATTTCTATCATGTACCTGAGTGGATCGTAAAGTCCCCGAGGCTCATCCGTGAATCGCATCTCGCCAAAAAGGATCTTGATGGCTTTGTCAATTTCTGCTTCTTGAATCATTGCCGAGTAATTTTCCCAAATTTAGGCATTTTCGCTGTAATAGGGAATTCTTATCTTTGTAACATTATGCAAGGAAAAGCGACTGTTATAAAGAATGCGGGGAGCCATTTCTTGCTCTCGCAGTTGCCGGAGTGGAGACCATTCCCGGCAGTGCTAAGAGGCGTTATAAGGCTATCCGGGAGCGAGTCCACCAATCCAGTAGCGGTGGGAGACATGGTAGAATGGGAGTCCGTGCAGGAGCCGGCCATTCAGCACCCTGCCTCAATCGTTAATGTCTGCGAAAGACGCAACTGCATAGTGCGCCGCCCATCGAACCTCTCGAAACAGACCCACGTCATCGCTGCCAACCTAGATGCGGCTTTAATAGTAGTTACTCTCTATTTCCCTGCGATAAAGCTGCCATTCCTTGACAGATTCCTCGTGACTTGCGAGGCCTACGGAGTGCCAGTTAGGATAATTCTCAATAAAATAGACATATTAAAAGCCGAATTCCCAGAGGAAGTGGCGCATTTTGAAGGAATATATCAAGATGCAGGCTATGAGGTGATCGAGACTTCTGCCACTGGAGGCGAGGGAATGGAAAGGCTTATGAATATGATGCCATCCGGCAGCGTGAACCTCCTTGCCGGTGAGTCCGGGGTAGGGAAATCCTCAATAATCAAGGCATTGGATTCATCCCTTAGCCCGAAAACGGCAGACATCTCACTGGCTCATCTCCAAGGCAGGCACACGACTTCCTTGTACGAGATGTACCGCCTGTCATCTGGCAGCTTCATCATAGATTCGCCTGGCCTTAGAGGTTTCGGACTCATAGACTTCGAGAAGGAAGAGATAGCGAAATATTTCCCGGAGATGCTGAGGATTTCCGAGGGCTGTCGCTTTACCCCCTGCACGCACACCCACGAGCCTGGCTGTGCGGTAAAGGCAGCGGTGGAGAAAGGCGAAATCGCCACGGAACGATATTCATCCTATCTCGGTATGCTCGATGAGGACAAAAAATTCCGTTAGCCGAAATCATTTCCCGATGAACTTAGAGTCGAGCCAGGCGTTGAATGTGTCTCGGTAGGAATCCCCGATCGGAAGAGAGACGTCGTTCATCATCAGCACGTGGCCTTTCGTGACCTCTTTAATCTCGTTCAGGTTGATGAGGAATGACTTATGGATCCTCATGAACCTGCCGGCAGGCAGCCTGTCCTCTATTTTCTTGAAGCTAAGCAAGGCGACTATTGGAGGTTTATCCTCGTCTGTGTGGATTTTCAGGTATTCGCTCATTCCTTCTATGTAAGTTATCTGGCTGAGGCTTACCCTGACAACCTTGTAGTCGGTTTTTAAGAATATGGCGTTGTCCTTATCGGGACCTGCGATGGAATTGATTTCGGAATGCCTGTAGCCATATTTCTCTTTCACCTTGTTTGCGGCTCTGCGGAAATCGTCGAATCCGAAAGGTTTCAGCAGGTAGTCCACGGCTTGAACCTTATAGCTGTCTATGGCGTACTCTGAATATGCTGTCGTGAAAACTATTAGCGGAGGTGCGACGAGCTGCCTGACGAATTCCATTCCGTTCAAGTCGGGCATGTTGATGTCAAGGAAAATGGCATCGACGGGCTCTGAGTTAATATATTCAAGAGCTTTTGTGGCGCAGGGACAGGCTCCTTTCAATTCAAGGAAAGGAACTTTTTTGATGTATGACTCTAACTGTTTCAGAGCCAATGGCTCATCGTCTATTGCAAGGCAAGTTATCATGAAGTTTCTGGTTTTTCGTATTTAACGGGAATCTCAATGAATATCTCATATTTCTTATCGTCAGGCCTGACATTCATTACGTAACAGTCGCCATAGAGCAAGTCGAGACGTTTCCGCACGTTCTCCATGCCTATGCCTTTGTGTTTATCCTGGTGCGACTCATGTCGGCTGTTGGCGCAACTAAAGCACAGTCTGTCACCTCTCACTTCCATATCCACTTCAATGTAGGAATCCTCGTCATAGCTGACCCCGTGCTTGAAGGCGTTCTCGACGAAAGATATTAGCAGCAGTGGAGGAATCTCTACTCCTGGCACGTTTTCCGGCAGCTTGGCATCTATTCTCACGTTTCCATGGTAGCGAATTCGCATCAAGGATATGTATTGCTTGAGGAACTCTGTTTCCTTGTCTAGCGGAATCGTAGGTTTGCTGCCTTCATAAAGAATGTACCGCATAAGCCTGGATAGTTCCAGGATGCACTCCTTTGCCTCATTGGGGTCTATGTCCACCAATGCATGAATGTTATTCAGGGTGTTCATGAAGAAGTGCGGGTTTATCTGATATCGAAGATATTGCAGCTGCTGGTTCAGGTTCTCTTTCTCCAGTTCTTCCATCCGGTGCTTATTGTAGGATTGCCTGATGCTGATTTTCACACCTAGGTTTGCCATTATAAGCAATATCACGACGACTACGTTCAGTGCCTCCCGAGGAAGCGAGAAAGAGCGGAGATGTTTCGTATGCCTATAGCCATTGGGTTTCCGAGGCGCAACCCATCCTTCCGGCTTATCTGGGCATGGCTCCATCTGATCCTGCCTGTACTCCTGCTGGGCCGATTGCTTCGCCATTTGCTCCATCCTGGATTTTGCCTCATAGAACTCTTTCCTGTGCTTCATGGGTGATATTACGAAAAATGCCGAGAATGCTCCAACTAGGAGCACCGTAAGGATTATGTATGGCACCGGTTTATTCTTGGTGACCAGCAGTGGGGCGATGAGGTAGTTATGTATCAGGAACAGAACCAGATATGGGACAGTGACCCCACCACTCCTTACCAGAGCCTTTAGAAGTGGGTGGCTTGCGGACGAGCTTATGAACATGGCCGTCATGCTAGCAAAGGCTACTAGGAAAATCAGCAGCCAGCAGCATAGGTATATCAGATTCTCGTATTTCCAGTTTGTGTTCGACATATCGGTAAATATAAGACATTTTGACGAAAAGGCGGCGAACCAAAAGAATTTTGGCCACCGCAGCTAACGTCACGACTCCAGCAGACTACGTCTAAGGCTCATTGTTCATGATGGGGCTGTAAATTGGCTTTAAAGCCTAAAAACACTCATTTTGCCGAATTGGAAAGCTATCTCTCAAACGAAAATAAAAGCATCATGACATAGAATGCGAATGGCGCAATATGCTTTTAAGCGGCAGGTCCCTCTTGATGATGAGTGCGCAGAAAACTAGGATGAGGGCAGTGTTGGCGAGCATCGATGGCAAGGCTCCTAGGTGAGCGTTGCAATACTGAATTCCGGCGAAAAGACACGCTGCCACGATGACGTAAACGGCAATCTCTCCGAGAGGGTAGCGGATCGGATATTTCTTCTGCCCGACGAAGTAGGAGAGAAGCATTGCCGTTCCGTAACCTGCCACGCCAGCCCAGGCGCAAGCCATGTAGCTGAATTCCGGGATGAACATGAAATTTACAGCGAACAGCACCAGGCACCCGACACCAGAGAAAAGCGCTCCCCAGAGGGTCTGGTCGGTGAGTTTGTACCAGAATGAGAGGTTGAAGTATATTCCCATCATGATTTCGGCAGCCATGACTATCGGCACAACTTTCAGCCCTTCTCGGTATCCATCTCCGATTATGTACTTCAGCATATTCATATAGCCCATGACGCAAAGGAAGGCGAGCAGAGTGAATATTATGAAGTATTTCATGGCTTTGGCATAGGTCGCCTTGCTATCTTTTTCCTTTGCGCTGCCGAAGACGAAAGGCTCGTAGGCATAGCGGAAGGCCTGGGTTATCATCGACATTATCATGGCAATCTTGATGCAGGCCCCGTAAATTCCTAACTGTGCTTGCGCATCTGATTCCTTGTAAACGAACGGGAAAACTATCTGGGAGGCTGTCTGGTTTAGGATTCCGGCGATGCCAAGAATCAGGATCGGCCAGCTGTAACCCAGCATGCGTTTCATCATCGGCCAGTCGAAGCCGTACTTGAAGCCTTTCAATTCTCTAGTGAAGAATAACGTTATGCAAGCTGTGCAAAAGAGGTTGATGTAGAATACGTAGCCGACGGATATCCCGTTGTCGTAGATTCCGAGCGGATTGGCACCAGTCTTGGGCAGAATAACGAAGTAAAGCAGGTTGAGCAGTATATTCATTCCTATGAAGAGAAGTTTCAGCGCTGCGAACTTCATAGGCCGCTTCTGGTATCTTAAATATGCGAACGGTATGCACTGGAAGGCGTCTATCGCCACGGTGATTGCCATTGCCAGTATGTAGTAGGGATGGCCGGGATAGCCCAGCGCACCAGAGATTGGCTTTAGGAATATGAATACGAGGGCGATGAAGAATAAGGAAGTCGTCATCACAGACCTCAGGATGGTTGAATAGACCTTATCCGTATTCTCGTCGCTCTTGTTAGCGTATCTAAACAGAGTGGTCTCCATGCCATAGGTAAGAATCACCAGCAAAAGGGCAGTGTAGGCATACAGATTAGTCACGATGCCGTAACCTCCCGACGATGCATCTATCACGTAAGTGTACAGTGGCACCAGCAGGTAATTCAGAAATCTGCCGATTATGCTGCTTAGCCCGTAAATCGCGGTGTCCTTAGCTAGAGACCTCAGATTAGCCATGCCAGATCTTACTTGATGCCGTATTTCTTAAGAATCTTCAAGACTTTCTTCTCTATGGATTTCTCCCAGAGAGCGTAGCCGTAGTCTGAAGGATGGACTCCGTCAATAGTCGCCTCATGATCATCTGCCGTGGCATCAGGATGAATGTAATAGACATTCTTGTACTTCTTGCAAGCGATGTTCATCATGCTGTCTGCCACGTGGATGCGATATCTCTCATTGTAATCGCTCTTGGTGTTGAAGTTCCTGTTCTCGCGGCGAATTGTGCGTTGGAATATTAGCGGAACGTCCGGGTGAGCGGATTGAAGCTCCTCGATGAATGGGAACAAACGCTCCCTGATCAGCTCTGGAGAAGGATTTGAATAGGTGTCGAAGATGTAGCCTTCCACGTCAGCATCTTTGAGCACTTCAGTAGCGTAAGGCTGCATCTTGCATTGGCCGCTCATGCCCAAGCTCAGGAGCTGGATTCCGGTGCGCCTGGTGAACTGAGCCGGGTATGCCATTCCTGCCCTTCCGCAGCTTACTCCGTGCGTGAAGCTAGATCCATAGATCGCGATTTTGTGCCTGAAAGGTGATGGAATCGGCTCTAATGCGGCTCCACTATCCACGCCAATCTGAACGCTTTTCACCTCGCTGTAGAGTGGGAAGTAGAGCAGGCATTCATGCATGGAACCATCCATGTCGCTTATTAGCTTTATCTGTTTCCCTTCGTAACCCTCAGCCGGCCCGTCGGCGGCAGCCCAGAGCCACTTCCCGTCTCGTAGGATGTACAAGTCGAAACCTTTGTAGGCGTAGCCTCCCGCATTGGGAGAAAGATGGGTCTTGCCATAGACAGGATTGATGACTATGTTCTTGCTGTCTGTCTTAAAAACTACTGCTATGCCGGCGGTGGTCCTTACCTCGAAGTTTTCCCACCTATTCCACCCATTGTATTTCACGGTGTCCACTCGGTCGTATGGCTTGGGGGTGTTCATCAATTTGCCAATGATAGTGAGTTCCGTGGCTTCTTTGAAGTCGTATTTCTGAGTTTTATCCTGGGCTACAGAAGTTATTGCCGCGAGAGCCAGGAAGGCAGCAATAAAGAATTTTGAATATTTCATGTCCCCTAATAATGAATTCATCTGCTAAGTTAGCAAAATTAGAGGCTAATTTATAACTTTGCCCCGAAATATGAGCCTCTATTCCTATTATAGGATTTCAAAGCCATCCGAGGACAAGGTTCCGGCGGAGGAAGTGAAAAGCGTGTACCGGAAAACGCGAAACAGAACTTTTTGGGGCGCGACTGCGGCATATTCGCTCTATTATGTGTGCCGGATGACGATGGGCATAGTCAAGCAGCCTCTCATTGATGACGGCATATTCACAGCTGGTCAGCTCGGGATCATTGGCTCTGCTATGCTCTTCGTCTACGCCTTCGGCAAATTCCTAAACGGTTTCATAGCCGACTATTGCAACATCAAGCGCTTCATGGCGACTGGCCTGCTGGTCTCCGCTGCAATAAATTTCGTCATGGGCGTGCTGGGGCTGCTCCAAGGCTGGCTGGGCATGACTTCCGTCGTGCTGTTCGTAATATTTGCGGTAATATGGGGACTGAATGGCTATGCCCAGTCTATGGGGTCTCCGCCAGGGGTCATCAGCCTTTCCAGGTGGTTCCCGCTCTCGAGGCGAGGAACTTTCTACAGCATATTTAGTGCGACTCCTTATCTCGGAAAATCGGTCTCTCTGATTATAACCGGCATGATAGTCGGCTGGGCTGGCTGGGAATATGGATTTGTATTCTCTGCCCTGGCAGGGCTTGTGGGTGCCTGCATAGTGGTTTCCTTAGTTTCCGACACGCCGGAGAGCTGCGGACTGCCGTCGGTGCAGGAGCTTTCCGGAGAGGCACCGAAAAAGACTGATTCTATGCCCACGGGAGAATTGCAGAAAATGGTGGCAAGGCATCCTGGAATATGGGTGATTGCGCTCTCGAGTGCATTCGTCTACATAACTCAGTATGCAGTCAGCAATTGGGGCGTGCTGTTCCTGCAGAAAGGGAAGGATTTCTCTCTAGGATCGGCGACGCAGATCATAGCGATTGCCGAGGCTTTCGGTATTGCGGGAACCGTGCTGGCAGGCTGGCTTTCAGACACCGTCTTTAAGGGCAACAGGGTCATGCCGGTGCTGCTTTCTGGCTTTGTGTGTCTTGCCGCACTCGCAGGCTTCATCTTCACGAAGGGAAGCTATTTCATGAATATATTGTATATAGCTGTGTTCAGCCTGGCGATTGGCGTCGTATATTGCGTGGTCGCTGGGCTAATGGCTCTAGACATGGTGCCTAGGAAAGCTACGGGAGCCGCCCTTGGGCTGGTCGGCATCTCCAGCTATGTCGCCGCCGGCATTCAGGACATAGTGAGCGGCTTCCTCATCCAGACGCCTACTGAAGATGCCGCATATGACTTCACTGCCGTGGGATGGTTCTGGATGGCATCCTGCCTGCTTTGTTTCCTTATTCCCGTCATTTCTTGGAACCGGCTGAGGATAAAAGGCTGATTTTCGGTTGTGCGTTGAAGTTTTTCCCGACATTTTATATATTTGTATACTCTAACCAAGAGCCTGCTCCAATGCGCACCTTCGAAAATTGCATACTTATGCTGATGATTTTTCTGGCAGTCCCACTTTCTTGCCAGAAGGTGCATCATGACTCTGGCTCGGAAGCTGAAATGGCGAGGATTGACAGCATTGTCTATGCGAACCACAGCGTTGATTCTCTGGAAGTTCTCACGTACAGGTTCATAAAAGAGGGCAATCGCATGGGCGAGCTTGTCGCCAATCGAGAGCTGGGCACTCAGTACAGGAGGAGGAATGACTTCTTCCATGCCAATGCCTGTCACCAGCGCAGCCTGGAAATTGCTACTGAATTGAGTGACACCATCGAGATGATCAAAGCCCTGAACAATTTAGGCACTAACTATCGGCGGCTAGGCGTTCTGGAAGAGGCGACATCCTATCACTACATGGCTCTTGAATATACTGACGTCTACAGCCGGCAGGATGATTCCGTGACGTTGAAGAACAAGGCAGTCTCTCTCAACGGGATCGGCAACATCTATATTACTTTGGGCAACCTTGATCTAGCCGATAGCATTTGCAGGATGGCGCTCGTCAACGAGAAACGCTTGGGCAGCGACCTAGGGCAGGCGATAAACTACGCCAACATAGGGTCCGTCTTTGAGTCCAAGGGTAATCTTGATTCGGCTCGCATTTATTATTCTTTGTCAATGGAGAGCAACAGGAAAGCGAATTCCACCTTGGGAATATCCCTCTGTCACGACCATTTCGGCCGCCTTTACGAGAAAGACGGAGATTTTGACAAAGCTGTCTCTGAATATGAAAGTGCCTATAAACTGCTTGCCGGCTCGCCGGACAAATGGCACTGGCTGGATCCATGCCTTGCCTTGGCAAACGTTCACATTAAGAATGGCGACCTTCCCAAGGCTAAGGAATATATGGATGAGGCGCGATCTGTCGCACAGCAGATTGGCTCTCTGGAACACCTTTCTTCCGTCTACCATTCCTACTATGAATACTATTCCAGGCTGAACGATTACAAAGATGCCTTGGATTCCTATGTCTTGAGCAATGAATATTCCGACAGCGTGGTGAATTCCAGCATCTTGAATAAGGCGCAGAATGCCCGAGTGCAGCTGGTTCAGGACAGAATGCAGAAAGAATTGCAGGATCGGGAGGCCCGGTATTCGTACCATGCAAGAAGCCACAGGCGAATTCTCGCCGTCTCTTTCATTGCTCTTTCTCTCGCGCTACTCGTAATTATCATGATGCTGTACTTGCTGCGCAGCAGAAAGAAGATGAACAGGATGCTCCAGAAACTTGAGAAGATGCGGACCGATTTCTATACGAACATAACACACGAGCTGAGAACGCCGCTCACCGTCATTCTCGGTTATGGGAAGCAGCTTGAGAACGGGGAGCTTGCAAATCAGGAGGAAGTGCAGGCGGCAGGAAAATACATCCGTAGCCAAGGAGGAAGCCTGCTGAACTTGGTCAACCAGCTTCTGGACATCTCGAAAGTCAGGTCGAATGTTGCCCAGCCGGAATGGCGCCGAGGCAACATAGTCCCTTACGTGCAGATGATCGTGGATTCATTTTCGCATCCGGCTAAGGAGAAATTCATCACATTGCGTTTCGCTCCGAAGCAGAATATTATCGAGATGGATTTCGTGCCGGATTATGTTGGAAAGATAGTTAGGAACCTGGTCTTCAATTCCATAAAATATACTGGCGAGCATGGGAATATAGCAGTGACGTTGTCCGAGGAGAAAAATGTGCTTGAATTACGAGTCGCCGACAACGGCAGAGGAATCGCTCCCGAAGACATGCCGCACATTTTCGAGGCGTTTTATCAAGGCTCTAATGATTCTGGCACAGTCGGTACAGGAATCGGACTCTCCCTAGTGGACAGTCTAGTGAAGGCGATGGGCGGTCGTATCACCGTGAAGAGCGCCATAGGGCAGGGATCCGTTTTCACGGTCGATCTGCCTCTTAGCCATGGAGACGGCAAGTGGCGTGATTTCGAGGTAGATAAAGAAGCAAGTGAAGGTAGGCAGGCAATTGATGTGCCTGCGGACGGCCTTCCATCCGGAGTGGAATCGGATGATGCTGCGTCTATAGTGCTTGTAGTGGAAGATAACTCCGACATCTCAAGGTACATCGGCTCTGAATTGAAGAAGTCTTATGCCCTTCGCTATGCTGTGAACGGCAGGGAGGGAGCCGATTTGGCGAAAGAGATTATTCCGGATCTGATCATCTCCGACATAATGATGCCTGAGATGGACGGCTTGGCGATGTGTCGTGAGCTGAAGGCATCGGAAATCACCAATCATATTCCTGTAATCTTCGTGACTGCACGCAGCTCGCAGGAAGACAAGATAAAGGGCATAGAGGCTGGTGGTGACGCATACCTATACAAGCCGTTCAGTTCCGATGAACTGAATGCCCATGTCGAGTCTCTGCTCCGGTCCAGGATGCAGTTGCGCAGGAAGTTCTCCGAGTCTGTTGCCAGCGGTGATGAGAATGCGGGCGAGAAGCTGTCGGATAGGGACCAGCAGTTCCTGAATCATCTCATCGATGTGGCATATTCGGTGATGGCGGATAACGGTTCCGACGTTGAAACTGTGGCATCTAAGATGTGCATGACCAGGACCCAGCTGAACCGCAAACTGCAGGCAGTCACTGGAGAGACCTCTTCGGCCTATCTACTTCGCATTCGTCTCAGCCGGGCGAAACGCCTTCTGGACGATCCGAAGAATTTCAAGATTGGGGACATAGCTTTCAAATGCGGCTTCGAAGATTTCGCATATTTCTCTCGCGTCTTCAAGCAGAAATACGGCGTTACTCCATCCCAGTACCGCAAGAGAGTCACGCCATAATCTCGTTCCGGCCCTGGCTGGCGAAGTCTCCAGTCCAGGTACTCCCAAGCGAACTACGCCATTAGTGGCTTCGTAAGCGTCTCCGACATAGCGGAGATGCTTACTGAGGCGTTTACACCCACAGGCCCGGCAAGAGAGGGAAGGCGAGGACAAAAGCTCTCAATTCGCCATATTTAGTCGCATTTGTAAATTTGACTTTTTAATATATTGATTGTCAATGATTTGTCTGATTTTGACGTTCGAAAAGCACTAATTTTTGATTTTTGTAAGGGCAAAAAGTCCAAAAAAACGTTCCAAAAGTCCTAACTGTGAGACATCCGAACGTCTTTCTTTGCTAAAAAAACATAGCAGCCGAAATATTCATGGAAGGGAACGAAAAAAATACTGCGACATATTCGGAAATTCGGAAATTCATAGATGACCGTCTGGACAAGATAGAGAACACTTCCCCTGCGCAACCGTTCTGGAGGCGCTGTCTGGAGCGTCTGGGCTGTCGCTTTAATAAGAAGTCCGAAAAAGGTAGAAAAATACATCACTAATTCAATAATATTATGAAAAAGATCAGCTCAGCAATCATGGCATTGGCGATGTTCACCATCATGTCTGTCCCGGCACAGGCCCAGGGCCTGAAAGGATTAGGAAAAAAGATTAAGAAAGCGGCGCAGGAAACCGTTAATGATGCGGCTGGAACTAAAAATGTCGGAAAGTCCGCCAGCTCAGCTTCTATCGGGGGGCTGAAATCGACCATCGGCGCAGGTAAGTCGTTTTATGTGAACGGCACCACCGGCAGCGCTCGTGGCGACGGGTCGAAAGCTTCTCCGCTTAAAGATATTCAGAAAGCCATCGACATGGCCTCCGACGGCGACGTGGTAAGAATATCCGAAGGAAACTATCTGGGAACGCTGGAGAGGGGATGGATTGAAATCAAGAACAAGTACGTGAGCCTGGAAGGCGGCTGGAACGGTGACTTCAGCGAGCGCAATCCATTGAAATATGTCACTCGCATGCAACCGGGGATCGCTAATAAAAGCACCATCGGCAGTTTCATTCTGAACGTGGAAGCTACATCGGACAAGAACAGAAGCATAGTCATAGATGGAATATTCTTCGACCTTGGCCTGGCGATGGAATACATGCCGGCGGTTGACGACCCAAGGAACGGATGGCCTGAAGGCTGTGAGACCGGAAGGATAAAACCGGTGGCTACCCCTCCGAATCCGACGATAAGGCTCATCGGAGGCAAAGTCGCAGGTAATCTGACCATTCGCAACTGCATGTTCCTGAATGCTTCTTTCAACGGAATCATCATGAGCAACATGGGAGGGAACTGGGAAATATGCAACAATGTGTTCGTCTCCAATCTCTACGCCGCATGCGAGATCACTGGAGGGCTGAACCAGAACACCAGTGCGCATCAGAGCAAGGTGAATTTCCACAATAACACGGTGCTGTTCACGTGGCCTACGACGAAGGAAATGGAGAGCATGGGCTACGGTTACCGTTTCCGCAACGGTGCGGACCACGACGTGCACCATAATATATTCGGGTGCAACAATTTCGGGGCTCTGGATGCCGGATGGGACGATTCCAATCTTCCTGCAGCAAACCGCAAGATTCTCTCGGCACATGACAACATGTTCTTCATGAACAAAGGTGACCTGGTGATGGCGGGAAGCAGCGGGGGCAGCTGGCTCTATGTGCCGGCAAAGCGTTTCGATGAGGTTGAAAAGCTTACGAAGTACGAGAACAACATCGAGATGCCTTCGGACTGCAAGCTGAAAGACTTGATTGACCCGTCGTACCTCAAAGGTTATGCGACTTTGGAAGTAATCTCAACTGAAAGTTACGACCCTAATTCGGCGGCGAACACTGTCAGGGAGGCCTTCGGACTCAACAAGCAGGGGATATCGACTACTCGCGTCACAATGTTTGGAAACAGGTACAATTTCGACAAAGCGATGCAGTTGTTCGGGGCGGTTGAAGGCTACGGCGCACAGCTGCCTCAGAATTAGGCTTTTTAAAATATATAGACAATACACCAATGGCGTTTTATACGATTTCCTTTGCATAAGCGCGGAACCCAATAACACACACATTATAAACAATAATAAAATGAAAAACATTCTAAGAATTCTTTCAGCAATTGCTATTACCTTCGCATTCGCTGGATGCGGAGAAGACGAAAAGGAAAACAAAGAACCAGAGCCTGTCGTCGTAAGCGTCAGTAGCGTGTCGCTCGACAAATCCACCATCAGCATGATCGAGGGAGAAACGGCCAACCTGGCAGCTACGGTCAAGCCGGATAATGCTACTAACAAGGCTGTAGAGTGGAAGAGTAGCGCAACGTCCGTGGCTACTGTCGACGGCAGTGGCAAGGTTACGGCTATGAAGGCCGGCGAGGCTACCGTGACCGTCACTACCAAGGACGGAGGGAAGACTGCGACCTGCAAGGTGACCGTCAAAGCCAAGGAGATTGCGGCGACGGGGCTTTCGCTGGATCCGTCGAGCATCTCCTTCGTGGAGGGACAGACCAAGAGTATAAAGGCAACTGTCACGCCATCGAACTCCACCGACGAAGTTGTTTGGCCGGGGACAGGCACCTACCTGACATCCAACGGAGGTGGCTCTTACACAGCCAAAAAGTTAGATCCGAACTACGTAGGATTCGATCTCGAAGTTAAAGCTGGTTCCGTGACTGCAAAAGCCGCCATCATGGTCTACCCGATGTGGTTCGTTAATCCTCTATCCGGCAGAATAACTGATGACGGAGGGACTACGGAAATCACAAAAGGCGACATGTTTACATTCTACTTCTCAAAGAAGAAGAGTCTTAATGTGACGGTCGATGATTACATTGGGAAAAGTATTCTCCCAGCCGAAGACTTCTCGGTAAGCTCTTCCAATAATGGTGTGGCCACGGTGTCGAAAACCACCATTGGAGGAGGCGAGTACAACGGATTTGCAATCAAGGGCGTTGCTGTGGGAACAGCCACGATTACCGTCACGATCGGCTCTGTGTCCAGAACCCTGAAAGTGACTGTGAAAGAGAAGAATATTCCTGCGACGGGGCTTAAGGTTGAGCCGTCCAGTATCTCATTCGTGGAGGGACAGACGAAGAGCTTGAAGGCGACCGTCACGCCTTCAAACTCAACTGACGAAGTAATATGGCCTATAAGTGGGACACTTGCAAACTTCCGTGGCATAATGTGACATAAACATATACTTGAAGGTAGGTTTGTGTATCAAAAGACCTTACCTT
Source organism: Bacteroidales bacterium (assembly GCA_028724885.1). GTDB lineage: Bacteria > Bacteroidota > Bacteroidia > Bacteroidales > UBA932 > Cryptobacteroides. Next base: position 58 of record JAQYTJ010000033.1, on the reverse strand, counting down.
TGAAGTATGGAAGACAACACATCTGCAAAGTTTGAGTTCCTTGCGAGCTTCATCCTGC
>JAQYTJ010000032.1 GCA_028724885.1 Bacteroidales bacterium | reverse complement strand
TGGCTGCCGATTGACACGGCGGTAGTGCTGGCCACTCCGTCGTACAGTCCGATTACGAACAGGTCCGCGAGTCCGTAGAGCAGCTGCATGAAATAGGAAAGCAGATATGGCAGGGAAAATCCGACCATATTCTTAAGCACGCTGCCTTGTGTTAAATCCTTCGCCGGCATATTCGCCAAGTTCGCTGGCCGGGGAAAAACCCAGCCGGACAGCAAAGGTAGCAAAAAGAACTATTTCTTCATAAAATGATACGTGCTACGACGAAAATCACGTCTCGACTCTTGCAAATTTAAAGAGTTCATCCTGAAATTGCACATTTAATGAGCAGACTGATGTGCATCAGAAAGCGCTAAAATTCATGTCAGAATGTCCAAGCTTTTTTCAGAAGCATCCTGTAAGCGCTAAAAATTACGTTATAGGATCGCAGCAATGACGTAGATAACTGTGGAAGAGGCTGAAGCGCACGAAAAAAGCCGAGTCCACAATAATGAAGACTCGGCAAGAAACTTAAATTAGGAGACAGACGCTGCTTTCGAAGCATTTAAGTCTTAGCATCCAACATTACTTATCTGGAACAACTTCAATATTTAAGCGCAAAATAGCAGTCGGCTTTTGAGATGATAGTGAGGTAAATACGGTTACTTTCTTTTCATATTTACCCACCTTCCCTTTTGGATTAAACGTAACTTTTATCAGAGACCTTCCTCCTGGAGGAACCAACTCATTATCAAATTCAGTGGTTACACATGGGCAAGACACAAACGCCGAAGTAATAAGTATCGAGACATTTCGGCTATTATTTACCCAAGAGAAATTAACGGTGAGGGGGGCATCTTTTTCAGATAAAGATGGGAGGGTTATTGAATATGAGTCAAAGACTACTTTACCTTCGCTATAGTCTTGGGCACGAAGGCTTACGTAGTTAAGAGAAATAATAAATAGTGAGAGTATGAATAACAACAGCCTCATCCACTTAAAGTTTTCTTAATAATTATTTAATACTATTCTTAACTATAGGGATAATGGCAAGCAGAATTAAAACAACAGTGCTGGCTATGACTGCGTATAATTCATTAAACCAATTAAAGCCAATGACTATATTGATTATGGATGCGACGACAAATGTAAGGAAACCAATGAGAATAGGAATCTTAAGGTGGGAAACAATAACAGATTCTGGCCTTTTATATTTTATAAGAGACCCCACACAAGCGCCTATAGAGCAAAAGCCCATTACGCATCCGCCTATTATAGCTTTATCAAGAGCCTGAATGACTCCAAAGACAATAGAGGATAAAGACAATATTAAAATAATGCTCCAAAAAATAACTATCTTTTTCATTTTGAACATGTAGCTATTGATAATGCAGTAAATGACATGCCTACAACAAAACCAGCACCAAGCGAAACCGCTCCAAAAGCAGCAGACCATATTCCTCCGCAGATCCCTATTCCTATTCCACAAACCCATTGCCTTGCTGATGCTCTGGTTACAACATCATTCCCATAATTATCAATAATTTCTATGTAATCTTCTCCTGGATTATATATGCCAGACATAACAGGTTCGTTTAATTCATTGTATGCTGTAAATAGACAAGAAGTACTTGTTAATAAAGAATCAATCACAAATGAGACAGAAAAGGCAACCGATCCATCTTCAGCTAAGACATTCGCAAGAGCTTTATCATAGTCTGAATTAACAAAGATTTCAGCTCGTATGTCAGATGTTGGTGAGGAGCAAAGATATCCTTCGGAGAAAGTTTCTGCTACTTCAGTTACTTCAGTTACTTCAGTTACTCTTGTTCCGTTTGATGAGGATATCGGAGTGAGTTCTATGAGATTGCTCATAGTTGGAACATCCTTTGTTGTCTGTTCGCATGACACAAAGGAAACAATAGTAAGTGCAGCCATTGCTGCAAAAAAATGTTTACAGTTCATAATTCTGTGGTTTAAATAAAATGTGGAATAATTAGTTATAACGTTTTATAACTGCATAATAAAGGTAGGTGAAAAAATTATCATACTAAAATTTTTTTATAGCAAAAAAGTAAAAAAAAATAAATAAAAAGAAGAACCATTAGCGGGGTTGGAATGCTCAGTCCTGCAGGAATTTCTTCATCGGTGTGCAGCTGAAGAGTCTGCCGAAGTGAACGGGATCTTGTCGAAACGAATACGGCATGAACTGGCTGCCGATTGACACGGCGGTAGTGCTGGCCACTCCGTCGTACAGTCCGATTACGAACAGGTCCGCGAGTCCGTAGAGCAGCTGCATGAAATAGGAAAGCAGATATGGCAGGGAAAACCCAGCCATATTCTTAAGCACGCTGCCTTGTGTGAGATCCTTCGCCGGCATATTCGCTAAGTTCGCTGGCCGGGGAAGAACCCAGCCGGATCGCAAAGGTAGCAAAAAGAACTGAGACTAAGCCAGCGGCACCGCCCGCTTTGGCATCTTCAAATGGATGAGCAGCGCTACTTCTCCTGACTTTGGCGGTCCAAAAACAAGAAATTTTGTTACCATTTAATAATCAGACAGATAGTAAAAATCTCAATTTTTTTTTGGGTGAATCGCCTCACCTTTTTCCTATATTTGCGGTATGTTTGTCCGCAAGAGAAAGAACCGTTCTGGCAGTATCACAGTCGTGGTGGTCGACAAGAGTTCAGGCAAGTTCCTAGAACGGGCCAACTTCGGCTCGTCGTCTCACCCAGAAGAGATAAATCGTCTTGTGGATAAGGCGCGAGATTATATCTTGCGCTATGATGTCCAGCAACTTCTTGACTTTGTGGGCACATCAAAGAAAGCTTCCCCATCAAGATACACTTCACGGGATGAGGAGGAGAAAGACTGAGGATACTGCATACGTGCTCCGGAGTTGAGCTTTACTGTCGTTCCATCCGCAAGAATAATGTCCATACGGTGTCCTGTGGGTATCTCGACCGTCACCATAGAGTCCTCCATCTTGTTTTCGTACCTGTGGTCAATGGCAAGCCAAATTCCGGCTGTAACTGCAGCCACTGCGGCAATGTCCGCGACGGCACGCCAGATTCGCCATGATTTTTTCTGTGGCATTTCGCCATCTTGGGATGAGTTGTCGTAATCCAGCATGTCTGCCGGTGCGGTCATTATGAACTGTTCATAAAGATCGCTCGCTTCACGGAATTTCATTCTGTTCTCTTTGCTCTCCCCGAGCCAGTGGGAAATCGCAATTTTCTCATCTCTCGAGGCTTTTCCTCTGAAATATTTGAATAACAGATCTTCTGTAATTGTCATTTTTTCTGTTTCCACCTGTTCTTTTGTTTTACTCTCTATTTATAGATTACTTGATCCGACAGATTTGGCCGGAACAATGATAATATTTTTGATGCGCCTGTGCGTAACGCAAAAGCCTTAAAGCAAAGCAGCGTGATGGGAGAGCTGGCATGCCTGAGTGAGAATACCATCGGCAATATCTCAGGTATCATGTGATGATGGGAATAATTTAGGAAAGATATAGATAATTGTGGATTTCAAAAGGAATAATTAATTTAGTGACGATGTCTGTTCTGAAATCAATAATGGCGCTTCTGGCCGTAGTGGCCTTGCCGGCAGGATCGGCTGCTCATCAAAGATCCGATTCCGGTAATGGCCTTGCCGCCTGTTGGAATGTGTCCATGTACGGAATTGCGGCGAGCGAGAAGTCTTTGCCTTTTTGGGCAGTGACTAATAAAGGAGGCCTTTTCCCAGATGCTCGCGGTGGCATGATTGCCGGTGCTGCCGATTTTCGATATGGCCTTGGCAAAGGCTGGACTTTCTATGGCGGGACGATGCTGGCTGCCTCTTTGTCGCAGAATGCTGATGTCTTTGCTTCGCCTGCGGTCGAGGCATACGGTTCTTCATCTGCCACCCATGATGCCTTCGACGGCAAGGTTGGGCAGCTTTATGCAGGGATTGGCTGGAAGGCTTTGAGGCTGTATCTGGGGATGTGGGACAGAACACGTTGGTTTGAAGAATCGATGTCTTGTGCCAAGCCCATGTGTAGTGATGCCGCTTGCGCTTTGCCTGGATTACGTAGTGCCTCTGGCAGGAGCGACATTGCGAAACTTTCCCTCACCGGCGGCGACATGATGTGGACTGGAAATGCTCGCAATGCGCCTGGCTATAATATTTATTCTGAATATATTGACGTGCCTTGGACTAAGGGGATCCTGGCATTCAGGTTCAATTACGCCGACTACATATTCATAGATGACAGGTATGTTGATAAGGCTCGTCTGCACAACAAGTCTTTGTATTTCAGGTTTAGGTTTAGCAGGAGGGTTGACTTCCAGATGGGCCTGGAGCATTTCGCTACGTGGGCAGGCGACAGCCCGAAATATGGGTCCCAGCCGCATTCTTTCAATGATTATATGAAGGTTGTGCTGGGCAGAAGCGGCGGAAGTGGTGCCACTGCGAGTGACCAGGCTAACGTGCTTGGCGACCATAGAGGCCGCGAGTTGTTCCAGCTAAACTGGCGGGCGGACAAATTCACGCTTTTGGTTGCCCATGACAGACCATTCGAGGATGGCTCTGGGGTGCGCTTCAAGAATTTCCCCGATGGAGTGACAACTATTGGCGTCTCTTTGAATGACAGGGATAAATGGGTGACTGACGTGCTTTATGAATATGTGTTCACGCGTTCGCAGTCGGGTTCGGTGCATGCAAGGCCTGCCACCGAGGAGGAGCTTCGCAAGAAGCCTGACCGGCTTTATCGCTACCTTGGCGGAATGGACAACTATTTCAACAATGGGGAATATGCTTCCGGCTGGACTAATTATGGTCGCACGGTGGGGCTGGCGCTGATGACTCCGATGCCTGTCGGCAGCAATGGGGTAGTGCTTGGAATCGCCAATAACCGAATCCGTGCCCACCACATCGGCATTGCTGGCAAGGTGGCTCGCAAGGTTCCTTATAGACTGAAGGCAACATATTCAATTAGTTATGGCAATTACACTCAGCGCATCGAAGCTTTCAAATCCGCTCCAAAGCAGTTCTCCTGCGCATTTGAGATAGATCCTGACTTTCGTCAGGATGACCGGCGTGGTGCGTTTCGTCAGGATGACCGGCTGGATGCAATCAGCGATAACGATTGTCATCCTGAACTTGATTCAGGATCTCATCGCCCACGCATCAAAGTCACCATAGGCACCTACGCCGATATCGGCAGCCTATACGCCGACAACTTCGGTCTCACTATCCGCCTCACACTGGTTGGACGCAACTAGCCAGCGCCCATTCCAGCAATTTTCCTTATCTTTGAAAAAGTTTTCAGGCGGAATATGATAAAGAACATAGTTTTCGACTTCGGAGGAGTGCTCCTTGACTGGAATCCGAGGTATCTTTACAGACATTATTTCAAGTCAGAAGGGGAAATGGATAATTTCTTCGCAAAGGTTGGCTTACACGCCTGGAATGCTACGCTTGATGCTGGAAAGCCCTTTGCGGAAGGAGTGAGAGAGCTGCAGGATAGGTTCCCTGAATATGCTAAGGAGATTCAGCTGTTCGACGATGAATGGCGGCGCACCGTGAAAGGATGCTTCCCAGAAAGCGTAGCTCTCTTGAAAAAGCTGAAAGCCAGTGGATTAGGAATATATGGTTTGTCGAACTGGTCTTGGGAGAAAGCTGAGGGGCTGATTAAGGAATATGATTTCTTCCAGCTGTTCGACGGAATGGTGATATCCGGAATCGAGAAGGTCAACAAGCCTGATCCAAGAATATATCATATTCTCCTGGATCGGTACAATCTGAAGGCAGAAGAATGCGTGTTCATAGATGACAATGCTGCGAACATTCAGGCAGCCGATGCGTTGGGATTCAATGCCATCATATTCGATGACATTCATAATGTGACTGACAAACTTAAATCCTTAATATCATGATCAGATTAAATGTATTTTTCGAGGTTAATGATGGAGTGACCCCGGAGCAGGTCAAGGGTGCTACCGCGGAGATGGTTCGCGATTCAAGGGCTCAGGAGGGCAACGTCTCCTATGATCTTTTTGCCAGCACAAGCAGGGAACGTGTCTACCTGTTCTGCGAGACGTGGAGAGACCAGAAAGTCCTGGATGCCCATGGTGAGAGCAAATCATTTGCAGATGGCTGCGCCGATCTCAAGAAACTTATGAAAGGGGAGTGGAAACTTGAAAAATTCGAGTTCTGAGCCAGTTCGACATCGATTCAGTTCTTGCATCCTGCGCTTCTAATTAGTCAATCCTTAACAACTGCCTATTGCGCAGTTTGTAATTTATATTGAGGATCTCCGAAGAGGATTTGCAACAAGACAAATAAAGTCTTTGCGCTCTTCTTTGCAAGGTCCTTCATCATTTTCTTCAGATTCCAG
>JAQYTJ010000031.1 GCA_028724885.1 Bacteroidales bacterium | reverse complement strand
TTGTTACAAATTTTTCAGATGTAAAATTAATGATTTATTTGCAAACGGCAATCATGGACCTTAAAAAAGTGTAACTTGTTACAGATTTTTAAGATCGAGAAAAGAATATAGCAAATATTGTCAATTTTATAGCTATTTTTTTCTTCCCTTTTGTGCAAAAAATTAAGTCGAATCTTCCTAGGAAGGTGAGATTCCACAATTGCGAAAATTATCTTTCAGTAACGGCAATGAGGAAGAGGAAAGCAGGAAAACCGGCAGCCGGCCGTTCGCGCACAGTCCGCACGCCTCCCTCCGCCACCGCCGCTCCCGCGGCGGATGAGGCTTCCAAGGGAGCCGCGGACGGTCGTCCGCAGCTCCCGGGCCCCCGAAGAGGACCTGACCCGCCACGAAGGGGGAGGGGGAAAAACACCCTTTTCCGGAAGCCTAAGCCGTGGATTATGAATAATTTTGCTTAACTTTGCCTGAACATGAAGACTAAGAACTGGAACCAGATGATCCTGGCCGCGCTCTCCGCGGCCATCATAGCGGCCGGCGCCTGCTCGGAGAAGGGCGGCCCCGGCGAGGACGGCGGGCCGAGGCCCGAATCGCTGAGGATAACCGTCGACGGCATCGAGGTGGGAGACACCCTCTCCCTGTACGACGACGAGGAGAAGACAGCGGTCATCTCCTGGACCCCCGCGGAGGCTACGGCCACCGGCTGGGAGGCCAACGTGACGTCCGGAAAATCCCGCGTGCTCTTCGAGAAGGCCGGGGAGAACGCCGTAAGGGTGATTCCGAGGAAGACCGGGGAGGCGGAGGCGACGATAGCCGTGACCTTCCGGACGCGCGGCGGTTTCATGCCGCTGACCCGCAAGGTCGTCGTCTCGGTCCTGAACTCCGAGACGGACTACCCCGAGCCGGAGGGCATAGCCGTCGCCTACGACGGGCGGTCAGTCGCCGACACGCTCTTCGCCAGGGAAGGGCTGGCCGCGCCCCTCGCGGTGTCGCTCGTCCCGGAGGGGGCGAGGGCCCAGGCGGTGACCCTGGAGGTCGCCGACCCGGCGGTGGCGTCCCTCTCCGGCGAGGGTGACGGCATGACGCTCGCGGGGCGAGCCTTCGGGAAGACCACGCTGAAGGCCAGGGTCACCTACCTGAAGAAGAAGACGAGGAAGGGGACCGAGACGGGCGAGATCGCCGCTGAGATCCCCGTCATGACCCTCCTGGACGTCCCGGCGGTGACGAGGGCGTGGATAACGCTCGGCGGGAAGGAGACGGGGGAGATCGTCCTCCGCCAGAACGACACGCTCTTCCTCGGCGCGGGCTATGAGCCGGACGGCGCCGTCGTCAGGGCGGTGGGCTTCGAGCCGGCCTCCGGCGGCGCATTCTCCGTGACCGCGAACGGGATGCTCTGCGGCAGGGGCCAGGGGGCGGGCTCCGTCACCCTCGTCCTCGCCTGCGCCGGCGAGCGCGGCGGGACGGACACCGTGAGGGCCGCGGCCTCCGTGAGGGTCGAGGGCGTGAGGGACGCGTCCGAGAGGATAGCCTTCGCCGACTCCGTGATAAAGAGGATCTGCGTCGGGAGGTGGGACCTCGACGGCGACGGCGAGCTGTCGGTGCGCGAGGCCTCCCTCGTGAAGACCCTCGGCAGGCCGTTCAACCCGACGTACGACGAGGCGACGGGGTGCTCAGCCTCCGAATACTCCATCAAGTCCTTCGATGAAATGCAGTATTTCGTCAGCCTCGACACCATACCGGATTATACGTTCTCTTACTGCGAAAAACTTGAGTCGGTGGTTATCCCGGCCAGCGTGAGATACATAGGCAGACACGCATTCCTGAATGCGTCCGGGCTGAGCGTCAACGGCTCGAAAGAGACCGGGAAGATGGTGCTGTGGGACAACCTGGAGCATCTGGGAGGTTCGGCGTTCTCGACGCCGGATTACGTCACGGAGGTGGTCTTCGGGAAAAACTTAAAGTACCTCGGCAATACCGCGATAAACGATGGCGGCTCCGTGAGGAAAATAACCTTCGCGGGAATGACGCCGCCGAGGTCGTGGAACATAACGAGCAAGGGATGGAAGGACTCATTGTACGGCCCCGTATATGAGAATTACCGGATAACGATACTGGTCCCGAGCGCGGCGCTAGAGAAGTACGACAAGAAATTCCTCTACTTCGACGAACGGGGCTACTCCAACGAGGAGCCGGAGGAGGACGAGATAGTCGAATACACGTATAACGAAAAAGACGACGGCGTGTACCCGATACTCGGGCCGAAAGACACGTACGTGATAGTGAAGAACGTGGACGGGAAAGAAATCCCTCTGTTCAGCTTCTCTTTATTCCAAAGGTACGGCATACCTAAGAGAGTATCCGAAGGCTGTTACCGCGAGTGGTACATGAAGGAGGACGTGGTGACGTCCAACATGGGACGGAACCCGTACTACGACTTCGTGGGATACTGAGACCGACGCCCGCCGCGGGCCCCGGGAAAGAGCGAAAAAAGGCGGAGGCCGGTCAAGCAAGCCTCCGCCATGTGGAATCAGACGGGATCGGTGAGGCCGTTTTTCATCGGCCGGGGCATCTCACAGAGAAGGCGTCTCGGTGAGGTCGAACGAATAGGTCCTGCCATTGCATACTACGTCTAACCGATAAGCGATATCGCCAAGCCGGTTATAATCGTATATATGCTCGGTGAAACTCTTATTCGGCGACGAACCCGTTATGGTCACGGAAGTGGTCCGTAACGGTATGTCATCGTCATACGACTGATAAGAGTCAGGCTCGTCCTGCACGGAAACAGGATATGAACCCGAAGACTTGACTGAATAGGTCAGGGAAGACGGAACCGTGCCCTTATAGGTTATGGCGTAGGACAACGTGTAATCGTAAACTGCCACGGTCGAGCCGCCTCCGGTGACGGAGCCGGTTCTGGTCAAAGCGTAAGCATAGCTGACCTCGAAGGGGCCGTTCGTTATGACTTCCCCCGCTCCTCCATCCACGACCTCAATGTCGGCCCAGGCAGCTTCGACCCCTGAATCTAATTTAATGGGCTCGGCGCAAAGCACGCCTTCATAATATGCGGAAGTTCCGGCCTGCCCCCAGCTCAGGGTATTGCCGCTCAAAGAAGGCTGCATGCTATAAAATTCCATTTCCTGTTCCTGATCCCGGAAAGCGCGCTCTTCAAAATACGCGCCTGGGACTATCAGCTCGTCATACAAGGCCTCGTCGAAATCCGTCATCCTATTGCCGTCCTTGTCCTCATAATGCATGTCGAACGTAAAAGACGAATGGCTTCCGCTGATGACGATGGGGTCCGGCGAAATCACCAGGGCGGGGGCGATGACGTTGACGCCCCTGCTGCCGTTGCCAATGGCTGAGCCATTGAGCTTAACGGTTATGGCGCCCGCGCCTTTCCTGAGGCATCCGTACGTCCCCCTGACGGTCGCGGAGCCGTCTGGATTCTTCGTCACGACGGCGCTCAGCTCAAGGTTGTCCGAGCACGAGACCGTCATGCCGTCAGAGTAACCGGCGATCTTGAAGCTGAAGCTCTTTCTCTGGGCCACGTAAGCCTCGGAGTCGATCACCCAGTCGGACGCGCTCCCTTTTGGCAGGGCAAGATCCACGCCCGCCTTCGCCGCGGCGACGCCGCAGCCGGGGCTGGCCGGCCTCGCGACGAGCGCGTCCTCGTACTCGCCGGCGCTGGACTCGTCGATGGTCACATTATCCTTAAGAGATACCAGGGTAGGTTCAAACCGAACAAACGATTCAGCCTTGCCGCTGACCTCGGTCCGGACGTCGAGGAGCTCGTCGTAGAGCGCCTGGTCGTAGGACCCGTACGCCGAGCCGTCGCCCAGGCGGTACGAGAGGCCCACGCCCCGCGACCTGACGGAATTGGTGAGCCGGTAAACCGTCTCGTCGAACTTCAGCTTCGGGGCCTTCGTGCGGATGGTCACGGCCCCGCCCCTGATGGCCGAGCCGTCCTTCATGACGGTGATGGTCCCCGTGCCGTCGCCCTCCGCCAGGCACCCGTACCTGAGGGAGAGCGTCGCCGTGCCGTCGCCGTTGTCGGCGAAGAGGCCGCCGTCGCCGGCGTGGAGCACCCTGAGGTTGTCCGACGAGGCCACCGCCAGGCCCCCGGCGTAGTTGTGTACGACCGCGGTGAGCGTCCCCGCCTCGGCGACGTACATCGTGTCCCTCGGCGTAGCCGGGCCGGCCTCCATCCACGGCTCCTCCGCCGCGCCGCCGAGGTCGTAGAGGCTGACGGTGACGAGGGCGTTCCTCCTGCACTGTCCGCTCACGAGGGGCGACATGGCGGTCGCGCCAGTGGCTATGAGCGTCGTGGCGTCGGCCGTCCTCTTCACGCCGTCGAGAACGTAGGAGCCCTTGAGGTAGAACCCCGACGGGGTGATCGCCCTCCCCGAGACGAACGAGCAGTTCTCCGGGACGTACACGAAGTACTTCCCCTTGGTGAGCTCCGCCGACTCCGATGAACTCCTGACCAATATCATAAACGAAAACAAACAACTTGAAGCGATAATGAGAGTGGCCCGACAACTACAACCATCCGCTTGAATCACTTGCGAAACTTAAATTATTATTTTGATGATTTACAGGTAATGTCCTCAGCTCTAAGGGGTCGTGTTAATCAGAAAAGGCACGGCCTCTTCCCATGTTATGGCAGAAGCCATATAAATTTATTGATAATCAATATTTTGAATGATTTAGATATTTGTTTATATTTGCTACAAAAAAATTGACATTAACATTCCGAAACTATTCTGTATTTCCTTGGTCTTGATGCTTGCAATGAACTTGCAGGCCCAGGATTTAACGTTCCATGGAAATTTCCATCTGTTCAATGTCAAGGCATATCAGGAATGGCTCTCGAAACTTCCAGACACTATACAACTGAACGGAAACGTTGAAAATGCTTCTTCTGTTTCGGACAAATCTGAGGATCGTTCACCAAGAGCCGACATCAGACAAGTTAGGAGATTCGATCTTAAAGTGCCAATGAATTCGAATGCAATTTCAGTGGCAGGGGAGTCTGCCTTAAGGTGTGCCTACCTGATAATGTACTCTGCAAGCGAGCAATTTTATTGGCAGCACAGGAACGACGGCTACAACTTCTCACCAAAAGCACCTATCTAAGCTTTCTATTAACCTTATTTTGAAATTTTCTTGACGGATGTCAAAAGATTGTGTGTTATATATCAAAACTAGTGTCCGGAGAAAAATTCTTCGATAAGGGTTTAAGCATTAAAAAATCAATAACAGACAAGCATTAGAAAATTTTTCGATTAGGACTTCGGTAACTTTGCGGTAGCCATCAAGAGGCTATCCGCAAGCCATGAACAAAGGAAAAACAATCTTTGCCCAGATTATGTCTCTCTTTAACGAATACAAATTCAAGAAGCGAGTCGACCGCTACAATGGTAATCGGCACGCTATCAAGTTTAATTGTCGTGACCAGTTCAGGGTGATGAGCTTTGCTCATTTCACCGACAGAGCTGGTTTTAAAGATATAGAGACTACACTTAACCTCTGCGGAGACCTCTACCGTTCGTGGATCAAGTTGATGCCCCGTTCCACGCGCTTGCGCAGGCCAATGAGAAGAAGGATTGGCGTATCTATCAAGACTTTGCGGTGGCCCTGGTGAAAGAAGCCACGGCGCTTTACAGGAATGAGAACCTGCGGATTGGTCTCGAAGATATGATATATGCGTTTGACAGCAGACAAAGGTTCTGGCGTTCTTTCGGATGAGATTATCAGACTTACCGGATATTACTCTACCTGGAAGTATTCTGATACGTTGAGACTTGTTGTGTATGAGGACTTTGAGACCGGAAAAGTCTATCGCTTCCTGACTAACAACTTCGTGATTGAAGACCCTCTGACTGTCGCAGAACTGTACCGTGAACGCTGGCAGATTGAGCTGTTCTTCAAATGGAGCAAGCAGCATCTTCACATTAAGACCTTCTACGGAACCTCCAAGAACGCAGAGTACGTGCAAATCTGGATAGCCGTTTGCGACTATCTTTTGCTCATCATTGCGAAGAAGCGGTATGGCCTGGTTCCTTGTCTTCATTCTATCTCTAACTCAATCGGACAAGTCCTCTTCCAGAGAGCGGATATCCGTGAACTTTATAATCAGCCGATAGACTCTGTTAGTGTTCCTGAGACAGGTTCTATCGAGCAACTCACTGTATTGTAAAATTTCTCCGGACAGCAATGAAAGTTATTCTTTTTCCAAGGACACCAGCCAATAAGTTCCGCAAGCTTTATGCGGCATTGCGGAAACATATTCCTCGATGCCTTTTACTTTTCTGAAGCGGTTGGAGTCTGTTATTAAGTATTCAGCTGTGATTTTTCCCTCACCGAGGTCCTTCCGGAAGCCTTCCATGTCTTTTCCGTAATCCTTCACTGTGTGGCCTAGATACACGTCCATGTTCTCTGCGCTTCGTATGTTCACGGCAACGACTTCTGCCCCATCCGGAATCATTTTCGCAAAATTGCCGAATCCAGAGTAATCGTTGATTTTCGGCATCAGAAATGACACTGTGAAGGCGAAAAGCAGGATTGTCACCCCTTGTGTGATGACCGGCCTTACCCAACCGCTGCGTAAGGTAAGAATTAATGAATATATCGACCCGATCGCCAGAATAATTAGCCCAATCACGATGAGAGGGGAGGAGGCGAATGAATATGAAGATGTCATATTCCTGACTAGATCATATTCTTTGAATATGGTTAATGCCAGCACCCCTGCTATGCCGACTATGGCTAACAGAACTATCGGAACGGCTAGGCTCCATTTCATCCAATTGCGCCAGCCTAAGCGATTTTTGATGAATATAAACAAGTAGGCCATTAGAGGATATATCGGAAGCATGTAGATGGCCAGTTTTCCGCTGAAGGCCGTCAGCATCACGAAAGTCGCAACTATTCCGGTCAGGAAGAATGTCTCTAGCTCGCTGCGATTCTTTTCTTTGTTGAAGAAGGAAGCGATCAAGGCCCCTACGAGCAGCAGGCACCATGGGGCGATGCTGTACCATATTGTTATAAAATAGTAATATATCGGAGCTTTGTGGTGGAATGAATTCACCGCTCGTCCGAATGTCTGGTGGAATAGAAGGTCATTCAGGTAGGATTTGCCTCCGTCTGCGTAAACCCCTGCGAACCACAGCAGACACAGCCCTGCGATTATTCCCCAGGTCTTCCAGCCTATATATTTCCAGATCGTGCGTCCTTTGCGGACAATCAGCAGGAAGCATATTATCGTAATTGGCGGCATCAGCAGTCCTACTGGACCTTTAGTGAAAACAGCCAGGAAAATCCATATCGGCAGCAGAAAGCTCTGTTTCTTGAATGAACCGATTCCGGAATACATCATCCAGAACGATCGTAGCGCTAGTATTATGAACAGGCACATCAGCATGTCCATACGGACGAAAATAGAACAGCCTAGGAACAGGAAGCAAGTGAGCAGCATGAGTGCGGCACCGGCTCGCTCAAGAGGCTTCTGCAGGAGGCCTGCAGATTTGCGCAGCCAGTCATCCAATGCCCAGATAATCAGGTAGGCAGGAATTAGCGAGAACAATGCAAGAAACGGCATACAGCTGTTTCCAAACAGAATCCTGCCCAGCATGACGATCCAGAGGTAAAGCGGCGGCTTGTCGGCGTAGGGCACTCCGTGGTTCGTAAAAGCGAAGAACTGGCCATTTTCAATTGCTTCGTCCGCTATGCTTAGGTATTTTAGCTCGTTGTCCGGCGAGAAATCTCGCAGGAACATTATAGGTAGCAGGCACAAAGCGGCCAGAATGAATACGGCTCCTAGTGGATGGTCGTGCAGAAATCTTTTCATATCTAATGATCAAATTTAGCATCTTTTGCGTCCTTTCCCAAGTTTTCATGAATATATAAAATTCAAAGCCCGCTTCGCAGCGGGCTTTAATGGTTAGTTAGTAGTGTATTTACCTTTTCTTATGAAAGAAGGTTGATTGTAGTTAGAGTGTTAAACCATTTCATCTGCAAATGTAACTAAAAAATCGTTTCAAGCAAGGATTTTCTCGAAAAAGTTTAAACGTTTTACCTCAAAAGACCCTTTTTGGATTGATTATTAATGCTTTCCAGAAGTTCAGGCCTTCTCTCTTTTGTCCGTTGCACAGCCTGTTCTTCCTGCCAGTCTCTGATAAGTTTAGGATTGCCGCTCAAAAGCACTTCTGGAACTTTCCAGCCCTTATAATCTGCTGGTCTCGTGTAGACCGGAGGGGAGAGCAGGCCATCTTGAAAACTGTCGCTAAGGGCAGATGTCTCATCCGTAAGCGCTCCTGGAAGCAGCCTGACGATGGAATCGGCTAACAGCGCAGCAGGAATTTCACCTCCGCTGACCACGTAATCCCCGACGGAGATTTCCCGTGTTACGAGGTGTTCCCGAATTCTTTCATCGATTCCCTTATAATGTCCGCACAGCAGGATAATGTTTTTTAGCATGGATAGCTCGTTCGAGATTCTTTGCTTCAGCTGTTCTCCGTCAGGGGAAAGGTAGATGATTTCCTCGTATTCCCTTTCCGCCTTCAGTTCGTTGATCATCTTATCCACCGGTTCTACCATCATTACCATGCCGGCATCTCCGCCATAGGAATAGTCGTCCACTGTCGCCCGAGAGCCGATTCCATATTTCCTGACATTGTGGACGTGGATTTCAACCAGGCCTTTCTTGATGGCACGTCCAACTATCGAATATTTCAATGGGCTTTCTAGCAGCTCTGGAACGACCGAAAGAATGTCAATCCTCATATTTTATATTCATTTTCGCAAAATTAGATAATTTAACCGAAATTTAAGTATATTTGTAAGTTGCAAATAGAATTGCAGTTTTTAGAAACTCAAAAAATATTGCCTTATGAGTGAGGAAATAATCCTTGGTGCAGAAAATACTCCAGATTTGGGGAACAATGTAGAGGTTGGAAAGGATCAGTCAACGTTGAAAGATGTTGTTGATAGCATCAATGAGCCCGTTCCAGATGCTGAAGAGGAAACTCCTCAGTCTCCGACTGTAGATCTCGGAAACCTGACTCTGGCTGAACTGTCGGAGCGTTTCGATAAACTATCCCAAGCTGAGGACAGAATGAAGAGATATAAGGAAGCAGAGGCCATTAAATCTGCTTTCTATCGTCGTCTGTCGAAGGAAAAATCAGATGCTGGCCTTGGTCCGAAAGTAGATGAGCCATCTTCAAGGGAAGATGTCATAGAGGAAGTCGGCCCTCAGACGCAAGAAGAGAAAGAAAATCCGTTTGCAACCATTGAGACTGCATTCAAGGGTGTTTATGCTAATTATAAGAAAGAGCGTGCTGAATACAACCGCCAGCAAGATGAGCAGAGAGAGCAGAATTATGAGAAGAAGATGGCTGTCATTGAGGAGCTGAAGGCTCTTGTAGAGAAGCAGGAGGATGTGAATACGACATTCCCGGCGTTCCGCGAGCTGCAGAACAAATGGCGAGAGATAGGTCCGGTTCCTGCTTCTAAGTACATAGACTTGAACAACAATTACCAGTTCTACGTAGAGAAATTCTACGATATGGTAAAGATAAATAGGGATCTTAGGGACCTGGATTTCAAGAAAAATCTTGAGGCAAAGACTCTTTTCTGCGAGCAGGCAGAGAAACTTGCGGAGAACGAGAATGTTGTAGCGGCATTCCATGAACTTCAGAAACTGCATGAACAGTGGAAAGAATTTGGCCCTGTGGCTAAGGAATTCAGAGAATCTATCTGGGATCGTTTCAAAGCTGCTACTTCCATAATAAATAAAAAATATCAGGCTTATTTCGAGGGGCAGAAAGAAAAACAAGTCGAAAATCTGGCTCGGAAAACTCAGCTCTGCGAGCTGGTAGAGGCCATAGCTATTAAAGAGGATATTAAATCCTCTAGCGAATGGAACTCTCTGACAACACAGATAGAAGATATTCAGAAACAGTGGAGAACCATTGGCTTTGCTACGAAGAAAGAGAATCAGAAGATTTACGATCGTTTCCGCGCAGCTTGCGATAAGTTCTTCAACAGGAAGAGAGAATATTATATGCAGTTCAAGGCCGATATGACCGAGAACGTGAATAAGAAGCTTGCTCTCATCGCACAGGCAGAGGCATTGAAGGACAACAAGGACTGGAAGAAAACCACTCAAGACTTCATCAATTTGCAGAAGCAGTGGAAAGAAATCGGTACCGTGCCTCGCAAAAAATCTGAGCAGCTTTGGAAGAGGTTCCGCGCAGCTTGTGATGCCTTTTTCAATGAGAGAGATAAGAATGTAAGCCCGGAGAACGATTACTACAGTAATCTCAAGGCTAAAAAAGCTATCATTGAAGAAATCAATGGTTATGACCTTAACGGGGGCGCAGACGTAAATATTCAGGCTGCGAAAGATTTCTATGATCGCTGGCAGTCCATCGGTTACGTGCCTTTCAAGGAAAAAGATAGCATTCAGAAAGCTTTTACTGATGCTATGCAGGCTAAGTTCCCAGGTTTCCAGGTAAGACCTTCACGCGGGGGCGGACGTGGGGATTACCGAAGGCCTATGACCGAGAAAGATCGTCTTGTGCAGCAATATAATAAGCTGCAGCAAGATATTGTCACATTCGAAAATAACATTGGTTTCTTCTCCGAGTCAAAGAGCTCGGCTCCGCTGATTAAACAGATGCAGGATAAGATTGATGCATCAAAAGCTGAGTTGAGTGAGCTTGAGGCTAAGATTAGGAAAGTGGAAGAGAGCGAAGATCAGAATCAGTAATGGATAAGAATTCTATTATCGGAATTATCCTCATGGGGTTGGTCCTTTTCGGATTCACCTTTTATGAGAACAAACAATATCAGAAAAAGGCGGCGTATCAGTCTCAGCTGGATTCGATAGCATACGTCGAGCAATTGAAGGCTGACTCAATAGCTGCTGCGAATGCGGCAGTCATTGATTCCGCTAAGATTTACTCGCCTCTTACAGACACTGTCGTTCACCAGCGCATATTCAAGGATTCTTTGCTGGATGCTTCTCATCAAGCAGAAGGTTCTTTGTGCACCTTGCAGAATGACAAGATGGAAATCGCCTTTACCACCAAAGGCGGTCAGCCATATTCTGTAAGGCTTAAAGATTATAGAAATTACGACAGCACTGACTTGTACATATTTAAGCCTGGAGAAAGCCATTTCGGCATACAGGTCTATGCTGGTGAGAATATTAATACATCTGACTTTAATTTCGCCCTTGCCGAGCAGACGGACACTTCTATTGCAATGAGGCTGGTGTTCGAGGGTGGGGCTTATATAGAGCAGAGGTATTCTATCAGCCAAGGCTCCTATGTGGTTAACGATAGGCTTTCATTCATAGGGATGGATAAGGTTATTCCACGAAATGTCAATAATATAGACATTGACTATTTCATGACCTTGCCACGAATGGAGAAAGGCTACAAGAATGAAGTTCAATACTCTAAACTTAACTATTATTTCAATGGCGAAAAGAAGCCAGTGGAAACGGGCAAAGGCAGGAATGCCGAAAAGAGGGTGGACAACAGAATAGGCTGGTTTGCTTTCCAGCAGCAGTTTTTCTCTGCAATCATGAGGGCTCCAGATGAATTCTCATCTGCAGATTTCGGCATTAAGTTCTTTCCTGAGGATAATGCGGATCGAAACCTAATGACTTGTGATGCTAGGCTGAGGGTCGATTTCATTCCTGGAAACAGCGAGACGGTCATCCCGTTCGAGTTCTATTTCGGGCCTAACCATTTCAAGACACTGAAATCGTATGACCAAAGGTATGAAAAGATAATACCTCTGGGCGGCTGGCTGGTAGGCTGGTTCACGAAGTATGTGATTATCCCGCTGTTCGATTTATTGCATAAGTTCATCAACAACTTCGGGCTTATTATCCTGCTCATGACCATCTTCATAAAGATCGTGGTTCTTCCTTTTGCTTACAAGTCGTATTCCTCTTCTGCTAAGATGGAAGCCATCAAGCCGGAGATTGACAAGCTGAATGAGAAATATCCTAAGCAGGAAGATGCCATGAAGAAGCAGCAGGCCCAGATGGATCTGTACAAACGGGCTGGAATAAGTCCGATGGGCGGCTGTCTCCCTATGCTGTTGCAGTTCCCTATCCTGTGGGCAATGTTTAGGTTCTTCCCAGCTTCCATCGAGCTTCGCCAGCAGAGTTTCTTATGGGCCGATGACCTTAGCGCATACGATTCAATCTGGGATTTCGGAACAAGAATACCTCTGTTGGGGGATCATCTGTCGCTGTTCGCATTGCTGATGGCAGTTTCCATGTTCTTTTATTCTAAGATAACTACGAAGAGTCAGCCTGGAGGAAACGATCCGAATATGGCAGCGATGAAATTCATGAGCGTGTGGATGATGCCGATCATGATGTTCTTCATCTGCAACAGCCTGTCGGCTGGTCTTAGCTATTATTACCTGATCTCTAACTTGATCACCATGCTTGAAACTTGGGTTATCAAGAAGTGGTTCGTGCATCCTGAGGAAATCAGGGCGAAGCTGGCTGCTACTGAAGGGAAGGCCAGGCCAAAGAGCAAATGGCAGCAGAGGCTGGAGGAGGCTCAGAAGATGCAGCGTAAGATGCTGGAGGAGCAGGAGAAAAAGCAGAGAAGAGGAGGTCGCAGATAACGAATATGATAGAAGAAAATTTAAAGAATATCATTTCGGAGCTGCCATCAGGGGTCAAACTGGTGGCAGTCTCTAAATTTCATCCTTTCGAGGCCATCCTGACAGCATATCAGGCTGGGCAGAAAGTCTTTGGAGAGAATCGTCCGCAAGAGTTCTACAGGAAGGTTCTTCAGCTGCCACAGGACATAGAGTGGCATTTCATCGGACATCTTCAGACCAATAAGCTGAAACTCGTCCTGCCATATGCTTCTCTGGTCGAATCCATAGATTCTTTCGAGCTTCTGGATGCCGTTCAGCGCTGGGGCGTAGCTCATGACAAGGTGATTGACGCCCTTCTGGAATTGCACCTTGGTGCTGAGGCGACTAAAGGCGGTTTCACTGAGGCTGAGATAGAGCAGGTGCTTTCTAATACATACTCTCACGTGCGTTTTCATGGCCTGATGGGCATGGCGACCAACACTGATGACGAGTCTGTCATTCGAGCCGATTTTAAACGCATTCAGGATTTCAAGCTGCATCTGAATGTCGAGCATCCAGAGCTTTCAGATTTCACCGAGCTCTCCATCGGCATGTCTCACGACTGGAAGATTGCCCTAGAGTACGGCGCCACCATAGTCCGCATAGGCACAGCTATCTTCGGCTCACGGCAGTATTAAATTCTATCGCAGATTATCAGGTAGTTCCCGGTAGCGTGCGGCATTTCCATCCGCGCGCCGAAGATCATGGCGTCGTCTCCGGAAGCGACGCCGAGGCGGGTGCGGAGTTCGTCGCTGGAAAGAGGGATGTTCTTGGCGGAAACCTCACTGCGAGGATATTTCTTGCCGACGGTCTTGGCAGAGGCTTTGTCGAAGGGGAGCAGCTCTTTCACCATGAATATTTTGCCGAAGGGTTCGAGGGCTTTTGATTTCTCAGATATTTCGGAATCGTTCAAAGGACATGGAAAAGTGCATAGATTCGTGAATTTTCCAAGTTTGACAAGTCCGAGTCGATTGCAGAAAGCGTTCACGGTCCCAGCCTTAGTCAGCGATTTCCCAGGCTCGAAAATCACTCTCATATAGGTTGAATCTGGCAACGCAGCCTTCGACTTAGAAATTTCCTCTTGGCTGAAATTTAACATATTGCCATCCTCGGCGCAAACGAATCCCATTTTGCCATTCCAATCTCTATCCATCCATATCAGCAGTTCCTTGCACTCTCCGCCATTTGACACGACATGAATCTCCCTGACCCAATTGCCGTTCCAGCCTGTATTGAAAGTCTTTTCCGAATATTCCTCATAGCAATGGTTCAAACGCTCGGTGGTCAGGCTGATGTCTGCCATGGGGGAAAGCTTTAAAAGAATGTTCCTTGAATATGAGAACAAGGCTGGCAGTAGTTTCAGCACGTCCGGCTGGCAATCCTCAATCATATAAAATCTGTTGCCGTTGGAACCTCGCCTGGACGGGTCTAAGAATATGATGTCTGGATGCATAGTCTCGGATTGCCTCAAGCCCAAGTTGCCGGTGTCATAATGACTTGAGCGAAGAATGTCTGGTAGAGACTTGGCGGTGAGTTCGGTGCAGGATATTCGTATATTCTCGATGCCTAGGACATTAAAGTTGTGCCTAGCCGCCTCTGCCAGGACTGGATTCATGTCATTGTACAGCACCACGCCAGCAATTTTCGAGAAGGCTGCCGCATCTATCCCCAGTCCGCCCGTCAAGTCAGCGATCACATGAGCGTCGGTGGCATATTCATGAATTATCTTTCTGGCTAATTTGGCTTTGTAAGCAGCGGTTGCAGAAGAACTGCATTGCTCTGCGCAAAGTGCCGTCGGGTAGATAAGCTCCCTTCGTTCCCACCAATCAGGCACCTTCTTCCTTAGTTTCTTCCTCGCCTCGATTGTATTCACTGCCACATCCTTGCTGGAAAGTTTTCCAAGCTTGATGCCCTCTGGCGCAGGCCATTTCTTCGTGGACAGCATCAGCGACGCAGTGTCCGAATCCTCATGTTCTATTATGAATTTCTCGAAATCCGTCATATTTATAAATATAGGCATTATTGTTAGAAACAGACATCTTCTTATGGCAAAATATTTCCCACCATTATGAGATAAAACAGCCGATAATTGAGTATATTTATATGCTAAAATTTTTAATAATATGGCACAGGACTTTAATGAGGTAGCAAACAAATGGCTTAATGGAAATTTCGATCCAGAAACCAAAGGAAAAATCATAGAACTAAGAAATAACGATCCAGCGGGTTTCGAGGACGCTTTTTATAAAAATCTTGAATTCGGAACTGGAGGATTGCGTGGGCTGATGGGCGTTGGCACCAACAGGATGAATAAATATACCGTCGGCATGGCGACTCAGGGTCTTGCGAACTATATTTTGAAAAAATGCGTTGGCGATGACCTCAGAGTGTGCATTTCCTACGACAGCAGAAACAATTCAAAGGAATTCGCTAAGATTGCCTCGGATGTCTTCAGCGCAAACGGGCTGCACGTCTTCATATTCGACAATATTCGTCCTACGCCGGAACTGAGCTATTCCATCCGCAAGATGAGGGCTGTGGCTGGAGTTATGGTGACGGCTTCGCACAATCCAAAGGAATATAACGGGTACAAGGTTTATTGGTCGGACGGTGCGCAGATAGTACCACCTGTCGATGGAGAAATCATAGATGAAGTCTCAAAGGTGAATGACCCGTCGCTGGTGAAGTTTGAGAGGGGGGAGCATTGCGGCGAGGTTGAGCTGATGGGTAAAGAAATGGATGAGGCCTATCTTCATGACATTCTATCGCTCACCCTCAGTCCGGAGTCTCGTGCGCGTCATTCGGACATCAAAATCGTTTACACACCGCTACATGGCACTGGGGTTCGTATCGTTCCTGAGTGCTTGAAGAGGCTCGGATTTACGAATGTCTACCATGTTTACGATCAGGACGTCAGCGATGGGAATTTTCCTACCGTCGTGTCTCCTAATCCGGAGGAGCCGGCGGCAATGAAGATGGCCTTGGATGTTGCCGAGGAGAAGAAAGCCGACATAGTCATGGCTACGGACCCGGATGCTGATCGCCTGGGCATAGCGGTTCGCGACAACGATGGCAACATGGTACAATTCAATGGCAATCAGACGGCCTCTATGCTTACGTACTATATCCTGACCCGCTGGAAGGAGCTCGGCAAGCTGGATTCAACGAAATATATTGTCAAGACGATTGTCACGACGCAGCTCATTGCCGAGATTGCTGAAAGCTTCGGGGTCAGATGCTACGATGTATTAACCGGCTTCAAATGGATAGAGGAGATCGTGCACAAAAACGAGGGTAAAGGATATTTCATCTGCGGAGGCGAGGAAAGCTACGGTTTCAACGTGGGTGAGTTCGTTCGCGACAAGGATGCTCCTGTGGCTTGCTCGATGGTTGCAGACTGCGCCGCATGGGCTGCAGACCAGGGGCTGACCCTGTATCAACTGATGCAGAAGATCTACAAGGAATATGGCTATCGCAAGGAGTCGATGGTCTACATTGTGCGAAAAGGAAAGTCTGGGGCTGAGGAGATAGCCGGCATGATGGACGACATGAGACAGAATCCTCCGAAGGAGATTGCCGGAATCAGGGTTTCCAAAGTCATTGATTATGAATGCCCTGACAAGACCGGCCTGCCTAAGTCCAATGTGTTGCAGTTCTTCAATGCGGAGGGGGATGTAGTGACCGTACGCCCATCAGGCACAGAGCCGAAAATCAAATTCTATTTCGGAGCCAAAGGGGATTCCGCTGACGCTAAGCTAAAGCAGCTTGCCGTCCAGTTCGTGAAATAATAAGAGCCGGTCATCGGACCGGCTCTTTTTATGGCTAGAGCCACTCATCAGATTCGAACTGACGACCTGCGCGTTACGAATGCGCTGCTCTACCGACTGAGCTAAAGTGGCTTTTGAACATTTCTATCGGAAATGAACATGCAAATATAATCAAATTTTCTCAAGTTAAGGCTATATTTGCAAACGAAAAATTTGTGAATATGAAATATGATGTCGTGATAATAGGTGGCGGTGCTGCTGGACTGCTCGCAGCCCATGGGGCAAAAACCGTTTCTCCTGATGCTAAGGTGGTTATTTTGGAAAAAATGCCTCGCCCAGGAAGGAAGATTCTGTTCACGGGAAAGGGTCGCTGCAACTTCACGAATGTCAAGGATTGGAATGATTTCTCGACCCATATTCGTACAAACCCAAATTTCGTCAAGCCGTCCTATTACAATTTCACGCCTGACGACATGATAGATTTGCTGGAGAGCAATGGCCTAGAGACGGTAGTGGAGAGGGGAGACAGAGCTTTCCCATATTCTCATAGGGCATCGGATGTCGTGGATACGCTTGTGCAACTAGTCCTGAGAGATGGAGTGATGCTGCTCTCTGATCGTGAGGTAAAGGATGTTTTGAAATTCGATGGCGGTTTCTCAGTACTTACATCAAGCGGAGAGCAATTCGATGCATCCAAACTTATAATATCAACTGGCGGCCTGTCATATCCTGGAACGGGTTCTACAGGTGACGGTTACATATTCGCAAAAAAACTTGGACACAGCGTAACCCCAACCTTCCCGTCTCTCACTGCTCTTGTTCCCAGAGGATACAAAATCATTGAAAAACCAGATATGGAGATGCGTGGCCACATTGACAGGGGACTGCCGATGACTGATGCGGGGCAGAATCTCATGGGAGCGAAGCTTAAGAATATATCGCTGACTGTATTCATTGACGGTCAGCAGCAAGAGTCTGAGTTCGGGGACGTGGACTTCACTGATGGCGGCATTGAGGGGCCGATTGGTTTCCAGGTCAGCAGGCATTGCGTAAAGGCGATGATGAATGGGAGCAAGGTTTCTGTGTTGTTAGACCTCAAGGTAGGGGTGTCACTTGAAGAACTCTCAGAGCGTATTCACTCTCTGTGGGTAGAAATTGAGAACGATCCGCGCTCAAAGGGATGGAAGGATGGCAGAGGATTGAATGGCAAAGAGATGTATAGGATATTGCTCGGGAAATTAATGCCTTGGGAACTCATTCCTGGATTCCAGGCTTGGAACCCGTCAATACTGAGTTTCACGCAAAACGATACCCGTGCTTGCGAATCTCGCTCAAGGGCATCTTTCTTTTATCAGGCAAGGCACAAGGGTGCTTTTCCGTCTCGGGATGGCAGAAGAAGGTTAAATTATCAGAAGCGTTCTTATAGCGTGAATCTCGAACTGCTTGCTAAGTGCCTGAAGGACTGGAAGTTCGATATAGAAGGCTATGTCGGCTATGAGCGCTGCGTTATTACTGCAGGTGGCGTTTCAGCCGATGAGGTGCTCCCAAAGACTATGGAATCCAAAATTGCACATGGGCTATACCTTTGCGGTGAAGTACTCGATATGGATTGCGACACTGGTGGCTACAACCTCCAATGCGCATTCTCCACAGGCTATCTCGCCGGCCAGTCTGCCGCAAAAGCATTGTGATTGATAGGGACGCCATTCCGCACGGTACTTTTGAGTTCTTTCGTAGCTTTCTGTAAGTAAATGCACTGCCAGAGTTAAGATACGTATCCTGTTAAATTTTTGCAGGATATTTTTTGCGCATTTTGTAATAAGCTGATAATTAATGAGCTAATAACGGGGCTGAAAGTATCGTGTGGCAAAAATGCTTAGAAATGTCCGGAGCCGAGCATTTCGTAGTTTTGGGAAGCTGGGGTGAGCATATCAAGCGAGGTAGAGGCAGCACTTTCGTCTGGGGTTGCTTCTCTTAGGGTTGTGCTGAGTTCTGACTTAGTGCCTGAAGCTGGGGCGTACCATGCGGCGAATTGGCCATCGGAGAGGCCGCGCTGAGGCATGTCGAATATTATGAATATGCCGCTGTGGCGTTTCACTAGCCATGCATCCTGAAGCGGCTGGCGGTAGCGGATGCGGACCTTGTAGCGGCGAACATCTCCATTGTGCATTTCTAGATCTGTGCGGATCCAGTGAATATTTTCTGGAGCAATGCGTATGCAGCTGCGAGACAATCCTTTGTGCCGATGACCTTCACCGACGTAAATTATGTTGCGTTCTATATCTGTCGCTATCACGAATAGCGAGTCCTTGTGCCCGCCAATGTTCAGCCCCTTTCTCTGCCCGATGGTATAGAACTGCGCCCCATCGTGCCTGCCGATGATCTTGCCAAATGGATTTTCCACATATCGGGTTTTCTTCACGTGATGCTTTCCGCTGCGATAGGTTTCTGTCTCAAAAGTCAGGGAATCGTAACTGATCGGCTGCGAAAGCCGCATCAAGGTTTCATCGGAAAGCGCAGCAATCTTTTCGGCGGAATATTCGTTTGCCCTGCCAATTTCGTCCAAACGCACATTGTTGAAAGCGGCTCCGCCAGAATCCTCGGAAGAATATTCAGTTGTCATGAGCGGTTCCCCAGGCACAGCAAGCAACGATGCCATAGTGTCATGGAAGAACGTATACTGCTCGTTATCAGAGTAGAAAGAATTGTAAACTTCCACTACGTTCCCCTCCTTAGGAAGCAGTTTCTGCTTCAGGAATGTGGGCAGATCCACTTTGCCGACAAAACATATTCCCTGAGAGTCTTTCTTGTCTGCCGACGGCAGGTCTGCCTCGCGCGCCAGGCGTCGAACCTCCGGCTTCGTTAGGCCTCCGATAGGGAAAAGCGCAGTCGAAAGCTGTTCCTGGCTGAGCTGGCAGAGGAAATAACTCTGATCCTTGTTCGGGTCAACTCCTTCGAGCAACCTGGATTGGGGGATGCCGTCAATGAATACAGGCTTGCCAGAAGCATCCAGCAGTGGAATCTTGCGGCAATAGTGTCCCGTAGCTACCATCTCAGCGCCCATCTTGCGAGCAGTCTCCCAGAATGCATCGAATTTGATTTCCTTATTGCAAAGCACGTCGGGGTTAGGAGTGCGGCCAGCGTTATATTCATTGAACATATACTCCACAACCTTTGCCCTGTATTCTTTGGAGAGGTCCACGAAATAGAAAGGAATGCCGATTTTCCGTGCTACCAGCTCTGCTACGTATCTGTCCTCCTCCCATTCGCAGTCACCATGCAGGGTAGCGTCTGCGTCGTGCCAGTTCTGCATGAACATGGCGAACACGTCGTACCCTTGCTGCTTCAGCAACAGGGCGGCAACGCTGGAGTCCACGCCTCCTGACAGTCCTACGCATATTTTCATGATGCGGCAAAGTTAGTCAATTGCCAAATTTTGTACAATTTTTGCTATCTTGCATTTCACTTTTATTAAATAATTGAATATGAAGACACTCAATCTTGAGATTAATTACACTGAATATTCTTCATTATACGAAATGTCAGCGGAAGACCAAGAACTAGTACACGCTGCGATCGAGGCCCAGAAAACATCATACGCACCATATTCAAAATTCCATGTTGGAGCTGCCGTTCGTCTAGATGACGGCACTATCGTGAAAGGCTCCAATCAGGAAAATTCTGCTTATCCCTCCGGACTCTGCGCTGAGCGCACCGCAATGTTTTCTGCGAACGCGACTTATCCTGGCAGAGCGATGGTCGGGATTGCTATAGCAGGAGGCTTTGAAGGCGGCATAGACAATGCCCCTTGCACGCCTTGTGGAGCTTGCCGGCAGGTAATGGCAGAGTATCAGACCCTTGGGAAAAGGCATATGGCTGTAATCATGGTTGGCGCTACTAAGATTTGGAAGTTTGAGAAAGTAGAAGATATTCTTCCTTTCATATTCGACAGCTTCAACGAGAAGCAGTGAGCGATCCTTGGCAGATGGTATAAAAAGGGACCGTTTCCGATAGTGGACGAATTTCCGGAAACCATGGCAGAATTTCCAGTATAGTTGGCAGAATGACATAAAAAGACTATATTTGCAGTGGGGAAAGTCGTACACGACCAGCTCCCTCTGAATTCCCCCAGGGCCGGAAGGCAGCAAGGGTAGGAGGTTGTAGCGGTGCGATGTGCTAAGCTTTCCCTTTTTTCGTGTCCATTGAGAAACAATTTGTCTTGTTAGCCGCGCTCTTCGCCACATTTTGCAAAAACAACTGGATTTTGGGAAATGAATATTCCCTATATGGTAAAAGCGTTGCTCAGGTTGCTCTGCGATTTCTCATTCAAAGGGGCGTGATAATCATCCCAAAATCCACCTACGTGGAGAGGATGCGACAGAACCTGGATCTGTTCGATTTTA
This sequence comes from Bacteroidales bacterium, assembly GCA_028724885.1. Taxonomy (GTDB): domain Bacteria; phylum Bacteroidota; class Bacteroidia; order Bacteroidales; family UBA932; genus Cryptobacteroides. Next base: position 138,870 of record JAQYTJ010000031.1, on the reverse strand, counting down.
ACCTCTCCGATGAAGACATGGCCGAAATCGCTAAGTTGGACACTGGTAAGAGCCTATTCTTCGACTATCATGACCCTGGGACTGTGAAAATGTTCATGGGCTGGAGATAATCGTCCTTTATATCCATCCATTATAAATGTTAAGGAGCGTGAGGCTCTGTTTTTAGCTAAATTGATTATAAATAAGTTATGTATCCTAGTCTCACGCTCATGCCATTGCGCTGGGAGCGTGAGGTGTTCTTTGGGACCTTCTTGATTATCAATGAGGTCTGCAGTTCTGTCTTACGCTCCACTCTGTCATTGACTGTTATAGTAGGAAATTTGCTAACTTTGATGATGGAAATTCGATTCGCGATATGATTCACAAGAATGTTCAGATGATGGATGCCGGGTGTGTCCTGTTTCAGACGGAGAAGCCTTACGGAATTGTCCTTGGAGGTGTTAAGCGTGAGATGGAGAAGTACGGTAAGGTTCTGAGGAAAACGGAATTTAATCCAGAGGACTTGCCAGAAACCACTGGCGACTGCGATTTGTTCTTGGATTGGTCTGCCTGGCATCGTCTGCGCTGCATTGCATGTAAGGTTGAAGAAGTCGGAATAGTGGGCAAGACGGATGAAGGGGAGGAAATCCACCGTTATGCAGCCACATTCAAAGAAGGAAATGCAAACGCTCCGATTCGTAAAATATTCGCTTGGGGACTTGCCATTCTGCTGCTCCTCATCAGCATATTCATAAAATCCCCAATTCCAAGATTCTTGTCCATAATTATCGCCATAGTCCTTGGCATCGGCATAGTCATCCTGCTCCTTCGCCCCAGCCAAAAAGCCCAGAGCGCGATTCGATCCCTCTGCAGCATCATAGCACAAGCCAAGTGACCCGCCGCGCCTTGGCCTACTTCACATCCACCCTCCGAAACGCCGGACAGTCGCCTCGTCTAAACCTATCAGCCTGCATACCTGTTTCACATTCGAGCCGTAAGCATTCCTCAGTATCGGCACGAATATTCTTTTCAGGGTATCGTCCATGTCATCGAAACCAGAAACACTATATTCCTTAAACTTGGGTTGAAGTTTTTCAAGCAATACAGTATCTTCGTACATGGCTTTGTCGGCTGGGCCTCTATCATGTTCCATTGATCTTTTCTCGGATGCCCATTCAAGTTGGGCTGCTTTCTGTTCGCTTTTCCAATCTTTCAGATAATAGAAAAGATCTAGAGCAGATCCGAACAAATGCTCAACGGTAGCTATTTGCACATAAGATTCTGGCCGGATTATTCCATTCGCAATTAGGTAGTCATCAGGTAGTTGTACCCTGGTCGACAATATATTCCGGATTTCCCAGCCGTTCATGTCTCCTATTCTTCTGAAAGTGAACTTATTTATGCAATGTTTGAAATATATCCCTCCGGTGCTCCATGGATAATTATAGGGATCATTCATTTTTGCAGCAACGCAGTTCCTCAAAATATATGCGACTTCATTTCTGAACATTTGTTCGTCCGTGACTTCTATCAGCTTGAAGTTTAAGCCTTTCAGTGGCGACAGAATTCTATGCTTTTTCGATAAGTGAGCTGCAATGCGTCTTTTGAATTTCGTAAAGAATTCTGTTGCTGCGTCGACCGTGCCACTTATCAGAAGATGCACATGATTATTCATTAGGATGAAGCAGTAGACGCAAATATCTGTTCCTTGCAGTGCGATAGGGATGCTATTCATGCCGAACTTATAGTCATCCAACGTTTTGAAAATAACTTTGTTAGTAAGCTCCTGAGAGCATAAGTGCCAAAAGCCTTTCATAGTTAGCGTGTTTAATGTTATGTCTAAGTTATTGAGAATGTTTTTTGCGTGCAATAAAATTTTACGGTTTTTTCTGGGTAACTGGGGAGTCTGCGATGGTGGCTGTCTAGGAGCGTGCGGTCGTGGCTCCTGGAACGTTGATAATGAATATATTACTGGGGATTGCCTCACGCTCATATCGTTAGGCAGAGGAGCGTGCGGTCGTAGTTTCAGGGGCGTTGATAATGAATATATTACTGATGATTGCCTCACGCTCGTCTGAGAATGATACGAAAAATCCCCGACCAGGGAAGGCCGAGGACTTTTCTGTCGCTCGTAAGAGCATCAGCCATGTGCTGATGTTACGAGAAGTTATCGTAGAGAATGCTCTCTGGTGGAACTCCCAAGCTGTCAAGCAGATTGTTCACTGAGGCAACCATCATAGGAGGACCGCACATGAAGTATTTGATGTCTTCAGGAGCTTCGTGGTTCTTGAGGTAGGTCTCGTACATGACATTGTGCACGAAACCTGCCGTGTACTTGACGCCGGCAGCATCTGCCGCAGGATCAGGACGGTCAAGAGCCAGATGGAAATGAAAGTTAGGGTACTCCTTCTCGATCTCTGCATAGTCTTCGAGGTAGAAAGCCTCGACCAGGCTTCGCGCGCCATAGAAGAAATTCACAGTTCTCTTGGTGTGCAGAGTCTTGAACAGATGCATTATGTGGCTGCGAAGAGGAGCCATGCCTGCGCCACCACCCACGAAGATATATTCCATGTCATCAGGATCATTCTTAGGCAGCAGGAACTCTCCGAACGGACCGGAGATCCACACCTTGTCGCCAGGCTTGCGCGTGAACACGTAGGAAGAAGCTACTCCAGGAGGAACCGGAAGCATCTTGAATACGCCCCTAGGCTGGCTCTTGTCGAAAGGAGGTGTGGCTATGCGGACATTCAACTTTATGATGTCGCCCTCTGCAGGATAAGAGGCCATTGAATAAGCCCTGACGGTTGGCACTGTGTTTTTAGCCTTGATGCCGAAGAACCCGTATTTCTCCCAATCCTTCCGGTAGGTATCATCTACATCAATGTCCTTGAAGTCGATGTCGTAGGCCGGTATGTCAATCTGGATGTACTCACCGGACTTGAAATCCAAGTGCTCTCCAGCAGGAAGTTTTACGGTGAATTCCTTTATGAATGTAGCCACGTTCTTGTTGGAAATCACCTCGCATTCGAGTTTCTTTACGCTGAGCGTTGACTCCGGAACCTGTATTTTAAGGTTGTCTTTGATTTTTACCTGGCATCCCAGACGATAGCCGGATTTGATTTGCTTGCGGTTGAAGAAACCCACCTCTGTAGGAAGAATAGTTCCGCCACCATCAAGCACCTGTATCTTGCATTGCCCACAGTTAGCCTTGCCGCCGCATGCGGAAGGCAGAAAGATTTTCTGACTTGCCAGAGTGTGCATTATGTCCCCGCCTTGAGGCACGTCCAAGATTTTCTTGCCATCATTGATGTCTATTTTCACCGTTCCTTCTGGTGTTAGCTTAGCTTTAACGAAGAGAAGCAGGATTACCAGAATCAACGTCACCAGCGTGATAGTGATGATTGATGAAATTAATGTTGAAAACATAGTTCTGCCTCCTGTTTTAAAGTGAAATGCCCATGAAGGTCATGAATGCTATGGACATCAGGCCTACTGTTATGAACGCTATTCCGATGCCCTTAAGCGCCGGCGGAACGTTCGAATATTGCATCTTTTCCCTGATTGCAGCCAGCGTGACGATTGCGAGGAACCAGCCTATCCCAGATCCCAGCGCATAGACTGCAGACTCTCCGACATTGACGAAGTCTTTGTTCTGCATGAACAAGGAACCGCCAAGGATTGCGCAGTTCACTGCTATCAGAGGAAGATATATTCCCAGGGATGAATACAGCGCAGGAGCGAATTTCTCAACGACCATCTCTACCAATTGAGTTATGGCAGCTATGACTGCTATGAATATTATGAAGCTCAGGAAACTGAGGTCTACTTCATTGAAGCTGTCGCCCAGCCAGGAAAGAGCCCCCGGCAGTAGGACGTATTTATTCAGCAGGTAGTTTATAGGCAAGGTCACGAAAAGCACGAAAATAACGGCCAGACCGAGACCGGACGCTGTCTTCACATTTTTGGATACCGCCAGGTATGAACACATACCTAGGAAGTAGGCAAAAATCATGTTGTCAACGAAGATTGACTTTATGAATAAGTTTAAATATTCCATATTCGGTTTCTGTCTTTAGTTATTTCTCTTGGAGATCTTTTTGTATGCCTCTCTGTATCCAGATGATGCAGCCAATTAGAATCAGCGCCATAGGTGGGAGGATGACTAGCCCGTTGTTCATGTAGCCGGCAGCGTAGAAAGACTCAGGGATTATCCTGAAACCTAGCAGGGTGCCGGATCCGAAAAGCTCACGGAAGAAAGACATGACGACGAGTATAAGGCCGTATCCGACTCCGTTAGACAGACCGTCAAGCAGTGAAGGAATCGGCTTGTTTCCAAGTGCGAAAGCCTCGATGCGTCCCATGACGATACAGTTCGTGATTATAAGTCCGATGTATACGGACAGTTGTTTATCTATGCCGTAAGCATAGGCTTTGAGTATCTGATCCACGAGAATGACCATGAGGGCCACGACAACCAGCTGAACGATGATTCTCACGCGGTTTGGAATCGTATTCCTTAGGATAGAAAGCACGAAGCTCGAAAGCCCGGTCACTATGGTAACTGACAGAGCCATGACAAGGGCTCCCTTCATTTCAACCGTTACGGCGAGGGACGAGCATATTCCGAGCACCAGCACGGTAATAGGATTCCCCTTGAGAATAGGATTCAGAATAGTTTCTTTAAGATTTGCATTCATATTTCCGTCTCCTCTATTTATTTAATGTTGTATCTGCTGGCGCAGCAGCTGCATCAGCAGGCGAAGTCGTTCCAGCATAATCTGCAGTTGACGCTCCATTGGTTGAAAGGTAAGGCTTGTAAGCTGCCAGCCATGTATCTATCGCCTTAGAGAGTCCATTGGAAGTCATCGTGGCTCCCGTAATGGCATCTATGGCATTCTGCTGGTCTTTCGGAGCGCCGCCCTTCACTATCGAAAATATAGGACTTGCATTGTAATCCACGGCTTTCCCTACGAATTCTGCCCTGAAGCTAGGATCGTCCTTAATCTTAGCTCCAAGTCCAGGAGTTTCGCTCGCATGGTCGAAATAAGCGCCTACGAAAGTCTTGTCGTCTAGGCTGAATGCAAGGTAGCCCCATATCGGTCCCCATAGACCTGCCCCGTAGCAAGGCACTACGGTTATGTCCTTTCCGTCTTTCGTGAATATGTAGACAGGAAGTTCAACGTTCTTTTTTCCACGGATATTATTGTCTTGAGCCTTCAGGTTGTCGATTAATTCTATCTTATTGACATCTGTGCTTAGGTCGCGGATTTTCTTCCCTTGGGCATTGATGGCGAAAGCAGATTTTATATTCTTTGAATATGCTTCCAGAACTTTATCATTCTCCATGGAGGAACATTCATCCTTAGTGTAGAATTGGGCGGCTGTGAGCATCTGGCTGATGGTCTCTGCCTTGGCATTAGCATCCTGCTTAGGCTTTAGCGCCAAAGATGCGTAAGCCAGTATTGCAGCCACCAGCACCACGATGATCGTCGAATATATAACTGTGTATGCGTTTCCGTTCGTATTCATATTCATCAATTTTTAAGCAAGTTTAGCCTTTTTTGCTCTTCTGCTGATGGCTGCGCTAGTCACGCAATAGTCGATGAGAGGAGCGAACGTGTTCATGAGAAGTATGCTGAGCATCATGCCTTCCGCGTAGCCAGGGTTGAACAGCCTCACAGTCACGCAAAGCGCACCGACCAAGAATCCGAAGATCCACTTGCCAGACTCAGTCTGAGCAGATGTTACAGGGTCGGTGGCCATGAAGACGGTACCGAAGAGGAATCCGCCCATTATTAGCTGAGTCCATGCCGGCACGGCGGTGACACCGCTAACGTTGCCAATCCAGCCAATGAGGAGGGCGCCTATGACAGATGAAAGCATGATTTTCCAACTGCCTATGCCTGTCCAGAGCAGGATTACGGCACCTATCAGGATGGCGATTACAGATGTCTCGCCAACGGAGCCAGGTATTGTCCCCAAGAACATATCCATATAAGAGAAATGATCCGTGAGAGTGGTGACAGCATCCTTACACTCGCCAAGGAATGAGAGCGGAGTCGCTCCAGACACAGCGTCTGGAAGTGCCTCTCCATGCCTGAGGGCAATCCAGCACATTGAGCCTGACATCTTGCTCGGGTAGGAGAAGAACAGGAACGCACGTGCCAGAAGGGCCGGATTCAAGAAGTTCATTCCAGTGCCTCCGAAGACCTCCTTGCCGAATATGACTGCGAAAGCGACTGCAATTGCGAGCATCCAGAGAGGAATGTCCACGGGAACGATGAGAGGAATCAGCATTCCGCTCACCAGATAACCCTCGCTGACTTCTTCGCCGCGGATCTGGGCGAACATGAATTCTATTCCCAGGCCGACGATGTATGAAATAAGGTAGAGGGGGAGTACTTTCAAGAAACCGAAGCCGAACTGATGCCAGAAGCCCCAGTCGGTTCCCATAACTAGATTATGCTCATGTCCCACATTCCACATGCCGAACAATGCACAAGGAATTAGAGAGATCACTACTATAATCAATATCCTTTTCAAGTCGATGGAGTCTCTCACGTGAGAGCCTGTCTTTGTCACAGTTCCAGGTACCCTGAGGAAAGTGTCAAAAGCATCCACTGTAGAATGCAGCCATCCCAATTTTCCGCCTTTCTCAAAAAGGCCAGGCTGCTTAGTATTGTTGTCTTCCATGATGAGTTCCTTTTAAGCCATTTCCTTTATCATGAGGTCGATGCCTTTGCTGATGATCTCCTGTATGTCGTTCTTTGAAGGGTCAATGAATTCGCACAGGGCAAGATCTTCCGGCAGAACCTCGTATATTCCGAATTTCTCCATATTGTCAATGTCGCCGGCTATGCAGGCTTTGATCAGATATATCGGGAAGATGTCCATCGGGAGCACTTTCTCATAGACATCTGACATAAGGAAGGCGCGTACCCCACCGTGAGTGTTTGTATCCATCGAATATTTCTTTTTCGGAGACAGCCAGGAGAAGTAAGACCTCGTGGAGCTGTACTGGTTGGATCTGAAAGGCTTCGCCCATCCGAGAACCTCTCTCTCCCTGCCTTCGCCCAGGAGCGTTACCTGGGTGTCGAAGAAGCCTGTGTAGCCATCCTCGCCAACATTCTCTCCTGTGAGAGGATTCCCGCTCACGAAACGGATTTCCTGCTTGGACGCATCGTAGAAGTCTGCCAAAGCCTTTATAGGCATTCCTGGCAGGGCTTCAACGTACGCCGGATTTATGGCGGCAGGCCCTGTTACGGCGATTTTCCTGCGCAAGTCAAGCTTGCCAGTCCTAAGCAGTTTCCCGAATGCAGCAAGAAGCACTGGGTCTACAGTCCACACGCTCTCGCCTTTCTGAATAGGGGAGATGTGGCTGATTTGCACCCCGACATTGCCGGCTGGGTGCTTGTCGCCTTTCACTGTCCAGAGCGTAACGTCTTTAAGCCTAGCGAAAGCTGAATCGGCGGAATTCACGCAGATGTTCACCTTCGCGATTTTCGAGAGGGCTGTCACGGCAGCCTGGATGTCTTCGGCCTCGCCTTTCAGAATGAATTCTGTGTCGGCACACAAAGGGGCGGTGCTGAAAGCGGAAACGAAAATAGCCTTAGGAGTAACAGCCGGATTAGCAATCACGCCGTAAGGCCTTTGAATGAGCGAAAGCCAGAGACCGCTCTTCAGGAGGGTTTCCTTGACCCCGTCCGCATTCAGCGCGGAAGGATCCTTCACGCCGAAGTCAATGGAGTCGTTGGAACCATCCGATTTGATGAGAACGGCAAGAAGTTTTCTCTTGTCACCTCTTACGATCTGCTGGACAGTCCCGCTGAGAGGAGAAGTTAGAAGAATATTCAGATTCTTCTTATCTTCCAGCAGTGGAGATCCAACGGAGACTTTGTCGCCCTCCTTGACCAGAAGTCTAGGAGTGAAGCCCTTGAAGTCCGTAGGCTTGACTGCTGCAACGTCTTGCGCGATCGTTTTCTTTGTCTCAAGGGCAGCCTTTCCTGCGATAGGAATGTTCAGACCCTTTTTCAAATCGATGTTGTTTGACATTATGTTTTAATTAGTTAAAAAGTATTTTCAAAATCCGGTGCGAAGGTACGCATTTTTTGCTAATTTTGCGGCATACTATGGATAAAGAAAACGCGATTTTTGAGGGGCTGAACGCGGAGCAGAGAGATGCGGTCAGCAGCATTGATGGACCGGTGCTGATTGTTGCTGGAGCAGGATCCGGGAAAACTAGAGTTTTGACCAGCCGGATTGCATTGATTTTGGACAAGGGCGTGGATCCTTCCAGAATCATGGCGCTGACTTTCACGAAGAAAGCGGCGAACGAGATGAAGGAGAGGATTTCCATGATGGTCGGGAAAAGAAGCGCATGGAGGCTCTGCATGGGTACATTCCATTCCATATTCATAAGATTTCTAAGGGAATATGCTTTATTCCTTGGCTATCCTGCGAATTTCACCATTTACGACACATCTGACTCCATTAGCGCAATAAAAGCTTGCCTAAAGGCGTTGGGCCTGGATGATAAAGTCTACAAGCCTAGGGATGTCCTCTCACGAATATCCCTTGCCAAGAACAACCTATTCACTGCGGCATCATACAGCTCCAACGCAAAGGCTTTGGAAGAGGATGCCAGGTCTAGGAAGCCAAGAATATGCGACATTTATAAAACGTATGCGGAGAAGTGCAAACTTTCAGGAGTCATGGATTTCGATGACATATTATTGAATATGAATATATTGCTTCGGCATAATCCAGAAGCGAAGGAGTCCATTTCCTCCAGGTTCGACTATATTCTTGTCGATGAGTATCAAGACACGAACTTCGCCCAATACCTCATTTTAAAACAGCTTAGCGAGAAGCATAAAAATATCTGCGTCGTGGGTGATGACTCTCAGTCTATTTACGCATTCCGAGGTGCTAAGATTGAGAATATATTGAATTTCAAGAAAGACTATCCGGAGTGCAAGATTTTCCGCCTGGAAAAGAACTATCGCTCTACAGCGAATATTGTCAATGCCGCTAATTCATTGATTGCCAAGAATGAGAATAGGATTCCGAAAAACTGCGTCTCCGTTGGCGACGCCGGGGATAAGATTAGCATACTGGACAATTTCTCAGAGCAAGAAGAGGCCCTGAGCATAGCCTCTGAGATTATCTCGCGGATGGAAACCGAGCATGCGGCTTATCAGGACTTCTCTATATTATATAGGACTAATTCCCAGTCACGAGCCCTTGAGGAGTCTCTTCGCAGGCGTAACCTCCCTTATATGATATATTCGGGAAATTCTTTCTACGACAGGGCAGAGGTGAAGGACATGATGGCCTACTTCAAGCTGGTTATGAACGTTAATGACAATGAATCTTTCAAAAGGGCCGTGAACATGCCGGCGAGGGGAATTGGAGAGACTTCCATCGCTAACTTGGAGAATATGTCCAGGGCACTTGGGGTTTCGATGTTTAAGGCTGCATATTCTGAAAAATTTGCCGAGTATGGTTTGAAAGCACCTGCGGCTGCCAGGATTCGTTCTTTCTGCGAGATGATCAATAAATATGCTTCCGTGGCAGAAAAAGCCAACGCTGATGAAATTGCATCTGGACTCTCGAAAGATAGCGGCCTTTACGCATTTTATAAGAGCGACCAAAGCGTGGAAGGGCAGTCGAGGGCAGGCAACATCGAAGAGCTACTGAACAGCGTCACTCAGTTTATAGAGGAAAGACAGAATGAATATCTCGAAGAACTTGCTGCTGACAGCGATTCGGTAAACCCTGATGCAGTACAGTACCCGGTAGTCACGCTTGGAGAATATCTGGAGAACGTCTCATTGCTTACGGGCGTAGATGCTTCCGACGAAGAGGATTCGCATAATAAGATAGCTTTGATGACGGTTCATTCGGCAAAAGGACTTGAATTCCCTTACGTATTCGTAGCAGGCCTTGAGGAAAATTTGTTCCCGTCCGGAGGCATGCTGGCTTCGCCGCGAGATATTGAAGAAGAACGGAGGCTCTTTTACGTGGCGATCACCAGGGCGAAAAAGAAAGTCTGGCTTTCATTCGCTCAGACCAGAATGCGTAACGGCCGTCACGAATCCAATTCTCCTAGCCGTTTCATAGGTGAGATAGACCCGCAATATATTTCTAATCCTTTGAGCGAAAATGATTTCCGTGAGCCGGAAGATGATGATTCCCCGAAGTTTGGAGGATTCGGTTCCTGGGGCGGCTCCTCTTGGGGATATGTCAGGCATTCGTCATCAGGGAGTTATGGTAAACCTTTCGGGCGTCCGTCTTCGGGGAGTTACGGGCAGTCCGGACCAGTTAAATATATTCATTCGCCTAAGCAGATGGCATCTGCACCTGCATCTCCGAGTCCTTTCGTAAGGAAGGCTCCGTTGCCGCCGAAGGCTGATGACCAGCTATTCAATGCACTGGCTCCAAAGGATCTGATGTCCCGCATCAAGGTTGGACAGAACATTGAGCATAATCGTTTCGGAAAAGGTAAGGTTCTGGAAGTGTCCGGAAAGTATCCAGACATGAAAACCAAGATCTCTTTCGACAAGTACGGTGACAAAATTCTGCTTTTGAAGTATGCTAAGATGAAAATTCTGTCTTGATTCTTCGCATAAAAACAGAAATTTTCGCAAAGAATTTGTTTTGTTAAAATAAAAATGTAACTTTGATACGAAGTTTTTCATAGTTTAAGTTTAGGTTAAGTGGCGGGGAAAACGCAGCGATGCGATTTCCCCGTTTTTTATGTGTCCTGCAGTTCTCTCTGGGGGCATATTCAATATAAAAACAGAAATTTTTGTTTCTTTATATCAATTTTCTGTTTTTGGAAATCATTTTCAAGCCTAATACATAGTTTTGCTGTCGGTTGGCACGGTGCCACCGGTAAAATTTATCCTCTATGAAAAATGCGAGATTTTTAGAAAAATGCCTACTGTTTCTTGGCATTCTGTTTTTTACTTTAATCACATTTTCCTGTAACAAGTCTCCCATTGAGGAAAGCAAAGGCAGGCTTGAATGGAATTTCGCTCAGACAGTCGGAACTAGGGCAATCTTGGAGCTCCCTGACACAGATGATTTCATTCTTGAAGTCACTGATGCAAAGGGTAATAGCTTGTATAAAGGCAAATATGGGGATTCTCCTTCTTCCATGACGGTCGATCCGGGAAGCTACACTTTGAAAATTAAATCTATTGAATTCTCCAAGCCTGAATTTGACGCACCTCAGTTTGGCGATGAACAGGTAGCCGTGGTGAATGCCGGAGCAGTAACTAATGTTAGGCTTAATTGCACACAGCAGAATTCTGGTCTTAGGCTGCTATTCAGTACAGATGTGCCGGAAAAATATTCGGGAGGAGCGGTCTCCCTAGCCTCGTCAGATGGCACCCTGAATTATGAATATACCGAAAAACGCACAGCATTCTTTAAGCCTGGTGCTGTGGTGGCAATTCTAAAATGCGGTTCCAGCACGGTTCCTCTCATGACTAGAAATCTTGAGGCTGCTGAAATGCTGACAGTAAGCATCTCGTGCCCGTCTGGCGGTGGCGAGAATCCAGGAAGATCTGGGGCTGACATTTCAATCAGCATAGACACCAGTCGCATTTGGGGCTCCGAAGATCTTGTTATAGGTGAGGGCGATTCTGGAGCAGGGGCATCGGCTGCGACTGCTTACAGCGTCTCGCAGGCCAAGAACCACGTTGGCGAGAAAGAGGTTTGGGTAACCGGCTACATAGTAGGCGGAGACCTTTCGTCGAAAGATGATGGCATTTCCTTCGAAGCACCATTCGAGTCGAAGACGAACATAGCAATAGCATCCAGATCTTCAGTTAAGACCAAGAATTCGTGCATGTCGGTTCAACTTAGCAAAACGAAGATTCGCGAGAACCTAAATCTGGTTGATAACCCAAGCCTCCTGGGGAAGAAAATATGCTTGAAAGGGAATATCGTGGAGACCTATTTTGGAATATGCGGCATCCAGTCAGTTTCTGAATATACTATCAAATATTAAAATATGAAAAACAAATTCATTTTAACGCTAATCCCCCTTATGTTTCTTCCAATCGGGGGATATTCGCAAGAGAGAAAATCAGAGTGGGAAATAGGGGCTGGAGGCTCCGTTATTAATATGACGAGGACTATGGTCTCCGATTTCCATCAGACTAAGGGTGGGGACTATGTCTTCAACCTCGAAGACAAGCACCTGTACGGGGGCACAGAAATTTATGTGGCTAAAAACTTGTCGCAGCGATGGTATCTGGATCTTCAAGGTACGCTTGGATTTGCCAGGTTTTTCGATGGAGGAGAGAAAAAACAGGGCTATTCTTTCATGGCTGGACCTGGAATTCAATTTCGACCACTTGTCAAAAGCCAGTGGATAGTCCCTTACGTCAGGGCTGGAATGAATGCCTACCACAAGACATTCAAGACGAAATATTTCGGCACTTTCGACCAAGACGTGACCGGAGAGGGCCAGTGGCGTTCCGAGGATGCATGGAATAAGGGTTACACAGTCGATCACGACACGTTCTTCCCGGTTTCAATCGGGGTTGGAATAATAGGTTGGCTTGGAAATAGGGTAGGAGTAAGGATTCAGGGTCAGCTCCTGAAGCCGCTGATAAAGGATGGGCCAAATTTCGTCGAGGTCACTGCAGGCCTGCAATTCCGCATTGGAGGCAACGACAAGAAGAAGGCTGCTGCCGATGCTTATGTGGCCTCGCATCTTTCAGATTACGATGATCTCTATAGATCAAGATTCCCGAAAGAAATAGTCGAGAAAGAAGTAGTTAAGGAAGTGCCTGTAGAAAAGGAAGTAATCAAATACGTTAAATCAGAAGACAGGTTGTTGAAGCTGATCGATAATCTTCATTTCGATTTCGACAAATATTCATTGACTCTTGAATCAGAGGCTATCTTGGACGAGATTGCTGAAATTCTTAATGGAGAACAAGATTCTAAGTTCTTGGTCTCCGGCTATACTGATGCGAAAGGATCCCATACATACAATGAGAAGCTGTCGCTTGACAGGGCGAAGACTGTCCGCGATGGCCTTGTGAAAAGGGGCGTTCCTGAAGACAGGTTAATCGTGAAAGGTTTTGGAAAGCGCATAGCGATAACCTCGGTATCGTCTTCGGATGAAGAAAGAAGAATGGATAGAAAAGTATTGATAGAAAGAATATATTAACCTATGAGACAATTAATCAAAACATTCATTGTTATTCTCGGCGCAGTAGCAATGATTGCCTGCACCGACGTTGAAATGCAGCTGCCGAAGGGCCCGCAGGGCGAAAGAGGCGCTGAAGGACTTTCTGCTTACGAGGTCTGGGTGAAGGCCGTGAAGGATGGCACCATTAAGGACTGGACTGGGGCTACAGAGATCAATGACTATTTCATCTACCTGAAAGGGAAGGATGGGAAGGACGGGGCCGATGGCAAAGACGGGGCAGATGGAAAATCTGCTTACGAGGTCTGGGTGGAAATGGTCCAGAACCATGAACTTGAAGACCCGAAGAATCCAGGCACGTTATGGCCGGACGATAAGACTTCTAAACGAGATTTCTACGACTTCTTGACTGGTCGTGATGGCGATGACGGCAACACGCCTTACATTGGAGAGAACGGAAACTGGTGGATTGTGGTAGATGGGGTTCCTACAGACCTGAATGTGCTAGCGAGAGGAAAAGATGGAGTTGACGGCAAAGATGGAGCCGATGGTAAAGACGGTAAAGATGGAACCGATGGTAAAGGCGGTGCCGATGGAAGCATTCCTTACATTGGGGATAACGGTAACTGGTGGATTGTCGTGGACGGGATTCCAAAGGATTTGGGCGTTCCTGCGAAAGGTCAGGATGGCAAGGACGGAGCCGACGGCAAAAATGGCATCGACGGAAAAGATGGCAAGGACGGCAAGAATGGCAAGTCTGCTTACGAGCTGTGGAAAGACGAGGTGCTGTCTGCTGAAGGACTTGAGGATCCGAAGAATCCTGGCAATAAATGGGACAAGACAAAGACTTCGCTTCAGGATTTCTGGGAATATCTCAGAGGCTCCGATGGAAAGGACGGGAAAGATGGACTAATCAAGACTGAATTCATTTATGTTGACTATGATAAGTCTAAGTACAATGTGGTGCCAGTAAAATCTTTGAAGAGAATCAACGGAAGCGACACGACTTATGAATATGTCAATCCGCTTTCAGGAGGGGTTGCTTACCTCGTAAGTGGCCCGGGACCGGTGATCATCCCGAACGCAGAGATAAAAGCTATGGACGAGAAAGGCGTTTCATACGAATGGAAATCGGACGAGAGCGGTTATATTTATGTAGATTGCGACGAACTGCCGGAGTGGGCTGACGATGGACGGCATGGTGGCAGGCTGCTCAGCATAAAATCTTTGTCTTTCGGAGAGAAGAGCATAGATGATGCTTCCTTGATAGCAGATAACACTTTCATTCCTTATCGTGTTTCACTGATTGCTAAATTGACCACGCCCTCCTTTAATGATTATAACAGCGTGAGGATCAATTGGGCGGCGAAACGAGTTTACGAAGGCATGCAGCAGGATTGGCCAGCGCAGAACTATTACTATAACATAAGCGAGAGCGATCTCAAAGAGCTAAGCGTTCAAATGGTCAACCTTAGCTTGCCTATCCCGGAAGGATATGCGGTATGCTCAGATTCCATAGATATGTCCTCGGCTGAAATCCTGCATTCTCCGTTAGTCTCTAGGCACATAAGTTACGATAAAGATGGTTATCCGGCATTCCCTACTTATGCATACGTGGTTGTCGGAGATGGCAAGAATCCTTCAACCGTCAAAGTACATGAGAATGTCTTCAAGAATACGGGAACTGCTACTAATCCGAATCTGGCGGTGAAATACCAAGCCGATTATGGATGCAGGGCCTCCTCATTCGATAACGGTAGGGACATGGTGATCGCGCCAGAACTTTGCGAATTTGGGCAGTTAGACACTACGCGGTCTCGGTACGTTGTCAAGATTGGCGAAACGAATTTGTTCTTGATGTTCGACACTAAGACTTTCGGTCACATCTATTCCTCCGAGGTCTACGATGTGCCAGAGTCGGAGCGCACTAGGAGCGATCTAGGAAAGCTGTATGCTTTCCGTCGGTACGAGAATCTTGCCGACTTCACCGAGAGACTGAAGATAAATTATGAAGTCACTGGACGGATAGGCGTTATTGGCTATCTAAATGAAATACTGATAAGTAACAGTACCGACTATGGGTTAAAGAATTTCAATGAGACAAAAGACAGCGTACAATTCGAGATAAAGAATGCCTATGATAAATTCACGGTTAATTACTACAATTTGTACGCACGAACGATAAGGGGAGGGTTCCTGTTTCCTTTGTTCGATTCTGCACGAGGAAAATTCAGCTATCATATGGGCGACAGCACTGCCACTATTACGATAGAAAAGAAGAAGTTCACTATCCCCGCGGAAGTGCAGGAATATATTAAATAAACTGAATTACATAAATTTGACATGGTCTTCAAAATATTATTATCTTTGAATATCTAATACCACAGAAGACCATGTCATTCATCAATCAGGATTTTTTGCTTTCAAATGATTTCGCGAAACGGCTTTACCATGATTTTGCTGAAAGACAGCCAATCATCGATTATCACTGCCATCTGGTGCCTAGGATGATTGCCCAGGACTATAAGTTCAAGGACATCACGGAGTTGTGGCTGGGCGTCGACCATTATAAATGGAGGGCTATGAGGGCTAACGGAGTGAGTGAGGATTACGTCACCGGAGACCGTTCCTCTTTTGAAAAATTCGAAAAATGGGCCGAAACTGTTCCTGCGTTGATGGGAAACCCTCTTTATGTATGGACTCATCTAGAGCTTGCCAGGGTTTTTGGAATATATAAAATTTTTAAGCCTGAAACTGCGAAAGAAATTTTTGACGAGTGCAACGAAAAATTACAGTCTCCTGAATATTCTGGCCAGAATCTTATCAAAAAATTCAATGTCGAGGTGGTCTGCACGACAGATGACCCTGCAGATACTCTTGAATGGCACAGATATATCTCCGAGCATCCTTTCGGCGTAAAGGTGCTTCCTGCCTGGAGGCCAGACAAGGCTATGGGGATTGATAATCCTGATGCTTTCAACGAATATCTGAGAAAGCTCGGAGAGGCCGCAGACATAGATATCCATTCATATTCGACGCTCTTGGATGCGTTGAAGAAACGCCACGATTTCTTTGCTTCTATGGGCTGCCGTTTATCAGATCACGGACTCACAGAATTCTACGCCGATGACTGCACGCCTGAAAATGCTGATACCATTTTAAAGAAAGTGCTTGTCGGTATGTATCCGAATGAAGTAGAAATCAGGAAGTTCCGTAGCGCTCTCCTCTATGATCTTGGGGTAATGGACGCAGAGTCTGGCTGGACGCAGCAGTTCCACGTAGGAGCCATTCGTAATAATAACACCAAGATGTTCCTGAGTCTCGGGCCAGATACTGGATATGATTCCGTACATGACCGTGAAATCGCCGAAAGCGGGAATCGTTTCCTAGATAAACTTGCATCTTCCGGAAAACTTGCGAAAACCATTCTTTACTGCCTAAACCCTAAAGATAATGAAGTAATGACAACTATGGCATATAACTTCAACGATGGCAGCTGTCCTGGAAAGATGCAGTTTGGCGCAGCGTGGTGGTTCCTCGACAATGAGCCAGGCATGAGAACGCAGATTGAGACCTTGGCTAACTTGGGGCTCTTAAGCCGTTTCGTAGGCATGCTCACTGATTCAAGGAGCTTCATCAGCTATCCAAGGCATGAATATTTTCGCAGGATTCTCTGCAGTTACGTTGGTGATCAGGTTCAGACGGGAAGACTGCCTGAAAGTGAGATGGAGGCGATTGGAAAAATTGTTTCCGACATCTGTTATGGCAATGCCAAAGAATATTTCAAATTCTAATCCATGGAAAATAAGAAAATGACCAATTTCCGCTGGGTGATATGTGCAATGCTGTTCCTAGCGACTACTGTCAATTATCTGGACAGGCAAGTGCTATCTCTGACATGGGATGAGTTCATCAAGCCGGAATTTCATTGGAACGAGGTGGATTATGGTAACATCACTGGGATTTTTGCCATCGTGTATGCTTTTGCACAGCTCTTTGCGGGTGGAATCGTCGATAAGCTAGGCACGAAAAAAGGCTATGCGGTTTCTATAGGAGTATGGTCTCTGGGCGCTTGCATTCATGCACTGTGCGGCGTTCTCACTGAATCTTACGTCGGGGTTTCTTCTAGGCTCGAACTTATACAGGCGACTGGGGACATGGTGGTCATGATTTCCACATTCAGCGTGTGGATGTTCATAGTCGCGCGATGTGTCTTGGCGCTAGGTGAAGGAGGTAACTTTCCATCGGCAATTAAGGCTACTGCGGAATATTTCCCTAAGAAAGACAGGGCTTTCGCAACGTCCATATTCAATTCTGGTTCATCCATCGGAGCCCTTATCGCTCCTCTAACGGTTCCCATCTTGGCTGCGCATTTCGGCTGGGAAATGGCTTTCCTTATCATAGGAGCACTTGGCTTCATCTGGATGGGATTCTGGATATTCATCTATAAGAAACCTTCGGAAAACAAGCATGTAAATGCGGAAGAACTCGCTTATATCGAACAGGATAAAGAGGCAGATGCTAAATTCGTGAAGGCGAGCGCTGAAGGCTCTGTTAGGAAAATGTCCATCATGGAGTGCTTCAAGCATAGGCAGACATGGGCATTTGTCCTTGCCAGGTTCCTGACGGATGGAGTTTGGTGGTTCTTCTTATTCTGGACCCCTTCTTATCTGAATACTCAGTTCGGTATCAAAACATCTGACCCATTGGGAATGGCGCTGATTTTTACATTGTACCTCATCACGATGCTGTCTATTTTTGGCGGCAAACTCCCGACCATCATCATGAATAAGACGGGGAAAGATCCATACGCCAGCCGCACACGTGCGATGCTGATATTCGCTGTCATTCCTCTCGTAGTGCTTCTGGCTCAGCCGCTAGGCAAAATTTCCCCTTGGCTTCCTGTCCTCTGCATCGGGCTTGGCTGCGCTGCCCATCAGTCTTGGTCTGCGAACCTTTACACTGTTGGAACAGACATGTTCCCGAAGAGGGCATCTGCGACGATTACAGGGATATGCGGAATGGCCGCTGGTATAAGCTCTTTCGTCTTTCAGCAGGTCGCCGGAAGGCTTTTCGTTTACGCTGGAGAAACGAACATGCAGTTTATGGGTTTCACGGGTAAGCCAGCAGGGTATTTCATAATATTCTGCGTTTGCGCCGTAGCTTACTTGGTTGGCTGGGGTGTCATGAAATCCCTTGCGCCGAGATATGAGCCTATAAGCGAATGATGAATCCTACATAATAAAATCAAGGTGGTCTGCAAGGCCACCTTGATTCGTTTAGATTGTCTAAAGATGCTCGTCGAAATATTCAGTTACCTTATCCATCAGATGAACCCTCCATCTCCCTGCTACGTTATGTTCCGAGCAGGGGTAAGGAAAATAGTCCAACTGCACGTTCTCCTCGATGCACTCCTGGACGAAGCTCAGGCTGTGCTCCCATACCACGGTGTTGTCGATTGCCCCCTGGCAGATGAGCAGTTTGCCTTTCAGATCCGCAGCCTTATTGATCAGGCTGACTTTCTTGAATCCTTTAGGGTTCAGGGCTTCGGTGTCCATGTAGCGCTCGCCGTACATGACCTCGTACCATTTCCAGTCTATGACAGGTCCTCCGGCTACTCCAACCTTGAATGTCTGCGGGAAATTCGTCATCAGTGATATGGTCATGTAGCCTCCGTAGCTCCAACCATGAACGCCTATCCTGGTGGAATCCACGAACGGGAGGCTTTTGAGCATATTGATTCCGACCATTTGGTCAGCCATTTCGCACTGGCCTAATTGGTCGTGAGTGGCCTTTTCGAATTCTGAGCCACGGTTTTCTGTGCCTCGGTTATCCTGAACATAGACGATGTAGCCTTTCTGAGCCATAAGCATCTCCCACATGCGCACATTTCCCAGCCATGCACCTGTAACCATCTGGGAATGAGGACCTCCGTAAACGTAAAGTACCACAGGGTATTTCTTCGAAGCATCGAAGTCTGCGGGCAGGAACAGCCTGTACCAGTTGTCGTACTTCCCATCGGCGCTCTTCACTGTTCCAAGCATTGCTTCGCCTGTGCGGTAATCCTTTAGTGGATCTTCGGCAGTTAGAATGTTCCTGACCAGTTTCCCATCCGCCTTGCAGAGATTCACCACTCTTGGTACGTTGAAGCTGGAATAAGAGTCAATATATTCAGAATATTCATTATTGAAGGAAATGGAATGCCAGCCTTCTTGGGTGGTAAGGCGTACCGGCTTCGAAATCTTAGCGCCGCTTACGGCCTTAGCACCTTTCCCAAGCCTCAATTCAACCCTGAACAGGTGCTGCTCGACAGGGGAGACTTCGGCAGAAGTGTACCATACAGACTTACCGTTGTTCCCTGCATATTTCACGTCTGCATCCACGGAAGTCAGCCTGCGCACGTTCCCAAGAGTGTCGCAGAGATAGAGATTGCGGTAACCATCGCGGTTGTCGGTCCTATAAATGAATGAATATGCTCCCTTGACGAACCAGATTGGATCCAGCGGCTCGGTGTAACGGTCGTTGTCCTCGGTGAGGATCGTGCGGACGAACGAGCCATCGGATGCCCTGTACATATTGAGCTTGCAGTGGCTCTGGGTGCGATCCAGAACCTGAATGAATATGTACTTGTCATCTGGAGACCAGCTGATGTTCGTTAGGTATCTGTCGTATCCAAAGTCAGTGACACTGCAGTAAACCGTGTTCTGTGACTTGGTGTCATATATTCCTAAGCTTATTCCCTCGCTCTCCATCCCATTCATTGGGTATTTTATGTTCTTCAGTTCTCCGGTCCTTGTCTTGATGTCCAGGAGAGGGAAATTTGTCACCCTGCTCTCGTCTTTCCGGTAAAAAGCTAGCTTTGACCCACTTGGGGACCAAAAAATCCCACCATTGATGCCAAACTCGTTGCGGCTTACCGACTGGCCGTAAGTGATATCTTCGTTCTCGCTTTCCGCTACAGGTACCTGCCCCCCGCTATAAATGAACAGACTCTTGCCGACAGTGTAGGCGAAGGTATTCTTCTGAGGATTCTTTGTGATATTGCATGCCTCTTTTAGAAAGCCATCGGGAAGCGCCTCTGCTTCAAATTCACTGGTAACTCCTGTGGCAGGGTCCATTTTTTTCCATGCCCCGTCAGAAAACACCCGAATGGAATTGTCATCATCCCATCTTGCAAAATTGTTTAAAGGATAAACATTACGGCTTATTGTAACGTCTTCCATCGTGAAATCCTTACCCTGCGGATTCGCAGGATGCCTAGCGACGATGCCCGTCTGGGCAAACAATAATTGAGACGCGAACAAGAGTGCTACAAGAGAGTATTTAGCTTTCATATTACTGAGTTGGTTCTGAAACAGAAATTACTTTATCAACTATGTGCTTCTGCATGCCCCTCCAAGGCAGTGTTCCAAGGTATTCCTTGTAATGAAGCTCCACTATTTTCCCAGAGCACTGCATCAGGTCTTCAGCCACTACTTTATCGGTTACCGAGAAATCGAATATGTATGATTCCACCGACGTACCCACTGTGCCTTTCTGAGCTCCTCTGAAGCCTGCCTGAATCAGCTTGCCTTCATAAGTCTTGAAAACATAGCCTTTGTAAGTGAACTGATTCAGCTCGCCAGCCTTCACACCGTCGCCGAAAACGAAATAGAAGCGGATGTAAAAGAATATGGCAAATGCTGTTACCAAGAATAGGATTATGCCAGAAATGACTTTCGCTGATGTCTTCATGATATGATCATTTTATCTTGTTTTCAGAAATTCCCCATCCCGTGATAGTGGAAATATATGGGATTAATGAATATGCTATTTTAGTGTGACCAAGACCATTCGGATGCCCGTCAGCACCCATGTCGTCATCGTTGTCATGGATATCCGGGCCTAACTGCAATATATGAATATTCTTCATTCCGCAGTCGTTCAGCACCGAGTAAATATATTCATACATCATTTTATCGTGCTTCGGCACCATCATCAGGATAGGGTAATCCTCTCCGTAGTTGTTCTTTATCTCTTTAAGCAGAGTAATATAGTTTTGCTTGAAACGCCTCAGGCTAGGCTGCATGCCTGAAGAAAAGTCATTCGTGCAAAGGTAGATGACAGTGATGTCAGGTTTGATTGCTGATTCGCCGGCGTTCCATTTCAGAGACTTATCTGTGTCGAAAGTCTGGAGGTATCGCCTGCCCATGTCGTCCCCCGTGAGGTTTCCGTTGTAATTTCTGACTATTCCCATTCCTGAATGAGCTATTATGACCTGGTCTGCCCCGAAGTACCTCGCTACTTTGCATGCGTACGTCAGGTTCTGGTTTTCGGTCTGTGGGGAAAATCTCTCCTTGTTGGATGCTTCTGTGCCATATCCGCAGGTATATGAGTCGCCGACATATTCGATAATCCGATCCTTCGACTTCTCGGCCTGCAAAAATTCCCCATCGCAGGTGAACTCCGAGATAGTAGTCTTTCCTTGCTCTCCTTCTGTCCTTTTCTGCACTGTGATAACATGCGTGGTAGCTTTCTTCCCTTTCGGCAGGCTACATATTACTATAGTAGTGTCCTTCCCCGTGACTGTTATCACCTCGCTTGGCTTCTCGCTCATAGGAGCATCCACCCAGACATTGTAATAATTCTTTTTCGTGTCGGAAACCTTCATCGAAAGCATGTTACCTTTAATTTTCACTCGGAAATATGTTCCTGTCCAGTCGAAAGAAACGCTGTTGTCTTCTACGAGGGTTCTGCCTATGTACGTTATTCTGCTATCGGATGCAGGCACAGTCGTGGCCTTTGCGGCATCTTTTGCGAAAGAAGGAATAAAGAAAAGCAGCGCCATGGCCGCCAGAATGAACTTTTTCATTGCTAAAACTAACTTTTGTCTAAAGTTACTTAAGATTTATGAATATGCAAACTTGAATATTAACGAGGGTTGGGACTTGGTCAATAAAACGTTGGATGAATTGTTAAGGATTTGGTTCGGAATAGATTCTCTGAAAAAAATAGGGACAATGGCATTTGTGTCATTGTCCCTATTCATTTGGCGCCGTTTCCGGTCGCCGTAGTAGTGGGTAGGAGAATCGAACTCCTATTGCGAGATTGAGAATCTCGAGTACTAACCGTTATACGAACCCACCGTAGTCGGAAAGGATTGCAAATATAGGCAAAAATCCTTTCCCTACAAATTTTTGAACCTTACGCTTTCTTGCGGTCCTTGTATCTCTGATAGAATTTATCAACGCGACCAGCTGTGTCAACGAGCTTGACTTTGCCTGTGTAGAATGGGTGAGAAGTGTTAGAAATCTCGACCTTCACAACCGGATACTCAACCCCGTCCACTTCCAGCGTATCTTTTGTCTGGGCGCAGGAACGAGTGATGAATACCGTGTCGTTCGACATATCCTTGAAAGCTACAAGGCGGTAGGTTTCGGGATGAAGTCCTTTTTTCATTTTTTTAAAATTTAATTAAACAGATTCTTGCTGCAAATTTCAGCGTGCAAATATAGCCTTTTTCCGTTTATATTCAAATCTTCTGCATAAAAAATACTTGCATCTTTGGATAACTATGTCAAATCCTTGTTTTTTGATGTCAAAGATCATATATTTGCAAAATTTCAAAGTGTAAAGCACTAGCAAATTATGCGGAAAAAGCTAGCCAGACTATTTATTTTATTATCAGGGGCGTTAATCCTGGCATCCTGCTCGTCGAAGACATATAGGAACATAAATTATTTGCAGGATGTGACATCTGATTCAACCTGGAAGATGACTGCGAACACAGGCGTCGTGATTCAGCCGAAGGATCAGCTCTCAATCGTGGTCTCGTCAAAAGACCCCGAGCTGGCGGCCTCGTTCAATCTCCCGGTAGCATCTTATCAGGCGGGTTCGGAGATCACTGCTACGAGCTATGGCAATCAGAGACTTCTGGGCTATGTCGTAGACAACGACGGAGACATCGATTTCCCGATTTTGGGGACTATCCACGTCGCCGGGTTGAATCGTTGGGAGCTGTCACGCCTAATCAAGGGAGAACTGGAGGACAGGGAACTGCTGAAAGGAGCCGTTGTGACGGTCGAATTCATGAACTTCATGATTTCCGTCCTCGGGGAGGTGAACAGCCCTGGCTCTTACTCGGTATCGGGCGACAAGATCACTATCCTGCAGGCGCTGAGCCTCGCCAAGGACCTGACCATTTACGGCAAGCGAGACAACATAACCGTCATCAGGGAGCAGAACGGCAAGCGAGAGTCGTACAAGATAGATCTCCGCTCGAAGAACTTGTTCGATTCGCCGGCGTATTATCTTCAGCAAAACGACGTGGTTTACGTCGAGCCGAACAAGGTTCGCGCTCGCCAGTCCACCCTTAACGAGAACAACGTCAGGTCGGTAGGCTTCTGGACGTCGATAGGCTCGTTCCTGACTTCGGTCGCCAACCTCATCATCATTTCGACCAGATACACAAAATAGCGAAAAATGGCAGGGGAAAGCACTAATCAACAGCAATATATTTCTGAATCTGACAGGAATCCCGGCAACGACGGCTCTTTGCAGCTGTCCGACATATGGGCATTGATAATAGAGAATAAGGCTTGGTTCGCAATATGCATCATTGTCTGCCTCATGCTCGCCGCATTCTATAAATACAAGACCGCCAGCGTCTATCAGCAGAACGCCAAGATCATCATAGACGAAAGTGCCTCGAACAGCGCCATGCGCGATTTGTCCAATCTTAGCGAAGCGTTTTCAGGCGTGAAGAGTGGCGGAGGAATCAATGTCAATAATGAGATTGAATATATTTCATCTCCTGACCTGATGCAGGTAGTGGTGGAGAGACTGGGGCTTCAGACCAGA
Source organism: Bacteroidales bacterium (assembly GCA_028724885.1). Classification (GTDB taxonomy): domain Bacteria; phylum Bacteroidota; class Bacteroidia; order Bacteroidales; family UBA932; genus Cryptobacteroides. Next base: position 114,881 of record JAQYTJ010000031.1, on the reverse strand, counting down.
TATTACAGCCACCAGCCTTTAAGGATTAGGGAACTTTACAACCAGTCGCCGTTCGCTGTGTCGCTGTCCAACCCGGACAAGCATTCATACGTGACGTTCAAGATCACTGAGGCTAGGGACAGCATGTACGTGATTACGGACCTGTGCGTGACGAGCGGAGGGAAAATTGCAAAGGTCCCGGGCTTCACAAGGGCAGAAGGCCATTTCGGTGACACTTTGTCAACGCCGGTTGCCAATATTATGGTGGTCCCGACCGTCAATTACGAGGGCTGGAAGAGTGGTGATGTCACTGTTACTTGGACCACATCCGCTCACGAAGCTTCCATCCTGGGAAAGAATCTGAATGTTTCACTATCTGACGCTAAGTCTTCAGTCGTGAATATATCCATGAAAGACAACTTCCCTGCCAGGGCATCTGCCGTGATTTCCTCATTGATAGACGCGTACAACGAAGCCTGCATAGACAATCAGAACCGTTCCGCCAGGAACACCACCCAGTTCATAAATGACAGGCTCGTCGTCATCGAGAAGGAACTCGGAGGCGTTGAGACCGAACTGAAGAACTATAAGGAAGAACACAAGATCACCGACATCAGCGCAGTGTCGCAATCTTATCTGACTGCCTCTTCAAGCTACCAGGATAAGTCCTTCGAAGTGAACAACCAGCTGTCAATAGCACGGTACATAAAGGAATATCTTACCTCTCCAGCTAATTCCCGCTCTCTGATCCCAGCTAACTCCGGGCTGACTAACGAGAGCATAAATAGCCAGATAAAGGAATATAACGACCTCTTGCTCAAAAGAGACAGGCTGCTTGGCAGCAGCAGCGTCAAGAACCCTGTGGTCTCTGACATTAACCAATCCCTTGACGCCATGAAAGCCGCGATCAATCACTCGGTAGACAATCTGATTGCGACTCTTCAAATGCAGGTCGACAAGCTGAACTCTCAGGAAAGCCTCATCATGTCGAGGATTGCGAACACTTCCGGACAAGAGCTTCAGCTTCTGTCCATCGAAAGACAGCAGAAGGTCAAGGAAGAGTTGTACGTCTATCTCCTTCAGAAACGAGAGGAGAACGAGATCGCAAGCCTCGTGAATGTTGGCAATACAAGAATCATCATGACCCCTAACGGCTCCGCCTCGCCGGTTTTCCCTAAGAACATGAACCTTCTTCTTGTTGCCCTATTAGCTGGCTTCTTGATTCCTCTCGGAGTTCTGCTGGCAATCAACCTTCTGAGCACGAAAGTTCATTCCCAGAGCGATTTGTCTTCGCTCCAAGCCCCGTTCTTAGCATCGATTCCTTTGGTAGGCCAGCCTAATTCATTGCTTAAGAAAATGAGGTCACGCAAGAACGTCCATGCTCCTGCGCACATATTGGTGAAGCAGGGATCCAGGGACTCGCTCAACGAGGCGTTCAGGGTACTGAGAACCAATGTGGACATGATGCTGGGCGCACGGAAGTCATTAATAATGGTGACTTCCTACAACCCTAATGCGGGCAAGTCATTCATCTCGCTGAATACCGCAGCGGTGATGGCTCTGAAAGGGAAGAAAGTCTTGCTGATGGATGCTGACCTGCGGAAAGCCACGCTAGGAAAATCGCTAAGGTCCAACGAGAACGGCTACGTTAGTTACCTGAACGGGCGTAAGGGCAGCTTCGCCGAATCCGTTCGCAGCCTGGCGGATAACTTGTATTTCCTGCCTGTTGGAATCCTTCCTCCAAACCCATCTGAATTGCTGCTCGGCGATAAATTCAAAGGCATGCTCGCGGAACTGAAGAAAGAGTTTGACTACATCATAATGGACTGCCCTCCGATCGACATAGTGGCCGATGCCTCAATTCTTTCCCCAGAGACTGATTTCACGATTTTCGTGATTCGCGCCGGGCTGTTTGACAAGCGGGACGTTTGCATGCTGAATGACATGTACAGTAGGAAGAGATTCAATGAAATGGCTATCATTCTGAACGGCGTCGATTACAGCACGGTTTATCATTCTTACGGACACTATGGTTATGGTCATTATGGCTATGGCAACTACAGCTACGGTTATGGCAATGAGGGATCGGGAAAACCTGGGGCCAGGGAGGACGGCAAAGCCTGATGTTCAAGTTCTTCAATAGGCAGAAATCGCTTCTGGAAAGTGGAATCCTCAAGGGTTCGCACGACATGCATTCCCACATCCTATTCGGAGTTGATGATGGCATACGGACGAGCGAAGAATCTCTGGCTACTATAGCGTTCATGGAAAAGTGCGGAGTCTCCGTCTTGTGGCTGACCCCTCACATCATGGAGGATGTTCCCAATGAAACATATTCATTGAAAGAACGTTATTCCGAGCTTAAAGAATTGTATTCAGGTTCGGTGGAGCTTCATCTTTCTGCCGAGAACATGCTGGACAACGTCTATCGAGAGAGGTTGGCGGACAGGGATCTTCTTTTGCACGGGGAGGGCAAGATCCTAGTGGAGACTTCCACCTTTGCGCCGCCCTTGGATTTCGACTCCGTACTAGAAGCCACCATGAAGGCAGGCTTCAGGCCAATCCTGGCGCATCCGGAACGTTATATTTACATGAATGACGATGATTACGAAAGCCTGCATGATAGGGGAGTGCTGTTCCAGCTGAACATTCCCTCCATCATTGGCGGCTATGGGGAAGCGGCTCATGCGAAAGCCCAGCACCTGCTGGACAGAGGCTACTACTCCATGGCAGGGTCCGACTGTCACCGCCTCCATTTCATCATGAAGCAATATGACGCCAAGGTACTTAAGACGAAAACACTCAGCCAGCTGGAAGCGATTCTTCATCAATAAGGCTTCATAATTTAAGTTTCGCAAGTGACTTATGCAGCCAAATGTCGTGCGACCTTCATATTGACGACCGTTGAAGATGGAGTACGACAGTGGATATCCATCCTCTAATCTGTATATCACTTTTTTACAAGCTAAAACGCAAGCTGTAGAACAAGGAGCCTAAAAGACGAGATTAGTCCTTTAGGCAGCCTATCGGAATGACAAGCACCCCATCTTCGGCTCGGCGATATGGATACTCTCCGATGCCGGTTAAAACCATCAGGAAGGATGGCGCCTTCATTTTTTCTGTGTCAATCTTTCCCGCCAACTCGGTAAGGGTAGCTACGCCTTCTTTTATCAGTGTCTCGCCTCCCAACTTAATCTCTACTAATCCGTAGGATCCGTTTCTTAAATGAACGACCGCATCACATTCCAATCCTTCCTTATCTCGGAAATGATAAACATCTCCACCCAAGGAATCTGCATATACACGCAAATCTCTAATGGCCATCGTCTCGAATAAGAGTCCAAAAGTATTCGGATCATTTAATAAATCCTCTGGACCGACACCCAGAGCTGCCACAGCAATGGATGAATCCGTGTAATATCGAGTGTCCGATGTTCGAATTGCCGTTTTGCTCCGAAGATTGGGATTCCAGGCTTTCATGTCTTCGATGACGAATATCTTCTTCAAAGCTTTAACATAAGATGCGATGGTCTCATCACTGATACCACTCTGTTCGTTTGAGGAAATATCGGCCAGGATGGTTGGAATGGAAGCCTGGGAACCCTGTTGCCGAGCATAGGAGCGCATGATGCGTTTTGCCCTCTCTTCGTCACGGGAGACTCCGTCTGCACGGGAAATGTCAGTTCTCGTGATGGCTTCATAGTATTCGGTAGCAATGGTCAAAGCCGCTTTGCGTGTTTTCTTCTTTGTTGCGCTTGGCCATCCTCCGCGGCAAGTCAAATAGGCGAGATCCTCAATAGAGAGAGAAGATCTTCCATCAAGGGTATTGGCCTCACGGAAAAGTTGACCAAGCGAGACGCTTCCGGAAGATTCTCCCGATTCCCAAAGGGACATCGTGCGCATTGTTAGAAAGCCATATCTTGCAGCTCCTGAGTGAAAGATCTTTTCACTATCGGCCGGGACAGCGGATCCTGTCAAAATGAATTGTCCGTCTTCGTCCCGACGGTCCACCTCGTGACGAATGGCATCCCAAAACTTGGGCGCTATCTGCCATTCATCAATCAGTCTCGGTGTTCCCCCGGCCAAAAGGAGTTTAATATTGGTATCAACCAACTGCATATAGGTGTCCATTTTATCTGGATCATCCATATATAGCACGCTGCCTGCTATTTGTTCTGCCGTCGTAGTCTTGCCGCAAGCTTTTGGGCCTTCAATAAGGATCGCGCCCATTGCGTCCAATTTGTCACGGAGTATGCTGTCTGCGATTCGTTTTTTGTATTCCATATAAAGTTTCTATCTACCGGGCAAAGATATGAATTGGAAATGAAACAAGCAAGACAATTTGGTTATTTGGCGAAAATTTGTTTGGTTATTTGGTGAGATTTTATTTGGTTATTTGGCGATGGATTGCCTCGCAAACTTCGGTTGGTTTCGCAAGTGACTTATGCAGCCAAACCGTCGTGCGTCGAATGCCCTTCGGACGGCGGGTGGAACTCGATGGGCATTGTCCCGATGGGGAAACGCCTGGATTCATGAATTCGATGCGGTCATCCGCAATCAAACAACAAGACAGGCGGACATCTGCCGAGGATGCCCTTTTGCAAAGTCGTATCCTTTTTTTAGCTACTTGCGAAACTTAAATAAAGAAAAAAGACAAGAAGAATTTCGGAAACGTCGAATCGGCATTTCTTAAAGATAATACCGATGTGTATGATGTGACTTTCCAGACAGAGAAATCAATAAAGATAAAGATTGAAGTGGGTACTTGTCCACCATTGAACTTCAAGACAGAACAGAAACTATTGCTTCAGCCATACTCATTTATGACTCGTTGTTTTACACTTCCCGATCTGTTTGCCGGTAAGATGCACGCACTGATCTATCGTGTGTGGAAGAATAGAGTTAAAGGCCGTGATTGGTATGACTTTGAATGCTATGTACGCCATAATGTTCCTCTGGATTTTACTCATTTGGGAATTACATGGTTTAGTAATTTCTTCACCATGCTCATGAGTCGTAATTTCATCCGTTATAAATATGAAATTAGAAACATTAATGAACTCTTTTTCGAGACTAAAATATGTCTACCAAAATATATCTGATTTTTTCAAATAAATAAAATTTATCCATCACCGCCATATAAAAGCATGGACAGCAACAATTTGCCAACAATATTCTATTCCTGTAAATCAAACGCAATCGTTCCACCTTGCATCCAACACTCCGGCAAACATATCCATCTCTCTCTTGGAAATTCCTAATTGTGTTGCCAATTCGCGCCATCTTTTCACAACTTCAATCACCTCTGAAATAATCTTCTCCGCAGTGCTTCGATTAAGCATATAATCCTCGCAGGCATCAAGCAATATGCTTAAACTCGCCTTATTGGAAGTGGCAGAGATAAGCAGGCTTTGAAATTCACTCAAAGTAGGGTTCATATCGTAAGCTGGAGACAATATCCACCCTTTTGCAGTCAACAGGAAACCATGATTGCGGAAATGGTCATCGCTATTACCAATGCAGATATAGAAGGCTACACGACGGAAGAGTTCCTGCAGGTTTCGCTCTACATCGGTACAGTTCTGAATAATGAAGTCGACTATATCCAAATAGCCGTGTCCAGTAGTTGCATTATCTCCATCACTTAATCCCAACAAGGTCATTGCGGATGCAAAATGAATACGTTTGCTATCGTTTGTTCTATCGAAACGTTGTGACAGCAATGTATGATATTTTTCTCCAGTTGCCAGCACTTTGGTTTTTGCTACGTTTACTCCTGCTTTTGTAGCAAGCAAATGGCAGAAATGCTCCCAAAGTCCGACATCATAGTCATCCTTGCTCGACGCGAACTTAGCCACATAAAGAGTTTTATCCGTATCTACAACATTGGCTTTAGGACGTGATCCTCCTAATGATGTCCCAGGTTGCACAAGTTGTGCAATCCATTTCCTATCAGGAAGCATATTGTTTTCTTCGCTTTTCTCAATCTCAGCACTGGCAGCAATCAACTCCCGAATATCTGTCAGAGGTGGAATTTTCAACGATTCACTCACATTGATAAATCCGCCATCGGGATCTTCCTTAAAACGGAATCCGCCCATTCGAGAGAAATCATCAATACCAGTTAAGAAATCGAAAGATGATAATCTCCGTACTGATCGCTTTTCTTCCGCTGCTGCTAATTGCTCACGACGCAACAACAAAGTACGTCCCCAACGATCTGGCAAGGCATCAGAAAAACATCCGAATATATCCTTGTCCGGTTGTGTATATTGTTGCCCTGGGTAATTATTCAGGTCGTCACTCAAAAACAGATCGCCGTGCTGCCTTAACCATTCATTATTGAACGTGAAACTATAGCTGTCCGCACCACGAAGAAATTCATAGCCTATTTCGCCAATAAGTTCCACTTCTTTGAGCCAATCGAAATCGGCATATACATACAACTTTTTCATAGTTTATTCTTTCTTAGATGAACGTTCTCTTGTTTTCAAACTCAAATCTTGCAAAGCTCTTCCCATTTTGTCTTCTTTGGCAAGCAATAGAATATCATCGTCAAGTTGCAATGCGTACAAAACACGTAGATAGATCCCTATTGCAACAGTAGGAATCCCTTTCTCTATTCGGGACACAGTAAGCGGTGAACAGGTGGCACGTTCGGCAACCTGAGCCACACTCAGATTCCGACGTAAGCGAGCCAACTTAATCTGCTCACCTACAATCTGCATCTTCTGCTCCAGTTTTCGTGGAAGCTTGGTTCCCATTGTATTCTTTGCCATTACTACATCAATTCAAGGTGCAAAGCAACTATGTTGATGACTTTGCTATAATTAACCTATCATATAATATGCAAAAGTAATACTTTTTATTTATTTAATGATCTATTATACATATAATAATGCACGTCTTGGCATAATTAACCATATACATAATCTATTTTGAGCAAAAACTTCCAAAAACTAAATGCTATAATGTTGTTTGTATGCACCATATACACCTATCAACAAACGATATGTTATTCGTTACAAACAATGCAAATTGTTCATCATACACTCATCATATCAAAGAACTGTTTTGCTTGCCAAAAGAAAAAAGCACCTCCACTCTCAACTTGACTTTAATGACCGTTATTATAATACGGGCAATAAAGTCAAGTCAAATAGAGGGAGAGAAGAAAATTAGCCCTATAGTCACATGAGCGGCTGTGTCCTCAAAAACTCTTTCTTCCAGCGACTTATCATTACCGGTGACGCTGCATACTATGATGCGAGTTCATTCAGCGTCTCGCGCTCCTTCAACGCCTCGATGGCCATTTTTGCATCCCTAATAAATAGCTATTTGCTGATTTTGTATTTGCGTTTCGTAATTTTTATACGATAATTGTATTTAAAATTTGTTGAATAAGATTTTGTTTGTAACTTTACGCCGTAAAATAGATAAAATTAACGATTATGATAGCAGAGTTTACCATTGAGAATTTTTTCTCAATTAAATCGGTTCAGAAAATCAGTTTTGAACCATCGGCAGATACTTTTATGTCTGATGAATATTCGTATGAAGTTAAAGAAGGGGTAAGATTGCTGAAACTTGGCATCATCTATGGTGCCAACGCTTCCGGTAAAACGAATATATTAAATGCCATTGAATTTTTCAAGATGCTGGTTTTGAGAATGCCTAAAGACCGGACCGAGAAAACCGGGGTTGTCCCTTTCATGTTGGATGACACCTCAAGGAACGAGAAGACAAAGATGTCAATGGTGTTCTATATCAACCAGTCGAAGTATATACTCAGTTTTGAATTGGATGCAAAGCATATTTATTCCGAGACATTGATTGTTTATGATTCCATTCGCCCTACTAAACTTTACAACCGAAGTTATGATGCCGCGACAGATTCCGCGACCATCGATTTTGGTGTAAATCTGAAAATGACGAAAAAAAGCCAAGATGTGATTTCCGGCAACACTATCAATAATTGCAGCGTGCTTGCCGCATTTGGCAAAAGCAACGTGGAACGTACCAAGCTGAATGATGTGTACGATTATTTTGCCAAACACGTAAAAGATGTACTGGCTCCCGGTATGCTGCTTTCGGGATATGTCAAATCTCGATTGGATAAAGACGAAACAGGAGATTTGAAGAGGTTTATATTAAACTTCCTAAAAGCGTCTGATTTCAACATAGAAGATGTGGTATTACACGAAGAGGAAGAACTTATTACCCCTGAATTGGAACAATTAATTCAGAATGCCCCTATTGATAAAGATGCAAAGGCAGAAATGCTAAGAAAGGGAAAAATTACAAATACGGAACTGACCTTCAAGCACAAGGTAGGCGATAAGGTATATGATTTATCGGAAGGATACGAGTCCAATGGCACCATTAGGTTCTTAGGAATGGCGGTGATATTGAATTTCCTGTTAAAGACCAATCGGTTTGTACCCATTGATGAAGTGGAGACAAGTATTCATTATGAACTGCTGGCTTATTTCATAAAAGTATTTTTAGCGAACAGTAACGGAACATCCCAAATGCTCCTGACAACGCACGACATCAATCTTCTCAATGAGGATTTCATTCGCCGTGATACGATATGGTTCACAGATAAAGATGAACTTGGCGAAACTAAAATTGTGCGTCTTTCTTCTCTTGGACTCCATAAAAATCTTTCCCCATATAATGCCTACAAGCAGGGAAAGTTGGTAAAGTTGCCGTTCTTGGGCAGCCAGTATATCAACCTGAATGACTAACGATATGGGGCGGACAGTAACAAAAAGTATTGCCATCATAGGCGAGGGAGAAACAGAATGGTTCTATTTCGATTCTCTGAGGATTGCGTGCCATTATCCTTTTAAGGTCGCTCCGGATTTTCCGCAGCACAGCGACATCAATCATATACTGAAACTGGTAGAATCTTATTTGAACAAGCAATATGATTATATCGTCTGCATGTTTGATATGGATAGGCTGTTTCAATTTCCATATGAAATGCAATTGTATCAGCGAGCAAAGAAGAAATATGCTGCAAAGAAATATGCCGGAAAGGTTATGTTCGTAGAAACGAATCCTTGCACGGAATTTTGGTTTTTGCTTCACTTCTTGCCTAATGTGGTTTGTCGGCGATATGAAAGTTACGACCAAATGCTTCCCGAATTGCAGAAATATATGCCGGGGTATGAAAAGACAAAACGATATTTCATACGCACCAACCTCTATAAATACCTGACAGAGAATGGAGATTTAGAACGGGCGATCTCAAATTCCGAAAAGCTGTGCCAACTCTGTAAGGAATCACCAGAGGATTTGAAGGCGTACTCGGAGATATATAAAGTGATAAAATTATTAAATAATCAAACAATTTAATATACATATAGATATGTATCTAAGTAAGATTGATATAAAGAACTTTAGGGGGATCAAGGACCTATCGGTAGAATTCGATAGGAAGTTGAATGTGATTATCGGGGCTAATGGGCAGTTGAAGACATCTTTGATGGATGCCATCAGGTTGTTTTATTCGTGGGGAGAACCGAATCGAGATATTGAGATAACAAAAGAAGATTTTTATGTTGGGGTTACAAGAAAAAATGATGGGACTATAGTGGTAACTCCCTCGTCAAAGATAGATATTATCTATTTATTTGAAGGATTATCAGCGCAACAAGAAGGTGCATTTTATGAATATCTGGACAGAAATGGCGACGGCTCTATGGTCGCTAGGGTTCATCTTTGTTTCGAGTTAAAGGAGAATGGAAGGATTTACTCCTCATACATAACTGGTAAAGAAGAGAGTGGTCTGCGCGCTGACTGGAACACGTTTCATTATTTTCATCCATATTATCTCGGAGCATTACGCGACAGTACACGCGATTTGATGAGTCCCCGAAACAACTTGTTAGGAAGAGTAATTAAGAGAAAGATTGACAGGGCTGGCTCAGAAGATGAAGTGAGACAAATAGTGGATACTGCAAACGAGCATCTTTTGCAGAGACAAGAAGTAAGGGAAACACAAACTGGTATAAATGATAACTTGAAGGAGATATATCTAACAAACCTACAGAATGTAGAGCTGCATATTGAACAGAACAAAATTGATAGTATCGTTAATATTATCAAACCATTTTTGCCATATTCTGCTACTGACAAAAAAGGATTTGTACTTACTCAAAATAGCCTTGGGCATAATAATTTAATATATATAGCTTCGGTATTGAGTGATATTAAAGATTGTCATTTTGAAGATAAAGTGAGTATATATGCATTGTTAATAGAAGAGCCAGAAGCTCATCTGCACCCACAACTTCAGGTTAATCTGTATAACTTTCTCAAGAATGCTGATGATAGTGAAAATAGCCAGACGTTTATTACAACACATTCACCGACTTTGACATCAAGAATACCGTTGGAAAATATTATCCTGCTGAAAGGCGAAGCGGCTTATCATGTGGGTAATTGTTTCAAAGAACGGCACTTAGAAAATATTGTTCGGGATGTCGCAAATAACAATAGATTATTAAAGATGGAAGAAGTTGTATCCTATAGAAAGATGATATCCAGATATTTTGATGTTACCCGCTCACAATTGTTGTTCTCTTCGGGTTGTTTATTTATTGAAGGAATATCGGAGTGTCAATTGGTTGAGACTTTTTCTAAACTGATATACAAGTCACTGATTGACCATCAAATTGAGATTGTCGATACAGATGGAACAGCTTTTTATCAGTTTTTGATGCTGTTTAATTCTTCTGATAAAGCAAAGCGTTTGCCAATGAGAGCGGCGTTTGTAACGGATGAGGACCAATTTACTAACTCTAAGAATAAAGAATATAATTTAGATGAGTTAGTAAAGGACAGTTATGCAAAACTAAATTTCCTTAGAAAAGGAATTGATAATGATAATGTTAATGGTCGCATTAACAATATGAAAGCTATGAGCAATAGACAGGTAGGTATCAAGATATGTTCGGGAAAGAAAACTCTGGAATACCAAATTTGCAGAGCAAATGTTCATAATGATAAAGAAATGACAAAAGGGTCTTGGCTTTACGACCTGATTATGCAAGAGAATCCCGAAGGGATAAGCAAGGTGGATTCTTACATGTCAGGACTTGGAGATAGAGATATGAACGAAGAGGAGCAGCAAAATGTTGCATTGTTGATGTGGAAATGTCTGCCGAGTAAGGCTGAATTTGCCCAAGCTCTGAATTCATTCTTGCTAGATAAGATAGAAATAGGTGGTGAAATGAAGTTCGCTTTGCCTTCATATATTAAAGATGCAATAACTCATTTAGTACCGTGAGTATGGATTATGATATAACACTTCAACGACGAGCATACCTTGATGCACGTGGTTATACTATCCTAACGGCGTGTCCAGGTAGTGGAAAGACCACGAGCATTGTAAAGAAACTTTTAACGGTGTCACGTTATTGTGAAGAGAATTATGGAAAGCATACAGGGTTTGCCTGCCTGTCATTCACCAATAAGGCTTGTGCTGAGTTAAAACAAAAATACAGGGAGATGCATGATGAAAGCCTAACTTTTCCCAATGAGGTGTTGACTATTGATAGTTTTATCATGCAATATGTAGTGCTTCCATTTTGGTATTTATGCGATGAGTGTAAACAAAGACCAATAGTCGTAAACGAGGCAGAAATACTAGACCGGATTTATTACAACAATGTTAAAATAAGCGGCAAATGGCAGCAATACCCAGTAATGGCACTCCGATCTTACACAAGTCTGATGTATCGTAAAAATCCATCATTGGTTTCAAGAGACAAGACGTCCTTTAAATGGAATCACAAAACTATAACTGAAACTGAAATTGCCTATTGTAATGCAGCTTTTACATATCGTTTAAAGAAAGGCTTTATAACAAGCAGCGATGCATTATGGATAGCATGTGATATATTGGAGCGACATCAGGACGTAGCTAAAGCACTAGTGATGCGTTTCCCGTATATCATCGTTGATGAGGCACAGGATAATTCCGAACAGCATTTTGAGTTTTTCAAACTGTTAAGTAGAGCTGGTTTACAAAACCTTGAGTTTGTGGGAGATATTTGCCAGTCCATCTATGGATTCAATAACGCCAGGCCAGAGCTACTGCAAAAAATGATGAAAGAAGAAGAGTGGAATGTTTTAGCGCTGTCTGAATGTCGACGTTCTAACCAACGTATAATAGATTTGTATAGTAAACTGAAATCAAGTGATATACCTACTATTACTTCGTATGGTGTGGAGGACAAAGGAATTCCAATTATCGTGTATAAGTATGATGATGGAAATATTAAAGATATTATTCAAGACTTCTATAAAGTTTGTGATGATAATAAACTCTCAAGCAAAATCATATTAGCGCGTGGTATAAATAAATGTAAGGAGCTAGCAGGTGTTAAGGATGTTGATTTTAAGTACTGGAAAACCGAACAGCATCTGCCTTATTTGATAATAGATGCCACTTTAGCTTTTGATTTGGGTGATCTGGATTATGCATTCAGAAAAATAAGACTTGTATTAGCTGAACTTTTTGCTGATAATGATTTTGATGCAAGGCGTGAATTTGTACATGAAATTGAACATAATGTGGATTGGAATGCGAGGATATTTGGTTTCATAAAACGAGTACCTGCATTTTCATTGAGTTTCAAAGAATGGTCAGAACAGACATGCATGTTATTGAAGGATTATTGGGAACTTAAAGAGATGCCTATTTTTGTTCCACATCAAAAGCAAAAAGGATATAAAATGAAAGAAATGGCAGATGTTCCTATGGAACAATATCATCAATCAAACGATAAAGAGAGTGACTATCACAGGAGAATAGATACTATACATGCAGTAAAGGGAGCGACCTTAGATGCGGTGCTTCTGTTCTTGTCGTCTGATAGCAGGGGACAAAGTGTTTCACTGAAAGATTTTCCAAGTAATACTGTTAAAGTCATGACTGAGAGACAGCGAATGATATATGTAGCTTGTTCGAGGGCTAGGCAATTTCTGGCATTGGCAGTACCCAAATCTATAGCAGATGAAGAGATTAGGAGAGCTTTGGTTGGGGTGGACATAGATATTCGTAGCATTAACTTGCAAGGAGAATTTGCTTTTGATGATTACTACTGATGCGATAAATTTTGGTTTATAAGTTTAATTCAAGTTCATTGACATTCTGATTTTGAGTGAGCGGGTCTGGAACGTCCAGTAGTTCTCGAAGATCCCTCTTGGCAAGGAGTGAGGCCTCAACGACCTTTGAGACTTCCGTGATGGTCAGCGGGCTTTTGAGAGCGGCTTTCACCCAGGCGATCAACAAGTACGAACTGATTGCGACCCAAAGATGGATCTTGACAGCATTTTCGGAGTAGCCCCAGAGGGCTTTGACCGTCAGGTTTCCCTTGATCCATTTGAAGAACGTCTCGATCTGCCACCGGTTGCGGTAGATGTTGGCAATGACAAGCGGCCCAAGTTCAAAGTTGTTGGTTACGAAGGCGATAACCTCTTCTTTCTCAGCATCATAGAACTCTACCATGCGCAAGCCTTCCGGATACTTCTTCTCGCTGACGTAGCCAGAAAGGTGAACGGTCCGGTCTCCAATGATGACGTGCTGCTCCTCGCATTCCCGATCGATTGCGGCTATCTCTTCTCGTGTCATCATATGCTTCGATTTTATTTGCAAAGGTAGCCCGGCTCTCGCCAGGCTACAATATGCATTTCATCGGATGCTTACATCTCTCGGTTGTCCTGGACTACCTTCGTTCTTCGAATCTGATTTCCTATGAGCGTGATTAGCTGTTTTGAGCTCACTTGTCACGGAACACCTGCGAAAGGTCTTCAGTCACCCTTTTTTGATGCTAAATACATTTAGTACCTGCTCATGGCCACAAGCGGGTTGAAACCAATCCCAACATTGTAGTCTAATTCAACAAATTCCATAAAATATTTACTAACTTTGGAAGAAGTTGTTAGGGTGGCGAGGTGCTGTGGCAAGGTGCTATGTCGCCCTAAATTTATATATATGATGTATTCAGGCTTGGGCAATGCCCCATTCTTTGGCTCTGTTTATGCTAACTGCTTGGCTATTAACTTTATGTGCGCCAATGCAGGACTAGGAGATTTTGTTACATTCTAAAACCATCTGGCGGTTTTGATTGTGGAGGAAGTTCCATGTCGCAACGAGAACACCATCATTGTTATTTCTTGAGGAGGAATCTTGGTAAAGCCTATATATATTGTATTCCAAACCATTACTATGACTTATGACTAACGCTAACTACTCCGTAAACCAGTATCTGGTTTCTAACATTCTGAATATGATTCAGGTAGGGGAGATTGCAATTCCTGAGATCCAAAGGTCTTTTCTGGGTACTAAAGAGGAAGAAACAGAGTTGATTGGAAGTTAATACTATGTTTGCAAATGTTTTTGAATTAGCCGATAAAGAAGATTGAAAAAATAGCGAAATAAGATTATATGCCTTTCTCTTGGGATACTCTTGGAATTTAATTATGTTCAATTAATCTCTTCGTTAGGTGTGGTGTTTTTGAGAATAATACGAGGCTTGCCGATTAGGTGTGGAAAGTAATACTACAAGAAATAAGAGGATTGTGAAGAACACTTTGTACATGTATGTACGAATGTTCGTGATGCTGGTGGTATCTCTTTTTACTGCCAGAATTGTTTTCAATGCTCTAGGAGTTGACGATTATGGTACATACAATGTAGTAGGCAGCGTAATTGTTTTTTTCTCTTTTCTTAATGGTGGTCTCTCATCTGCCACAAAACGCTATATTACTGCAGAAATCGCTGGAGGGACAGAACAGACAGTTAAGAATGTATTTAACACATGCGTTGTCGCTCATGCATTGATTGCAGGAATTGTTTTGTTGCTGGCTGAATCTGTCGGATTATGGTGCATTAATGACGTCCTAAATATACCGGAAAACAGAATGGCAGCAGCAAATTTCGTCTACCAATTTTCTGTTCTGACTGCTGTATTTAGCATAATGCAGTCTCCTTTCAGTAGTGCGATAGTAGCTTTCGAGAGGATGGATGTTTACGCATACTTCACCATCATTGAGGCTATCTGCAAACTTGGAGTAGCATATTTCATTGTTGTTTTACCGGGAGACGGAATGATAAATTATGGGATCTTGCTATTCTCCGTTGCTATATTGATAATGGCAGCATATAGATTCTATTGCTATCGTCATTTTTCAATTTGTAAATGGAAGAAACCCCAGGACAAGAATCTCTTGAAACAAATTTTCTCATTTACCTCATGGAGCCTCTTAGGACAGGCTTCAATAGTCGGGACGAATCAAGGCGTGACTGTCCTTGTGAACTATTTTTTCAATGTGGCTGTTAATGCTGCGATGGGTGTGAGCAACTCTATTGTCAATGTTGTAAGCGGATTCGTAACTAATTTTCAGACGGCTTTTAATCCTCAGATTATCAAATCTTATGTTTCGCAAGATTGGCAATACCTTCAAAGTCTCATCCTACGTAGCAGCAAGATTTCGAGTTTCCTTATTCTCATTTTCCTAGTCCCTATGTACTTCGAGATTGACAAAGTACTCTTGATTTGGCTTGGAAGCTATCCGCAATATACTGTGGAGTTTTGTCGTTGGACATTGTTGAGCCTGTATCTGGATACCGTCACAGGCCCACTCTGGATGACTATAAATGCCCAAACAGATATAAAACGCTATCAGATTGCGACTCTATTCACCTATGGGGCTAATTTCTTGTTGAGTTGGCTTTTCCTCTTATTAGGCAATTTCCCGCCATATATTGTCATAATCATCAGGACTACAATTTTTGCTATCCTGATGTTTGTCAGATTAGTATTCACTAAGCACTTTTTCAAAGGACTCAACATCAAACAATGGCTTGACGTTACAGTGCTTAGACCCGCTCTAATTTCGATTTTTGCTTTCGCTGTGCTTGCCTTTTCCGTTAACCATGTCACTATAAACAGTCGAATCCTTCACATAATATTTGTTACAACTATTTCATTGTTATGCATGATTTCTGGATTTTTCTTCTTTGTATTCAATAAGAGCGAAAGGAATTTCTTGACAAATACAATAAAAAATCATATGTTGAGAAGAATTCGATAGAACATCATGGAACAGATTTGTAAATATGACCAATGTACGGGATGTTCTGCTTGCATAAACATCTGCCCAAAGAGTGCGATAACCATGACTGCTCAGGGGCCACTTGGCGATATCCACCCTTCTATCAATCAAGATCTTTGTATTAATTGCCATTTTTGTGCTAAAATTTGCCCGGTTAATAATCTTATCGATAAGAAATATCCGCTAAATGCTTATGCACTTATTGCTAAGGATAAGGAAGATTTACTGTCAAGTTCTAGCGGAGGAGCATCTTCGCTTCTTGCACAGGCTGCCATTGTGGATGGTGGGGTGGTATACGGGTGTGTAGAAAATGACTATCATGACATCGCTCATAGGCGAATTGATTCTATCTCCGATCTTGCGTTAATCAAAAAGAGTAAATATGTCCAAAGTAATATAAATTACATTTATAAAGATGTCCGTAAGAATACTATCGAAGGGAGGCATGTACTTTTCTTCGGAACCCCATGTCAAGTCGCTGGACTTAAATCTTATTTGCAGAAGGATTACGAAAACATTCTGCTTGTTGACCTGGTTTGCCACGGTGTTCCATCCCAGAAATTGCTTAGGCAAGATGTTGAGCGCCGACTGGATAGCATTGGTGCGGATCACGACGGTGTCACAGTAATATTTAGAGAGAAAGTAGGTACTCCCGGGAAAAAAGATGGAGTAAATATCATATTTGGACTTTTTTTAAAGGACAAAAATGGCAGGGATATCTTGTTTCGAGATAGTGGCAGGGTCGGAGATGACTTTTATATTACGGCTTTCTTCAATGCGCTTATCTTTAGAGACTGTTGTTACCATTGCGAATATGCTCGACCAGAAAGAGTCGGTGATATAACTATTGCCGATTTTTGGGGAATTGGGGAAACTTCTGTTCCTAAGGAGAATGGTATCTCATTGGTCCTTGTCAATACTAGTCGTGGAAAAAAGGCTTTAGAACGAATAACTTCCAATGCTCGTTTTGAGGAAAGAAACATTGAGGAAGGAATTAAAGGAAACAGAAACCTTCAGTGCCCGTCAATTCTCCCCCCTGAAAGGAATAAGTTTATTTCTGAGTACATTGTAGACAATGATAATGCTTGCAATAGGTATATGCGGCCAATCCATCGGAAGAGACGGCTAGTCAGATTATTGTTAAAACTCCATCTTTTGAGTCTTGCGTCAAGAATCAAAGCAAAACTTATAAACAAATGATAATAGGCATAATTACTTTCCACGCTTCTCATAATTACGGCTCAATGCTCCAAGCGTGGGCGTTACAAACCTATGTGCAGCGCCTAGGTCATAAGGTAGAGATAATTAATTTCCGTACCAATAAACAGAGGCGAATCTATCCAAGCCCTATCTCACTACATTTACGCGGAATAAAGCAATTTCTTTTGCTCCTATTATTCAATCCTTCTGCACTGTACCCAGAATTAATAAGATGGCATAAATTCGAAAAGTTCATAAAAGAAGAGTTAAACATAACTAAAGAATACCATACTAATTCTGAATTGTCAAAAATAGGACACAGGTACGATATTTTGATTTGCGGAAGTGATCAAATTTGGATCAGTTGCGGTGATGGTGATAGAGCTTATTTTGGGAATTTTCTTCCTGTTGATGTCAAAAAAATAGCATATGCTCCGTCATTAGGGCCTTACCCTTTTGAACGTATTGACAGGAATTATATTCAATCAAATTTAAAGGGATTTGATGCTTTATCAGTCAGAGAAGATATAGGTAAAAGTTTTCTAGAAAGCTTATTCCAGTCCTCATTATCGCTATCTCATGCGTTTAAGGATAAAGTCTCTGATCAAAGAATTAATGTTGTATGCGACCCAACATTATTATTATCATCTCAAGATTATGAGGGAATATCAGCTCCTGAAGATTGCGCTCCTAAAGGTGAGTATATTTTCTTTTACTGTTTAAGGCCAACCCCATCTCTCATTAAATTGGCAAATACTGTAGGTGAAATTTATAACCTTCCGGTTTATACAAATAGATCTTTCCCCCCGAAGAAAATAAAAGATTACCCGATGATTCAATACTGGCCAGCTATTGGGCCTAAGGAATTCTTGACTGTGATTAAAAAGTCGGTTGCTACTTGTGGAGACTCTTTCCATCTTCTTGTCTTCTCAACAATCTTTCACAAAAAAGCGTATTGTCTGAATGACTCAACGGATAGTAGGATCCTTAATTTATTGAAACGAATGGATTTGGAGGAGATGGCTGTGGAAACTAGCTTAGACATTGAAAGATGCTATAAATTATCTTTAGATTTCGATAGAATTAAGGATGACCTCGCATCATATGTCAATGACAGCAAACGATTCCTGCAGGAAAACTTGAAGAGTGAATAGTCTTAAATTTGTTCAAAATGTCAGAAATGCTTCCTAAAATTTCAGTAATTGTACCGATTTATAACTCAGAGAAATATCTTTGCAAATGCATTGATAGCGTCCTTGACCAGACGTTCAAAGACTTTGAGTTGCTATTGATTGATGATGGTAGCACTGATCTCTCGGGGGAGATTTGTGATGAGTATGCTCGGAAAGATAAACGGGTCAGGTCATTCCATAAGCAGAATGGTGGAGTTGCAAGTGCGAGGCAGATGGGAATCGACAATATGTTGGGTGAATACTGCATCCAGTTTGACTCAGATGACTGGGTGGATCGAAATATGCTGGAGAAGATGTTTGTTTTAGCTAAGGAGTCTTTGGCCGATATTGTGGTCTGTGACATAATTCTTGATAGAGGTAAACTGAAGCCCATAATTTCTAAACAAGGACCTGTCCCTGAAGATAGTGTAGGTGCAATTAAAGATATTATTCTTAATCATATGGGAGGTCTGCCTAATAAATTGATTAGGGCATGTTGTTACAGGAAACCATGTCCCATTGCTTTTGATATTGGGATAGTGAGTAGGGAAGATCTTATTGTGTTATGTAAGATTTTGTCTTTTCCTCGAAAAGTTGTATATCTTCCAGAAGCACTGTATCATTATTGCATAAATGCGAATCTTAATAGTTTGACGCATAATATACATTCACTACAGAATGATATTATGGTTAATAATGTGATTGTTACAATTCTGAAAGGAGATGAATACAAGGAATGCAGAGAATTTCTTGAATCTCATGAAGCTTTTGCTTCTTTATTAGACGGCGCAATGGGAAAGTGGGAATTCATGCGAAAGTATACTCATGTTAAGGACTATGATCACTTTGCAGAGTGGAGTAGATCCCGTTTTCCTCACCTTGCAGCTGCTTTGAATGGTAGATATTATAGGTCTCGCTTTCTCCTTATCGTTCCAAGTAGGATTAAGGCTATCTTAAAAAGATTTTTTTATAACTTAATAAGTTAATGTCTACTAGAAATGTTTATCCGCTAGGATTATGAGAGGATCCATTATTTACATGGGCAAATACAAGCCATCAAAAATATCGACAGAAGGCTACTTATTCTCTATTTAGGATTCGCAAGTAAGAAAACGAAAAAAGCCAAGGTTAAAATCTTCGAGAAACATATATGTTTCGTTGATTATCATTATGTTAGTATTGCTAAACAAACAAATATAGCAAACATTAGCATGAACGAAGATAGACACATAATCTCGGAATTTTGCAGCTTTTTTGCAGAAAGTAACAATACGAAGGCGATTCAGGTAATCATGAACATAATGTCTCATAACACACTTACCTATAGTGTGTATGGACTTTACCAAGGAGACGAACTGCAAGTTCACGGCTGGGCATGTCCTTGAGCTAATGGCCATGTTCACCTTCTTCGCTATCAAAAATTGTTCCAACTTCTCCGGAGGTGTTCTTGGTCAGATGTTCGCCCACAAAAAGGATATATTCTACCAAACCATCGCGAAGCCATCAACTTCGACCAGGACGAAATGATGCGTGTTATCATTAACAACAATAACAAACAACTCGGTGCCGTCCGAAGGGCATTCGATGCCATACAACCGGCGGCCTAAATCACTTGCGAAACTTAAAAAAATTTAGTAATGCTTTATTTTAAAAATTCAACAATTACATAGTGAGAGATGGAATTTAGTATCACAACGGCTAGTGTCCTTTTGGAGATTTTCTTGTATTGTATATTATTATATCAGTTTATCCCAGTATATAGAGGCAATTATAATAACACCCACCCAACTGGGATTTTCTGGTATGCGATAATCCTTATCTTATTTTGTACGTTTGCTTTCACGAATGCAGATTTTTATTATTATAAGATATCGTACGATAATGGGACTTTTTCTCAGACAGTTGAACCCGTATACATCTGGCTCAAAAATCATCTTTCAAAGAATTACTATAGTTGGCGATTAGTTGTATGGGGATTCTCCATAATCATACTGTTTTGGACAATTCAGCGATTAGGGCTGGATAAAAAAACTAGTTGCGGTATTATTACGTTATTCTATGCAACGACCTTATATTTTCAACGAGCTAGCTTAGGGATGTCAATACTTTTCTTGGGATACTCTCTAATAGTTAGGCCGACACGGTATAAAACCATATCGCTATTGCTGGGCGCGGTAATAATAGTAATCTCTTTCTTCTTCCACAAAACCATGCTTGTTCCAATAGCGGTATTATTGCTGACAATTTTTAACCCGAATAAGAAAGCCATAAATCTAAGTCTGATTCTTTTCCCTTTGTTAGTATCCATAGTCACGTATGCATTAAATAATATTGGTGAAATTGTTCCAGGACTAAGTTTCTTTGATGAGAGAATGAATTTTTCAAATAGGTTATACCATTACTTTTCCATGAATCAATCAGTATACAATTTTAATGGTATTATCCGCGCTATTTTCAGATACACGCCTGATGTTTTATCTCTCGGATACGCTACCAAACTAATTGCATACGACAGACTACAGGTAGAAAAATATATTACGCCTTTTTTTGTCTTCTGGTATGATATGACCTATATCGCTGCGCTATTCATATTCCAAGATGTGTCAAGTTTTATATTTGAAAGATTTTTAATGATGTCGTATATTCCACGACTTATTGTTTTAATATATCTATACCGGAATCTTAAAAGGACGCCCCTGTCCAGATTTATTTTGATATCGGCACTTCTTTCCAATGTCTATGATTTATCATACACCTTATACACAACAATAAGATAAAACCGATAATTTATTCATCACATGAAAATTTTTGAGATTGTCACGCAAATTGGTTCTGGAGGTGCTGAGCGCTTAGTAGTCGACTTGTGCAATGAATTAGCAAAGGACAATGAAGTTACATTAATTTCCATATATTCATTCAATGAAAAATCCATTTATCTCAAGGAAATTCACCAAAATATTAATATCATTTCCCTACGGAGAAATAATAAGCATTTGCTGAATTTACTCGCACCAATGTTCTCTCTTTATCATTTAATTAAGACCGAGAAACCTGATATCGTTCACACCCATTTGTCAGCTATTGAACATACTATGCTATCTTGGTTAACTATTCGACGAATAAAATTTGTTCAAACAATTCATAGCGATGCTTTTAAAGAGTCGGAAGGGGGATTACATTTAATAATACGTAAATTAGCATTTTATTATAGACTCGTTGTACCTGTCACAATTTCCGAAGCCTCAAGATTGTCTTTCACAAAGCTTTACAAGAGAGACTCTGTTTTGATTAGGAATGGTAGGCCAAGTTATGATTTTGGCAATGACGTTTCAGGAGTAAAAAAAGAACTGAATTCTTTTAAATCGACTAAAGACACATACATACTAATAAATGTCGCGAGAATTAACGAAGTAAAAAATCAATTACCATTGGCCAATGCTGTAAAACAATTGAATTTAGAAAGCCATAATGTTGAACTTGTTATTATTGGGGCAGAAAATGATAAACAAATTGCAAGTGAACTTAAACAGATAGAGCATACTCATATTCTTGGACTTAAATCAAACCCTAGAGATTACGCAAAGTGTGGAGATGCATTCGTTTTAACCTCTGTCTATGAAGGAATGCCGATTACCCTAATAGAATGTTTCTCTGTTGGCACAATTCCTCTTTGCACCCCTGTTGGAGGAATTGTAAACATGATAAAAGATGGAGAAAACGGTCTATTGGCAGATGGGACTTCAATGGAAGACATTAAAAATCTTCTAAAGCGATTCATGAGCCTTTCCAATGGAGAAAAAATCCGCATGAAAGAAGCCTCTCTGAATTCTTTTCCTAGTTATAGCATAGAATATTGCGGGAAGCAATACAACAGGCTATTCTATCAACTAGCTAACAAGATAAAGGATAGAATTAATGTCTGATTATTACTACATAAATAACTCCAGAGAAAGACCATATCAGATGAAAAAATACAACCTACTTATTATCGGTAAACTTCCTTTGCCAATAGGGGGGGTTACAATCCATGTTCAAAGGCTTACAGAATGGCTTGATAAAATAGGGTATGACTACAGTTTTTATGATCTAAGGAGCTTCAATATTAGGTCTTTTGCCAATGGTATTCGAGAAGCCAAGTATGCCCATATTCATTGTTCTTCACCTGCTCTTAAAGTTATCTTTACGATATTATGTATTTTTTTCAAGACAAAATCTATTGTTACATTCCACGGAAATCTTGGAGTTTACTCATTTTTTAAAAACCAATTGGATTTTCTATCGTTACGTCTTTCTAGTTATCCAATTGTTCTTAACGAAGGCAGCTATATTCAAGGAAGAAAATATAATGCTAGAGTCTTACGACAAGAGGCTTATATACCTGCCCTGAATGTTCCCGAAGATTTAAAGTCAGACAGCCTTAATGCTATCGAAACACTTCGGAAAGAATCATCATTTGTTGTATGCACTAACGCATTCAACTGGTTGATTGACAAAAATAATAAAGAGGTCTACTCTATTACAAAACTTGTTTCTTTTTTTACTGCCTATCCAACGTGGGGTTTAATAATTTCAGATCCTTCAGGAAACTATAAGGCTCATCTTGGTAAAGAACCGAGAAATATATTGTTTGTGGATTATCCACATACATTTATCAATATTCTTAGATTGTCTGACTGCTTCGTTCGATATACTACGACAGATGGAGATAGCCTTTCTATTCATGAAGCCCTAGATAACAATATTCCAGTGATAGCAACTGATGTAGTATCCAGACCAGAAGGGACCATCATCGTTAAACTTGATGATTATAATATGTTAGAGCAAGCCTTGTTAGATATTTCAGAGAGACCGGCAACTAAATCTAGCTACAGCCAGAAAAGTCGGTATCCAGATATTATCCAATTCTATATTAACTTGAAATAATTATTCCAAGTTGGCCCAAATTGAATCAAGTTGGCTTGTTTTGTCAACTTGCCGGGCAGGAGATCACTAAGAGCTTCACGGTTCTTTTTGTTTCCATAGATACGGAAGAAGATATCCTCAATCCACTTACAAGGGTTAAAATTCATAGCCTTACAGCTGTGGATAAGTAAGTACACTATGGCAGCCCAGAATCGCTGACAAAAGAAACGGGGATAGTTGTGCCGAAAGGTGATGTTGAGGGATTGTATTCCGCAATTAAGTCAATCATAGACAAATCTCCAGTGGAAAAAGAAGAACAGAGACGACTGTGCGTTGAAAGAGCAAAAGAGTTCGATGCGAAGGTGAGGTATCAGGAGTATATTCATTTATACGAAAAATTACTTTCTCGCTAGAATAATTCGTAATATTGCACTAGGTATTAATTAAAAATTAAAATATTAATCATGTCAGTATTCAAGGATAAGGTTCTATTGATAACAGGAGGCACGGGGAGCTTTGGGAACGCTGTCCTTCGTCGTTTCCTAGACAGCGACATCCGGGAGATTAGGATCTTCTCTCGCGACGAGAAGAAGCAGGACGACATGCGGCACATGCTCCAGAGCCCAAAGGTCAAGTTCTACATCGGCAACGTTCGCGACAAGCAGTCAGTGGACATAGCCATGGGCGGAGTCGACTACGTGTTCTCCGCTGCGGCATTGAAACAGGTACCTTCCTGCGAGTTCTTTCCGGTGGAGGCAGTTCGGACGAATATCCTTGGAACGAATAATGTCTTGCTATCTGCGATCGAGCACGGCGTGAGCAATGTGGTCGTGCTTTCGACGGATAAGGCTGCATATCCAATCAATGCCATGGGCATGAGCAAGGCTCTGATGGAGAAGGTGGCGATAGCGAAGGGCCGCGAGCTGGGAGACGATGCCAAGACTACCATCTGCTGCACCCGTTACGGCAACGTGATGGCGTCGAGGGGCAGTGTCATTCCTCTGTGGGTTGAGCAGATGATAGAGGGGAAGCCGATCACGATAACCGACCCAAATATGACCCGATTCATGATGACACTTGACCAGGCTGTGGATCTTGTCGTCTACGCCTTCACGCATGGAAAGAATGGAGACCTGTTCGTTCAGAAGGCGCCAGCGGCGACGCTTGACACACTAGCACACGCATTGATCGACATCTACTGCCATCGTCCCGTTGAGGGGGCAGGCAAGCCGTTCATAGAAAAGGAGCCTGAGATTAAAGTCATTGGCACTCGTCATGGCGAGAAGCTCTACGAAACGCTTGTTACGAGGGAGGAGATGGCAAGGGCAGTAGACATGGGGAACTATTACCGCATCCCATGCGATACACGCGATCTGAACTACGACAAATTCTTCACAAACGGAAATCCAGACATGGCAAAAATAGAGGACTATACGTCGCACAATACCAGAAGACTGGATTTGCAGGGAATGGAAGATCTGCTGATGCAGTTGCGTTTCGTGTGCCAAGACATGGGTCTGATGCCCGCCGCTCGTGCCAAGGACATAAGAAGCGAGTAATATGGACATTCTTGTTACTGGTGCAAAAGGGTTCGTGGGAAAGAACCTGTGTGCTTCGCTGAAGAACATCCGCGACGGAAAGGACCGCACTCATCCGGTGCTACACATAGAAGAAATCTATGAATATGACATTGACTCACCTTGCGGACTACTCGAAGAAGCCTGCGGGAAGGCCGATTTTGTCTTCAATCTTGCTGGGGTCAATCGCCCGAAAGATCCCGAAGAATTCATGAAAGGGAACTTCGGATTTGCATCCACTTTGCTTGATACACTGAAGACCCACGACAACACCTGCCCGATAATGATTTCTTCATCCATTCAGGCGACACTTCAGGGCCGGTTCGAAGGCAGCGAGTATGGTAAGAGCAAGAAAGCTGGTGAAGAGCTCATGTTTGCCTACGGAGCGCAGACCGGAGCGAAAGTTCTGGTCTATCGTTTTTCGAATCTTTTCGGGAAGTGGTGTCGGCCGAACTACAACAGCGTCGTGGCTACATTCTGTAACAACATCGCAAACGACCTTCCGATACAGGTCAACGACCCAAAAACAGAACTGGATCTTGTCTACATTGATGACCTTGTCGCAGAAATGCTTGCAGCCTTGGAAGGCAAGGAACATCGCTGCGAATTCGAGGGTATTGAGCCTAGGCCTGCGGACGATGGAAAATACTGCTTTGTCCCAGTCTCGCATCATGTCACTTTGGGCGAGATAGCCGACCTTCTGCATCAGTTCCGCAGCCAAAGCGAGACTCTCGAAGTTCCTGCTACAAAATCGGGCACTTTCGGGAAGAAGCTCTACTCCACTTTCTTGAGCTACCTCCCGAAAGACAAGGCAGCCTATTCCCTCAAAGCAAACATCGACCAGAGGGGCAGTTTCACTGAATTGTTCCACTTTCCAGAAGGCGGACAGGTAAGCTTGAACATTAGTAAGCCAGGCATCACAAAAGGTCAGCATTGGCATAACACCAAGGTCGAAGCCTTCGTGGTAGTAAAAGGTCATGGACTCATAGAACAGCGCAAACTGGGTACAGATGAGATCCTGACGTACGAAGTCTCTGGAGACAGGCCTGAAGCCGTATTGACTCTCCCAGGCTACACTCACAACCTCATCAACCTCTCTGACACAGAAGATATGGTGACAGTCATTTGGTGCAATGAAGTCTTCGACTCTGAGAAGCCCGACACCTTTGGAGAAAAAGTCTGACAAAAAAAAAGAAACATGAACACAGATTATTCAAATATCCATTTCGCAGACAACGGCAAGCTTAAGCTGCTCATCATCGTGGGTACCAGGCCTGAGATCATCCGTCTAGCCGCTGTCATCAACAAATGCCGGAAATACTTCGATGTCCTGCTTGCCCACACGGGCCAGAACTACGACTACAACCTGAATGGAATCTTTTTCCGTGACCTAAAACTTACCGATCCAGAAGTTTATATGTATGCGGTAGGTGAAGATCTTGGTGCCACCATGGGCAACATCATAGATTGCAGCTACAAGCTGATGGTTCAGACGAAACCCGATGCCGTTCTGGTGCTGGGTGACACAAATTCGTGCCTGAGCGTCATCGGGGCCAAGAGGCTCCATATTCCCATCTTTCACATGGAAGCCGGTAACCGTTGCAAGGACGAATGCCTTCCTGAAGAGACCAACCGCCGCATCGTGGACATTATTTCTGACGTGAATATGGCGTATAGCGAACATGCTCGCCGCTATTTAGCAGATACCGGTCTTCCGAAGGAACGCACATTTGTCACGGGCTCTCCGATGGCTGAGGTCCTGCACGAGAACCTCGCAGAGATTGAGGCTTCCGATGTCCATAATCGCCTTGGTCTGGAAAAAGGCCACTACATCCTGCTCAGCGCACACCGCGAGGAGAACATAGACACTGAAAAAAATTTCACTTCTCTTTTCAGTGCAATAAATAAGATGGCAGAGAAATACGACATGCCTGTCCTGTACTCGTGCCATCCACGTTCAAGGAAGCGTCTTGAGCAAAGCGGCTTCAAGCTCGATCCGAGAGTCATCCAGCACGAGCCTTTAGGATTCCATGACTACAACTGCCTTCAGATGAACGCTTTTGCAGTTGTGTCTGATTCGGGAACTCTTCCAGAGGAGAGTAGCTTCTTCACCTCAGTAGGTCATTCATTTCCTGCTGTCTGCATACGCACTAGCACTGAACGTCCAGAAGCTCTTGACAAAGGATGCTTCATTATAGCGGGAATCAACGAAAAGAGTCTTCTCCAGGCGGTTGACACAGCGGTTGAGATGAACCGCAACGGTGATTACGGTATCCCGGTTCCCGATTACGTTGAGGAGAACGTCAGCACGAAAGTCGTGAAGATTATCCAATCCTACACCGGCATCGTAAATAAGATGGTCTGGAGGAAATACTAGCATTCTAAAGTGAAAATTCTTGTAGTAACGCAATACTTTCAGCCAGAGAACTTCAAAAGCAATGACATCGCTTTTGAACTATCGAGGCGTGGACATGACGTTACGGTGCTGACTGGCATTCCAAATTATCCACAGGGGAAATTCTATAAAGGATACGGCATATTAAAAAAAAGGCACGAGAGGATAAATGGAGTGTCAATTTACAGGGCTTTCTTGATTCCTCGTGGCAAAGGTGGCGGAATGATGCTCGCATTGAATTATTTAAGCTGGGCGCTTATCGCTTCAATCTGGGCTTTCTTAATGGCTCTGTTCCGTAAGTACGATGCCGTCTTCGTGCATGAGACATCACCAATCACTCAGGGTTATCCTGCATTGGTAGTCAGGGCAATGTGCCATTGTCCGATGTATTTCTGGGTCTTGGATTTGTGGCCTGAAAGTCTTCAGGCTGCAGGAGGAATAAACAATAAACATATTCTTGGAATTTTCACTCGCATGACGAGGCAAATGTACAGGAAATCTGAGAAGATATTAATCAGTTCTAACGGGTTCAGAGAGTCGATTCTTGCAAAGGGTGATTATGAGGATAAGATTGAATATTTTCCTAATTGGGCTGAATCTGTATTCGAGAACCCTTCTGAGGTCAGACTGGACAGGAATCTTCCTCGTCTGCCAGATGGATTCCGCGTCATGTTCACAGGAAATGTCGGGGAAGCTCAAGATTTCGA
Source organism: Bacteroidales bacterium (assembly GCA_028724885.1). Classification (GTDB taxonomy): domain Bacteria; phylum Bacteroidota; class Bacteroidia; order Bacteroidales; family UBA932; genus Cryptobacteroides. The sequence goes on along the minus strand of JAQYTJ010000031.1, from coordinate 86,815 downwards.
GCAAGTCATTAAGGCGGCTGAGTTGTTAAAGGATTACAAAAATATTAAGTTTTTGATTGTTGGAGATGGAAGGAAGCGTCAATGGGTTACTGATGCCATAAAGGACAAAGATCTAGAGGAGACTGTTTTCTGGCTTGGAAGGTACCCGCTTGATTATATTCCTGCAATCAGTAATGATGCTGATGTACTCTTCCTCTCTTTGAAAAGTGATTTGATTTTTCGGCTGACAGTGCCTGCCAAACTTCAATCTTACATGGCTACAGGGAAGCCCATCGCTGCTATGATTGACGGGGAGGCGCAGAACATAGTGAAAGAGTCTGGGTGCGGACTCTGCGCGGACGCTGGTGATGCCAAGGCGTTTGCTGACAATATTTTGAAAATGAGCAAATTCCCAAAAGAAAAGTTGGCTGCTATGGGAAAGGCTGGATTGGAATATTATGATAAATATTTCCGTAAGGCTGTTTGTTTTGATAGGCTGTATAATCTGATAGAGAAATAATTATGTTGATCGACGATAAATTACTGGATAGCATTCGGGTGTTGGCGAAGGGGTCGGCGAGGCTGAGGATGAATTACGACTTGCGGAATTCGGAGGCTGATGGGTCTCAGCGGATGCTGAATGCGCTTGAAATGGGGACTGTGATTCCGATCCACAGGCATCATGATACTTCGGAGACGCAGATTCTGCTTCGTGGGGTGATTGATGTTCTGATTTATGACGATGAGGGCAGGGAGGTGAAGAGGATTCGGCTGGACCATAAAGAGGGTGCGTATGGCGTGCAGGTCGGGAAGAACGAGTGGCACAGCCTGGAGGTCATCGAGCCGGCGGTGATCTTCGAGGCGAAAGACGGTTGGTATAACCCCAACGCAGACAAGGATTTCCTGAAAAAATAGGTTGGATTTCGGGTTATATTGAGCCACCGAGAATTGGAATCGGACGGGGCAAGCGTTTAATATTTCATAATTTCCGTTTGCTCAGAACGAAAAATGAACATCGTTTCCTGATATTCAATATATTTGTGAAAACGAAAAATTAAACGGGGACATATTGCTGTTTATGGGAGCAAGAGGTAGAAAGGCATCTCTGCAATTCGCTCATCTTGACATTCATAATAATATTGGCTCTTTTCTCGGGGAATTATTCTTATTTGCAATAGGTGCATTTTCTAAGATAGTGGCATAAGGGCGTTGCAATTGGACATATTGCTGGGTTCAGGCACTGGGGCGCTGCAATTTGGCAGATGGTGAATATGCCTTGGTGTACTGTGCAGTGACGATCGTCCGAATTTGCCTCCTCCCAAACCATGGGTAAATTCAGAATCAAGTTCCAAACCTTGTGTTACAGAAATCCACACGGAGTACGCCCTGTTTTTCCTTCCACAGTCAATTCATCTCACGTAATTCAAATGATTTATAGACTAGCAAACCTCGAAGCAAAATAGTCGGTAACGCTGAAATGGCGCAAAACGCACAGGAGGCGTTTAACCATTGCCAACCACTATTTTAGAATGGGGGGACGGGAACAGATACATGAATATAGTGCTGTTCCTTAATAGGATGGTGTTGCCAACAATTTTACTTGTATCCATCGTGGCATAACTGGCTTTCTAAGCAATGAGAACATTCGAAACTGTTTCCGCCATTCTCCCAATCGAAATCCACGAAAACACCAACACACGCACACCCAGCCGGATTTCCCTCCCAAGATCCGTTCAGGATGAGGGGTGGGTCGTTCGGGATGACGTGGTGGCTCGTTCAGGATGAGGGGTGGGTCGTTCAGGATGGCGTGGTGGCTCGTTCTTGATGACTGGGTGGGTCGTTCGGGATGTCGGGGTTATGTCTTCGAGTCGCTGAAGAGCTGGGACTAACCGTGCTCTAGTTGCTGTTACCGGGTGTTGTCTTCCAGGTCTTCGAGGGCGTGGATCTCGTAGTTGCCGGGAAGGGCGGATTCTTCGGGTGTCTTGGTGACGATGAAGTTGCTCTCGAGGCACATGCCGTAATGGGCCGGGTTCTTGATCGTAAACTGGTTGCCGGCAATGTCGTGAGCCATGTGGTTTTTCACCTCGTATGCCTTAATCCTGCGAGAAAGCATCTTGTGCGTCAGCACCCATGCCAAGATATCTATCAGAAGAATCCATGTGACGTTAAGATAGAATGCCATGACATAGTTCAGCGCTACGAAAAATATATCAAAGAGGATGACACATATCGTGACGTACATTTTCCCAATCCCAGCACGATTTAACCGGTGATGAATGTGGTTCTTGTCCGGAAGGAAAGGGTTTCGCTTGTTCAGCACTCTTAGGCCAGCTACTCTGAGCGCATCGAATACAGGCACTATGAGCGTGGAGGCTGCCAGAACCATATCCTTATAGCAGAGAGTGTTCTTCGGCGAGCCGACGTTCTGATCCAGCTTAATCAGCATGAGGCTCAGTATGAATCCTATAGAGAGGCTTCCGGAGTCGCCCATGAATATTTTCTTGCCTTTGGCACTGTCGCCGAATGTATTGTATAACCAGAATACAGCAAGAGTGCCAAGTAATGCGACGCAGCATTCGGAATAGTATAGAAGCCCGCCTTTAGTGAATACTATCAGGAAAGTAACGAGAGAGACGATTGCAAGCCCTGATGCAAGTCCGTCCATTCCATCGATTAGGTTGATGGCATTTGTTATGAATATGATAACGAAGAAAGACAGCCCGATGCCTAGCCATGTTGGAATGGAATATAACCCCCAAAAGCCGCAGAAGTCGGTGATTATTACTCCTGCCATCATGATGATAATGCAGCAGATTATCTGGAAAATGAATTTTATCCTGTAGCGGATTCCAACTAGGTCGTCTGCAAGCCCGACCAGGAAAAGAATGGCCATACTGGCGCACATGAGCAAGAATTCGATGTAAAAGTGGGCGGCATCTGTGCGTGTGGGAAAGCTGATCAGCCCGTCTTGTGAGAGCCAGAAAGTTAGCGCAAGAGTTATGCAGAGCGTGATGAGCGAGTTTGGAGAAAAGCTTACGCCTCCTAGCCTGGAAATCTTTCCGTTGTGAATTTTCCTAACGTTAGTTGAATCGTATAAATGCTTCTTTTTAGAGATAATTATTATCTTAGGAATGATTACTATCCCTAGCAGCGTAGATATTGCTAATGCGAATATGAGTACCAAAAATTGCATAAATATAATTTGAGGTTATTTTTAATGCATTCATTTTATTCGGTATGGATGGTCATCGTAGAGAGAGTATCGCTTGGCTTTACGGACCCATTTCTGCTCCTCTACCTTGACGTGTTCCAGAAGTCCCTGGAACGAGATGGAGCCATGAAGGTAGTCCATCATACCGGAATCGGAGAGCTTTGCCTCGAATTCATCGAAAAGCTCAAACTGAGGGTATCTCTCAAGGAAATATCTTATCAGCTGAAGAGTGTGGAGCAGAGAATGATATTCTGCCCCCGGCTGCAGCATTATCTGGTAGCCATAGCATTTCTGGCAAGCATAGCGTCCTGCTGCAGGGGTGAACGAGCATGGACGCATAAGGACCCCTTCCGGCGCAGGAAGAACATCGAGTTCTGAGTGTTGGATGAAAGGCGCCCCGAAATATTCATAAGGCCTTGCCGTGCCTATTCCAGGAGTAATGCTGGTATTATTCCAAAGGCCTCCGCCTGAGTACATGTAGCATGTGAACATTCCAGGAATATCCGATGCCGGGGCGATAGTCCAAGGGAGTATCTGCCTGATTGCGTCGTTTGCTAGAGCGGATATAACGTGGAGGGCAAATTTCCCACCGAGTTCGGAATAGTAAATATTGCAAAGCTCGCCTAGTGTGAGGCCGTGGCGGTGCGCTACTTTAGGGATGTGCTGTTCCGATTTCCCGTCAGGCATCGAGCCTTCAACTATTCTGCCAGCTGGGTTGATGTGGTCTACTATGTAAAGAGATGGAGGGGTCTCCATTGAAGACAGAGTCTCCATCAATGTAAAAACGTCTTTGGTGTAATTGAAATATCTTGCGCCTACGTCTTGAATTTCAACGACCACTGCGTCGAGGCTGTTAAGATCATTGGTGCTGAATATAATGTGGTTAGTCTCGGGTGTTAGCTCTGCATCGCTCGGTGTGAAGAGGGCTTTCAGGTTTCCACGTTCCTTGAACAGTTCGTACATGTATTTATGGCGGGCCGTATCCCAGCAGTTCTGGGTGCAGAAGCAGCCTACCTTGCCGTCTAGCAGGGCTTTGTCGAGCTGGTTTTCCAGGGATGTGGTTCTGAATGAGAACATTATTGCTTTATTTATAGATCCTGACTTTCGTCATGGTGACGATTAAATTACAAGAGAGAGTTCGGAATCTATCCTTTATAGATAATGCCATTCGCGATTCCAATGACTTGCTGCGCAAGGGCTTCGGCATCGGCTTCAGAAGGAGCTTCGGAGTAGATTCTAATGATAGGCTCGGTGTTGGAACGGCGCAGGTGAACCCACTTGCGTTCCTTTTCGAAGCTGATTCTCACCCCGTCGATCGTCGATATCTCCTCAGCTGCGAAAACCTCTTTCATCCTATTCAGGATCTTATCTATGAGCGCTTTGTCGCTAAGCTCTATCTTGTTCTTCACGATGTGATATTCAGGATAGGTCTTCTTCAGTTCGCTTGACTTCATCTTTTTGTGAGCCAGATTAGACAAGAACAATGCCACGCCCACCATGGCATCTCGACCATAATGAGCCGCAGGGTAGATGATGCCTCCGTTGCCCTCGCCGCCAATCAAGGCTTTCACCTCGTGCATTTTGGTAGTAACGTTCACTTCTCCGACGGCGGCAGCGTAATATTCCCCACCGAATTTCTCAGTAACGTCGCGCAGCGCACGGCTTGAAGAAAGGTTTGAGCATGAAGCCGGAGCGTACGGAGCAGTGACCTCAGCGAGCGTCTTCCCATCGCAGTTTGCAATGTCAGTCGCCCTTTCGAACAAGTACGAAGCAACGCTTACGAGGGTATATTCCTCCACGAACGGCTCTCCGTTTTCGCATATGAATGCGAGTCTGTCAACGTCGGGGTCAACGGAAATGCCTAGGTCGGCTTGCTGAGCGATGACTGTCTCGCTCAAATCAGTCAGGTTTGATGGCAGGGGTTCTGGATTATGAGCGAAATTTCCGGTAGGCTCGCAATTAAGCCTTATGCACTCGACCCCAAGTCTTTCCAGCAGGCGAGGCATGATTATGCCGCCGACTGAGTTTATCGCATCCACGACAACTTTGAAATGAGCATCTTTAATTGCATCGACGTCAACGGCTTCGAGTTCCAGAACAGCGTCCAGGTGATCGTCCGTGAAATCGTAATCACAGACCTTTCCCAGGTCGTCAACGCTGGCAAAATCAAAGTCCTCTCTTTCTGCAAGATCCAGGATCTGCTGACCTTCGGTGGCGGTCAGGAATTCTCCCTTGTCATTAAGGAGTTTCAGGGCGTTCCATTGGCGAGGATTGTGCGAGGCGGTAAGGATTATTCCGCCGTCGGCATGGGCGAACTTCACAGCCATTTCCGTAGTCGGGGTAGAGGCAAGGCCTGCCCGGACCACGTCTACTCCGCAGGAAAGCAGAGTACCAACAACAAGCTGCTCAACCATGGTGCCGGACAGACGAGCATCCTTCCCGACGACTACTTTGTATCGATTGCCGTTCGGGGCTGATTTTCTAGAAGGCAAAGTAGCACAGTAAGCGTAAGTGAACTTTACAATGTCCATAGGAGAAAGACCTTCTCCGGGCCTTCCCCCTATCGTTCCGCGAATGCCTGATATTGATTTGATCAGAGCCATATATTCATCAATGCTTTACATTGCCATGATGGCTCCGACAAGACCAAGGATTGCGTAGAATTCAGGAAGGGCTGCGTAGATGAGGGTGTTCACGAAGACGTTGTGTCCCTGGCTTACGCCCACGATGCCATTGGCGCAGACCATGCCCTGACGAATGGCTGAGATCAGGCAGACCAAGCCTACAGAGATTCCGATGCCGAACATCATTGCGCCGCTGGCTTCTCCAATCTTGCCGAGCCACATGAAGAATGCTACGAATCCATATATACCCTGCGTGGCAGGAAGAGCCGAAAGCACCATGTAGTTTCCGGATTTTTCAGGATTGACTTTGAGAGCGCCTTCAGCGGCGTTGCCGGCAATCGTCGTTCCAATCGAGGAGCCGATTCCGGCGAGGGCCAACATTAGGCCGAGTCCGATGTAACCAAGAATTAAGTTCATGATGATTAGATGTTTATTTGTTCATATTTTAAATATTTTCTGCTTTTTCGCCAAGCGGGCGGTATGCCCTTCCGGTTCCTTCGTAACCGCTGTTCTTGAAGAACTCCAGGAAATTGAGCCTGAGCGGATGCACGAATGCCCCAAGGCAGCACATCGCCAAATTGAGCACGTGACCGAACACAAGGATTAACACTCCGAAAAATATGCCCAGCGCTCCTCCTCCCATCACGCTCATTCCCAAAGAGTTGAAAGCGCTGCCAAGCATCCCTCCCGCAAGCCCGAGAGCATAAAGGCGAAGGTAGCTGAGCACGTCTCCCAGCAGTCCGGTAGCGGTGTTGTAAGTCTCGTACAGCCCCATGCCCACATTTGCTAGCGGATTGCGGTGCAGGTCGTTCAGAAGGAATATTCCAATGGCTGAAGCAATGCCCAGCACGATGAGTATAGTCTTGGTGGTGCTGGCGTCTATCACGTTCAGTAGTGCGAAGCCTCCGACTATGACGCTGCCGACGATGAGAAGCGTCCATCCCACCGTGCCGAGAGAATTGAATAAGCCATTCCTTTTAACTGAATATACCGTCTTCAGCACGAAGGCGATGCTTATGTGCACTATGCCTATGAGTATCGAGAATAGCATCTGGGCATCGTATCCGAACACGGTGCCGGTTATCATGCATTTCTTCAGCCATCCCGGAACCCAGCCAGCCTGGCTTATGTCCATGCCGAAGAATGTGTGCAGGACTATTCCCATTACGAACGTGGCGGCGCCGAGGGTCGTCACGAGCTTGCCGACGGACGATGTGCCGCTCTGCTTCCCAAGAGCCAGTCCTATCATGACCAGCAATATTCCGTAACCGGCATCCCCCATGCACATCGCAAAGAAGAGCATGAAGAAAATTGAGAGGAAAGGGGTAGGGTCGAATTCGTCATAGACCGGGCGTCCGTACATGTCCGTCAGGACTGTGAACATATTCGTGAATTTGTTGCTTTTGAACTTGATTGGAGGATTGTCCGCCTTGGTCGCGGCCTCCTTCAAGTAGAGCACGTCCATGTCGTCTAATGCTTTGCAAAGAGCTGCGTCTTTCTCCACGGGCGCGAAACCCTCGAATGTGGTGATCTTGTCTTCTGCAGCCTTGCCGCAGCCTTTGTCCGCAAGATAGAATTGCAGCGAGGAGGATGCCTCGGCAAGATCTTCTTTAAGGTTAAGAATATATTGCTTTAGCGTGAGCAGAGTGCCTTTGCATGCTATTGCTCTCTCCTGAATATCCAATATTCTTTCCTTCGCTTCCGCCTCGTCCCCCTCCGGAGCCGCTATTTCGTCGATCGGGAATGAATATTCCGGATCGTCCGAAGCGGTCACGAACCAGACCGCATCATTGCTCCGCGAGATTACCAGGAGAGGGAATTGCTCCTCCCAAGCTGGGTCGAAATGCTTAATGGAAGTCTTGTAAAAGCGGATTTTAACCCCTCTTTCGCCGAGGGCCTCCAGCTTTTCCTTGTCGAATCTGCCCCAAGCCTTTCTGTTTTCAAGCTCGCGGCACGCCTCTGGCAGCTCCGACTGGAGCGAAGACAGGTCGGCCTCGTTCTGCTTGAATGCTTCCAGAGAATTTTCTATCTTAGAGGGTGCTGCATTTGAGAATTTCTCGTAATCAGGATCCTTGCTGAAATCGGTTTTCTCGAGCTTCTCGATGGCGGACTTTAACTCCCCGATTTTGGAAACGAGGGCGGAAGACATGTCGTCCACGGGTTTTGATGAGCGAGTGATGTCAACGAGGCCCAGAGCCTCTATGTTCCTGAGAAATTCTGCCTCGCCGCCGCTTAGGAGCACGAAAGAATATTTCGTCATTCTATCTATCATATTCCTGCCTCCTCCATTTCTTCTTCTTCGGCATGGCGCCCCTTCACTATTTTTGAAGAAGCCTTGCTGAGGTTGTCTTCGTCTTCCATGTACCTCTTTATCTTCCTGATGGCCTCCTGATAACCAGGTATCTGGACTTTTTCATAAAGATTCACCTTCTGCGTAGTCTTCCGCCTCTGCCAGTCCAGTATTTCGCGCTTCTTAAGGTAGACCTCGGACTCGATTCCCAGCCTGGAGAGTTCTTTCAGGATTTTTACTCCGTCGATGTACCAGGCCGGTTTCACGAAGGCGTTGAACGGCCTTATCTCGTAGCGTATGTCCTTCAGCTCAGGGCATTTTACTCCTGCTACCTTTACCGTAGCTAAATCCACGTCGGTGATTGCGATGAGTCCAGGGTCAAATTCGTTCCAGAGCGCTGCCAGGTAATCGTATTTCTTCATTGCGGCATCGAGTTCCTCTATCAGCTTTTCGCTCCTGTCCTTTGCCTTGCGCACCTCCAGCCTCAGGGCGCTCTCCTTGTTCTGAAGGGTAGGCAGGGCGTTCTGACGCATCTTGAGCTGCTTGTTCAAGTTGTTCAGGGACGTTTTGTTGTATTGAAACTTAACAGCCATTATTCTTTACCTTTCCAGTATTTGTCTATGAAGCTCTGCTTGATGCCGGTCTCAGCTTTGGTGAAATATTTGCCGAAGAGCTCCCATGCTGTGTCCAGCATCTTTTCTATAGATATGTTGACGTCAATGGAGAGCAGCCTGGTGGCATATTCCTTGGCATAGGCAAGGCATCGGTGATCGTAGTCTGAGAGGTCGAAGCCGTTCTCCAGCTTTGTCTTGGCGTTCTGGGCATCGGCATAAAGGCGTACGCCGGCATTCATGACTTGGCTGTGATCCTCGCGCGTCTTCTTGTTCTGGACCCTCTGTTTCAGACGTGACAGGGAGCGGAACGGATCGATTATGACTTTTCCAGAATCGGCATCGGCACGCAGGTACAGCTGGCCTTCTGTGATGTAACCTGTGTTATCAGGAATAGCGTGGGTGATGTCTCCATCGTTCAGCGTGGTTACGGCGATGATCGTTATGGAGCCGCCAGTCGGCAGCTGCACGGCTTTCTCGTAAATCTTCGCTAAGTCGGAGTACAGGGAGCCTGGCATGGAATCCTTGGAAGGTATCTGATCCATGCGGTTAGAAACGATAGACAGGGCATCTGCGTACAAAGTCATGTCGGTGAGCAGCACCAGCACTTTCTCGTTCTTGTCCACTGCGAAATATTCAGCGGCTGTCAGAGCCATGTCTGGCACCAGAAGCCTCTCTACCGGAGGATTCTCGGTCGTGTTGATGAAGCATATTATTTTGTCCATCACGCCAGCGTTTTCAAAAGAGTGGCGGAAAAACAGGTAGTCGTCGTTGGAGAGTCCCATGCCGGCAAGGATGATTTTGTCCACGTCCGCCCTCAGTGCCACATCCGCCATTACCTGGTTGTAAGGCTGGTCAGGGTCTGCGAAGAACGGAATTTTCTGTCCCGAGACTATGGTGTTGTTCAGGTCGATTCCTGCGATTCCTGTAGGAATCAGCTCCGATGGCTCGCGCCTCTTGTAAGGATTCACGGAAGGACCTCCAATCTGCCTTTTCTCTCCCTCGATTTCAGGGCCTCCGTCAATAGGGTGGCCGTAGGCATCGAAGAACCTGCCTGAAAGCTGCTCGCCGACAGTCAGCGTGGGTGGCTCGCTGAGAAATGTGACTTCGGCGTTGGTCGGAATGCCCTCGGTGCCTGCGAAAATCTGAAGGGTGACAGAGTCGTTCTTAGTCTTCACGACCTGTCCCAGGCGATCACCTACGTAGGCAAGCTCATCGTTTGATGCGCCGCTTGCCTTTAGCGTCACCGTAGCTTTGGTGATTGCGTCCAGCTTGGTGTATATTCTTTGATATGCTTTATTTGCCATTGTCTTCAGCTAATTTAGAGATTCTATCTTCGTATTCCTTGAATTCCTTGCTCTGGAACTTCGTGTAGTTCATCTGGCGAAGGTCGTTGATTAATTCCTTGAAGAAATCGCGGCACTTTTCGAAGTTATCGAAATCGAAATCCTTGTCACAGATGTCCAGAAGCATGTCCAGCATGTATTTCTGCCTTTCCAGTGGGCAGAGTGCGTCAACCTCGTCGAATGCGTCTTGCTGCAGGAAGGCGAAATCTAGAAGTTCGGACTTCCAGTAGCTCACGTGGTAGCTCACCGGAACGCCGTCGTCGCCTAGGATATTTATCTGCTCGTAGGACTCACGTCCTCTACGGACCAGGTTTTTCGCCTCCTGAACCTTACCCGCCCAGCCTTTTTCCACATGTTCGTCGAGGTAGGCGGCGATTTCAGGATATTCGAGATATTTGGAATAGGAGTCTATCGGGTTCACGGCAGGGTAGCGCTTCTGGTCTGCCCGGTTCTGTTCCAGGCTGTAGAAACACCTGGCTGCCTTCTGGGTGGATTCCGTGACAGGTTCCTTGAGATTTCCGCCGGCAGGGGAGACCGTACCTATGAATGTCACGGCTCCCGTCTGCCCGTTGTTCAGCACGACCATTCCTGCCCTGGCGTAGAAGTTCGAAATGATTGACGACAAATCGACAGGGAATGCATCTGCCCCCGGAAGTTCCTCCATTCTGTTGGACATCTCCCTGAGCGCCTGAGCCCATCTGGAAGTCGAGTCTGCAAGCAGCAAGCATTTCAGCCCCATTGACCTGTAATATTCGCAAATAGTCATTGCCGTGTAGACTGAGGCCTCGCGAGCGGCGACCGGCATGTTGGAGGTGTTGCAGATTATAGTGGTTCTTTCCATCAGGTGCCTGCCTGTGTGCGGGTCTATGAGCTCAGGGAATTCACTGAATATCTCGACGACCTCATTGGCTCGCTCTCCGCAGGCAGCCATGACGATTACGTCGGCGTCTCCCTGCTTTGCGATGGCATGCTGGAGTACTGTCTTTCCGCATCCGAAAGGCCCAGGAATGAATCCCGTGCCGCCTTCAGCTATAGGATTGAACGTGTCTATGCAGCGCACGCCTGTCTCCATGATTTTCTGCGGCCTAGGCTTCTCCTTGTAGGCTTTGATTGCAACCTTAACAGGCCATTTCTGAGTCATGGTGACATTTACGTCATCGCCCTGCTCGTTCGTCAGTACTGCCACGATCTTATCTATGTTGTACTGGCCTTCAGGGACTACGGACTTGACGACATATTCTCCTTTGAATGTGAACGGCACCATGATTTTGTGGGGCAGCCACCCTTCTTTCACTTCTCCCAGCCAGTCTGCGGCGACAACTTTATCGCCCGGCTTGGCGATCGGGGTGAAATCCCAGAGCTTCTCGTGATCGAGAGGGTCGGTATATTCTCCTCTCTTCAGGAATACGCCCTCCATTGTCTCCAGATTGTTCTGGAGCCCATCATACACGCTTGAAAGAAGCCCCGGCCCGAGGGTCGCCTCCAGCATCCTGCCCTCGAATTCCACGGAACCTCCATTCTTCAGGCCTCTGGTGCTTTCAAAAACCTGCACCGAGGCTCTGTCACCATTCACCTTGATGACCTCTGCCATCAGCGGAGTGCCATCAAGAGTTATGTAGCAGATCTCATTCTCCGCCACCGGTCCATCCACCTGCACCGTGACTAGGTTTGATACTATGCCTGTTACCTTACCTGTTGTCTTCATATTCTATTATCTTCTATTTTTCTCGGGTCATATTCTATTCCTTTGAAAGTGCCGCGCACCTCGTTCACTAGCTTGGAGAACATCTGCCTGCCGGTCTGCTCGTCGAGTGACAGCCACCTGTCGATGATGTGCAGCTTCGCTATGAATCCAAGGACGGCGTTTATGTCGAAATAGTCGAATGTGGTGATCTCGGAAATCTTATTCCACATGAGGTCGTCCAATGCCTTTTCTCTGCCCAGCAGATCTGTCTGCGCCAGGGCTGCCTCAAGCTTAGGAGCCTCTGTGAACTCTATGCCTGTTTCCAAGCTGATAGTGTCTTGATTCTCTTTCCTTCCGAAAGCCTTGTTCAGGAACCTGGCTTTGCCATTCCTCACCTGCAAATCGAATGCGAAATATTCCTTAAGGAATTTGTCTTTGCAGGAAAGCATTTTGCTGTAGAAATCCTCACCTAGGTTCTTGTCTTCGTAGCCGCTCAGCAGGGCATCGATTGCCTTACGATCGGATGTGTCCGCCAAGGCTTTGATTTCTTCGATGTAGCTCGAAAAATTTCTGTCTTGCGGAAACTTCCAGTCCTGGGATAGGGCGGGGAGGCTTGCTATGATGTATTCGTAGTTCTTCATCTATCCGAACAGAAGCTTCTTGGTAGCTGGTTTCAGATACTCTCCGATGAGGCTCTTGAACGTCTCGTCGGTCAGGCTGATGAAATATGAGCCATCTTTAGGCCCGATGGTGAAGCCTCCGCAGATTTTCTTGGAGAATTGAGCTGTGATGCCTTTGCCGATGGCCTTGGACAGTTCACCTGAGACAAAAGGTTCCAGCTTGGAATTAAGCGATTCAGGCAACACGACGTTTAGGTCGGCAGATTCCTGGGTGCTGAACTTCTCGGCAACGCTCTTTAGAATGCCTTTCACGAAATCAGCGGATGAAAGCACGTCTGAGACTGGTGCATCAACTATTTTTGCTACAATCAGATTCTCTATATCCTGCTTTACCGTCTGAACGCTTTTCGAGGCTGCCATGGAGACATCGCTCTGGACGTTGGACTTGTAGTCCTCTGCTTCCTTGCGTGCCTTTTCAATTATCTCTGCAGCCTCTTTCTTGGCGTTGCTGATTATCATCTCGGCCTGCTCGTTAGCTTTGGCAAGGAGGGCTTCCCCTTCTTCTTTGCCCTTGGACAGGCCCTCGTTGTAGAGTTTGTCTGTAAGTTCCTGAAGTTTATTTCCCATTAGAATAATTATTATCGAATTTCAACAAATTTACGCAAAGATATTCAGAAAACAATGTTTATGAGCTGGTCAAATTCTAAAGAGTAGTCATGCAGCATAATGGAAAAAGCCTGTGCTTGGAAACACAGGCTTTAATTTGGGTTTTTAGGCGTCGTATTACTTTGAATATGTATCCTTAACGAAAGGTGCGTTCAGGAGATAGTCGGCGCATTTCTTCATGCCGTTCCTCCAGTTTCCGTCCGTGAAGGCTTCAAGCTCTACGATGTAATCCTGCATTCCTGCGGTCTCAGCGTTATTGAATATGGCATCGAAGCCAACCATTCCGCTCTCGCCAAGCTCAAAGTGATCCTTGATGTGGAGCATCTTGAAGCGGCCAGGATATTTCCTGAACAGCTCGACAGGATAAGCCTGTCCCATTACTGCCCAGTAAACGTCCATCTCGAAGAATACGTACTGAGGGTCGGTGTTCTCGAGCATGAAAGTGTAAACGACCTGATCCTCGACATTCTTGAACTCGTGAGAATGGTTGTGATAGCCGTAAGAAATGCCGTTCTCTGCGCATTTCTTGCCGATGGCGTTGAAGTAGTCGCAGTAGGTCTTCAGGTCTTTCAGGTTGTCAGGAACCGGGAAGTAAGGCGTAACGATGTATTTGCATCCTGCAGCTTTGTGGTCTGCGATAGCCTTGTCCCACCACTTCAAGGATTCAGTGAAGTCTCCGCTTTTGATTTCTTCAGGAGAAAGAGGGTGGCCAATGTGGGTGGACATTGATTTCAGCCCAACTGATTCCAGCTTAGCCCTGTAGTCTTCTGGCTTCTGGCCATAAATGGTTCCTTCCTGATCGTTGTAGCCGGCTGCCTCTACGTAGGTGTAGCCCATGCCAGCAAGTTCTTTGATCACGACATCGAAACCTTCGTCTCTGATAGCATCCCTGACGCTGTAGAGCTGAACTCCGATTTCTTTCTTAGGAGTTGCCTGCGTCTGGCTTTCCTGCTTAGGACCGCAGGAAGTCAGAGTCAATAGAACACATGCTAATGCTATTAGTAAAGACTTTTTCATGGCGTTAGTTCAATACTTTAATCCTGATGTTCCTGTACCATACATCATTACCATGGTCTTGCATTCCTATATAGCCTTCATGACCATCGCCACCGCAGTTGTTCAGCAGTTCGAATGCGAGAGGCCAGGCTTTCTCAGAGAATTTTGAAGCCTGCAGCATGTCGGTCCACTGTTGAGTCCACAAATGATATTCGAGAACTTTCTCGTCGTTCTGGTAATGAACCACGGTCCCCTGATAAACGAGGATTTTTGCCTTGTTCCATTCTCCGTAAGGTTTCTGGTTCTGAGGAACGGCAGGAATCATGTCGTACAGAGAAGCACTCTGACGGTTGCCATCTTTTCCAAGCTTTGCATCAGGATGGTTGGCGTTATCGAGAACCTGATATTCAGGTGAGGAGATGTAGATAGGCTCCCAGCGAAGGTTGCCGTCCTTATCTTTTGTCTCGATTTCCTGAGCTAGGTAGAATATTCCTGAATTTCCACCCTCGGATATCTTCCACTCGAGATCCAGCTCGAAATCCTTGAATTTATGAGCGAATATGATGTCTCCGCCTTCTGCTGTCTGGCCCTCACCTGTGTTGCTTCCGGAGAATTTTATTGCCCCGTCTTCAACAGTCCATCTGGCGGTTACTGTATCGCGGCCATAAGTACGCCATCCAGCTAAATCCTTACCATTGAATATTGTGTAATATCCGTCCGCATCCTGAGGGACTGAGGCTAAATCTACCTGAGGCTTGCTGACTGAAATGTATGCAGGAGCGCCCTCGTTGTTGACTTCCTGGGTGGTTTCTTCAGTAGAAAGGTATTTGATTTCCATTGGCGCAGGCTCTGCTTCCGTGGAAGCAGCTTCCTTCGCTTTCTTGCCACTATTCTTGCAAGAGGCAAGTGATAGAACCATAGCAGCGCTTGCTGCGATATATACAATCTTTTTCATATTATTAATAAGTTATATTCATTTGAAGATTAGACGTCAGTAGGCATTGCTGGAAGAGAATAGCCATTCTGATATTCCCTCTTCAACAGGTGAGCAGCGAACTTTCTTGCATTCACAGGATCGGTATATTTGTTCTGGAATGTCGGGTGTCCGTCATGAATGGAGAATCCGTCTTTCTCTAGAATCTTGATGGTGGCGTCGGCAGGAATATTCGTGAATTCCATCTTCTCGCTATCATAGTCAAGAACCTGATTCAGAGTTTGAAGCCTAACGGCGGCGACTCCCACGTCCACCATTTCTACGAATGGGCCAGACTCGCTGAAGTCCGAGTTGCTAGGAACTCTGGAATCCGGGTCTTCCTTGCAGGCGCGGATCCAGTCCTGCTGGTGAGAGAGGGTGACTTCCCTCAGGAGGTGAGGAACTTCAGGGTTCCTTCCTGAAACAAGGATAGGATCGACTCCATAAGTGCCCACTACCATGATGTCTTTTGTGCCGTAGAATATGCTGCAGCCGCCGCTGATGTTGAGGTTGAAACCGGCAGGCAGTCCCTCTGGCCTCTCTGGCATGAAGCCTCCATCGTACCAGCGTACTTCAACCTCAGGGAGAGACATCTTAGGCATGTTGTCCCTTGCGTTTACGGTGAATTTGATCTTTTCCGCACTAGGACAGCAGTCTGTAAGCAGGGAAGTAGAGCAAGCCTCCACGTGTGCAGGCGCTCCAAGATTCAGTCCTTTGTAAGGGACGTGCATGATGTGGCAGGCCATGTCGCCGAGAGCTCCGGTTCCGAAATCCCACCAGCCGCGGAAGTTCCATGGGGTGTAGATTGAGTTGTATGGTCTCATAGGAGCAGGGCCTATGAAGCTTTCCCAGTTGAGAGTAGAAGGAATATCTTCCACTTTTTCTGGTCTTTCAAGTCCTTGTGGCCAGATAGGACGGTCGGTGAAGCAGTCTACTCTTCTCACGTCGCCAATCTCGCCATTCCAGAGCCACTCCAGCGCTTTTCTGGTGCCTTTGCTAGAAGCACCTTGGTTACCCATCTGGGTGGCTACGCGCATTTTCTTTGCAAGCTTAGTGAGGAGCCTTGCCTCGTAAACAGTGAGGGTCATTGGTTTCTCTACATAGACATGCTTTCCTGCGGCGAGAGCTGCGGCAGCGATTACTGCGTGCGTGTGGTCAGCCGTAGCGACCATGACTGCGTCGGCTTGGTTCAGCAGCTCATCGAACATCACGCGGTAGTCGTTGTATTTTTTCGCCTGCGGATATTTGTTGAACACATGATCCGCATATTTCCAGTCGACATCGCAAAGCCCGATGAAGTTTTCTGTCTCCATCTCTGCAAGGTCAGCTGCTCCTCTACCACCTATGCCCACTCCCAATATATTCAGCTTGTCGCTAGGAGCAAGCTTCTTTTTCTTGTCTTTCTTTGGAATTTTCTCTCCAGCGATGATGATGTTCGGTGCCATAGCTAAACCTACGGCAGCAGCAGTCCCTGTTCTCAGAAATGCTCGTCTAGAAATTTCTTTGCTCATATTAAAAAGTTATTAGTGAAGTTTCTTGATTTTCGGTTAGAGTTCTTCAAATTTAACGTTCGTGAAGTCTTTACCTTCTTGCTGCTCCTGCTTATCGGAAGGCTGCTCACTAGTCCCTTCAGCCTTTTGTGCCTCAGGGGCATCTGCCCCCTCATCTTTCAGAAGGTTCTTCTTCATGTAATCAACAGCCTGTGCCAGGCCTTCCTGAAATTTAGCAAAATCTTCCTTGTACAGGAAAATCTTGTGCTTGTCGTAAGTGAAACTGCCATCCTGTTCCTGCCTGCGTTTGCTTTCAGTGATGGTAAGGTAGTAATCATTATTGCCTTTGGTGGTTTTGACATCGAAGAAATAAGTTCTCTTCCCAGCTCGCACTGGTATCGAAAAAACGTCTTCGGAATTGCGGTCAGCGTAATTCGGCCGCTCTTGATCTTCTTTAAACATATTGCGCTGAGTTTTCATTTAGCAAACAAATTTAATAAAAATCTAAAAATAGTATGTTATATTTGCGTAAAATTTATTAAGAATATGCTTAACCGGCGCATTTTGCGAATAAAGGCTTTCAAGGTGCTGTACAGCTATGCCGAAGACCAGTCCATGACGCTTGAAGAAGCTGAAAGCCAGCTAAGAGAATCTCTGGAAGCAACTAGAACTCTATATCTTTTCATGCTCAACCTTATTCCAGCCCTGACTGAAGAAGCCAAGAGGAGGATTAGGGAGATTTCTGCCAAGTTCAATCCAACAGAGGAAGAGAAGCATCCGAACATGAAGTTCGTTGAGAACCAGATCGTCCCTCTGCTCTCGGATGATCCTGATTTTCAGAAGATCATCTCAAAAAGGAGCCTCTCATGGGAGCAACATGACGCTTTCCTTCGTGGGCTATACGACACCGTCAGGACAAGAGACTATTTCAATGAATATTTGATTGCGCCGGAGAGGTCTTTGAAAGAGGACGCTGCCCTGTTCAGGAAAATCTTCGAGGATGAGCTTGTAGACAACGAGGAACTAGAGAGAATTCTTGAAGACATGTCCCTGTGGTGGAATGACGATCTGGCATATTCATTAACTTGGTGCTGCTACGCCATGAAAGATTTCGCCGCTGGCAAGAGATGGACTCTGCCGGAGCTTTATAAGAGCGACATGGTGAAAGCTGGCCATAACAGTCCGAAGCAGAAGGTGGACAGCGATAAAGATTTCGTGTTCAAGCTGCTGCGTACGTCTTACGTCAATTACGGCAAATACCTGAAGCGCATAGCGGATATGGTGCCTGACTGGGACGACAAACGCCTCTTCACCACCGACATAGAACTCATCGTGATGGGCATCTCTGAGGCGAAGGCTTTTCCAGACATGCCTTTGCGTGTGACCATCAATGAATATGTCGAAATCTCCAAATTCTACAGCACTCCGAAGAGCCGCCAGTTCGTGAACGGACTTCTGGACAAGCTCATCAAGAAGCTCATTGAGGAAGGGGAGATAGTGAAAACCGTTTAAATTGATTAAATTTGTACAAATATTATTAGAATATGAAAATACTTACAATCTTACTTCAAGCCTCTTCGGCATCCGCTTCTGGCGGTGCTGCACAGGGTGGCGCAGGAACCAGCAGTGCGATGTTCTGGATCATGATAATCGCTATGTTCGTGATCCTGTGGCTTTTCATGATCAGGCCTCAGCGCAAGCAGCAGAAAGAATTGGAAAACTTCCGCAAATCCCTTAAGAAAGGGGATAAAGTTGTCACCGTAGGGGGCATCTATGGAGTGATAGAGGAAATAAACGAGAAGTCAGCGCTCATCAAGGTTGATGGTGACGTGAAGCTGAGAGTCGATAAGAATTCTCTAGTGAAAGATTATTCAGACACTCAGCCTAAGTAGGGTGGGGACAAATGTGGAAGGAACGTTTCCATACCTTCTTGCAGAAGACCAATCTCAACGGCCAGGACTCAGTGATATTATTGCTCTCTGTCCTGCTCGCTTTCACTATATGGCTCATTCATAATCTGTCGCTGAATTATTCCAGCACAATGAGCGTTCCGGTGGTGGCTGTATGCAACATCGAGGGGCATTCTAACGTTTCTTCTAATTCTAGCCTCATCGTGGCTCGGTGCCGCACTTCCGGATTCAGCTTGGTGCGGAATTCTTCTATGTCAAAACGGAACGCCATCCGGATAATGTTCGATTCGAAAGACATGCACCATAAAGACGGGGAGATCTTCTACATTACTTCCGCTGAGCTGAGCAATTATGTGAACGAGATTTTTGGGGAAGGGGTGAGGCTGGAGTCTTTCGTGTCTGATACGTTCCAGTTCCGTTTTCCGTACGAGAATAATAAAAAGGTAATAGTGCAGGCTGAAACCATCTTGTCGTTCAGACCACAGTACGCTGCAGTGGGTGGCATGAAAGTCATGCCAGATTCCATAACGATTTACGGTGAGCCGTTCCACCTGGAGCACGTGGACAGGGTGTTCACTAAGACCATAGAGCTTTCGGACATTCGTTCTAGCAGTCACGGCACAGTTAAGCTGGAACCTATAAATGGAGTGCGCATGTCGGTCTCCGAGGTGAACTATTCGTTGGACGTAACGCGTTTCGTCGAGATTAAAGATGACGTAGCCATCATTGCCAGGAACGTTCCAGTTGGAAAAGAATTGAAAATATTCCCATCCACTGCGAAAGTGACTTATAAGTGCACCTTCCCTCTTTCGGAGGATCCATCCGACGTGGTTAGCTTCTACATAGATTATTCCGACTTCGAGAGGTCTCTTGGCGGTAAATGCATAGCGAAGGCGAGGAATATTCCTAAAGGGGTGATTGAATATACCCTGGACCCTGAAGTGTTCGATTGCGTGGAGGAGGATAGAAAATGATAACTTTCGCTGTCACAGGGGGCATAGGAAGCGGAAAGTCCGCAGTTTGCCGGATCTTGGCCTCAGATGGCATTCCGGTCTATGATTCGGACTCTGCTGCAAAACGTCTTTACCAGACAGATGATGTCTTGCTGGATGCCATCGAGGAGGCTTTCGGCTGCAGCATAAGAAAGTCTGATGGAAAGTTCGACAAGGCGAAGCTGACCGAGCTGGCTTTTTTATCAAAAGCCAACTTGGCTAAGCTGGACGGTATTGTTCATCCTGCTGTGCTGAGGGACTTCATAAGATGGAAGGCCATGAATGAAGCAAATGGGGAGAAAGCGGCTGCAATGGAGTCGGCAATCGTAATGGATCTGCCTGAATTCATTAAGCACTTGGACAAGATAATTCTGGTGGAGGCTCCTCTGGAATTAAGATTGGCAAGGGCAGCGGCAAGAGATAACGTTCCGAAATCGAGCATCATACGGCGGATCGCGGCTCAGAGATTCGACATCTCGAAGGCTGATGCTATCATAAGAAATGGGGGCACGATTGAAGACCTTAAGAAAGAAACAGATAACGCATTGAAAATTTTAAAAATTAAATGAATATGAAAACTGATTTGAAAAAAATTATTTCTGTATCTGGCCAGCACGGCCTTTACAAGTACTTGGCTCAGGCTCGCAACGGTGCGATTGTGGAGTCTCTGAGCGATAAGACTAGGACTGTGTTCGGGCTAAAGAACAGAATCACAACTCTTGCCGATATATCTGTCTTCACAAAGACTGGAGAGGTCTCCCTTAAGGACGTGCTTGCGAAGTTGAAAGACTTGCTTGACGGGAAGGAGGTAACTTCAAAAGTCAGTCCTGATGAGTTGAAGGCACTTTTCGAAAAGGCCGTGCCTGACTATGATGCAGACCGCTTCTACGTTTCTCACATGAAGAAAATCATTGATTGGTACAACGAAATTGCACAATATGCATCATTCGACTTCGAGGAGGAGAATAAGGATGAGGCTCCTGCTGAGGGAGAGGCTCCTGCTTCTGAAGATAAAGTTAACGAATAAGGAATATGCCAAATAATAGAAGGAAATCCATACAGGTGATCACCCTTGGGTGCTCGAAGAACACTGTGGACACTCAGCACATTCTTTCCCAGGTCGAGAAAGATTACGAAGTGGTGCCGGAGGGGGATAATCGTGCCGTGGATTACCTTTTAATCAACACTTGTGGTTTCATCGGGGATGCCAAGGAAGAGTCTGTGCAGGCCATCCTTGACGGCGCTTTGCGAAAGAAAGCTGGGAATGCGAAGAAGTTATTCGTTTTAGGCTGCCTCTCGCAGCGTTACATGGGGCAGCTTCCTGGCCTGATTCCTGAAGTCGATAAGTGGTTCGGCGCCAGGGATTTCGCCCCGGTAGTTAAGGCTTTAGGCGTGGAGCCTGGCAGCTCGCATGAGCGTATGCGATATCTTACCGAGAAGCATCGCTCTTACGCTTATTTGAAGATTTCCGAAGGCTGTGACCGCAGGTGTTCATATTGCGCTATCCCTTTCATACGTGGCACCCACAAGAGCGTGCCTATAGAGATACTCGTGAAAGAGGCGGCCGAGCTTGCTGGCGAAGGCGTGAAAGAGCTGCTTCTAATAGCGCAGGACACGACGTATTACGGGCTAGATATCTATGGAAAACGTTCTCTGGCTAAACTGATCCAAGAACTTTCGAAGATTAAGGGAATTGAATGGATTAGGATTCACTATTCCTATCCTGCCGATTTTCCAGATGATGTCCTGAAAGAAATGGCTGATAATCCGAAAGTCTGCAAATACATTGACATTCCTCTTCAGCATATTTCAGATAAAGTCCTGAATAAGATGCACAGGGGCATTGACGGAGAGCGGACGAGGAATCTTATCGCGAAGTTTCGCTCGGAGGTGCCAGGAGTGGTGCTGAGGACAACTATGATCGTTGGGCATCCTGGCGAGGGCAAGCGGGAGTTTCAGGAACTTCTGGATTTTGTCTCTGAGGCTAAATTCGAGCGGCTTGGTGCTTTTAAATATTCAGAGGAAGAGGGAACTTTCGATGCTTCTAATTTCAGGGATCGTATCACTAAAAAGGAGAAGCAGCGCAGGCTGTCCGAACTCATGGGGCTTCAGAGCGGTATTTCACTCGCATTCAACCAGTGTAGGGTTGGGAATGTGGAAAAAGTGCTCGTAGATGACTATGCCGACGGGGTTCTCATCTGCAGGAGCCAGTACGAGAGCCCGGAAGTGGATGGCGAGATTATTGTAACTTATTCGCCAGACAAATTCCCTGGGATCAAGGATCCAGAGGAACTCTGTGGAATATTCATTAATGTTAAAATAACTGGCGCGGATGAATATGATCTAACTGCCGAGCCAATAGGAGATTAAAATTATGAAAAAGACTTATGTCGTTCTGCTCTCTGGCATATTCATGCTGGCGGCATGTGCTCCTCAGGCTTTGCTGGTGGAATCTGAGATGCGGGGACCGTCTGCTTCGGGGCTGAACCTCGCTCGCAAGACCATGGGCATCGTTTATTTGTACGGCTCCGATCCAAGGGATTCTTCTTTCAACAGGGCTTTTTCTTCTGGCTTTGCGTCTGCTCTGGAACATGATTATTTCAATGGAGAGCAGGTTATTGACCTTTATAGCATTGAATATGAAAAAGGCGCTGACTACACCCAGAAGGATTCAATGGTGAATCTGGCTATGGATATTGATAAGGATGTCGTTTTCCTTGTGGATAAGCCATCTTTCGGGAATGTCTCTTTTGGCTCGCCAATAAAAAATATTTCCGTGGGCTTTCATTCTGCCGATTCATCGTACATCTCGGCTGCGAAACTCCATTTTAACGTTAAGGTGTACGTATACGACACTCAGAATAAGGAAGATAAGGTTTTCGGCTTTGCTGGCGATAAAGACCTTGCTGTAGATGTATACAGCAATGGAAAAGCTACTTCTGGGGAAATGAATCGCAGGCTTTGGAATAGCACTGAGAGCGCTGCCGAGGATGCAGGTCAGGTAGCGGCTAAGTCTTTTGTGTCTACGTGGCATCAGGATAAGTTCTTCGTAATATATTACGATGGCGCGGAAAGCGCTTGGATCAATGGGGCTGAGCATGCTAACTCATTCAAATGGAAAGAAGCTATCGACGACTGGCTCCCTCTCACTAAGAACAAAAATAAGGAAAAGAGAGCTTGCGCAGCTTATAACATAGGCCTTGCATGCTTCATGCTTGGGCAGCCGGGCCTGGCTTTAGAGTGGCTTGACAGGTCGGACAGCGATGAGCCTGTCAGCCTGTCCGCAAGTCTTAGAGACCAGATTAAACATTACACTGGAGTGAAATGAAGCAAGACTACGACGTGATAATCATCGGTGGTGGCATCACGGGCGCTGGAACCGCCAGAGACTGTTCCCTTAGGGGCTTGAAAGTTCTGTTGATAGAAAGGAATGACATTGCGACCGGAGCGACTGGCCGTAATCATGGCTTGCTGCACAGCGGAGCGCGCTATGCTGTCACTGATAAGGAATCTGCTTCGGAATGCATAAAAGAGAACATGATTCTTAAGAAAATTGCCCGGCATTGCGTGGATGATACTTCAGGGTTTTTCATTACTCTGCCTGAAGATGACTTAGGCTACCAGGCAACGTTCGTGAAAGCCTGCACAGAGGCCGGAATAAAGGCGGAAATCATAGATCCGGAGGAGGCTAAGAGGCTGGAACCGTCTGTGAATCCGTCCATAATAGGTGCCGTGCGCGTTCCTGATGGCTCGGTGGATCCGTTCAGGCTTTGCGCTTCAAATGTATACGATGCGAAGCTCCACGGAGCTGATTTGCTGACATATTCAGAAGTCACAGGATTCATCATTGACCAGGATACGGTGACTGGGTTAAAGGTGCTGAATCACAGGACTGGGGGGCTTGTCGAGTACCATGCGTCAGTGGTTATAAATGCGTGTGGAATCTGGGGGCATCATATTGCCGAGATGGCTGGGGCAAATGTTGGCATGTATCCGGCAAAGGGCGCTCTACTGATTTTCGCTCACAGGGTCAACGGAATTGTGCTGAACCGTTGCCGCAAGCCTGCAAATGCGGACATCCTTGTTCCCGGAGATACCGTGTGCGTGATTGGCACTACTTCCACTAAGGTGCCATACGAGGAGTGTGATCATCTGCAGGTGACGCCGGACGAGGTGAATCTGCTTCTCTCAGAGGGTGCGAAGCTTTCGCCTGTGCTTGCTAAGACTAGGATTCTTCGTGCTTACGCTGGGGTGCGTCCACTTGTTTCTGCGGACAATGATCCTACAGGCAGGAGTATTAGCCGTGGCATAGTATGCTTGGATCACGAGACTCGCGACGGAATTAAAAGTTTCATAACGATAACTGGTGGTAAGCTAATGACTTACAGACTGATGGCTGAGCAGGCTACCGACATGGCTTGCAAGAAGCTGGGTCTGGATGTTCCTTGCACGACTGCAACGACCCCTCTTCCTGGCTCTGAGGAAGGAGGCATCGAGAAGATATTCAAGAATATGTGGACTATGCCTACTACGGCGCAGAAGGCGACCGTTGGCAGGGCTGGAGCCAATGTTTCTAGCATTCCGCTTTCCGATGAATATGAGGGGAGTGTCGTTTGTGAGTGTGAAGAAGTGCCTGTGTCTGAGATTGATTCAGCCATCGAGAATATGGACGTTCACAATCTCGTGGATCTTCGCAGGCGCACTCGAATGGGCATGGGAACGTGCCAGGGAGAGCTTTGTGGGTGCAGGGCCGCCTGCATTCTGGCTAAGGATCATGGTGATGTTGTTGCTGTGCGCAATGATTTGAAGCAGTTTATGAATGAACGGTGGAAAGGAATGTATCCTGTGGCTTGGGGAGAGACGTTACGGGAATGCGCATATACGCAGTGGGTATATTCAGAAGTGCTGGGATTGAATGAAGCTTAGCGGGCTTTTGTGGAGGATAAGTTTTGAATAAGGGTTAAGAATGAAATTTGATACTATCATAATTGGAGGCGGGCTTTCATCTCTTGTCTGTGGCATCCGTTTACAGGAGGCAGGAAAGCAGTGTTTAATCGTATCTGCTGGGCAAAATGCCTTGCACTTCTCTACTGGCACTTTCGGCTTGCTAGGGAGGCTTCCGGACGGAACTGCAGTTGAGGAGCCGCTTCGGGATATTACTAAATTACCGAAGGAGCACCCGTATTCAAAGATAGGGGTTGAAAAGATAAAGGAATATGCTGCCTGCGTGATTCCTTTCTTCGGAAAATATGGCATCAAGCTTTGCGGTTCAAATGGTGCCAACGGTTGGCGTTTAACTCCGTTGGGTACTTTCAAGCCGGCCTGGCTGGCTTTAGGGGAGGTTCCGTTTTTTAAATCTCAGGATGAAGTAATAGGGCATAAAGCATTGATTGTTAATTTTTCTGGCTTTATGGATTTCAATAGTGTCTTCATTGCTGAAGGGCTTGAGAAGAGGGGGCTTTCTTGCAGGATAGAGTCGGTGAAGCTGAGGGTTTTGGAGAAGCTTCGTGCAAATCCAACTGAGATGCGTTCTATTAATATAGCTCGTGTAATGGAGCAGGAGGAATGCTGGAAGGAGTTCGGTAGGACAGTTCATTCGCTTTTGAAGGATGAAGATGTCGTGGTGGTTCCTGAAGTGTTCGGTTTGAATAACCCTCTAGTGTGTGAGTGGGTGAGGGAGATGATAAAGGCAAATGTGCTATTCGTTGGAACTATGCCGCCTTCCGTCGCAGGCGTCCGCACACAGAAACTATTGAAGAAGGCTTTCGAGAGCGTAGGAGGGACGTTCCTAATGGGAGATGAGGCTCTTAGTTCTTCGATTTCTGATGGCATGGTCATGAGCATTAAGACTAGAAATCTTGATGGTACTCTGCTGGAGGCAGATGATTTCGTTCTGGCCAGCGGACATCTGTTCGCTCATGGTTTGGTCGCATCGCCTGGCAAGGTTGAGGAACCTGTGTTCGGGCTGGACGTGGATTTCGTTCAGGACAGGAACGAGTGGTACGATAAAAATTTCTTCGAGAAGCAGAATTACCTTGGCTTCGGCGTCGTGACTGATTCTCGTTTCAGGGCATTCAAAAATGGTTCTTTGGTCGATAATGTTTATGTTATTGGTTCTGAGGTTGGTGGGTGCAATTCGCTGAACGAGGGGAGTGGCGCAGGTGTGGCAATAATGACCGCTATGCGGGTTGCTGATGAAATCATTGGAGGATAGGGTATGGAGAATAAAGAAGTTAGTTTCAATAATTTCGAGCAGTGCATAAAGTGTACGGTTTGCACGGCGTACTGCCCTGTGGTGGCAGTGAATCCTTTGTTCCCTGGTCCTAAGCAAGCTGGCCCTGATGAGGAGAGGCTTCGCTTGAAAAACAAGCTGTTCTTCGACGAGAACCTGAAATATTGCTTGAACTGCAAGCGCTGCGAGGTTGCTTGTCCATCCGGCGTGAATATAGCCGATTTGATCCAGTCTGCCAGGCGTCGCTATAGCGTTGCCACGCCGACCCTCCGCGATACCATACTTGCTAATACCGACATAATGGGGCATCTGGCTCGTCCGTTCGCTCCTATCGTTAATTTTATGGTAGCTACGAAGCCGGTGAAAGCAGTTATGGACGTGATGCTGAATATTGATAGGAATCGCACATTCCCGAAATACAAGGCTCATGGCTTCATTGGATGGTTCAATCGAGAGGCACGGTCGCAGCAGGCTGCATATTCAAAGAAAGTGGCTTTCTTCCATGGTTGTTCTACTGAGTTTCAGCACCCTGAGGTGGGGAAGGCTTTCGTGGAAGTATTGAATGCCGTCGGTTATGGAGTGGAACTTATGAATGAAGAATGTTGTGGGGTGGCTATGATTGCGAATGGGCTTTGGAGCCAGGCTCGCAGGCACGCTAGGCACAATGTTTCGGTTTTCGAGAAGGTGGTAGGCGAGGGGCTTCCTATCGTTGCTACCGCTTCCACTTGCACTTTCACCATGAGGGATGAGTATCCTCATGTGCTGGATATAGACAATTCCAAAGTTCGGGACAGCATTACTCTGGTGGAGAAGTTTTTGTTCGATTTGATTGATGCAGGTAAGGTTACTCTAGTGTTCAAGAAAGATTATGCCGCTCGCATAGCCTATCATATTCCGTGTCACATGGAAAAGCTAGGATGGAGCATATTCACGAAGCAGCTCATGCAGATGATTAAAGGGGTGTCTTTCACCGTGTTGGATAGCGGCTGCTGCGGCATTGCAGGCACCTACGGCTTCAAGAAAGAGAATTATAAATATTCACAAGAAATAGGACTGCCAGTGTTCGAGCAGATTCGTGCTCTTGCGCCAGACTTTGTCTGTAGCGAGTGTGATACCTGCAAGTGGCAGATTGAGATGTCCACAGGATACAAAGTCCTAAATCCGATCGTTATCCTAGCCGAAGCCCTCGACATCCCCGCCACAACCGCAGCCAATCGCCGGTAAGAGGCAGTCGCCGCACCATCACCGCAGCCAACCGCTGGGGCAAGGGCAACGGCGACGCTGGGTACTCTGACGCACTACTGTAATATATTTATTTTCAATATTTTGCATTTGCTTTTGGAAGTACCCTGTCAAAAATTTACAGGTTACTTCCAAAATGTTTATTCTTGGCCCCTCTGTGCATACTTACTAAAGTATCGTGAACAAATCATTCTGGGATATAATTGTTATGTGCTGGGGCTTGGATTGCGTGTAGGGTCTCAGACATGGCGAATTGTGGAATGGAAACCGGGCTGGAAAAGCGATGAAAATCGTGTCCGGAAAATGTGAAAAGAAAAAAGGCGGGGCCGTAAGCCGGTTTCTGTTTTAGTCTGTCATTTATCTTCGCGACCTACCCCCTGGCATCGGGCGGGCAGCCCTCATCTGCCAGTATATTTGGTTTTGCAGGCCCTGGTGCCGTACCCATGCGACGTCACCGCCACATGTCGTGAGCTCTTGCCTCACGTTTTCACCCTTGCCCGAAGCCAGTCAGTCATGACCCGAGGGCCGAGAACCTGATGGCTTTCAAAGCGGTAATTTTCTGTTACGGCATCCATAAGATTACTCCCATCTGGGCTTTCCCCAGCAGGGCGCCCTATCCTGTCCGGACTTTCCTCACCCTTGGGCCGAAACCCTCGCAGCGCGACAAACCACCCCACCTTTTCATTCGTACAAGCTTACATAAAATCTGAAGATTCTACGCCCGTTAAATACAAATCACGACCACATGCTACTACTATTATTACTGGCTCAGCGGACGTCGCCTTTTCAGCGCGCCGCAAAATACTTATTAACGGGCTTGGTGTCCCAAAATTTTTATGCCTATATGTATAGTATGCGATCTTGACATCAGCAAAGATAATATGTCCATCTGAAATTTCAATGAGATTAAAGAAAAAAACTTGCCCAACGGCTGAAACTGCCGCTGTGTCCAAAGGCAAGATGAGCTTCGCCAAGCACGGCTTCGAGGTGTTCATCGTGCCAAACCCTGGCAGCACACGTTCTGGAGATTTTATCCTGCGTAAAAAGAACTTTATCGGCCTCTATGACTTGAAAACGATTACAGGACTTAGCTCGGTCGGGAACCGGCTCGCAGATTCCAAGGGGCAAGCGAACCGAATCGTTATGAAAATAATCTAGAAGTATAATCCAAAGTCGTTGACGAAAGTTATTAAAAGTTATTTCTATCATAATAATGACGTATTGGAGGTTAAGGTATTAAAAGGGAACAAGCTAATAGACGTAAATAAGTCTGACATATCAGGAAAGTTCGACGTATCGTTTGTTCGAAAGTACGTAAAATAAAGCGAGAGGCTTCTAAAAAAGCCTCCCTGAAACGGAGTCATATAGCTATTCGTTTCCATTGGGAACTTACCAACTTAGTCATTGCTGACGGAATAAATGTAAAAATATTTTATCAATATCAAAACACAAACCCATTAATTTTTATTATAATGGAACAGAGACAAAGCAAACAATCATCGAAGGGACTCAGGGAGTTCTGGAGGGGAGCGCACTGGATCCTCTTGGGGATGCTAGCTATCATTCTAATTATTAATTATTTAGCTAAACTTGATGTGCCTAGTCGTTCTGGGTGACGAAGTGGGTCGTGCAGGGACTGAATCGAGTTCTTAATGACGAGATCGTACGGGCATTATGAAAATGCCCATTCGCAATCAATAGGCTACGAAAGGCACGCGTACGGTCTGCATGACGAAAGGGGGACCGTGCTATAACCACTTACAACCA
Source organism: Bacteroidales bacterium (assembly GCA_028724885.1). Classification (GTDB taxonomy): domain Bacteria; phylum Bacteroidota; class Bacteroidia; order Bacteroidales; family UBA932; genus Cryptobacteroides. Next base: position 58,182 of record JAQYTJ010000031.1, on the reverse strand, counting down.
ATTTGGCACCCAATTGTTTGTAAAACGCCATCCGTACGGTCTCAATCCTGAGCCGGGGTAAGCCATGGAAATATTCAATCTAGGCCCGTAGGATTCTGGTCGCCCTTACCATCAATTATGGATAAATACGACATCGTTCCGAGGCCGCGGTTTCGGTGGGCGGAGCCGCCGCAATCACCAACTAGCGAGCTAGTGCAATGGTACGGCCGTCTATGGAAGTGACGTGCTATGTGGCGCATCATGCTTTTGCCGAGCGAAGTAGTGTGCCCCTGGGGTGGCTGTAATTAATGTGGGCATGCAAACACCCATGATGACATGTAGGTGGTTCGTATGGCACGCCACGCTGGAGGGCCTTGTACATGGGATTGGTTCGCTCGGCAAAAGCATCCGGACTGGACTCCACGCATTGATCGCAGGATGACGGAGTGGGGCGGTCAGGGTGATGTGTGGGGAGTAGTGTTCATTATTCCTTCGCCATCCTGGCTTGACCCGGGATCTAGGCTCGCGGAGACTAGATCCTGAAACAAATTCAGGATGACGTGGAGGGTCGTCAGGATGACGTGGTGCTTCTGCGTCGGACGACGTAGATAACCTGGATGATGTAGATAACCTAGATAACGTAGATGATGTAGATGAACCAGATGACATAGATAACCTAGATAACGTAGATGACGTAGATGAACCAGATGACGTAGATAACCTGGATGATCTAGATGTCGTAGTCCAGAATGGAGTTCGTGGATGTTGATTTATTGTTCCGCTTATGGATTTTTGCGAAAAATATTGATATCGGTTTCGCAAATAAATTTTATTGGCTAACTTTGTAATCCAGTAAAGAATGGACATTATGCACACAAAGTATGTTTTCGTTACTGGCGGGGTAGCATCATCCTTGGGCAAAGGAATAATAGCCGCATCTCTGGCAAAGCTTCTTCAGGCCAGAGGTCTCAGAGTCACAATTCAGAAATTTGATCCGTACATCAATGTGGATCCAGGGACATTGAATCCGTATGAACATGGCGAGTGCTATGTTACGGACGATGGTGCGGAGACCGATTTGGACCTTGGCCATTACGAGAGGTTTCTTGGCGTGCATTTGTCTCAGGCCAATAACGTCACTACTGGCAGGATTTATTGGACCGTAATCACTAAGGAACGCGAAGGTGCCTTCCTTGGCAAGACAGTGCAGATCGTGCCTCATATCACTGACGAGATTAAACGCAGAATGCTTCTTTTAGGCAAATCTGGAAAATATGACGTGATTGTCACTGAGGTTGGTGGAACCGTGGGAGACATGGAGTCCCAGCCTTTCCTCGAGGCCATCAGGCAGCTTCAGTGGGAGATGCCGGATGAGGATTTGCTGAGCATACACCTAACCTTGGTGCCTTACCTCAGGGCTGCGAAAGAGTTAAAGACGAAACCTACCCAGCACTCCGTGCAGATGCTTCAGCAGGCAGGAGTACATCCGGACATAATTGTGTGCAGAACCGAGAAGGATCTTTCCCCGGAACTTAGGCGCAAGGTAGCCTTGTTCTGCAACGTGAAACCTGGCCACGTCATTCAGTCAATTGATGCTCCTTCGATATATCAGGTGCCTCTGTACATGGAAGACGAGAAGCTGGATCAGCTTGTGCTGGAGCATTTCGGCTGGAACGACCTGCCCACTCCGGACCTGACGAAGCTGAAGGCCTTCCTGAATAAACTGTACAATCCGAAATCGGAAATAAACATCGCCTTGGTCGGGAAATATGTCGAATTGCAAGACGCATATAAATCCATTCTGGAATCTTTCGTCCACGCAGGCGCGGCGAACGAGTGCAAAGTAAACGTGCATTATGTTCACAGCGAATTCCTTGACGAGAAGAACCTAAAGGAAAAGATAGGGAATATGGACGGCATCCTAGTTGCCCCAGGCTTCGGAGAAAGAGGCCTTGAAGGCAAGGTGCTTGCCATTAGATATGCCAGAGAAAATAAAGTTCCGTTCTTCGGAATATGCCTCGGGATGCAGATGGCCGTGGTAGAGTTCGCCCGTGACGTGATTGGCATCAAAGATGCCTGCTCTGCCGAAGTAGTCCCTAACGCCGAAAACCCTGTGATTGACCTCATGGAAGAGCAGAAGAGCACGACCATAAAAGGTGGCACGATGAGGCTCGGAGCTTACGATTGCAAGCTGGAAAAAGACTCGCTTGCCTACAGAATTTATGGCACTGACATGATTTCGGAGAGGCATCGTCATCGTTACGAGTTCAACAATGCTTATCTTGAGAAGTTCGAAGCCGCCGGAATGAAGGCGACCGGAAAGAACCCAGAGACTGGCCTCGTGGAAATCGTTGAACTGCCGACTCATCCGTTCTTCATAGGCGTTCAGTTTCATCCAGAGCTCAAGAGCACGCCAGAGAACCCACAGCCGATTTTCGTCAATTTCGTGAAAGCAGCGATGGATTTCAAGGCAGGAAAAGAAAAATAACCCCATATGTCAAAGTTCGTCAAAATATTCATTTGCTGCCTGGTAATAATGTTCTCCTTCACCTTCTGCGCAGGTTCGAAGGTGCATCAATATAAGGTTCAGGTAGTAAAGGAATATCCTCACGATCCTGCTTCCTATACTCAGGGCCTGTTTTTCTACGATGGGGCGATGTACGAGACCACCGGCCTGTACGGAGAATCCACGCTGAGAAAGGTGGACATCGCCACGGGAAAGGCACTGAAGCAGTTCAATTTCGATAGGAAATATTTCCTCGAAGGCTCAGTAGTGCTGAATGGCAACTTGTACATCCTTACTTGGACCAACAAAGTGGCCTTCGTCTACGATGCTGCGACGCTGCAATACAAGGCAACATATTCCTACCCTCGTGAGGGATGGGGGCTGACTACCGATGGCAAGAGTCTCATAGCCAGCGACGGCTCTTCAAGAATATATTTCCTTGATGAGAATTTCAAGCAGCAGAAAGTGCTGATTGTCAAAATGAATGGCCGCAGCCTGAATATGCTGAATGAGCTTGAATATATCGACGGTAAGATCTGGGCGAACGTCTATATGACCGACATGATTGTCATAATAAATCCATCGTCTGGCATCGTAGAAGGGGCAATTGACTGTACCGGCCTGCTGCCTATGCAGCTAAGGGATGACAGGACGGACGTGCTTAACGGCATCGCCTGCAATCCTGCAAACGGCAAAATTTACTTAACTGGCAAATACTGGAAGCGTCTGTACGAGGTAAAACTGGCAGACAAGAAATAATTCGCTGGGAAGCGGAAATGTATTATATTTGCAAAAAAATTAGCGGGGGTGAGGGAATGACTGTCATTTCCCCTGAGATCATACCCAATGAACCTGATGCGGTTTATACCGCCGTAGGGAAGCGTAATCTCAAACGTGTCACTTTAGTGGCAGCCCCTTGCATTAATATTAACACATTATGCGAGGTTTTATTTTTTATGCAGTATCTATGCTGCTCATGACGGCTCCGGCGGTCGTATTCGCCGGAAATGATTCAAAATCCGCTGGCGAAGAGTCAGATAAGGTGGAGCATCTGGACAGCGTGGTCGTGTCGGCTTCTAGGGCAGGGAAATCCACTCCAGTAACCTATACGATGGTTGGCAGGCAGGAGATTCGAAATGCAAACCCGATAAATTCTGTTCCGATGATTCTGAATCTTCAGCCTTCAGTAGTGACTTACAACGAGGGTGGCACGGGCCTTGGCAACTCGAACATGACGATCCGCGGCTCCAAAGGTTCCCAGATCAATGTAACCCTGAATGGGGTGACGCTCAACGATGCCGAGTCACAGGAAGTGTTCTGGGTGAATATTCCTTCGCTAGCCAGCATCCTCTCTTCCGTGCAGGTTCAAAGGGGCTTGGGAACGACTGCCAATGGAGCAGGAGCATTTGGCGCTTCCGTGAATATGTCGACGGCTTCCGTACAGGCGGATCCTTTTGCAGTTGTTGACATCAGCGCAGGCTCATGGAACACTTTCGAGACTACTGTTGCCGCAGGCACCGGTCTCTCTAAGTCGGGGTTCTACGCCAATGCGGCATATTCAAGAGGCTATACTGACGGTTATATTCGTAATGCTAAAGTTAAATCGCAGTCGGCATTCGTGGTGCTGGGCTGGATGAATAAGTGCAACTCGCTCAGGATGACTTGGCTGATGGGCCACCAGCGGAGCGGCATAACATGGAACGGCATCGACATAAGTCAGTACCACAAGGACAGAAAGTACAATGACGCAGGGGAATATCATGACGAGTATGGCAACGTGCATTATTACGACAATGCCATTGATGCATACGATCAGAACCATATTCAGTTGAATTATACCCACAGCTTCTCCGATGCGCTCACTTGGAGCACGACTCTAAATTATACTCGCGGCGATGGTTATGATGAATATTATAAAGAGGACAAGAAGCTGCCGAAATATGGTTTTGCTCCGACTTTCGGAACTAGCGACATCATTTATCGAAAGCTCATGGGAAACGATTTATACGTAGTGAATTCGGATCTAAAATACGCTTCCGACTTGCTTCGCCTAACTGGTGGAGTGAGCGTCTCAAAGTACGATGGCGACCATTGGGGAAGGACTCTATGGGCGGCAGTGCCAGGAGATTCTTTCGATTATTCTTCTTTGAAGCAAGGCAATAGGAAGGACAATTCATGGTACTGGAATAATGGTACGAAGTACGACTTGTCGGCTCATGTGCGCGCAGAATATCTCGTAGGTGACTGGGTTACGCTTTTCGGCGATCTCCAGTATCGTTACGTGGATATTGACATGAGCGGCGTGGATGACGATGCCGCTGGAGTTGATTACAGCGACAGCTGGAATTTCCTGAACCCTCGAGCAGGCGTGAACTTTGATTTTTCAGAGGCTCACAGAGCCTATTTTTCGGTTGCTCTCGGACATCGCGAGCCGGGCAGAGGGGACATCAAGGAGAACATAAAGGGTGACATTAGTCCTTTGAAACCTGAGAAAATGCTGGACTTCGAACTTGGGTATAATTATTCCGGAGCGAAATTCTCTGGCTCTGCGAACGTCTACATGATGGAATATAAAGACATGCTTCTTGAGACCGGGCGGCTCAGTTCCTCCGGCTATGCCATCAAGGAGAACGTCTCCAGGGGCTGGAGAAGGGGAGTGGAGCTGTCAGCTGCCTGGACTCCTGCTCTCTGGTTCCGCCTTGATGCGAATGCTACGCTAAGCGTGAACCAGATAAACGAATATGTCGACTATGCTTCCGTTAGTGATGGTGCAACATTTGAAACCAAGGCTTTTAATTACGGCAGGTCGACCATGCTCATGTCGCCGTCTTTCATAGGCATGGCAAAGCTCTCTGTCACACCGTGGAAGAATTCTGGCCGCGGTTCAATGAAAACGACCACATTCTCCATTGACGGAAAGTACATCGGGAAACAATATCTGGACAATACGGAACGTTCTGATATGAAAATTCCAGGCTATTTCGTGTCTAATCTTTCAGTGGCTCATGAGTTCAAGGTGAATGGTGGCTTCTTAGGCCTTACTGGCTACGTGAACAACCTCCTTAACAACAAATACTACGCATCAGGCTGGCGTTGGGAATCCTATTCGCATGCCGATCAGAAACTCGCTACCGGCATCGGGGTTTACCCACAAGCTACGATTAACTTCATGCTGAAAGTTTCTTACAGATTCTAGAAATATTTTCTACCTTTGCCCTCTTGATGAACAAAAAGGCAAAAGGTTATATGCTTGGTTCCATAGCGGCGGCGACGTACGGAATGAATCCGTTGTTCGCTCTGCCGCTTTATGGCGATGGCATGGATCCGAACTCGGTTCTGCTCTTTCGCTATGCATTTGCCATTCTCATCTTGGCTCTGATGCTAAAGCTGAGGGGCAGGAGCTTCAAAATGAATGTTAGAAAGGAGCTTCCGGCGTATGTCCTTCTGGGCTTATTGCTGGCGATGTCGTCACTTACGCTCTTCCTAAGCTACAACTATATGGCCGCAGGAATAGCCACGACCATTCTCTTCGTTTACCCGCTGATGGTCGCTATCATAATGGCGCTCGTCTATAAAGTGAAAATAACGCTTCAGATAGCATTCTGCATATTCGTGGCGGTAGCCGGGATTTCGCTGCTCTACAAGAGCGACGATGGCACCACGCTAAGCGTGATTGGAACCATTTTGGTGCTGCTTTCTGCCCTCAGCTATGCGATTTACATCGTTGGAATTAACTACAAGGGCATAAAAGACCTGTCTACCATTAAAGTGACGTTCCATATCATTTTGGCTGGCTTTTTCGTGTTTCTAATCTCTGCGCTGGCAAAAGGCCATCTAGCCGCTCCCACTAAATGGTACCTCTGGTTCAACCTGCTGGCGCTTGCCATATTGCCAACCGTAGTGTCATTCGTTTGCACGACTGCTGCCATCCACGACATTGGTTCCACTCCAGTGGCCATTCTGGGTGCCTTAGAACCTGTAACGGCAGTATTCTTCGGTGTTCTTTTGTTCAACGAGACGCTTTCGTTCCGTGAGTTAATCGGCCTGCTGCTAATCATTGCAGCTGTGACTGTAGTCATCATGGGTACAAGCGTAACGCACTTCCTCATCCGAATCAGGAAAATGCTCCCAAGGCTGAATAAGAACAAAAATTAAAATTTTCAATGAATATGAAAAACTTATTTCTACTTTGGCGGTGGTTGAGGATGGCGGCATTATTTGTCGTTTAGATTGATTCTAGTGCCGTTAATGGGTAAAATGAGTCTGTTCGTTGAAAAATAATTTTAGAGAAAGATAAATATTCATATATTTGCAACGAAAGTTCAATGAACTTTCAATATTTGTTTGGTCAGTGTTTTTAGAATAAAGTTGTTTGTTTGAAGGCAGTCGGGTGTGAGACCTCGCTGCCTTTTCTTTTTTATCATTATTTCATATATTAGCGACTGTTTTGTCGCAAAAAATGTGAATGGATAATGGATCGTGCCGAGGAAATAACTTTCGTCACCCTTGTGGGTTCAGTCGTTAACCTGATCCTGACGGTATTCAAGATCACTGCAGGCATAGTGGGTAAATCAACCGCAATGCTGGCCGACGGCATACATTCTTTGAGTGACCTGGTCACAGACGTGATAGTGATAGTATTCGTTAGAATTTCTGGCAAAGGAAAAGACAAGGATCACGATTACGGCCATGGCAAATTCGAGACTTTCGCAACATTCATAATCGCCCTGATGCTGGCTATCGTGGCTTTCAACCTGATGAATGTGGGAATCAAGAAAATAAAAGATATTCTAGAAGGGCATCCTGTGCCAGCTCCTAAAATGATAGCCGTTTGGGCTGCTGCTCTGTCAATAGTGACGAAAGAGGCTCTTTATCAGTATACAGCAAGAAAGGGCAAAAAAGTTGAAAGCCCTATGATGGTGGCAAACGCCTGGCACCACCGGTCTGATGCCTTTTCCTCGATTGGTTCGTTGTTAGGAATAGCTGGAGCCATCTTTCTTGGAAATAAATTCGCTATACTGGATCCGATGGCAGGCTGCATCATCAGCATATTCATATTCGTGATAGCTTTCAAGATGTCTATCCCTGCGATAAAGGAGCTGCTGGATGTCTCTCTGCCTGACGAGATGGAAGAGAAAATAGTCAATACGGCGGTCTCGGTGCCGGGTGTCATCGATTTCCATAATTTGAAGACTCGCAAGGAAGGACCTTACATCATAATAGAAGGGCATCTGGTGGTGCCATCTGGCATGTCGCTGAAAGAGGCTCATGACATATCAAAAGGAGTGGAGGAAGAGATATGGAATGAATTCGGCAAGGAGACCCAGATTTCGCTTCACATCGAGCCGGAGGACGACGCAGATTAATTAATTGCCACATTTAATAACAGAATCTTATAAATGAATATGAAGAAGAAATTTCATCTTGGGCTGCTGCCCAGAATCTTGATAGCCATATTGCTTGGCATCCTTCTGGGGCTTTTCATGCCGCTGCCGATGGTGAGATTCTTTGCTACATTCAACGGCATATTCAGTAATTTCCTGCAATTCCTGATTCCTCTGATAATCATAGGATTGGTGGTCCCTGCCATAGCGGACATCGGCCAAGGAGCAGGGAAACTGCTGCTGATTACTGCTCTTATTGCGTATTGCGACACTGTGTTCGCGGGGCTTTTTTCCTACGGCACCAGCGCTGCCATCTTCCCTAAAATAATCGTCGGCGGTGGGGGAGTGGAGGCATTGAATGAATACGAGAACATAGAGCCTTTCTTTACGATTCAGATTCCCCCGATGGTGGACGTGATGTCTTCGCTGGTATTTTCCTTCACCCTGGGCCTTGGAATGGCATTTTTCGGCTCTATGAATTTGAAGAAAATAGCCAATGAGTTCAAGGATATAATAGTGAAGACCATCGAAGTGGTGATCCTGCCGCTTCTGCCCATCTACATATTCGGAATATTCCTGGGCATGACCTACACTGGACAGGCTGTACACGTGATCAAGGTCTTCATTGGGATTATCGGCGTCATATTTATAATGCACATTCTATTGCTGGTATTCCAATATTGCGTCGCTGGTGCTATTACTGGCAGGAACCCTTTCAAGACCCTTTGGAAGATGATGCCGGCCTATTTCACCGCTCTAGGAACTTCTTCTTCGGCGGCGACTATCCCTGTGACTCTGGAATGCGTCAAGAAGAATAAAGTCAGCGATGAAATCGCCGGCTTCGCAGTGCCTCTTTGCGCTACGATTCATCTTTCTGGAAGCTGCTTGAAAATCACAGCCTGCGCAGTTGCACTGATGCTCATGAACGGAATGCCTTTCGACTTCCCGATGTTCCTTGGCTTCATAATGATGCTCGGTGTGATGATGGTGGCAGCCCCTGGAGTACCCGGCGGTGCCATAATGGCGGCTCTTGGCGTGCTGAGTTCGATGCTAGGCTTCGGAGAGCAGGAGCAGGCCTTGATGATAGCTCTCTACATTACGATGGATAATTTCGGTACGGCATGCAACGTAACCGGCGACGGAGCCATTGCCCTAGTGATCGACAAATTCTTTCGCAAAAAAGCCCCAGAAATGACTTCCGAGGCTTGTTAAAACTGCGTGGCTGGCATCATGAGAGCTTATCCAGCTCGTCCATCCAGAGCTTTACCTTGGCATCCGACGGCATACGCCAGTCTGCTCTTGGCGAGAGGCTGACCATGCTTATTTTCGGGCCGTCAGGTAGGCAGGAGCGCTTGAATTGCTGACTGAAGAATCTCCAGAAGAACTTCTTTAGCCATTTCAGGATTTCTGCATCGTCGTATGCGCCATTGAACGCTCGCTTTGCAAAGAAATATATTTTCTTAGGGGGCCAGCCGTAGCGGTGGAAATTATACAGGAAGAAATCGTGCAGCTCGTAAGGTCCGATGAGGTCTTCTGTCTTCTGCTTGATGTTGCCGTCCAAGTCCGCAGGCTTCAGCTCAGGGCTGATAGGTGTGTCTATCACGTCCAGAAGTATCTCTTTGGCGGAGCGCCTGCCGTCTTCTTTCTTCTCGTCGAATACGTTTTCCGCCGCCCAACGCACCAGATGCTTGATGAGCGTTTTAGGCACGGAGGAGTTCACAGCATACATGGACATGTGGTCGCCATTGTAGGTGCACCAGCCTAAAGCCAGCTCTGAGAGGTCTCCGGTGCCGATTACTATCCCTCCTTCCTGATTGGCAATGTCCATGAGGACCTGAGTCCTCTCACGCGCCTGAGCGTTCTCGTAGGTGGAATCCATGACCTCTGGGTCGTGTCCGATGTCCTTGAAATGCTGGTTCACGGCAGGAACGACGGAAATCTCCTTTGATGTGATGCCGAGGGCAGTCATCAAATCCGTGGCATTGGATTTCGTGCGTTTTGTCGTCCCTAAGCCTGGCATGGTGATGCCGTAAATGCCTTGGCGCGGTAGGCCAAGCCTATCGAAAGCCATGGTGGTGACAAGCAGGGCGAGAGTGCTGTCCAGTCCGCCGGATATGCCAATCACTGCCTTCTTGCAACCTATATGCTCCAGCCTTGACACTAGTCCTATTGTCTGGATGGAGAGGATTTCCTTAGATTTGCCTGCTATTTCGAGCGGATTGCCTTCAGGTAGGAAAGGATGCGGTTCTACCGCTCTGTGCAGCGATTTTTCAAAATCCGTCGGAGCTGCAGGTCCAAGGTCGTAGCGAGAATAGTACCCTGAATATTCCGAAGCAGAAGTCCCATCTGGAGCCATTCCGCGGAAAGAATTCTTTTTCTGCCTTAGCACGTCAAGAGCCTGTATGTCAATGTCTGCGAATATTATGGAGTCCTCTATCTGGAAGCGCTCGTTCTCTGCCAGAAGGCTGCCGTTCTCGCATATAATCGAGGATCCTGCGTACACTGTATCTTGGGTAGATTCTCCGTAACCGGCAGAGCAATAGATGTAGCCGGAGACGGTGCGACCTGACTGATTCGAGATGAGCATCTTGCGCTCTGAATATTTTGTCATAACCTCGTTCGAGGCCGACAGATTCACTATGACCTGTGCTCCAGACGGAGCCAGGAATGAAGACGGAGGTACCGGAGCCCAGAAATCCTCGCATATCTCGGCTCCGAAAGTAGCATTTCCTATAGTGAAAAGCTGGTTCGGGGAAATGTTGCACCGCTGCCCAGCGAAACGTATTTCTGAATCAAATCCCTCACAGCAGAACCTTTTCCCGTCATTCACGAAATGGCCGCTGGCAACATTGTGCTGCGACAGGAAATCCGATCCTGGAGCGAACCAGCGAGCCTCGTAGAATTCTCCGTAGGTGGGCAGGTATATTTTGGGCACCAGCCCTTTCAAGCCGCCATTCCGAATCACGGCTGCGCAGTTGTAAAGCTTCCCACAGAATTGCACTGGCACGCCCACGACGGCGGTTATGAACTTGCTTCTGGTGAATGACATGATTTTCGCCACTGCCTCTTCCGCCTTGCGTAAAAGCAGATCCTGGCTGAACAGATCGCCGCATGTGTAGCCTGTGACAGATAATTCAGGGAATACCACAAGTGAAGCGCCTTTTGTCTCGGCTTTGTCTATAAGGCCTAAGATTGCCTTCACGTTATGGTCTATGTCGGCAACTTTAACGCGAGGAACAGCGGCGGCAACCCTGAACAAACCGTAATCTTCCATATTCCTAAGAATTTGCGGGGTCGTTCCCCTCATCTATCTTTTCGCGATGGACGTATACTGCGGTGGCTATGCAGCGGTACAGGAAATATATTCCTATTACTACTATTAAAATATTGACCAATAACTTCCCTTGGCCGTTGATCATGTTCGCTATGCCGAAATAGAGGATGAAGGCAGAGAACACGAAATAAATTATTGCGAGTATTGTTTTATTCATTTTTATAGGGTTTCAATCAAAGCTTCGAATATTGCGCACATCCTGCCCGCAGCTGCGTCTGCTGCACATACGACAGCGTCTCCATCGTTCTTATAGTCAGGAGCATAGTCGTCATGAGCTTCATTAGTGATTACCGACATCCCAAACACAGGAATATCAGAATGACGCGCTGCTATGACCTCAGGGATGGTTGACATTCCAGTTGCGTCTCCACCAATCGTGCGGATGTATTTATATTCCGATGGCGTTTCGTATGTAGGGCCTGTGCCTCCGTAATACACGCCCTTGTGAACCTTTATGCCTAGAGAGGCGGCTATTTCCTCTGCTTTTTCGATTAGTCCTAAGTCGTAAGGCCTTGTCATGTCCGGGAAACGAGGCCCGAAATCGTCCAGATTAGGCCCAATGAGCGGATTAGGGAGCTGATTGATGTGATCCTTGATGATCATTAGGTCGCCGATCTTGTAGCCGTAATTCACTCCGCCTGCGGCATTGGAAACGAACAGATATTTGATTCCAATTACCTTCATCACCCTGATCGGGAGAGTCACCATGTCCATCGGGTAGCCCTCGTAGTAGTGGATTCTGCCTTGCATGGCGATTACGGTTTTTCCGCCGAGAGTGCCAACTATGAAGTTGCCCTTGTGGCCGATTGCTGTTGAAACAGGAAAGCCAGGTATGGTCTTGTAAGGAATGGTGATTGGGTCTGCGATTTTATTTGCCAGATTGCCCAGGCCGCTGCCCAGAACTATTCCTATCACTGGCTTCAGGGAGCCAAGCTGCGATTTAACGTAGTCGGCTGCTTTGTAGATTTTTTCTGCTCTTGGATCCATATTCATTTTAATTTGATTTCATTCAATACTGTGCTGGCCCCTTTCAGGATTTCTTTCTCGCCCACGACATTGCGGCTCCTCATGACGAATTTACCGCCTGATATAAGCGATGAGACTGAATCACTGTGCGCTGAATATATGAAATTTGCCAGGAATGGAGCAGGGGACAGGAAGAATGAGCTGTCGGTGTCAATGATTTGGATGTCGGCTTCATAGCCCTCTTCAATCAGCCCTGTCTTAATCCCGAATGCCTTAGCTCCGTTTATGGTGGCCATTTCCAGCAGTTTCGGCAAAGGCATCTCAGAAGGGTCTTTGCGCCAGGCTTTCTGGAATAGGGCGGTCGTCTTCATGGCTTCGAGGATGTCCAGATTGTTCGATGATGCGCACCCGTCGGTGCCGATGCAGACATTGGCACCAGCGTCCGAGAGTTCCTTCCACTTGAATTTGTAGCCAGAGGATAGCTTAGTGTTGGAATTAATATTATGCACGCAATTCACGTGGCGTTTCCCGAGGATTTCGATATCATTTTCCGATAGCCACAGCGTATGCGCGGCAATCACGTCAGGCCCCAGAACCCCTAGAGAATCGAGATATTCGACAGGGGAGAGACCTCCGTGCGCTGCTTTGCAGTCAAGGTCTTCCTTCTCCGATTCTCCTACGTGTATATGTATTTTCAGGCCATGCTTGCGGGCATATTCAGTCGCCCAGAGGATGGTCTCCTCGGAGTTTGTGTATACGGCGTGGATGCCTATAGTGAATATGCTCCTGACATCACGGCCTTTCAATGCCTCATGCATCTGGATGCATTGCTCTTTCTGTCTTTCCGCCTCTTCTGGCTTGAAATGGTCTAGGAAGACGTAGGACAAAGCGTCTCTTATTCCCATTTCTGAGGCTGCAAGATGAGCAGATGGGGAGAACCAGTACTGGTCATTGAATGTCGTCGTGCCGGTTTTTATCATTTCTAGGCAGGCTACTTTCGTTCCCCAGTATATGAAAGGAGCATCCAGCTTCGCCTCTATGGCCCAAATATGATCCAGCCACTTTTCCAGCCTCATATCTTCGCCGATGCCCCTCATCAGTGTCATGGCAGCATGAGTGTGCATATTCACAAAACCAGGAACAGCGACTTTTCTATGGCAGTCTACGACCTCTTCTCCAGGCTCTGGTGTAAAGTCTTTGGCGCAAGGTGCAATCTTCTTGATTATCCCGTCAGCGATGCGAATGTTTGCCTCCGAACCATCAATCAGGCCGATATTTTTGAGAAATATATTATTCATTTTAGCATAATTTCATCAAAAATAGCAAAATTTCTGATTATTCGATGGTTCGAAGACTCTCTATCTTACGGTTGGCTTTTCTTTCAGCGAGCCTCCTTCGTTATATGTCTGGTTGTTTGGAAGTCCCTTGCGGTTCACCCCCTCTTTCATCAGGATCTTCAGCGGAGGCAGCATATTGATGACCTAGTTGACACTGGCTAGCCTTATGTCTTAGGAACCAAGGACACGATCGCAGTATCCGTAGACATGTTTGTGCAAGATAATGTCGCTGCCTTTCATTTATCATAGAGTTATGTTTAATTCTAATTCTCGCTTATTTTAAAAAGTGAATGCTAAAAATATTTATCTAATAATATTAAAATATTCTTGAATATTTAGCCTAGTTTGACCTTTGGCGCTTGTGCATTTGACAAGTTTACGTATATTTGCGCTAAATTGTAAAATATCTTACAATATATTATGATACTAAGTAAGCAAATCGTCCTTTTCACGAACATCGTCCACATCGGTATAAAGCAGACCATGACAGACGACTTCAAGAAAGAAAGATTCAATCTAACCCCTGAGCAGTTTTTGGTCATGGACACCCTCTGGGACGAAGGAGTACTCACCCAGCAGCAGATAGCAAACATCACGATGAGAGACAAGAACTCTATAGTGAAGCTGATTGACGGGCTGGAGAACCGCAAGCTGGTCAAGAGAGTCAGCAACCCCAAGGACAGGAGGCAGAACCTGATCAAAGTGACTCCATATTCATTGAAGATACGACAGAAGGTGAATGAATGCGCTTTCAAGTCGGTGGAATCCATAATAAAAGGCATTTCGGAGGAAGAGCTTGAGACTTTCATCGGCATTCTGGCAAAGTTGGAAAAGAATATGTATCCGAAGAGCGACCTCCTCTCGCTCGCCAAGAAATATCCTAGCAATAAGAAAGATGGGGAAGCTATATGATTCGCTGATGCGGGATTACCGTCTTAAGGAGGGGCTTAATGCCTGCATCAATTGCGGTACTTGCACTGCGGTGTGTCCTGCCGCCGAATTCTATCGTTACGACCCAAGGCGGATAGTGGACATTGTCCAGAGCAAGGATGAAGACGAAATCGAGAAACTTCTCAGAAGCGACACCATCTGGTATTGCGGGGAATGCATGAGCTGCGTCACCAGATGCCCCCGAAAGAACGCTCCCGGGATGATAGTGATGGCATTGCGCAGCCTGTCGATAGACCTAGGCTATTTCATCGATTCCGAAAAAGGGAGGCAGCAGTTCTTGCTGTCCAAGGATTTGTGCAGCAATGTATTGAATTACGGCTACTGCGTCTATCCGAGAGTGTTCGACTATGCCGGCCATCCTGAGGCAGGAAGGGTGTGGGAGTGGGAGGAGAAGCATCTGGATGACGTGTTCGAAAGGCTCGGCGCCAACCTGGACGGGAACGGCCCCGGGGCGATGAGGAAGATCCCGAAAGAGGACTTGGATGAACTCAAAAGGATATTCGACGAGACCGGCGCCACGGCGAGGATGGAGAATGTTCGGAAGGCTGCTGAGAAAAAAGCGGCGGAGCTAGGGCTTAGCATGGAAGAATTCACCAAGAAGGTTTATTCTGAAACCGGGCCGCAGCACTATAACCATTGAGACAGACAAGATGATTTACGAAGGAAAGCAAAAGATTTGGTCGGAATATCAGAAAGAAATCCCGGACGATCATTATTTTTATGTCCGCAGCTGCATCAGGCAGAGCTTCTTCCCTGCTTCTGAGGCGGCATTCCTGGACATAACCAGGAACAAGCTTGGAAAAGACATATTCGAGACAGAGCATCACACCACCTGCGGAGGAATCGCCTACCATTCAGACGCAATACCACAGGAGACGGTGATGACGATTATAGCCCGCCAGTTCGCCCTCATGGCGAAATATGGCTACGTGAACTACGTCTGCTCTTGCATAACCTCTTTCGGACTCTACTGCGAGACCCTTGAGACTTGGAGAGAGTTCCCGGAGCTCCAGGAAAAAATCGCCGAGACTTTATGGAAGACGTGCCGTCTGGATTTCGCCAAGCCCAAATACATCGTGCATGCCAGCGACCTCATCTACCATTACAGGAACCAGATAGCCGCCCTCGCAAAGCACAAACTTATCAACGTGCACACTGGCGAGCCGCTGAGAGTCGTGGAGCACATAGGCTGCCACTATTCTAAGATGTTCCCATCCAAGGGCGTGGGCGGAGCGGAATATCCATACGTGCTGGCTGGAATGGTGGAGGCATGCGGAGGCACGGTGGTGGACTACCCTGAGAGGCGGCACTGCTGTGGCTTCGGGTTCAGGCAATACTTCATAAAGGCGAATAGAGGATATTCATTGTCCAATACTTATAAGAAATTCGAAAGCATGGAGCCATACCATCCAGACTTCATTGTCACCAACTGCCCTGGATGCCCATATTTCATGGACAGATGGCAGTACGTGATAGCCGAGGAGACGGGAAAGACCTACGGCGAAGGCAGTCACGGCATTCCGGTGCTGACCTACGAAGAGATGATGGGACTCGTGCTGGGCTACGACCCTTGGGACCTGGGGCTTCAGACGCATCAGGTGGGAGCGGAGCCGCTGCTGGATAAAATGGGCATTCAATACGACCCGGAGAAGAAATATCTCGGGGCAAAGGGGCAAGACATCGGGAGGCCTGCATGCCCATCCTGCATCAAGTAATTCTGACAATATGAAAGGAATATGAGAAATAACGTACTGATAATAGGCGGAGGGCCTGCCGGGCTAGAGGCAGGAGCGAATTTGCAAAGGCTGGGATACAATGTGCTGCTGGTGGAGCATTCCAACACGCTTGGGGGGCACCTGGGCAAATGGGATAGGCTTTTCCCCAGCGGGACTCCGGCATCCGGAGCCCTGGACAAGCTACTGGGCAGCATGGATGGAGTCAAATGTTTCACTGACACCGAGATACAGTCCATAAACAGGCTGGGCAAATCCTACAATGTCATTCTTTCCAACGGCATCACGGTGCTGGCGGACGCAGTGCTGGTTGCAACGGGCTTCGACTTGTTCCAGGCCGAGAAGAAAGAGGAATATGGCTACGGAATATATGACCACGTGATTACGAACGCTGATTTGGAGCAATATTTCAAGACCGGCCTGGACGCAAGAATCAACGCTCCCAAGAAAATCGGCTTCGTGCACTGCGTGGGGTCGAGGGACGAAAAGTCTGGGTGCCGCTCCTGCTCCAAGGTTTGCTGCGCAACTGCCGTGAAGCAGGCGTGCGAGATGAAAGCAGTCTTTCCAGATGCACAAATATATTGCTTCTACATGGATTTGCGCATGTTCGGAAGGCATTATGAGGACATGTATCTCGAAGCTCAGAGGGACTACGGCATCCGCTTCATTCGCGGCAGGGTGGCAGAGGTGTCCGAAAACATTGATGGGGGCCTTTCCGTCAAGGCTGAGGACACAGTTTCGAGCAAGCCTCTGAAGGTATCCCTCGACCTGTTGGTGCTGATGGCTGGCATGAGACCGTCGGTTTCTGGTCAAAGAATAGGCAGTCTGCTGGGCATGCAGAACGAGAAGGATGGCTACTTCGAGGTGCTGAGCGAAATAACGGCGCAGCAGCGCAGCCCGATACCGGGGCTTTTCCTTGCCGGTGCTGCCACCGGGCCTAAAACTCTCCCGGACACGCTCGCCGATGCCAGAGGGGCGGCTACTCAGATAGACAAATACCTCAGCGATATATTTCCGAAAGCAAAAGACCTCAAACAATTGATCAAGACTGCATGGTAAATTTCGGTTTCGGGCTGTTAGCAAGCTCAAGGATTAATCTGGATCTTTTCGACAAGGAAAAATTCGACTCTCTGGCTACGGAGGAGCCCGACGTGCGGAAATGCATCGCCTGTGGCAGCTGCACTGCCGTCTGCACGGCTGGGAAGTTCACGCCGACGAGCCTGAGAGCCGCTATTGAAGAATTGCAGAACGGTCGGGACGAGGTTGCCATGAATATGTTGAAAGGCTGCCAGCTGTGCGGGAAATGCACCATGGTCTGCCCACGCGGCATAAACACCAGGCACCTCATTCTGTCGATCGCTAAAATATATTCAAATAAAAAATGATGCCTGCCAATATATTCCCAATCCTGGCTGCTCAAGCATCGCCTGAGGTAATCGACCGCATACCATCTTCTTACAGCCACTTCGTCATTCCTTTCGTCGCCGGCATCACGTTTTTCCTGGTCTGGATATTCGTGGGTTTCATCAGAGTGCTCATTCAGCTGAACCACGACGACAGAATGAAATTCTGGACATCTCTGCTGAATCCGATCACAGCCGGCAAGAACATAAGGGACCTGTTCTGCGACTGCCTATTCCATACCAAAATTTGGCAGCGGAAGCCTCTGCTGGGCTATATGCATTCTGCCATAGCCTTCGGCTGGTTCATGCTGATAGTGCTGGGGCATGTCGAAGTGGCGCTTTTCGTGCCTAAGCATCTGAGCTACGGGGAAGGAGGACTCTTTTACCCTATTTTCTACAGGTACTTCGTGTGGATAAGGCCAGGGCATGAGAGCCTGCGCGGAGCTTTCTTCTTCTTCCTGATGGATTTCTTCCTGCTGTACGTGCTTAGTGGCATAGGCCTGGCAATGTTCAAGCGGTTCAGGTCCATAGTGCTTGGAATGCGTCACACCACCAAGCCGTCGCTCGCAGACCGGGTTGCCCTGTACAGCCTCTGGATGATATTTCCCCTGAGGCTTCTGGCGGAGAGCTTTACTGCTGACCTCAGCGGTGGCAGTTTCCTCACGCTGGGGATGAACCACCTGCTGCACTTCCTGTTCGGCGACAAGCTCTATTTCCAGCCGTTCTGGTGGGCATATTCAATCTGCTTGGGCACTTTCTTCGCTGCCATGCCGTTCTCCAGATACATGCACATCTTGACCGAGGTTCTGTGGATCTTGTTTAGGAACGCCGGCTTGAAGCCTTCTCATCCTCGCAAGGGCGTTGCGGAAGCGGAGATTTACGCCTGCTCTAGCTGCGGACTCTGCTTGGATGCGTGCCCTATGAACGTGCAGAAAAAGAATCTGAAATATTCATCTGTGTATTTCATAAGGTTTCTACGCAGGCACAGCGAGCGCAAGATTGCAGAAATTGCCGACAAGTGCCTGATGTGCGACAAATGCCATGCGCTGTGTCCGGTGAGTGTGGACGCTCCTGCCCTGCGCCGCGCCCAGAGGCAGACCACCAACGACCACCTGCCTTACGACTATTCCTACCTCACTGCAGCTCCGGTGAAATTGTATGAACCAGTCACCCAACGTCATTCTGAACTTGATTCAGGATCTAACTCCTCAAAAGTCCTCTACTTCGCCGGATGCATGAGCCATCTGACACCGAGAATAATAAAAGCCGTCGAGGCAATATTCGGAAAAGCCGGAATTGAATATATTTTCGCAGATCGCGAAGGAGGAATATGCTGCGGCAGACCTCTGCTGCTGGCAGGGAAGACGGAAGCCGCAGCAAAAACGATGGACGCAAACAAGAGCATGATTAAGGCATCAGGATGCAAGACACTGGTGCTTTCATGCCCTATATGCTACAAAGTCTTCAAAGACGAATATAATTTGGAAGGCGTCAGAGTAGTACACTACACGCAATATTTCAAAGAGCTTATCGAAGAAGGGAAATTGAAAGTCGGAAAGTCGCAAGAAAAAATAGTTTACCACGACCCTTGTGAACTTGGGCGGGGCTGCAATGTGTATGAAGAGCCTCGAACCGTGCTGAGGCAAGTCGGGGACTTGGTGAAGGCCGGCCATGAATACGACGAGAGCATCTGCTGCGGAGGCAGCCTCGGCAGCCTGACTCTCAGCCAGAATGACCGTCGGAAAATAACGGACGCAGCAATCAAAGATCTCATTGTGGCTTCTCCGGAGACGATAGTCACTGCCTGCCCACTCTGCCTGAAGACCTTCAGCGAACGCTCCACCGTTCCAGTGAAAGACTTCGCCGAAGTCATCGCCAAGCATATTGCCTGACAACGATGGCACTGAAAAAGACCATTCTGTATAATTTATGAGGGTGATATATTTGTGTTCATATCCCGAAAACAAATTCAAATATTAAATTCTCATAGGGTAACACTCCTATAAAAATACTTTTTCAGAGTCCTCCGCAGAATCATGTTTTCGTGTATTTCTGTCGGCAGGAATGGCGATATCTTAGTCAGGATATAATTGGCAATAGCCCTGGTGCGAGTGATGGTCATGGGCCATGAACCAATTTGAAGATGCAGGAAACAGCAGCACGCAGAGAGGACTCCTCCACAGAGCCTGCCGCAGTGCCCGGATTGTAGCCTCCGCATGCCGCATTCTGCGGCAGCGCTGCCTCCACTTCGCCATTTTTGTAGAACTTTCTCAAAAGGCAAGATTTGCAAACATTGCCCTTGCTGAGGTGCCTACGTTCCACCATTTTTGCGGCTCCCCCACTGATGGATACTGACCTCACTGCACCTGAATCATGATTCGCTGCCGAACCCAAGCCTTTGGCACCCATGTCCACACGCATTATGTGGCACAGAGCTACCTACATTGACCATCCCTCAGTAATGTTTTGTGGTATCCAACCACGACTTTTGTGCATACAACATTGCCATCCTGAACCCGATTTAGAATTTTCTGTTCGCAAGGCTAAATTCTGGGTCAGGTAAGGAATGACAGGAAATAAGGGTAGACTTCGGGGATAATCATGTTTGCAATTGGCTTAATGTCCTTCCTGCGTGGCTGTTCTTTTTTTCGGTGGGACCAGGGGCATTGAGACCGAGGTGATTCAGTCTTCTGCTGGGTGTAAGTGCTTGCTGATGACGTTATTCTTTTGTGGAGAATATTATGGAAATTTAGATTTTTCGAATTTTAATCAAAATTTAATTTGAATTAAAAAAATATTCTTATATTTTGATGGATTTTATTTGACTAGAATTTAATCCGATTGATAAAAACATACATATGACTGATGTCGCATATTTTGCAATTAAAATGGTTGCAAGTGCGTTGCCTAATACTAAACGGCTGGCTCAGAATGCATTAGCATTCGCTCATGATTTTCCCCGCAAAGTAACTGCCACCTGCAATCGCTTGATGTGTCTAGATTCGCTCCATGACTGGTACAAATCGTCTCTGTATTCAGCTTTGACTTCGTAATTTACGTAATTTACGTAATATGAGAAAATATATTAAAACTACTATATTGCTCCACGTCCTGTGTGTGGCCATGTGTATTGCGTTTTTGGCGAGTTTTAGCACCAGGGCTTCTACCATAACTGGGCAGAGAGGCATCTCGCCTTTGCCGGGCAGATCCGCAGCCTCGTTCCCGAGAGTGAATGACGGCAAAGTCATGGACACCCACAAAAGCCAGATGATGAACCTTGCCGAGGGCACGGTGTGGCGTTACATGATCGAAGACTATTACCCGTCTCTCTGTCAGACCAGCGTGTTCGTCGTATTCAAGACCAAGCGTAGGGTCAACACTCTTGAAGAGCTAGTCCCAATCCATGCCTGCGCCCAGCCAAAGAATGCCCTAGGAGATCTGATTCGGGGCGAAGTGCGCATGACGGAACCTGCGGTAGAGCGCAGGCCGATGATTGCCGTGAAGACTAACCTTCTCTATGACGTGCTTGCCACGCCTAACGTCGCGGTGGAACTTCCAATCTGCAAGAGATGGAGCATATTCGCAGACTACACTTTCCCATGGTGGGAATGGGACAACAACTCCAGGGCATGGGAAGACCTCGACTGGAAACTGGGCGCTCGCTACTGGTTCGGAGACCGGACTAAGCGCGATGTGCTAACGGGATTTTTCGCCGGTGGCTTCGGAGCTGCGGGCTATTACGATGTTCAACCGCATCACAAGGGATGGCAGGGCGAGTTTTATGCGGCTGGCTTGGAAGGAGGTTATGTCTGGAGGCTCTCAAAGCACTGGCACTTTGAGGTGTCGGGAGCCATCGGGTACATGCACACCAATTACCGCCGCTACCACGGAGAGCTCAACGACGAGCATCTGGTCTACAAATACAACGGTAAGTACGACTGGATGGGACCCGTGAAGCTGAATGCTTCCATAGTCTATTTGTTCTGGAGTAAAAAAAGCGCAGACGCTAAATCAGGGAGGAGGTAAAGATGAAGAAGAATTATATGAATATATTCTCAGCTGTCTTAGCCATCATCGCCATTCTGATTGCGTCAGGCTGCGAGCGTAGGCCTCTCGAAGACGTGGAGACTGTCGGAATCATCATCAAGGTAGACTGGAAATACTACGAGATGGAGACGGAGAAGCCTACTGGCATGACCATGGTGTTCCAAGACCAGTTCGGCTTGGTGACCAGGGTCACGACATCCTCGGTGGACTCCATTTACGTCACGCTTCCGGTCGGCACCTACGATGCTTTCGTATTCAATCAGAGCGAGCAGGAGTTCTCCAGTTACTCTTTCTCTGGAATGGACTCTTATCCCGATGCGACTGCCGAGCTGAAATCTTTCAGGTCTCGCTGGTACTCCGCTCAGAGATCCGAAACCGACGACGAACCAGTCGCCACTACTCCTGAGCAGCTTGGCGTGGGCCTCGGCCATTTCAGCGTAACGCAGGACATGGTGGATGCCTACAACCGCTATTATCCTCACAATAAGAATAATAAGGCGACCAAGGAGCATCAGTCGCAGGTGGACCGCAGCGCTTCCGTGCTTCTGACCATCTATCCTGTCGACGTGGTAAGCGTCGTGCAGGTACGATGCTACATAAAGAATATAGACAAGCTATATTCCGCCCGCGCCTCCCTGTCCGGCATGGCAAGGCGTTACATGATGACGAAGGATGTCACCGGCCCGGAGACCATTACTCAGCTTCTGGAACACTGGAGAGCCGTAAGGAACGAAGATGACAAGACGCTCGGCTACATCTATGCCGTATCTGACATCTATTCCCTCGGACTCAACAACGGCGACGACACCCAGGCAAAAATCAACCTCAGGGACACGCTGGACAACAAGTTCGAACTGAATCTCCTGCTGGTGGACGGAAAGACGCAGATGCACTTCCCGTTCTGGGTCGGCAGCAGATTCACCATAAAGAAGGATTATGCCGACGACATCAACATCCGTGACACCTTGTTCCTGGAACTTGGCAAGAACGGCGAGATAGAATTACCTGACGTAATCGTGGACTCTACGGCGAACGGCGGATTTTCCGCGAACGTCGAGGACTGGGACGACCAGGTTAACGTGAACATACCTATTTAACAATATATTAAGGTGGTTAACAATAAATTAAGGTGACGATAACCAACAACTTATAATGCATTTTAAGATCATGAGGAAAAGTGTATTTATCGCTGCAGCCGCTGCAGCCGTTCTTGCGCTCGGGGCGTGTTCTCACAACGAGGTGACCACGTCTGAGGAGCATGAGTTCTCCTTCACTACCTATGCGCCCAAGGCTCTTTCGAGGGCTGACGCAAGCTACGTCGGTGGTGCTAATCTTGTAAAGGGACAGAATTTCGTGGTTTACGGCTACAATCAGAAAGCCGGAGATTTTTCCGAGACTCTGGCTCCTAACTTCATAAACGGAATGCCAGTCCTGTACAACGGTGGCAACACCGTAGACAACGCAGGCCTCAATACGTATTCTCCTAAACGCTACTGGCCGTACGACGAGGCTAACAACAAGCTCGCCTTTTACGCCTATTACCCTAAGGAGAACGGGGGAGAGATCACTCCAAACGTGACTGCAGGTCTCGGTACCTACAGCGTGAAAGTCCCTGCCGACCCAGCGTCCCAGAGCGACTTCCTCGTTTCTGACCTGAAGGTCGATCAGGTATATTCAAAGACTAAAGACAAGAAAGGAGTCGTCGAACTCCTGTTCCGTCATCAGCTTGCCAAGATTCTCTTCCTGGTGAAAACTGACGAGATGGACGAGAATTCCTCAATTACGCTGAACAGCCTTACGATAAAGAACGTGCTTTCGGAAGGCACGCTTACCCCGTCGTACAGCACTGAGCGAGGTTCGGCTACAGCCTGGTCTGGCCAATCGGCTCCGGTAGACCTTAACGTAATATCAAGCGATACCGTGCTCACCTCATCGGCGGTGGGAAGCATCGAATCAACCTCTTACTTCATCCTGCTCCCGCAGGTCTTGTCAGACAACCTTACGGCGGACTTCGTGTTCACTATTTCCTCCGAGGGTGCTGGCCCAATAGTCAATAAGGCGAGCATAAAACTCAACGAGCTGAGTGATGACGATGGCAATTTGATAGTTGAATGGCACAAGAACAACTTCATCGTCTACACTTTCTCCATCAGCCTTGGCCACGAGATAAAATTCGCCGCCACTTCAATTCCATGGGATGAGGAGAAGGATGTCGTGTATCCGATTAACTAATTGATGATAAGTAGTTTAAAACATAATTTAATTCAACTTCTAATTTTTTTTGCAAAATGAACGTAAAAGTTATTTTTTTCGCAGGCGCGGCAGTTCTAGCGCTCGCAGCCTGCTCCAAAAATGAAGTAGTCGAGACCAATGACCACGCCATCGGTTTCTCCAACTACGCTCCTAAGGTTGTGGACGGCAGGGCGGATGCCACCTTCGTGAATGGCAACGATCTGGTATCAGGCCAGAAATTCGTAGTTTATGGTTACAACCAGAAAGCAGCTGACTTCTCAACTACTCTTAAGCCGACATTCATGCCAGGGGTTCAAGTTACCTACAACGGCGGAAATACTCTTGCGACGGCGGGAAGCAACACGTATTCCCCGACCCGTTACTGGCCTAAAGACGAGGCTAACAACAAACTCGCCTTCTACGCCTATTATCCGGTTTCATCTTACGTTGTTCCGACCGTTACTGCAGGCCTTGGCTCCTATGCCGTTACCGTTGACACCGACCCTTCCAAGAACGTGGACTTCCTTGTTGCTGACTTGGTGAAGGATCAAGCTTACTCCAAGACGAACAATACTGGCGCCGTGATGCTCAATTTCAGGCATCAGCTTGCAAAAATCCAGTTCCTTGTCAATACTAACAACACAGACAAAGAAACAGTCGTAACCCTCAAAAGCCTTACGGTCAAGCAGGTGAAAACTAGTGGAACCCTTACTCCGGCTTACGGAACAGATTTCTCGACCGCATGGTCTGGCCAGGCAACGCCAAAGGATTTTCCTGTTTATAGCTCTGACATGCTTCTTTCCACTACCGCAGTGATCAAAGACACCGCTCACACTTATCTCATGGTCCCTCAGACCCTTGGAGATGATGTTGTCGCCACTGTGGTTTACACCTACAAGACAGGCAATGATGAAGCTGTGACCAACACAGTTGACGTGAAACTCAACGAGATTGTGTCAGGCGGCGCTGCTATCACTTCATGGGAGAAGAACAACTACATCGTCTACACCTTCACCATCGGCCTGCAGCCAATCAAATTCGCTGCTACAGTATCCGCATGGGATGCTGAGAAAGATGGCAATATAGTTGTCCTCTAGCCTTTAGTTTTAATCCCATCAGGGCTGACCCTCTGATGGGGTTCCAATTACAATTTAAATCATAATGCAATGTTTGTGACGAAAAGACATATTCACATCCTTCTTGCAGCCGGTCTCCTGGTAGCGCTGGTTCCGGCGTGCACCAAGAATGAAATTCGTCAGGCAGAGAACATGCCGCTGGACTTCGGCACCTATTCGGGCAGGGCCACGAGGGCAGACGGCACCCTGACCACGACGAATGCCCTTCCATCTGGCTCAAGTTTCAAGGTGTTCGGCCTTCATGCTACCGCTAAGGGAACCTTCGATGGCACCAATGCCTCCAACTTCATGACCGATGTCGTGGTGACGTATGACGGCACAAACTATTCATACAGCCCGCTCCGCTACTGGCCGAAAGAAGATGGCAGTAACTTCCTCACGTTCTGGGCGTTCTATCCTGCCGGCGATGCCAACGTCACCAGCGCTACGAATAATCTCAAGTACACGGATTCCCTGACTTACAAGGTGCCTGCGGACTTGTCCAAGCAGTCGGACCTCATGCTCTCGGAAATTTCAAGCGCCAGCATGGACCTGACATATTCAACGACGGCCTCAGGCTATGATAAGGGCACGGTGGTCTTAACTTTCCGCCATCAACTCGCGAAGATAGAGGTGAAAGCGAAGCTTGCGAAAGACACCAAGGTCACCAAGGCAACGATAGACACCGTAAGGTTCAGGAATATAGAATCTGTCGGCACTCTCACGACGGCATATTCTGCCGGCGCGACCATCAGGGCATGGAAAAGCCAGTCCGTGCCTGTGACATATTCCGACTCAAATCTTGTTTCGGTTCCTGACACCAGCTCCGTTTCTCTCACGAAAACTCCGTTCCTGCTTCTGCCTCAGTCTCTTACGGCTGACACGGATGCTAATGCAGAAGGCAGCCAGACAGCGATTTTGGAGGTTGCGTTCACGATTTACTATGGGAGCAACAAGAGCCTCTCAGACCACGCCATAATCAACCTAGGTACGGTGAAGGATGCGTCTAACGCCCCGATCGAGGCTTGGGAAATGAACAAGCAATATGTCTACACCCTGATTCTAGGAGGCGATTCTATCGTGATAAATGCAGACACTGTTGACTGGCAGACAGGGGAGGGTGGCAATGAACCAGTCGAAGGTGGAAATTAAAATGATGATCATGAAAAAGAATATTATAAATTCAACCTTGGTCGCTGCGATGATGGTCTTCTTCGCTTCCTGTTCCAAGAACGAAGTCATAGCGCCATATGATGTGAGGGAAGACGGCATCAGCTTCAGCGCCAGCGGGGCAGATACCAGAGCCTTGATTAACAGGGCGGACCTACTGACCGAAGGGTCGGAAGTAAAGGTTCATGACGATCTTTTCGGCTTCACGGGCAAGCTTGATGGAGTGCAGAAGAACGCAGAAGATGTCACGGCATACATTGACGATGCCATAGTCTATGGTAACGGCGGCTGGTCGTACGAGACAGCCGATGCCTACTACCCATGGACTAGGAACGGCACCCATAAATTTTTCGGCTGGCTGACTTACGATGCCAAGTCGGATCTTAGCCTGACTGACCTAATCCCTTCAGCGCCCGAGCTAAAAGGCGACACTCTCAAACTTCCTTCTGTTTCGATGACCCCTGATAAGCCTCAGTTCGATTTACTCTATTCAGGATCCATCTTCAGGGATGCGGCTAGAGATGAGCGCGGATCCATCAATCTCCACCTCAAGCACCTGTTCACAGCAGTAGGGTTCAAGTTCTTGAACATGTCTTCCTCGGATCAAATCTCAATAAAGAAGGTCGTTTTCAAGATGCCTCACACAGCAAGTGCCGACATACTCTTCCTAGATTCCGACCCGAATCCGGACATCAACAGGGAGACAGATGCGGAGGATTATTTCTATGCAACATATTCAACGCCAATAGTCCTTGACAATGTTGCAGCAGTGTCGGCAGACCCTACCAAGCACAGCCAGTACAACCCTGTTGAGGAAACATACACGTATGATAACGAATTTTTCCTGCTATGGCCTGTACATGCGGATAAGATAGCCCCAGAGAACCCGGATGGCGAACAGACGAATGAGTTGGTGGAAATTGTCTATAGCATCAATGGAGGCGAGGATGTTACTGCAAACCTGAACTTCTCCTCAATTAATCTTCTTCCTGGCGCGAAACACCTATTTAATTTCCAGTTCATCAACAAGCAGGTCGTTCTTGGGGTGAAATCTATTCCTTGGGATTATATTGAGGGCAGCGTTTCTTTTTACGATGCATCTGTCTCTGGAAGCTACATCGTACTGGAAAACTACACGCAAAGCGAAGATAACCCTAATAACAAGATTATCGACAAGGCCTCTCCGGCTACTGGGACGTTCAACCTGATGACTCCTATTGGAGGCAGGCTGACTGTGGGAACCTCAGGCGACACGGAATATTTCAAAGTGAGCCTCGACCACAACGACATCAGCTATTCCAATACTCTATTTACGGTGACCATAGCAGCCGTGACCACTATTGGGGGTAGCGGAACGAAAAGTATCAGGCTCCATTTCACGGTCGAAGCGCCGAATGGCAGATCCATCAGTGCCGATTCTGTCATAGACCCTGACAAATATCAATACGTTTTTGAATTGTAGAAAATGAAAAGAATATATTCATACATTGCCATCGCCTCCATGCTGGCTGCTGTCTCTTGCACCGTCGATGTGACTGATCCCGGCTCGGACGAGGATGCTGATGAAGGGCTGATTCTTACTATATCCTGCGTCGACCCGGAAACCAGGGCGGAGAAGGATGGGGAAGACGCTTACAACGAGAATCGTATTGACAGGATAGATTACTTCCTCTATCCTAACAGCGGGGTTGATAACGAGGCACTAATTCACGGAACAATAGAACCAAACGCTGTTAGAAAGTGCATGGCTAATATTGCCATGAGCGCTGGCGACGTAGAGAATCTATTCCCTGGTGCGGCCACTACTTGTCAGGCTTTGGTAGTCGTCAATTACTACGGCAGTTATGCTTCCACGAAGGTAGCTGACATTCTAGCCACCAAGCTGCCTGCGGCAGACTTCATTACGTCCGTAGTCCAGAATCGCTTCGTGATGATTTCCAAGAATGATTCTGGCGATGCTGGCACGGTCCCGATAACCCTTGAGAGCAAGAAGAGGACTACTGTCGCTCGTGGCGAGGTTAAGGTCAAAAGAATAGCATCCAAAACGACCGTTGCCATCCATGTAAATAATAAAGCCAGTCGCACGAGAATAATTGACCTTGGCGGCAAACGCACGGAAGTATATGAAGAGACATGGGTTCCGAAGACGAATAATATTGAGATTGCATTGAAGAATGTAAACAGATATGCTGTCCTCGACGGGAGGCCGACCATTACGCCTTTTTCTACTGCAGATACAGTGAAGACATCCATCGTGTCGTATCCTTACACTCGCGATGGAGGCAGGAAAATGACCAATTATACGGAATCGGCTAAATACTACGAATATGAGCCGGATTCGGAAGGAAATTATTCGTCCGTTGAAAAGACCGGCCTATTCACTGTTTCAGAGCCGTTTTATTCTTATCCATGGAAGTGGACGTACAAAAATAGCAATGAGCCGTCTTACAAAATCAAGCTTCCGTGGACTAGGCAAGCTGGAGTGAGTACGATAGTGGATTCTACCACAAACATTAAGAAAGAAGGGAACAATTTTGGAGAGCTTACGAAAGTATATTACTATAATTTCAGCCCAGCCTTTATCTACAAAGGGGATACAGTGAGTCTCGGTAGCAATCACTGGTACAAATTCTTCGTGCATGTTGCCATCCTAGGCAGCGAGAATGAAGAATTGGCGATTTCCGTGCCTGGCACCTATTATGTTGTGGACTGGAAGGATGCGGCGAAGGATGTGCAGATTACTACCACCAGGTATTTAAACGTCTTCGAGAAGCAGAAAGTCATTTACAACTCCGACAACACGTCTATCCCATACAAGACCAGCGACCCTTGCAAGATCGTGAACCTGACCATTAGTCATCCAGGTCTCTCGGAAGATGAAGAGGATGTATCTTATGAGGTTGAAAATTCCAGCGATCCCTCCACGATTAAACAATATCTCACGCTTGAGACCGACGCGAACAGCAACCCTGTCATTCAGTTTCATCGTGCGTTGAAAACCATGACGACAGGAAGCACCATCTACGACGTAGCTCCGTACACCATAACGTTCACGATCCAGCACGCCGATGACTCACGCTACAGCGAGACCGTGACAATCGTGCAATACCCTTCGATAATCATCACCCTGCCAAGCACTGGGAGGGCTATAGATTCTAAAAATACCACGACTTTTGTTAATGGTAGAGGAGGCGGAAAACGTGTTTACGATTATTATTATAGAAATGGGAGGTATAATTATAATGATATCTTGCACTCGCAAGATTTAGGAACAGTTGTTATTAACCTTAATAATTCTGGAAATAAGAATCCTAATATGTACATTATCAAAACTACGATCTTGGATGAAGGTTCATCTTATATGCTGGGGGATCCGCGAAAGAAAGCTATTGATAATACGCTAGGTAATTCAAATTCAGAATCTGTCTCGCCAAGTTTTGGAGCATGGTCTGAGGATGCCACTTCCGTGCAAGGCATTACTAGGAGAATTTCATATTACCACCCGACCATTGAAGACGGCTCTGCCGACAATATCATTGCTCCTGAGTTCAGGATTGCATCTTCATTTGGCGCTACGACTGCGTTAACATACCTTGGTGCTAAAGAGCGCTGTGCCTCTTACCAGGAATTTGGTTATCCGGCCGGTCGCTGGAGACTTATGACATTCGCTGAAGCTTCATACATAGCTCAGCTGAGTTCTGATGGCAAAATTCCAACTTTGCTTTCCAGTAATACGAATTACTGGGTGTCCGGCGGATATGTCCTGATAAATGAATTCGGTGCTCCCAGCTCATATCATAGTACAACAGTAATTGATCGTTATAATAATGATTCCTATGTTCGTTGCGTCTACGACGAATGGTATTGGAAGAACACTGAATATCCAAATGTCAGCGCCACGACCTTTATGTGGGGCGACACAGACGAATAAAACCATTGAAGATGAAAAAAATACTGTATATCCTTTTCGCCATCACCCTCGCGCTCTCATCCTGCGTGAAGGAAGATGGTTCTTCGGCTGGTGCCAAGCTGCCGGACCCTGAAGGAGTCGGCGTGATCAATGTCAAGATAGAAATCCCTGAAACGGCAATCGCCACTAGGGCACTGTCGGAGAATTTCGATTTTACCACCTCGACCTTGCACCTTGCAGTGTTCGATGGCAGCACGCTTTCGGAATATGCCCTTGCTGAAAGTGTCGGCACCACCACGGGAGAAGTCGATGGCAAAACGGTGACATTGTACCAATTCACGGTCAATCTCACCCTCAATTCCTCGCCTATTCACCTCCACATGATTCTGAACGGACCGGACAACCTCAGCTATGGCTACGAGGACGAGCTCATGTCTAAACTCTCAGTCAGCGGGAACACCCCTGCGTACTGGGGCTACGTGGATTTGCCGGACGGAATCACCGCTAAGCAGGAATGGAATTCGACGACACAGTCTTACGAATATGTCAAAGAGGACGGGAAATATGTCGTCGATGATGCCGTGGTGGAGAAATTCCAAAAAGTCCCTATGGTCAGGAATTTTGCATGGCTGACCGTGGGAACATCTTCTTCGGTGACCAATTTCACCTTGGACGGGATCGTCTTGCTGAACGAGCCAAAAGGAGGCACCATCGCCCCGTACAACCGTAGCAATCATGCCTTCATGACAGATTACAAAATCTACGACTATTCTGGCATCGTTTCGGCATATTCCGGAAACATGCTGAACTCCGAGACTTTTGACGGTACTGTCCCTGATGATGCAGATTTCGTGGATCCGTCGTCCGGAGTGTTCATGTACGAGCGTACTGTTCCTATTGGCACACAGGCAAAAACCACCATTCTCGCCCGTGGCAAGTATAATGGCGAGACCGTGTACTATAAGCTGGATCTTGCCGATGCTGACGGCTATTACACTATCTATAGAAACTTCCACTACAATATTACTATCACCAACGTTGCTAAGAAGGGTTCGACTACGATAGCCGATGCAATCCAGAGCGGAGGCACGGCTGATCCTACGACTGACACGGAAATTAGCAGCCTTGACGACATATCAAATGGGGTGAACCGCCTGTACGTGCAGTATGTGGACACTACTGTCACTTCTGCCCTGGACATGGTTCTTAGGTTCAAGTTTATCCCTGACATAAACAATTCGAGCGTCGTTGATAATGGCGATCCTGTTACTCTTACCGTCGGCAAAAAAGGCGTGTATGGCGAGGCTATCGAAGGCAGCACGTGTACTAAAGCGTCGTTTGACGAGACGTATGGCGGCAGCTCGGGCTGGCGGCAGGTCTCCTTCAAGACAACCGCTCCGGGATCTTCCGAGAAAAGCCAGACCATAACCGTCACAGGGACCAGCAATAATTCCAGCGTCAAAATTGTTGTGACAGTGCGAGTTCTTCCAAAGCAAACCCTTTCGGTCGAGTGCGTGAACGGCGATGCTGCCAAAGTGTCTTCTCGCAGGAATGCGATAAGTGACACTATCGCAGCCCCTCTCGATGTCAGGACGACGATTCCGGTCGGCCTTTCTGAGTCCATATTCCCTTTGGTTTTTGACATAGAAGTGGTTAAGAAGAGCCTCACCCCAAGGGCCGGCGCCTATCTTCCCGTCATTTCCAGAAAGTCATATTCAAGTAGCGGCAAGGCTACTTACATGTTCCAGAGGACGCTTACGTACAGCGAGTACAAATCTATTGCTGCTTCTGACACCAAGGTGACTTTCTCTTCAATCTTCAAGTCCAACATCGCAGCAAGCACCAGCGAAGTCTATGTCGCCAATAAGTATTTCAATACCGGTAGCGCTAGCTTTACTAATTATCACGTGGCTAAGTTCTCGAATCTCAGATACTACTATTCTTACACCAATAATAGTGATGGTACTCAGACGGCAAAGGTGAGCAGCTTCTCATTTGACATGGAAGATGGTTACGTGCTTGATGAGGAAGGCTACTGGATTCCAGTCCATGTCTACATTGAAGGAGGTACTGCGGACGAAGCTCCGATGCTTACCAAGGATGTTTTAAGTGGCGAGGGCTGGTACATCTACACCCCATATAATTATGATCCAGCTTATAAGACCTTCAATATTGTTCCTGACAGCGATGCCACGTCGATCTATGTCCAGCTCAGTACCGACGAATTATCCGAAGTCGAGTATGAGACGGCGGAACTCCGCAACAACGCATCCTTCGAAATGTCAACGGTTAAGTTTAATACTAATAATGATTATTTTAGACTATTGGACAATGCTGAGACCATAAATGGCATCACGCTGACTTTCAATAATATTTTTTATAGTTTTAATAATCGTATTTCTTTAAAGGATGGAATATTTACGGTCGCCTCGGAAAACAAGAATATCGCGAGGGTAGAGATTAATTACTATTCAACTAGCAAATACACGTATGGCCCTCAATCGGTTACCGCCGACAGTGGCACATTCTATGACGACTACACTGATTGGAGAACCCATGGTAATCTGGTAAACAGCGTCACATTCGCAATGGATGCGAATGAGCATTCGGGGACTAGGACATCAATCTCTTCAATAGTGGTTTACCTTGCAAATTAACGCCAAGTTAATGTCCAACGCATTAGTTTTGCCGTTTACAGACAAATACGGCACACAACATAATTACAACCCAGAAAAAGCGGAGCTACAAGCTCCGCTTTTTCTGGATTCACCCATCTCCACCAGACACGCTAGGCTTTTCTTCTCGTGTCATTCCGAGCTTGACCCAGAATCTAGGCTTGCGAAACCAGGTTCTGAATCAAGTTCAGGATGACGAAGCGAGTCGTTTAGAATGACGGGTAGTTTGTTCAGGGGGGGAAGGACAAGTGACAACGCAAAGTAGTTGCTTATTCCTGAAAACATTATGCACTCGGGAGGGGCGCTCATCCGAAGACTCTTACTATTTACAATTATATTCTTAAACACAGGATTTTGGACTTGGCCTGTTATTAAACTTTTAAGTGATTATGTGGAAATGGGTGGCCAAAATGAGCATAGGAAAAACGCTAACTGCTGAAAACCAAACAATTAGCGTTCTTTTATGTGCTCTGCTAGGGACTCGAACCCTAGACCCACTGATTAAGAGTCAGTTGCTCTACCAACTGAGCTAGCAAAGCATATATTTCGTGATCCGTTCGGGGCTCGAACCCGAGACCCCAACATTAAAAGTGTTGTGCTCTACCAACTGAGCTAACGAATCATTCCAACCTCGGGTCTAACCTTTCGGGAGTGCAAAGGTATTACTTCCAGATTAAATAAACAAATTTTTCGAAGATTTTTTATTCAAACAACTTCACTAATCTTCTTTACCGAGTCCATGTTTGAGCCGATAGCTCCTGTTTTGGGACAGATGGCCGATGATGAGAGATCATCAATCCCTCTGTTGAACAATTCTGATTCAATTTTCCCATCCTCTCCACTTTTCCAAATGCGCATACGAGAAAATGCATTTTATTCGATGTGTCTGCATAAATGCCTCAAAGCAAGCGTTTTTCGGAGAGAGAGTGTGAAAAGCATTCTATGCGCATGCTATTCGCAAAATCTCGCAAAGTGTTGTTGGGGCATGTCCTTCTGGCGGCTCTGCAATGTGGTGTTGGTCGGCAATGTGGCTCTTGAGAGGCCTCAGTCGATGGTGACGCTATCAATCCGTATCTGGAATTTTCCAGCGGGAGCATTCACATCTACAGTCTCGCCGGCCTTCCGGCCCATCAGGGCAAGGCCGATGGGGGAGTTGCAGGAGAGCTTGCCGTGATCGAGGTCCATCTCGTGATGACTTACGATGGTGTATGTCATTTTCCTGCCTGTGCCAAGATGAGTGAATTCCACTTTGCTTAGCAGGGATATCCGGTCTTTCGGCAATGTGCTTCTGTCGATAATCCTCGAATGCTGGAGTACATTCTGCAGGAAACGTATACGACTGATCGCCTTGCCTTGGGCCCTCCTGGCGGCTCGGTATTCGGCATTCTCGCTCAGGTCTCCCTGGGCGCGGGCCTCGGACAGCTCGTCCCTGATTCGTGGATATTCCACGTTCATGAGATTGCCAAGTTCGGCGACGATCTCATTGTATCGTTCTTTTGAGAGATATTCCATTCCGATGTCTTGCATGTCGGTTGCTGGCAAAGATAATCAAAGTCCTGAGAAATTATCTCCGATAAGGCTCAATAAATATATAATTGACTAGCAATAATTAATAAAGCCGAGTCAACCTAAATCCTGGAAATATAATTTACGCAAGAGTTCTGCATATAATTGCAGCCTGTACTACGAAATGACACAGCAAATATTTATTTTTACATACGAATACCGAATGTCATGGACAAACACGCATCTCGAATCGAAATCTTCAACTCCACTCTGGTCTACCTCCAGCAAGGCTGGTACATAGCCCATGACGGCACCACTATCTTACTGCCTACCATAGAGGATGTGATGGAAGCAGCCGTAATGTACACCAAGCCGACACATGTCCTAAATGATCCCGCAGAGCCTATTCAGACAAAGATTCGCGTAGAGGACAAAGACTGTGTGCTGGCAGCAAAGCAGCTCATCGATGCCGGTTACAACCCGGCCATGCTCAATCTGGCCGACCTTTACATGCCAGGCGGTTTGGTGGAATATGGTTCAGGTGCTCAGGAAGAAAATCTCTGCCGCCGCAGCAATCTTATCCTCTCCTTATACCAGTTTTCACACGCACGTATATGCCAGTATCCTGACCTTGGCCTGAAGCAGCACGCAGACCAGTACCCGATGGATGAGCGCTTCGGCGGCATTTATAGTGGCATAGTAACCTTCTTCCGTGGTCCAGAGTCACAGGGCTCGCTACTGGAGAGTAAGCCTTACAATATTCCCGTAATTTCTGTGGCGGCACTTAGTGGTCCTCGCATTGGTGCCGATGGCATGATGTTAAAAGAGGAGGCTGATATTACACTGGACAAGATGCGCACTATTTTCCGAATCGGAATGGCCAACTTCCACGATTCCATGGTCCTTTCCGCAATGGGTTGCGGTGCCTTCGCAAATCCACCCGCACACATTGCCAAACTCTTCCGTCAGGTCATAGAAGAGGACGAATTTAAGGATAAGTTCCGCCTCATCGACTTTGCCATCCTCGACGGCTACCGCACAGGGCTCCGTCATAATCCCGAAGGCAACTTCAAGCCGTTCCAACGAGAGTTTCAAGAATAAAGGGCTTCTCATAGCAATTAACATCCGTTCTACGACCGAGGCCAAAGTCAGCATTGTGGGGAACCAGGACATCACATCGTAAGATTTGGTTATCAGCGATGATGGGAATGTGGAATGAGTCTTGGTTGCAGATCCTCGCAATTCGTAATCCGGTCAAGTGCCTCGAATTGCACAGGAGACGTCAAAGAAAACTATCGGCAAATCCATCGCCACGGTAAAAAGGTTGACAGTAGGCCTGCAAGAAAAAGGAATCCTGATGCGCCGAAACGGGAAGATAAACGGTTATTGGGAGTTTAATCTATGTAACTCTCATCATCTTCCCTCAATACGTCTGGCCGCTGAATACGCTTAGCTACATGATTGCCTGAGGCTCGAAGAACTGAAAGACAAATGGATACGTTACGGAGAGGTCGGGGATCGCCTGGAACCCATCCTTGCAGAGGGTATGTCCTGAATCAAGTTCAGGGTGACTGGAAGCGTGCCTCCTGTGTATAATCCATATCGGCTCAAATGCGAATATGCCTGATTCTTTGATTGTCATATAGAAAGCGATTTCCTTCTGATCTGGATTGATGCCGAAAGCAAACAAATAAGGTTGGCAAGACTTGGAACACATTCGGAACTATTCAAGTAATATCTCGTTGCTATCTACTATACTTAGCATAGACTCTCCTGGTGCCAAGCTGTTGCCAATTGCATTTTAGCCAAGACCTTGCCTTGATTACCGACAGAAATCTATGGGAAAGTCATTCCAAGGATGGAATTCCAAGTGGATTACCCTCCCACGATTCTGTCGCACCACTGCCATGCTTCGCTTCCAAGAGGAGACCACTGGCGGCTGATTTCTCGTACCATAATATGACACCTTGGAGGTTTACATGCCTACATTAACTAAAGCCACCCAGAACCACATTGCCTTGCGCGGCAATTGCATGATGCGTTGCATAGCATATCTCGTCTAGAGACTGCTGTGTTCCATCGCTGAGAGCAACCATAAACCACAGTCAGCAGTGTGCGAATCGTACTTTTTACACACTGCTAGACCTCAAATCGGCGTGCGGATTGTGTTTTTTACACACCGCTAGACCTCAAATCGGCGACTCGGTGTGCGGATCGGGCTATTCACACCACGAGATGCCGAATCACAGATTCTTAACCGAAACTTGGCATGTTGAACAAGTGCGGTTGCTAGTGCCTAGAGGAAATAACAAAATATTTACTAAATTAGTCTTGATGAAAATTGCACTTGCTTTAATAACCTTTTTGACTATGGGTACCAGTTTCATAGGGGATAAGGATAAAGTTCGTCCCGAGGCCGTGGCGGGGCAATTCTATCCTGGCGACAAGACCAGCTTGCATGCCATGGTTAAATCCTGCTTCAGCCAGGCTTCTGACGTAAGACCGGAGAATGACGCGATGGCTCTCATCGTGCCGCACGCCGGTTATGTTTTCTCAGGGCCTATGGCAGCTAGGGCATATTCATCAATCCCAGCAGACAAAGAATATGAAAGAATATTCCTAATAGGACCTAGCCACCATGTGTGGTTCGACGGAGCATCGGTGGATAAGGAATATGATTTCTATCGCACCCCTATGGGGAATGTGCCTGTGGATAAGGCGTTTTGCAAGAAGCTTATGAATGAATATGACATCTTTACTTGCAGGTATGATGCACATGACAAGGAGCATTGCCTTGAGGTTCAGCTGCCTTTCCTGCAATATCATTTAAAGAATATGCCGCCGATAGTCCCAATAATCATCGGAACCGAGAGCTTTGAAGTGATTAAGTCCGTGGCAACTGCATTAAAGCCGTATCTGAACGGGAAAAATTTGTTCGTGATCAGCAGCGATTTTTCTCACTATCCTTCTTTTGACGATGCGAACGTCGCAGACCGCAGGACTGCAGAGGCTATTTCTACAGGAGATGCAGCGACATTCGTCGAGGCTATTCAGAAGAATGCGAAGTCGGGATTCAAGAATCTGGCTACTAGCGCATGTGGGCAGAGTGCGATACTTGCATTGATGCTCATGACAGGAGGGGACAAGTCATTTTCTTACAGGCATTTAGGCTATACTAATTCCGGCGCTTCCAAATATGGTGGCAAAGACGATGTGGTTGGCTATAATTCTTTCGTGATTACCAAAGCAGAGTGTGTGGGGAAATCGGTAGCCCAGACGTTTTCGCTGTTCGATTCCGAGAAAGGAACCCTTCTGAGAATTGCTCGTAACAGCATAATTGGCGCATTCGCAAAAAAGAGCGAGGGTGATTCTTGGGTGGGAGAGGCTCTGACGGAAACTTTGAAACAGAAATGTGGGGCTTTCGTGACGCTGAACGAGAATGGAAGGCTGAGAGGCTGCATCGGGCATTTCGGAGAGAATATTCCTTTGTACAGGCTCGTGGCTGCCATGGCAAGGGCTGCAGCATTCGAGGATTACCGTTTCCAGCAGGTGCGGAAGGAGGAAATGCAGGACATAGAGATAGAGATTTCCGTGCTCACTCCTCTCAAGCATATTCAGAGTGCCGATGAATTCGATTATGGAAGGGAAGGAATTTATATAGTGAAGGATGGGCGGTCAGGTACTTTTCTGCCGCAGGTTGCAGACGAAGTGAATTGGTCGAAGGAGGAGTTTCTTGGCCATTGCGCGCAGGATAAGGCGGGGATCGGCTGGGATGGATGGAAAAGCGCTGATTTGTACACTTATGAGGCTATTATTTTCAAAGAATAGATTCCGTATTGAGTCCGGAATGACGGAGGAGAAGCGAGCCTAGATTCCGGTTCAAGCACGGATGACGAAAAAGAATGGCGTGAAATGAGGGGGAGGTGGATGTTTATGAAAACAAAAAATGTCGGTATGCACGAAGCGAAATATTACATGAAAACCGAGACGGGCGTGCAGTGCACGCTCTGCCCGCATGGCTGTAGCATGGAAGAAGGGCGAAGAGGGATATGCGGTGGGCGAATCAATAAGAAAGGAAAACTGTATTCCGAAGTCTATGCCCGTCCATGCGCCTTGGAAGTGGATCCGGTGGAGAAAAAGCCCCTGCTGCACTTCCACCCGGGCATGAGCGTATTCTCTCTAGCTTGCGTAGGCTGCAATTTTCGCTGCCTGAACTGCCAGAATTACGAAATCTCTCAGGCAAAGCATGAGAACATACCGGCGAAAGTCATAGAGCCATGGGAGATAGTCGAGCTGTGCAAGAATTACGATTGCAAATCAATCGCCTACACATACACCGAACCCCTAACTTACGCTGAGTATGTCTATGACATCTCAGATCTTGCCCATAAAGAGGGATTGCTGAATATTCTAGTTTCAGACGGCTACGTAAACCCAGAGCCACTGGATGACCTCTGCTCCGTGCTGGATGCTGCCAACATAGACCTTAAGTCTTTCAGCGACGAGATTTA
The DNA here is from genome assembly GCA_028724885.1 of Bacteroidales bacterium. Taxonomy (GTDB): domain Bacteria; phylum Bacteroidota; class Bacteroidia; order Bacteroidales; family UBA932; genus Cryptobacteroides. The sequence goes on along the minus strand of JAQYTJ010000031.1, from coordinate 19,423 downwards.
CAAAAAGCTCAATGGGGGCACCCTACAGCCGGTGCTGGACACTCTACTGAAATTGAAGGAGAGGGGAGTGTGGCTTGAAATCACGAATCTGGTTATTCCTGGCTATACAGACGACATGAATATGATACAAGAAATGTGCAAGTGGCTGCAAGGCAACGGCTTCGAGAACTATCCTCTGCATTTCAGCCGTTTCTTACCTGCCTATAAGCTGAGGAACGTACAGCTCACCCCTCTGAATACCCTTCTGAAGGCGAAGGAAATAGCTGTTAATGAGGGAATGAAATATGTCTATGTGGGAAATGCTCCAGATTACGATGGAGAAAACACCATCTGCCCTTCGTGCGGCAAGCCTCTGGTGCAGAGGAAAGGCTTCGACATCATCGAAAACCATGTCTCGGAGGATGGAAAGTGCGAGTATTGCGGTCAGGATATTCCTGGTTATTGGAGAAATATTCAATAATATATTCATAATGGAACAGACAAAGGCAAAATTCTCTAAGCTCACTCTCGTAATGCTCTGCTTCTTCGTGATGGGCCTCGTCGATCTGGTAGGCATCGCATAGAACTTTGTGAAAGCAGACCTGAATCTTAGCGATTCCAAGGCAAATTCTTGGAGACATTTATCCGATCATGCTCTACGCATTCTTTCTGCCTGGAGTACAGACAATAATCATCAATACCCGTAAAAATCTTTCGGAATCTTGCGGTCTGGGAATCGGATTTTCCAGACTGCTGAATTTGCCACCGATACGAAGCCGAGTCCTCCGGAAACATTCTGTGGGAATATCACCGGTTCGAAATGCCAGAAGTCAGAGCTTTCGATGGCTTTGATGTACCTGTAAGTCTCTGGGGAGATTGAACTGACTATTACCGAAACGCTTGCTCCGCCTTTACCGTACCCATGTATGTAATTCTCCTTATCGTAATAATACCCCCAGAGGCAATCGTAAGGATATATCCCGACGTTGAGCACGTAGCTGTTGTCGGCAAAAGACTTGTCTGTGAAAAGATGATATTTATTCTTCACGTAATCGTCGAAGAAAGTCTTGTCCTCGTCGCTGCCTGAAGAATATTCTTTCAGCAAAGGCTCGTTGTCGGTGAATAACGTCACTCTGCGATTGCGCGTCGTGTCTCTCAGGTTCCACCCTTTGTACACCTCGGCATTGACGTTGAAACTGTAATAGTTTTCTTCGTGAGGGATGTCTTGCAATCTGGTCCGGAGAAAGATGACGCTTGAATGAACGTAGGAGGAATTCTCAAAGTAAGAAGTGTCTACGTCAAGTATCTGAGGGCTTTGCGGAACAGTGACCTCCGCGGAGAGGCCCTCTTCTATTGTCAGCTTCACTTTATCCCCAGCTTTGAAATCGGCATTGAACACGTATGCTTTGCAGAAGGAAAGGTCGTAATATGACTTATGTTGCGGAATGGCTGCGAGTGTTCCGTTAATGTAGCATTTCATCTGCCCTTTAGTGGAATAGGGCTTGAAATCGTCGCCTTGCCCATGGCTCAGGTAAACGATGTGGACGTCGTCGTTTACGTTCATGAGGGCATTCATCATTATCTCGTCTTCTCCGGATACCTTTATCGTGTCGATGGTGTTCTCGCAGCTGCCCAAGACTGTCAAGATGATTGCAGAAGACAATATATTCATTAACTTTCTCATCTTCCTAGAATTTGAATGTGTAGCTTATAGACGGCATGAAAGGTAGGAGAGTGATTTTCTTTATTCTTATCGTATTAGTCGTGACATTGCCGTCTTCTGCATTGTAGTCCGTGTCGGAATAGACGAGGTTCGGATTCATGGCATTGTAGACATTGTAGATGCTGAAATTCCAGATTCTCTCCCCGTGACGCTTCTGCTTGTGCAGATTCACTCCTAGGTTCAGCCTGTGGCTACAAGGCAGGCGATAATTATTCTTGTACGGCACGTAATCATCGTAAGTGCTGGTGCCGTCCGGGGTTATCGCTACTATCTGCCTTGTAGGCACGGTGGTGGTTCCTCCCGTAGTGAACACGAAATTCCCTGCCACGTCAACCCTGTCACTGAATTTATGGAAAACGGAGACTACTAGATTATGCCTCCTGTCGTATTTGTAAGGGTACCAGCGACCATTGTTCACCATCCCGTCGCGGAAAATTCTGTCGCTCTTCGAAAGAGTGTAAGAGACGAAACCAGTAGTCTTTCCGAACGTCTTCTGAACGAAAACTTCAGCTCCGTAGGATCTGCCTTCTCCCATTGACACCTTGTCGTACCAATTCGCCGACGTTCCCATCACTGTGGCGCCGTCCTGATACTCGACAATATTCTTTGTCTTCTTGTAATATCCCTCAAGCGAGAATTCCCAGCCTTTCAGACCACTGTAATATGCGCCGATGCTGTAATGATCGCCTATCACCGGCTTTATGTTCTTGGTTATCGGTACCCAGAGGTCAGTGGGCAGAGATATGTCAGTGGAAGTCAGCAGATGGACGTATTGCGCCATCCTTGAATATGCCGCCTTCACCGCATAGCCCTTCCCTAGGTCCATTCTTGCCGAGAGCCTTGGCTGAAGAGAATTGTAGACCTTGCCGTCTGTATAGAAGGCAGTGTAGTGCAAGCCTGGATTAAAGCTCAGCTTCTCTCCAATGAATATATCGTCTTCAATGAATGCGGATGCCTCGTGCCCTCGCATCTTGCGCCCGTCCAGCTCGTTGTACGTCGAGTCTGTCTGAACGGTGCCGCCCTCTACGGCCTTGTTGGTGAATGAGCTCGTCTCCGGCTTGAATGTGTGGAAGGTGTACTCACCTCCAAAGCGCACGGAGTTGCTTGAATTCGGTGTCCACTCGAAATCCATCCTAGCGCTTCCGTCACTTATACCGGACTTGTATTTGTACTTGTAATCGCTTAAGTACTTGGTTCCGTAAGAGGTGTTGTACTTGTTCTGGATGCTCATCCTGTAATTGTTTAAAGCAACCGTGGTGTTGGAAAACAGGGTACTGCTGAAAATGTGGTTCAGCCGCATGGCAGCTATGGTGTTGCCCCAGCCGATCCGGTATTTGTCGGCTGATTTGCTGAACGTGCCTTCCGATTCGCCGCCTTCGTCGTAGAGGTCATCCACGGTAAGTTTGTCCCAGCCATTGTAGACTCCGAGATACAGTCTGTTCCTGTCGTCGAATTTATGCGAGACCTTCGCATTCGCATCATAGAAATAGAAGTTTGCCTTGGCCTCGTCTTTCATCGCAAATTTAATGAAAGGCTGGTAGAGCAGAGTGTGCATTCCTCTAAAACTCAGAGAGAAAGATGTCTTGTCCTGCTTCAGCGGCCCCTCCACGTGAACCCTGCTTGTCAGCATTCCTACACTCACCACTCCGTGGGTTTCTTTCAGATTGCCGTCGTTCGTCCTCACGTCTACTATGGATGAAATCCTGCCGCCGTACCTAGCTGGGAAGGCTCCTTTGTAGAAAGTGACCTTTTTGACGGCCTCGGGGGTGAAGACGGAGAATATTCCTAGCACATGGTCGATGTTGTAGATAGGGATTCCGTCCAGCATGACCAGGTTCTCGTCCTGGCTGCCTCCTCGCACGTGTATGCCTGTCGTGCCTTCCATGCCTCCCTGCACGCCAGGAAGCATCTGCAGGAACTTGATTATGTCGCTTTCGCCGAACAGCGTCGGAGATTTGATGACCTGGCTTATAGGCACGTCGAGCGCACTCATGTTCGTGGATCTTATGCCGGCATTATTCCTTGCCACTACAACCGCCTCGCTGAGGCTTGCGGAAGGGGAGAGAGTTACGTTTATCACCGTGTCTTTGTTCAGGTCTAAGTCGATTGTCCTTGGCTCGTAACCTACGTAATGGTATTCTATCGTTGTCCTACCTTTGCGCAAGCTTACGTTGTACCAGCCGAATTCGTTGGTGGAGACACCCGTCTTGGCCTTGCCGACAGAGAACACACCAGCCCCGATCAGGCTCTCGCCACTTTCGATGTCTGTCACATAACCACTGACGGTAAATTTCCGGCTGCTTTGCCCTGCTGCTAAGAGGCTGAACATAAATATATTAATGAGTACGACTAAGTGTAATGCTTTCAGTCTCATATCTAAAATTTTCCGAATTAAGAAAACAAAGTTAGCATATTAATGGATAATAAAAAATGAAGCCATGAGGCAGTCTGCCTTAGACTTGGCATGGTGGCAAAATCATCAGAATTCGGTATTGATAACGAGCATGAGTTTTTTGACTTTTGCATTACCAAATTAACAAACAAACGCAATATGAGAATACATTCTGAAACTTTATTCGCCATCATAGGGGTCGCGGCGATCTGCTTTAGTGCCTGCGATGACGATTCCAAGAAAAAAAGTGGTTCCCACTTCGCTTTACCACTTCGAAAACGTGAAAGCGACGAGTTACACAGACTGGGTGTATGTGAACCTGCATCAGAAAGACACCGTTACCTTGGGGTACCAGGATGTCAATTATCCGGCTGGTTGGGATTTCGCCATTCATCGTTACGATGTCAAGACCAACGGGGGAGGTGCGATTGAAACGGCCTACGACGACATCGCTAAGTTCCTCTCCGACGTGGAATCCGGATCCTTCCCACAGCCATTGGCATCGAGCTATGCCGGCGATGTGCAAGACAGCATAATCGTGGACCTTTCTCATATGATGGCAGGAAAAGTAGTTTATGCCCATACGTCTCTGAACACAGAGCTAGGCAAATGGCTGAACTTAGACCTTAGCACGATGCCTCCCGTGTACACTTCGTCTGGTAAGGTTTACCTGCTTATGATGAAAGATGAGACCGTAGCTGCCATTAAGTTCACGGGATATTCGAATCCGCAGCTCTACAATATGAAAGGCTACATCTCCTTCGATTATCTTTATCCTATAAACTTCGTCAAATGAGCTTGCGGACATTGCTGACAGCATTGTGTGCAATCTTGTCTCTTTCAGCGCCGCTTTACGCCGGTGCCGTATCGGAGATGCCGGACAGTTCCAAATCTCTAAACCTAGACGAAGTGGTGGTGACTGGCACCAGGACGAAGAAAACCCTTGCGAACACGCCTGTGGTCACGAGGCTCATCAAGTCTGCCGACATCCAGAGGCTCGATGCCACCAACATAAAGGATGTCTTGTCGGCTGAATTACCAGGAGTCGAGTTCAAATATTCTATGAACCAGCAGGTCACGCTTCAGATGCAGGGCTTCGGTGGACAGTCAGTGCTGATTCTCATTGATGGCGAGAGGCTTGCAGGAGAGACTTTGAACAACACTGACTACCAAAGACTGAACGTGGACGACATAGAGCGGATTGAAATAGTGAAGGGTGCGGCTTCGGCGTTGTACGGGAGCAATTCAGTCGGGGCAGTTGTGAACATAATCACGAAGACTTCCAGCGAACCTTTGCAGGCTCATATGGATGCCCATGTTGGTAGCCGTAACGGACAGCAGCGCTATGGGGCTGCTGTCAGCTTTAACAATAAGCGAGTCACGAACTTCCTGAACCTACAGACAGACCAGATCAGCTCTTACCGAGTGTACGATAAGGGACGCACGGACAGCACCTTGGTCTATGGCAGCAGACAATGGAATTTCAAGGACAAGGTCATCATGGACCTTGGGCGTGGACAGAAGCTTACCGCCAGAGCGGGGTACTATTTCCATGAAAGGAACAGCTCGGAATATTCTAAGGATCGCGCTAAAGACCTTTCAGCCGGTGTTCGCTACTACGCAGAGATTGGGGGAAAAGACAATTTGGAAATAGGCTACGTTTTCGACACGTATGACAAGAGCGATTTTTATCCTGCCATGAAGAAGGACGTGAGGGATTACAGGAATATGCAGAATTCTCTCAGGGCTCTTTACGTCCATTCTTTCTCGGATCTTATTTCTCTTACCGTCGGAGGCGATTTCATGATGGATTATCTTATGTCGTACCAGTTTTCCGACAGGTCACACTCCCAGTCTTCCGGTGATGTCATCTGTCAGGCTGACTGGGAGATAGGCTCTCACTGGGAACTCGTCGGCGGATTCAGGGGAGACTATTTCTCGAAATATGGCTTGGAGCTTACTCCAAAGCTTTCCGCCATGTACAAGGTCGGAGATTTAAAGCTTCGGGGTGGGTACGCCAAAGGCTTTCGTACACCAACCCTTAAAGAAATGTATATGGACTTCAACATGGCAGACATTTTCAAGATTTACGGGAACGATGACCTGGAGTCTGAGAAGACGCACAGTTTTTCTGCCTCCGCCGAATACAGCCTGGGCTGCTACAATGCCACCGTTACAGGCTTCTATAACATCATCGACAACCAGATCACGACTCTCTGGGATAGCTCTCTTGACAATGGGAAGGGGGCGATGCGCTACATGAATGTGGATGGGCGGAATATAGCCAGCGCGGATGCCTCCATGACGGCTCGCTATCCCATCGGCCTGGGGTGGAAGCTCAGCTATTCTCTTTTTCACGAAATCACTAAGAAGGGGGTGCCGAACGTCTCGGATTCCAGGCCACACTCTCTCACATGGCAGATAAATTACCATAAAAGCTATAGAAAATATTCATTCGACGTTACCTTGAACGGCCGGTGGCTTTCCCACGTCAATTTTCACACGTTCGATTCCTGGCGGAGCGGAAACTACGTAGAGGCAGCCTCTCCAGGCTATCAGGTCTGGAGCATCTCGCTCCTACAGCGTTTCTTCGGCTTCATGACTGCTACGGCAACTGTCGATAACATCTTCGGCTACAGGCCGGACAAGTATGAATATAACTCTCTTTTCACTCAAGGAACCAGCTTCCTTCTGACCCTGGCGATAGATATTGATAAAATATTTAAATAAACATATTCATGAGACTTAAAATTAATTTATTGAATAAACTGATAGTTTCTGCCATTTTGTTTTGCGTAGCTTTCTTCTCCGATGCCAAGACGGCATTGATCGTGGTTGCGCATGGCTCTCCTTCCCAGAAATGGAACGCTCCGGCGCTGATGCTTGAGGCTCGCCTGGATTCCATGGACATTCCGGGGATTGACTACGTCAGGGTTGCCCTGATGGAATATTCGCAGCCCGATGTCTACAGCATCTTTGCCGACTGCGAAAGGGAAAACATTGATTCAGCCCTCGTGTTCCCTCTCTTCATCGCACCTAGCAGCCATTCCGAGGATGATTTGCCAAACATACTTGGACTTAAATACGATCCAGAAGTCAGGAAAGAGCTGGAAGAGGAGGGGACAAGGCTGGTAAGGACGAATATTCACATAGCTCTCGCACCTACGCTCAGTTCCGGGGATGTAATCAAGAGGTCCATGTTAGACAGAGTCAGGTCTCTTTCGCAGAGTCCTCAGGACGAAGCTGTATTGCTCCTTGCGCACGGCGACCCTTTCAGGAAGGGGTACTGGGATTCCCTGCTGGAAGAAACTGGAAAATATCTTAAGGCAAACACCGGCATTGATCTGGTTAATGCGAAGCTGATCCAGATGGGATACAGCCTGGCGGACGACATACGTCCTATGGCGCAGGAAGCAGCAAATAACAAAAAGAGGATAATATTACAAGGAATATATCTTTCATCTTCTATCTCCGATATGACTCGCGGAGGAACCCATAAACTGAAAGATGCCTTGGGGCTCGGGAGCGAGACTGAGCTGGTCGTTTCCAGTATGGGAATCCTTCCCGCCTCGTGCGACGATGTGGCGGATTGGATAGCAGCGCTCACTACACAGTGGCGAGGGGCGCAGCAATAAGCTCGTACTGCGCATCTCCATCCAGCCAGAAACGAAAAATCGCAAGCATTTACAAGAATTTTTTTTCGCAAATAATTTTTTAAATTTGCGGCGCAATTGTTTGCAACGGAATGAAATCGTAGGCAGCTGAAAGAATTCTGCAGGATCTGTAAGTGACTGAGGGTTTCGATATGTTTTAATTTCGAGTCGCTTATGGTAAGAGTTTCTAGAAGACTGACTTACGCTATCTTGTCCATGTCGCTCCTGACAGTCATGACAGGCGCAGCCATTGCCCCGGCTTTGGGTGCAATCAAGGCTCATTTTTCAGATGCTCCGGCAATCCTTATCCAGCTGATAGTCAGCATACCGGCATTGTTCATCATCATCACTAATCTCTTTTTTCATAAGCTTTCTTCGCTCATTAAGACAAGAACGATTGCAATAATAGGATTGGTGATGTATATCGTTTTCGGAAGCTGCGCCTTCTTTTCCACAAGCATAGGTTTCTTGCTGGTGTTCAGGGCATTGCTCGGAATAAGCGTAGGCATGATAATGCCACTTTCCACTGGCCTGTTGTCCTATTACTACCCACCTGAGGCGCAGGCCTATCTGATGGGACTCTCTGCTGCGATGAACCAGATGGGCGGAGTAGTTGCCACCCTTCTTGCCGGACTGCTGGCGAATGTCAAATGGAATTACGGTTTCCTGGTGTACCTTATTGGTTTTTTTGCCCTTGTCTTGGTACTTATGTTCTTGCCGAATGAGCAGCTGAGTTCCAAGGGTTCTAAGCTGACTGCCGCGACCTTGGCTCGTTTCCATCCGTCCGTGATTGGAATGCTGCTGCTGATGATCATATTCTTTATCTATCCCACCAATTTCGCCATCACGGCATTACAGACCACGTCTCTGCATCCTAATTCGGTCACGTTCATAATGGTCGGCCTCGACGTAGTGGCATTCTTCTCGGGTCTAGGCTTTGGACGCCTGATGAAATTTTTCAGGGTGGAGATGAAATATTTCGCCCCTGTATTCTTAGGAATCGGCTATGGTTTCTTTTCCTTCGGTGCAGGAACTGCTGCGTTGCTGGCAGGTTCGATATTCATTGGAATCGCCAATGGTGTTGGGGTGCCTTACATTAACACCATTGCGTCAATCAAAGGTGGCAAGGAGTCCGCTACCACAGTGATGCCTATGCTTTCAGCTGCTTTGTACCTCGGCCAGTTCGCCTCTCCGCTGATAGTCCTTCCGCTTGGCAGGTTCATCTTTGGCTCTGACGATGTGCAGGCCCCGTGGAAGGTTGGGATCATATTCTGTCTCATATTCATGATACAAGTCTTTTCCACGCGCAATTTCCAAAGCCTGCCGCCGGAGAAGAAGTAGCAGGAGTCATCCATTCATCTGCTCCCAGTCTCAGTATTGAGGCATGGTTATGCCTGTCTTGTGCTTGAAGAATTTTCACATGTTGGCAAGGTACGGGAAATTGAATATGTCTGCAATCTACTGAATGGATTTACCTGCCTAATTCAGGCATTTCCATATTCTGGACACTAGGAAATGCCCAAGCCATTGGTACGTCGTGTGGTTCGAGAATAATTCCGTAAGTCTCTTCAGATACTGTGCAGACTCTCTTTAATTGTTGCTAAATTTGCGGTAATGAAGAGAGTATTTCTTATATTCATTATGCTTGTTGGATGTTTCGGCGTTCATGGGCAGGCAAGGCTCATATTCGTGAACGGCAGGATTGGCATGGGTTCACCTAAGGGTGCGATGGCATACTGGCAGAAGGATTCCTCATTCGTGGATTCTGCGAAGGTGGCTCTGAATTCAAGCGCAGAACCTTTTTTCACCGATGTACAATATTCATTGTTTTCCAAGGCTGGACGGAGGGAGAAAGACGGCTATGAATATGCTTACGAGCATTTCGAAGATATAGTTGGCGGCTGCAGTGGGCCTTTCCGGCTCGTGACCCACAGCATGGGGGCGGCATTCGGGGAGGGGATAGCAAGATGCCTGCTAGAGAAAGGCCTTCCAGTGGACGTGATTATTCATTTCGAGCCGTATCAGGCTCCGGACATCAAGACAGCCGGTTCATCCGAAAATATATTGACGATTGATTACCAGGTAACAGATGACTGGCTGATTCACCTGGCTGGCAAAGGCCGCATTGCCGGAGCCGACCTGTTTCTGGGCAACTACCGCACCTCCGCTCCCATCCATAAAAAGCACCGATATCCAATAAATCACGCCTCCACCTGGCATGGACTCCAGCCTAGCATCGACGGTTTCCTGGATCGCTGAGACATGGCTGCCGTGAGACCTTTCGAGCGCGTCACGCATCGTGCGCGCGACCTTCACGAAACTCAACTCCGTCTGCTCTGAGGACGAGTCTTCAAGCGTCAGCCAGTTCTCTCATATTCTTGGCTCCGTAGAGCAACAGAGAGGCTTCTGCCGCTTGGGAGAGGAATATGAAATTACGATATATTTGTCTTGCGTGAATACTGATAAAGGAATATATTACTATAAAACCAACGACAACAGCCGCATCAATGCGGTTGACATGCACAAGGAGAATCTTCAAAGCTCGAATTGCTGACGTTCCCTATGAAAGTACAGCAAGACACCCTGATGCAGAACTAAGCGTGGGCAAGTAACGCACCTCGTAGCATATGGAGACAGCTTGGCACTAATGAGTTTTTTCGTTTCCCGTCCGTAATTCGGGCCATTTTATGGACGGCGAGCGACTTTCGCCGTATCATCGAGAGCCATGCTCACGGTGTTGTCCTAGGTACGGAGGGTGCGCTGAAGAATGTCCCAAAGGGATTCCCGGCGGACAGTCCGAGCGATTGATTTCTTTCGTGAGGATCAGAAGGAATACTTCACGAGCATTGATTTTTGACTAGCAATCCGGTCAGCCCACTCCCCAGAATCGCAACATATTGGTATTGACAGTCAATAGGATACTTACGATCTTTATATCTAGAAAACAAATGACGCTCAATATGGAAAAGAAAACACGCATAATCATCTTCTGGCTTCTCATTATTGCCGGATTCTTTATTCATTCACTTACTGACGCCCTTCTCGCTTTCTGGGGAGATAGTATTGTTGTCGAACAGGGCCCAGCATGGCCGTCATCGGCGTTCTCCTCGCCATTGATTCTGTTATAATCTGCAAGAAATAGCATGGGACTTCTCAGTAAAATCTTCAGCAACACCTGCAAGCCGGAAGGCTTCTGGGGTAAAATTATGGTAGCAGGCATGAATGGTGGCTCCCACGCTGAAATGGCCTCCTGGGGCCTTGACTTCGGCAATGTACCCTCCAAGGGAGAAATCCTTGACATTGGCTGTGGTGGCGGTGCCAATCTGCGGCGCCTGATGCAGCGTAGTCTCAAAGGCAAAGTAATCGGAGTGGATTATTCCCCCGTTTCGGTGCAGAAGTCGGTCAAGGTGAACACTGCTGCCATCAAAAATGAACGCTGCCAGGTCCTTTTGGCCAACGTAGCCCATCTGCCTTTTGCCGATAATACATTCACGATGGCTACAGCCTTTGAGACCATCTACTTCTGGCCGGATATCGAGAGATCTTTTGCCGAAGTGCGGCGTGTTCTGGTTCTAGGTGGTAAGTTCCTTATCGTCAACGAAGATGACGGCCTTTCCGGCAACAACGAAAAGTGGGAAAAGATTATTGACGGTATGCATACCTACACGCCTGACGAAGTCAAAGCTTACCTCACTGCCGCCGGGTTTAAAAGCATAACCATTCACCGGAATGAGCCCAAACACTGGCTTGCTGTAACTGCCGTAAAGTAATGGAAAAACCAAACTACGGGAACAGGGTTCCAATCCTTATCGTTTCCGTCAAAGACTCGTATTCCTGTGATTTCACAAGTGCATTCCCAGTTAGTTTCGGTGAATAATTGCAGAGCGCCACGTGCGCCGTCGATGAACTTCGATTTCGTGACCTTGGCGTACATTTCCTCGGTGAGATAGATGGCGGCATCATCGGGGAGATCCGCTTCAATTTCTATAGATTTGCGAGATTCATCCTCCATTGCGTCGATCTCGCGTTGAATCTGCCGCTGGAGTTCCTCGTAGGCTTCGCCAGTGATATGAATTAGATTGGGATTCTTCTTAATCAAGTTCTTTCATCTGCGTTTGTCCACTTCTATGTGAAGGTTTATCTTGTCGTAGTTAACGGTAATTGTGAACCGCAAAGGATATTGTGGGTTTTTATTGAACCGCGACAAGATGACCTTCACTGAACGGAGTTTCCGATAGTCGGGCATCGGTATATCGTAGATGCCGCATTCTAAGGACTTCACCAATTCCGTCCACTGACCACCTTCGACCATCGAACGATCATATTCTTTATATTGCTTTGCCATAATCTATTGATTGCCTCACTCTGCCTTACTCGCGGACTTGTGACCGCCGTTGGTGTCATTAAGGCCATCCAGGTTCGATGCATATTGCCCAGTTCTCACAGTAAGGTCTTGGATTACGTCGCTCCAGACCATCACTCGCCCACATATCTCCATTTTGCACCTACTTTCGTGGCGGTATCGGACTAATGAGAGTTACGCCCCCACTTCGCCGTTCTAGAGGACGTCGCCCCACCGGTCTTATCGGATTTCTTTCGAGCTCCTGGTGTCTTCCACCAATCGGAGCCCATATACTTAGGCTAAATAATCAACGGAGACATTATTTGTTGAACAAAGTTGTTGCATTTTCTTTTGTTTTTACCTAAATTTGCTATGAGTTAATATGAGAAAGACCCTTGCAGGTGCTTCCGAGTGCATTTTAGGCTTTGCAAAAGCAACAACCGAGTTCTAATCTTGGTTGATTAAAGAACCCGAATGCAAAGTAAAGCAATTCACTTTAATTGTGCAGGCGTTTCTCTTGAAAATGATGAAATAAATTTTCGAAAATATGGATAAAGAGAACGTTAATGCTGATTATCAGCGAATTAAGCAGGTAATGAACTACTTGAATTTTTCGAGCGACAAGAGGTTCGCCGAGACTATCGATGTCTCACCGCAGAACCTATACGACATCAAGGCGGGGAAGAAGGGCATCACGCATTTCATTGCGGATTCCATCACGAAGAAATTTCCGCAGCTCAGCAAGTCGTACATCATGCTTGGCGAGGGCGAAATGCTCGTTTCCGCCCCTTTGCAGAACATCCAGGGCAGCAACAACCATCACAACAACGGCTCGGACGCAAGATACATCGCCCATCTTGAAGCCGAAATTGAAGCGTTGAGGAAAGAAAAGGAAGAATTATGGACGCTGGTTCAGAAACTAACGCAGCGATGACCGAGGCGCAGAGGGCACAGTACCTCATCGAGAACTGCTCCCATGGCTCGGCAACTGACTTCGCCAAGTCGATAGGCACGGATAAGACCAGGATATCGAAGATAGTCCACGGGCAGCTGAGGTTGTCCGGGCTGTTCGATGCCATAATTGCCGCCTACCCCGACGTCAACCCGCAGTGGCTGCGGTCGGGGAAGGGATACCCAGGGGACCTCTCCGCCGAACTGGTCCGCCAGCGATACGAGAAGATCATTGCGGAAAAGGATTCGCTGATAAGGACCCTTCAGAGAATCATAGACGAACGACTATGAGGAAGAGGGCTTGAATCCATTTCCTATCATGGGGGACTGAACGCACTAAAATTTTTTCCGTTCAGGCCACATCTCGTTTGCTTTGAGGTATCTAACTTTAATCGCGTTTGCGATTGGCACAAAAAAAAGGAGCCTGGATAGTTTTAGTTATCCAACCTCCTATTTTCATGTCATCTAAGCGGCGAATGAATTATTCGCTTTCGTCCTCGTCTTGACCTTTTTCTTTGATCCGGCATTCAAACCAGCTATCTTTTTCCCAGAACGAATATACATAGTCATATATCTTGGCATTATGAAAGAATTAACAATGGACGAGAAGATGGGGCTGCTGGTAGAAGTCAATGAACACCTGTCTACTATTCCAGGCTGTAACTTGAATATGCCCAAAACAGAGGTTGAGCACAGCGGAATTTTTCTCACTGACAAAGGCTACATCTACCGTATTCTAGCGTATATTCTCAGGCCTTATGTGGGCACCGAGGCAGTGCCTTTAGGAATATGCATCCTGCCTGATGTGGAAGTCGGTCCGGGCATCACGGATACCGATGCTTTGATTTCCAAGGCCGTACTGGCAGGGAGGATATTCATAGAAATTGATTCTGATGAGGCTGTCTCTGACCCTAGCAACGGGCTTGAATGCTTTCGTAAGGCACTCTAAATCCGAAGTATGGCAAGAACAACAGGAAACTGTCTGCCGAGGGCTATTCCCATTTAGCAGACAGGCTTAGAAAATATTTGTAAATCAAGCTATTGCTCTAGGTCTTTCAAGACCCCTTTGGCATTGAGAAATTCCCAGATGCGGTCAAGATAAGTGTAACTGCCCGTGCCAGGGGAAGCAGTTCTCTGGAAGCAGTGAGGCCTGAGGGCTAACGTGTGGAGTTCGCTCTGGATGCCCATGCTCCGCATCTTTTCCCATGCTTTGACAGAGTTCATTGCGGCCCATCCGTCGTCATCTCCGTGGACAAACAGCATAGGGGCAGTGTCAAGGTCGAACGAGAATTCAGGAACGAGGACAGCGCTGTCATCGTTGCCGCCTGTCACATTGAACTTGTCAATGCCGTCCGTGAGGGCGTAGGCAGGGTATATTCCAATGCCCCATTGAACCTTAGGCGCAATCTTGTCGAGATCGTCGATAGGAAGATATGCCTGATGTCTAGAGGATGTGACCCCCATGAGCGTGAGGTGTCCTCCAGCAGAACTTCCCATAATCCCTATTCTGTTCGGGTCAAGACCCTTTGCGGCAGCCTCGCTGCGGACTATCCTGATTGCGCGCTGCAGATCCTCCCATGCGGTTGTGTGCTTCGCCAGCCCTTTAGGACGCGGAGTGCGGTACTGCATGGTGACTACGGTCATTCCTTTATCATTTAGGTAGCGCCTTGCCGGAGCAACCTCGAAGCTGTTCGGAGAATTGCCAGTATAGGAACCTCCCGAATAGATTATTTGGATTGCCTTAGTTTTGAGTACCTTCGGCATGTGCCATTCTATGTATGGTGTGCACTGATCTTCTCTGAAGTCAGGGGTCTTGCCATCCGGCCAGATGTTCTCTTTGCTGTAGGAACCTCTGGCTTCGTCGCTTGAGAACCTGCTCTCGATGGCGACCTCATCCTCAAGCTTGCCGAGGAATCCCATCTGCCTGAGGAACTCGATTCCGCGCTCCAGGCCGAAGGCAACATGGCCCTTGTCCGGGTAAAGGTGTAGTTCTGCAGGAATCTTCATTCGCCTCAGCTGCCTGTAAATCAAGGTTGAGCCGTTTGGGGAATATGGGTCATTCCCCCCATGGTGAAGGCTAAGCGAGCAAGTCTTTTCGTCGAACTTGAATATGCTGCTAAGCGTTACGTCAGCGCCGTAGCCCTGGCGTATTGAAGGAGTTCCCGTCTCTCCGTCGGTGGTGACATAGGCAGGAGCGTTTAGGATTCCGAAATTGATGTTGCAAGGTATGTCATCGATGGCGTCAACCCGCTTGTAGGCAGGAGTCTGCGAACTAGTGGCGAGCAGAAGGGCGAGGTGCGAGCCTGCGGACATAGAGATGACGCCGATTCTGTCAGGATCGAACCCTCTTTTACCTGCTTCGCTTCTGACCACCCTGACTGCCCTCTGGCCGTCTTCCCATGCGCTCTGGTAGATAGGGAGGCCTTCCGGACGTGGTGTCCTGTAAACGAAGTTCACGCACTGCGCTCCGACTTTGGTCAATTCTTTGTGCCATAGGTCGATGAGGCCAACGTCACAACAGGTGAAGTAGCCACCTCCAGAAATGAGTATCATGCATGTTCCGTTGCGGACGCTCTCATCTGGTGCCTCAAACCATTCCAGATAGGCAGTCCTGTGCTTTTCAGCCTTGAATTTAGGATTGCTCGTCTCGTTTGTCATCGCAGCGATTTGCTGCTCCTGAGCATCCGGCATCTTGCCTTTTGGCCAGATCAACTCACGTTCCTGCCCAAAAACACCGACGGTGCAGAGGATTCCGAGCAGGCCAATTACCAGTCTCTTCATTGTGCTATTATTTGTTTAATGCCATAATTTACTGAAATATTCATTAAATTTGAAACTATGAATACGCTTTTATCCTTTGCCCTTAGCAGGAATAATCGTTAGTTTTGTATCTGCAATGCGTAACTTCGGAAACTACATATTCGTCATCATAATGTCCCTTTGTTTATGGAACTGCGGTTACACAAGTAAAGTGCGTCCCATCTTGGACAAAGCGGAAATGTATCTGACCACTGCGCCTGACAGCGCTTTCGTGGCGCTGGATTCACTGGACAGGAGCCTGCTGAACACCAAGGAGCTGCAGGCTCGTCACGCCCTGCTGTACTCGCAGGCGCTGGAAAAGGTAGGCATTGAGGTGTATAACGACAGCATCATTCATATCGCCCTGGATTATTATTCTGCCGTCGGGGACAGCGAGAATACGCAGAAAGCCAGGGCGTGCCTGGACCGGATCAATGAGAATGCGAGTATGCTGGCACCTTCGGACACGCTGAAGATCCAGAATGCTCGCATCATCGAAGAGCGCTATATGGACAAGATGACGCTCATCGAGAAGGACAACCGTATCCGCGAGATTGTCATCCTCTCTCTGCTGGCTCTCGCAATTCTCGTGGCATTTATCCGTTATATCTCAAAGAAACTCAAATCCCGGCCGGACGAGAAGTCGATGGCGATTATCCGGCAGCGGCTCGCCGTCCTGGACAAGGTGATTGCCTCCCGTATCTCCTCAGATGATAAGTTCTACCGCAGTTCGGAAGAAGAGATTGACGTACTGATGGCCGACCGGGAAAAATTCCTCCGTTCCACCAAGATTGTTTTCGAGGAAAGCCATCCCAAGTTCATCGCATACCTGCAGGGCAAGGGACTTACGGACTGGGAAATCGGTTATTGCTGCCTCTATACCCTGGGCCTGAAGGGCAAGGACATCGGCGAGTATATTCAGAAGAAAAGACATTACATCATCAGCCACGAAATCCGTCAGAAGCTCGGCCTAGACGAGCACGATACCAACATCAGCATCTATCTGAGGGACCTTCTTCTGGAGCTGGAACGCTGATGTAAAACTTTTCAAAGTCTTACGGGACTAAAAATTTGCATCCATATTGAGTACCAGCCACATACTGGCTGATATTTTTGCATTATACCATATCGTGTAAAACTTTTCCCGGGTATTTTTGCGTTAGCAAAACTCATGGAAAAACAATGAATACAAAGACAATCATCCTTACTCTCGCAGCACTGGTCATAGGCATCACCGCCAGGGCGCAGGAACCGGAAACAGCCCAGCCGGATTCTCTGTGCACCGTACAGAAACTCAAAGAAGCCACTTTAGTAGCCCGTCAGAAGCTGATAAAAACCGATGCAGACAAACTCACCTATAACGTGCAGGCCGACCCGCAAGCGGAAGGAGGCAACCTCATCGACATTCTCCGCAATGTACCGATGCTCAGCATCAATGGAGAAGACAAGGTACTACTCAATGGGTCCTCGGACTACAAGGTACTTGTGAACGGGAAGCCCACGGGGATGCTGGCTCGAAACTTCGACCAGCTCATCAAGACCGTCCCAGCTTCATCCATAAAGGAGATTCAGGTCATAACCAATCCGCCAGTCAAATATGACGCAGAAGGTATCGGGGGCATTATCAATATCGTTATGGCGAAGCGTCTGAAATCCGGTTATAGCGGCTCCCTGGGCGCACAAGGCGGTACATTGGGGTCAGCAGGAGGGAGCGGATATATCAATGCGCAGCTGGGCAAGTTCACTTTCAGTGCCAATGCCAGCGGGATGTATTTCCCGAATCCTAAAGCGCATGGAGTAACGGACATTGAGAATTACTCCAGCGAGGACTACCGTTATCAGCAACTCGATTTTGACAGCAACAACACTTTCTCTTCAGGTGCATTCTCCTTGGAAGCCAGTTACGAGCAGGACTCGCTCAACCTCATCACAATCTCGGGATGGGCCAACTTAGAGAAACTGTTGGGTAAATACGACATTACCGAGACTTTCTGGAATACAGGCCGTGTCAAGACCATCGAGATGCAGGAGCCTACGGTCCGCACAAACTACTACAATACCTTCTCTGGGGAACTAGCCTACCAGAAGATATTCCGGAACGACGGAGGAATCCTTACCTTCAGCTATTCCATCGACGGCAACCCGAATAGCACGGAAAACCACATCATCGTGGTGCCGGTCCTGAACTGTACGGATTACCACCGCCATTCTTTCAATACCGAGCATACCATCCAGCAGATCGGCCAGATTGACTATTTCGCCACCCTGCGGAAAAAGCATCAGATTGAAGCCGGTACCAAGTACACGCTCCGCACCCACGTGGCTGATTCACAGGATGAACTGTGGGATTATGCAACAAAGCAGTGGAACATCGACAATTCCAACGTCAACGACTTGGACTACAAACAGCACATCTTTGCCGCCTACGCCAGCTACGGCTACAAGTTCGCGAAACTTACCCTGAAAGCCGGCACACGCTTAGAATTTACGCTGAACCGTGGAATTTCCAAGAGCGCATACGCAGACCTGACATTTGATAATAGCAATTTCAACGTGGTGCCCTATCTGAATGTCGCCTGGCAGATCAATCCTAAAAATGCGCTTTCATTGTCCTATACCCGTCGGCTGGGGCGGCCGAGCGTGGATTACCTCAATCCCTACATCTTTGAGGAATCGCCTTACAGTCGGATGCACGGCAACCCAGACCTGAGGACAGTTGTATCCGATGCCGTGACAGTCACATACCGTTCAAGCGGTGAGGCCTGGGACCTTACAGCTCGGAGCTATGGCAGTCTCTGCAACAACAAGATTGAATATCTCTCCAAGGTCTATCCGGACGGGGTCAAGATCTCCACCTATGAGAACGCCGTCACATACGATCATATCGACCAGATGGTGAGTTTCAACTGGAATCCGGGCCAGCGGTTCAGCCTCCAGACTTCGGCCCAGGTGGGGTACAATTACTTCCTTGCGCCGTCGCTGGACCAGAAGAATGACGGTGTGGAATGGGCCTTCGACCTCAGTACCAACGTCGTTCTTTGGCAAGGGGCGACGGCCTTTGCCTCCGGCAGCATGTCCGGAGGGGAAACCACCCTTCAGCGCACCTACCACGGCGTTGACTATGTGTACTCCCTGGGCCTCCGGCAAGGGTTCCTAAAGAATAGGCTCATCCTGTCGACCACGGCTGTCATGCCCTTCCAGAATCGCTACTATGGCCCGACGCGAGATACATTCGCCGAGAACTACTACCAACACAACGAATCCTGGTACCGCCCTCGCCAGTTCCGTTTGGGTCTGACCTGGCGCTTCGGAAAGACCAGCATCAACGTCAAGCGTGCTAGGAAGACGAAACTCAGCGACAAGTTGTGATTGATTATGTCTAATCATGTACAATTAAATGCTTATCTAACATATTAATTTTCTTTACCTATTATATTTGGTGACTAATTAGTCAATCCTTAACAACTGCCTATTGCGCAGTTTGTAATTTATATTGAGGATCTCCGAAGAGGATTTGCAACAAGACAAATAAAGTCTTTGCGCTCTTCTTTGCAAGGTCCTTCATCATTTTCTTCAGATTCCAG
>JAQYTJ010000030.1 GCA_028724885.1 Bacteroidales bacterium | reverse complement strand
CGTTCTATGAAACTGGGTGGGCGGCGCAGTCCTTTATTACAAGCCAGCCGGTGGCACTATACCGTTGCCCATAAATTCTCTTGTCCTTCTGGGCGAGGACATGGATTATACTTTGCAACCACATCGACCACAACCTCGCCGTCAGCCCAACATTTCACGTTGACGGTAAAACGAGTTCATCCTTCTTCCGTCATCCCGGCTTGACCCGGAATCTGGGCTCGTTTGTCCCCGTCATCCCGGACTCGATCCGGAATCTAGGCTTGCGAAGAACAGATCCTGAAACAAGTTCAGGATGACGGAGAGTACAGTTCAGGGTGACGGGGAGTACAGTTCAGGATGACAGGGATTATAGTTAAGGATGACATAGTGGGTCATTCGGGATGACGGGGAGTACAGTTCAGGATGACGGGGCAGGTCGTTCGGGATGACTTGGTGTATTCTTAAATGCAGTGTATATTCTTAAACACAGGGTTTTGAACTTGATCCCCAGATCTCTTCATCTCGGCCATTCCATACATCGATTCACCGCTTTATTGGGAACCGTCGTATGCCGAACGGCACGTACAGTGGTGTGAGAGATCGGTGAACAAAAGCAGGCGGTAAACTCCGGAAGGATGCCAAACTGTGGTATGGCCGCGATAGGTGTGAGAGATCGGTGAACGAAAGCAGGCGGTAAACTCCGGAAGGATGCCAAACTGTGGTATGGCCGCGATAGGTGTGAGAGATCGGTGAACGAAAGCAGGAGATAAACTCTATTACTTTCGTTTACCTCCTACTCGATTTTACTATCAATCCTGCGAAAATTGGCAGAGATGCAAGTCAGACTATGATAAGGCCTTGCGGTGATGCGTGGGGTGACAGAGAATTTGCACGTCGATGTCGTCGACATTGTAACCCTTATAATGTCTGCTCATAAGGCGATCCTCTAGGACTTTCTGCAATTCATCGTCTATGACATCGACATAATAGTTGTTCTCTGTGTCGTAAAGGTGAAAATGCTTGAATGTGTTTACATCGAAATACATCTTGTTGTTAGAGCTCATCCTGTGATTGTATATTCCAAGCATGGTGAGCTGCGAGAGTATGTTGTAAACTGAAGCGACAGTAACTTTCGCTTTACAGTGAGTGATGATATACTCAGTCACCATGTCAGCCGATGCGTGTCCTAATGCCAGCATCGCCTCATGAACGGCAATCCTCTGCGGAGTCACCTTCAAATCATATTTTTTCAGTAGCGCGCGGAATTTCTCTATGTCCGGGGCCTTGCAAAGTTTCTCAGCCATATTAGTATGTCTCTAAAATTCTGATTGCAAATATAATAGAAAAATAATACAAAACAATTATAATTTATAATTATTTAAATTATCTTTTGCTTGCATCTGCCATAATGCGAGTTTCGATTTAATTTGATTATATTTGTAATTCATCAGGTATGATAAATTTAAGTGTATGGAAAATATCAGATGTCTTATAATTGGTGGGGGTCCTGCGGGGTACACTGCCGCCATATATGCTTCTAGAGCAGGATTGTCTCCGGTTCTCTATGAGGGACTTGAGCCAGGAGGACAGCTTACGACGACGACCAAGGTCGAGAATTACCCTGGATTCAGGGATGGAGTTGATGCAAACGAACTTATGGGAAACATGAGGGAACAAGCCATTAGGCTTGGCGCTGACGTGCGTAGCGGGGTTATAAGCTCCGTTGATCTGTCTTCCAGGCCTTTTCATGTGAAAGTCGATGAGAACTCTGAGCTGGCCGCTGATGCTTTGATTATCGCTACTGGAGCGACGGCTAAGTATCTAGGGCTGTCGTCCGAGAAAAAATACAAGGGCATGGGGGTTTCTGCTTGTGCTACATGCGACGGATTCTTCTACAGGAATAAGGTCGTAGCTGTAGTCGGGGGTGGGGACACTGCTTGCGAGGAGGCAACATACCTATCGAATCTTTGCAGCAAGGTCTACATGATAGTCCGCAGGGATGTTTTCAGGGCTTCTCTGGCCATGCAGGAGAGGGTGAATAATGCGAAAAATATCGAGGTTCTCTGGAACTGCAGCACGCAGGAAGTGCTGGGTGATGAGAACGGGGTAACTGGCGTTAGAATACTTAGAAAAGATGGTAAGGTTTTTGATATTCAAGCCGACGGCTTTTTCCTAGCCATCGGTCATCACCCGAATTCCGATATGTTCGCGCAGTGGGTCAAGACCGACGAGAATGGCTACATCGTAACGGATGGCAAGAATTCTCAGACAAACGTTGAAGGAGTTTTCGCGGCCGGGGATGTCCAGGATCCGAGATACAGGCAGGCCATCACAGCTGCTGCGTCTGGCTGCCGGGCTGCTTTGGATGTTGAGAAATTCCTGCTGTCGCATTAGAATGCGAAATATTAATAATATGTCTAAATCTTTCAAGATATTCATTGCTGCGGCAGTCATGATTGCCGCTCTTACGTCTTGCAAATCTCAGTTCGAAGCTTTGCTGAACGGCAGCGACGTGGATGCTAAGTATGCTGCGGCATTCAACTATTTCAATAAGGGAAAATATCAGAAGGCTGCTCAGCTGTTCGAATCTCTTTCGGTGCTGACCAATGGCACTGCCAGAGACGACACGGTTCAATATTATTGGGGCCTAAGCAATTATAGGTACAAGGATTATTATACGGCTGAGACTAATTTGTCGAACTTCCTGACAAATTTTCCTAACAGCCCTTTCGCACAGGATGCGGCTTTCCTTAGGATTGACTGTCTTTACCGCTCCACCTATCGTTACGAGCTGGATCAGAACCCTACAAGGAATGCTATTGCGGTAATCAATCAATATCTTATAGATAACCCAGACTCGCCTCATATGACAATCTGCGAGAATATGCTGAAGAACCTTAACGAGAGGCTGGATAAAAAGGCATACGAAAATGCGAAGCTTTATTATAACATGGAGTATTACAAGGCGGCATGGACGGCTTTTAAGAATATATTGAAAGATGATGCTGACAATATTTACCGAGAGGACATTCTTTATTATCTAGCTAAATCTTCGTACAAATATGCCAGCATGAGCGTTGAGTCTAAGCAGAAGGATCGTTACCTGACGTTTGTCGATGACTATTACAATTTCATCGGGGAATATCCTGATTCAAGGAACAGGAAGGAGCTTTCTCACTATTATGATAGGGCTCAGAAGGCATTGGGCAGATATTCTGGCACCGAAGCTGACTTGGAGGTGAAAGAGAAAGACTTTAGTCGCGATAATGAAAAAAATGAAACAATCCGCTAAAGCGGATGCGTACAAGAAATAGAGTAAATTAAGCATTAGATAAATGGAAATTAGTAAGAAAGTACCGCAGAACACTATCACAAGGGATGTGAAGTATTTGGCGGAGCCTACGGGCAATCTTTACGAGACGTGCGTAATCCTTTCCAAGAGAGCTAATCAGATTTCGTTGGCAGAGAAGAAGGAACTCGCTAAGAAACTGGAGGAATTCAAGAACGAAAGGGATACTATGGACGAGGTGTTCGAGAACAAGGAGCAGATAGAAATCTCTAAATATTACGAGAAGCTACCGAAACCTGATTTAATCGCTATTCAGGAATTTGAGGATGGCGAGCTATACTACAGGAAGGCTGGAGCAGAAGAAGATAATGGTTCTGTTAAAGACGAGCCGAAAGAAACAGACGCCGAATAGCTTACGGCGATGCTGAAATCCCTTCAGATCAGCAACTATGCATTGATAGACTCTCTGGATGTTTCTTTTCCAGAGGGTCTCATCATTATTTCTGGGCAGACGGGCGCGGGAAAATCCATCTTGCTTGGAGCTTTGTCTCTTTTGCTGGGCGCAAAGGCCGAGTCGTCAGCAATAGGCGGCAACGCTGACTCCTGCGTAGTGGAGGCAGTGTTCAGCATTCCTGCTTCAGACAGCGTCCTGATGGAAATAATTGGTGAGAATGATTTAGCGTGCGAGGATGGCGAGTTGATTCTTCGTCGAGTCGTTAACAAGTCTGGTCGCTCTCGGTCTTTCGTGAACGACTCTCCTGTCAGCTTGCAGATTCTGCAGTCTATAGGGACGAGGCTCGTGGACATTCATTCCCAGCATCAGACTCTGCTGCTTTCCGATCACGAGTTCCAGCTATCGCTCCTGGACCACTATGCTGGTTGCGGTAGCCTCCTGACGGACTGTGCTTCGACATATTCAAAGATTAATAACCTTGAGTCGCAGCTCTCTGATGTCAATTCGAGGCTCTCTATTCTTTCAGAAGAGAGGGAATACACAGAGGCTAGGCTGGTGAAGCTAGAGAAGGCAAAGCTTCAGGAGAGAGAGTTGGAATCGCTTGAGGCGGAGCAGAAGCAACTTGCTAACGCTGAGGAAATAAAGGAGAGTCTGGGAGCCGCAGAAAGCATATTCAATGGGGAATATTCTGACGGAGAACAGGTTTCCATAGTCTCGGCTCTTAAAGAGGCTCAGAAGAGTTTGGAGAAAATTCAAAATTTTGTGCCTGAGGCAGCTTCGCTTGCGAGTAGGATAGAGGCTTCTCGCCTGGAACTTTCGGACATAGAGCAAGAAGTGTCCGCCGCTAATGACGGAGTGTCTCTTTCTGAGGACAGGCTGAATGCAGTTGAGGACAGGCTGTCGCTCCTGTATGATTTAATGAAGCAGTATGGGGCTTCGAATGTGACTGAATTGATAGCGAAGCGGGATGCCCTTTCTCAGAAGCTGTTCGATTCCACTTCTTTAGATGAGCGTCGGCAGGCATTAGAAAAAGAGATAGAGTCGGAGAAAAAAATATATGATAGAATATGTTCCACCCTCCATTCCAAGAGGCAGAAAGCCGTTCGCTCATTCTCTAACAAGGTCATGGAGTCCGTGCGGTCTCTTGAATTGGAGCATGCGATTTTCGACGTTCAAATTTCTCCTGCGATGCCGTCAAAAAATGGAAAAGATGCCGTCAGGTACCTCTTTTCTTCGACGGGAAACGACCCTTTGGATCTCAGCCGCTGCGCTTCGGGGGGCGAAATGTCTCGCCTGATGCTATGCCTGAAGGCCATGATGGCCAAATTCGTAAACATGCCTACTCTTATCTTCGATGAGATAGATTCCGGAGTGTCAGGCAGCGTTGCTGATAAAATGGGAAGGATGATTTGCGAGATGGGTGGTGACATGCAGATATTTGCCATTACTCATCTGCCTCAGGTTGCCTCTAGAGGCAATGCCCATTATCTTGTTGAAAAGGAATATAATGCATTGGGCACAAAAGCATATTCATCCATTCATCAGATTTCCGGAAATGACAGAGTGATGGAGATCGCTAGGATGCTGAGCGGAGAAAAGATAACCCCGGCCGCAATCGCGAATGCTAAATCCCTTCTCGCAGGAAGGTAGAAAAATCTATTTTACAATCTCGATCGAGTAATCTGGCGCATAAATGACGCGTCTTGTCGCCGTGTTGGCATAACCGCCTCCTGGCTTCCTTACGTAGTCGAAATTAGACTGCAATCCGTTCATCGTGAAGGCATCAATCATCCTATGCCATTTTTTACCGTATTTAGATGCCAAAGTTGAGAATTGCCTCATCAAGTCATATCCCTGGAACGAGAAATGGCTCGGCTCTGCCTTGAATAGGGATCTATATGAAAGAGTGAATTCTTGAACTTGAGCAGAGCTGTAATCAACCTCTGAAGCGACGCTTACGTGAAGTTTCACCCCATGCAGCTGTTTCGTCTCTATTGTATTGAATGTTCGGATTTTAGCATTGGTGTACAAAGCTATGTCCTTCCCAGAGACAGAAAGGATGTACAAACTCTTCACTATCTGGTTCATGAAGGACTCGCTGTCAGAGGTCGTGATAACTCTTGTCGTTCCTTCAGTGCTAAGATTCCCAGCCAATTTCTCGGAAAGTCTCGCTGCTTCGAGCACATTCACGGATACATTGGAAAAATTTATCCCGGAACGGCTCATTAAGTTAGATAAATAAGAGCCAAAGCCCTTTGCGTTGCCACTCTGCGAGATGAGGATTATTTTGTCGCCTTTCTCTAAGTCGGTCTTCAGCCATTGGACAGCATCGTTTATTTGTGCTTCGACCGAGGTCGGAGCCTGAATAAAGTTCTTGACGGAATCTGCTATGACTCCAGCCATCCTGTCGGCAGGGGAAATAATCCAAGATTCCCCATCGCTTATCGCTGCCGCTCTGGCAAGATTGGCTTTCGCTACAGGCCCAAGTACGAAATCATTATCTTGGAAAATGCCAGATGACAGATTCCCGTTACCGTACTCATATGCGCTTATGTCTATTTTGATTCCTTCATTGCCCAGATCTCTTGCTGCCATTAGAGTTCCGCAGTAGAAATCCATCACTAACTGCCTGTCTGTAGCCTTAGAGATATTAAATGGCATTAATATGGCGGCGTGCACTTGATGGTTGCCGGCATTGCTTAATATCTCTGAGATGCTCTCCTCTTGACCTTCAGCACTTGTTTTAATCTCTTCTGGTTCTTCTTCTGCCGTCTCTAAGTTCGTTAGCGTGACATTCTCCCACTTCTTGTAGTCGCGAGGGATCCTAAGCACCTGACGGCGCTTGACCTTCTGGCTCTGAAGCCCATTGATATTAATGATGGAAAGTTTGGAGACCTTGTATTTCCTGGCTATTGAATTAAGGTCTTCATACCATTTCACTGTATGGAAGAAATATTCATCCTTCGATGGCTGCGGGCTGACACTTTCAGGCTTTTGCTCTTCTACTGGCTTTTCTACGGTCTCCGTTTTCTCTTCTTGCGGAGTTTTCTCTGAATCCTGCTCTTCAGTAAGATCTTTAATAGGAATTAGCAGAATCTGATTCTTCTTAAGCCCTTCAGTATCGAGATGTAGCGTAGGATTTGCGTTGAAGAGTTCTTGCTGGGTTACATTGTAAGCCTTACAGATTGAGTAAATTGTCTGTTTCTCTTTAACGATATGCGAGTAGTATGTAGTCCCATGATAGCGAACCTTTTCTTTCGAGATTTCAACTTTCGGAGCTTGATATTCCTGAGCCTTGGAGATGGCAGCAGATGCTGCCATAAGGCATAGGGCTGCAAGTGAGCATATTAGTATTCTATTCATTTCCGTTCAAGCTTTGGGAAAACTGTAAAAGTTTCAAAGTAAATGATTTCCAAGAGAGCCGAGCTTTCTCTGAACGAATGCTTTTGGAAAAACTTTCTCGCAGGCTCTCGTCGTTGAAGTATCTGCGTATCTCATTCAGAATGCTATCTTCATTGGGCTTGTCAGCGACAAGCCCTGTGCCAGAAGCTCCTACGGATTCCTTCAGGCCGCCCACGTCGGTGACGACCATAGGCACTTCAAAATGGCAGGCTATGGCGCTTATGCCGCTTTGGGTCGCAGATCTGTAAGGTAGGACAGCCAAGTCAGCCGCTGAAAAATATTTCTTTACCTCGGAGTCTTTAATGTAATGCGTGAAACAGCGTATCCTGTCTTTTGCCGGCGACTCATCTATTATTTTCTGATATTGCCCGAATGAGCCGTATGGCTCGCCGGCCACAATCAGCTGATAACTGTCATCCAGCTGGCCGAATGCCCTGAGGAGTATGTCCAATCCTTTATATTCCCTTATGAGACCGAAGAATAGCAGGTTCTTCTTCCCGTGTTCTAGCCCTAGGGTATTCTCCGCCTCCTCTTTAGGCAGCTTCTCTCCGAAATGGGAATATATTGGGTGAAAAAGCGTTATACATCGTGCTGTTGGGCTTAGTCTCTTCAAATCAGCAGCTACCTCTTCGCAGAGGGTTATGCTTCCAGTGCAGCCTGACAGAAAATATTTCGTGAGTGGCGCATCGAAGAATTTAGGCTCGTGAGGTATTACATTGTGCAGGATTGATACGACTCTGCAATGCTTTGAGAGCCCCTTAGCAACACATCCTAGCGACGGGGCTAGGAACGACATCCAATAGCTGACGATGACGAGATCCGGCTTCCATTCCCGGATGGCTTTTAAGGTCTTCCGATAAGTGAAAGGATTCACGGTATCGAGCAGATGCACGCTTTCAATTGGCACTGCCTCATCGTCGGCAGTCACATACTGGGTTTTGCCTGGGAAGAGGAACTGAG
Organism: Bacteroidales bacterium; assembly: GCA_028724885.1. Taxonomy (GTDB): domain Bacteria; phylum Bacteroidota; class Bacteroidia; order Bacteroidales; family UBA932; genus Cryptobacteroides. The sequence continues at coordinate 44,529 of JAQYTJ010000030.1, read as the reverse complement.
GGTATTGGCGCTTGAAGTTGAAAGCTTTGACAGTTTCCGTCTTGCCCAGTTCTAGGAAAAGATTCGCATTGAACTGGGCTATCCCTCCTCTGTAAGGGTAGAAGCAAGATAAGAAGGCTATCCTCAAGACTGATTATTTTGTGGTGTCCGCAGGAGATGTGATCCCTTTAGCCTTATTCTTCACGTACTCGTCGTTCAGGCCAGTTATGATTTCATCGGTGATGTCTAAGCTAGGATCGCCGACTGCTACAGGAGCAAGAAGGACGCTTCCCTGAGTGCTGATGATCATGGCGTATTTTTTCTCTTCGTTGAGTTTCTGAAGATATGTGTTTATGGCATCGCCAATTTTATTCATCATGACGCTCTGCTCCTCGGCTATTTCCTGCTGTTTCTGATTCGTGTAGTTGTTGAAACTGTTCTGCTGCTCTTGAAGCCTCTGGTTCCTCTGCTCCGCTACTGAACGAACCAAGACGCCTTTGTCTAAATCTGACTGGAACTTGTTCACATCGTTCTGAAGCTTAGTGCCTCTGCGGTTCACTTCTTCCTGAATGCCTTGGATCTTTGTCTCAACCACGCTGCGAAGGTCATTCGCCATGTCATATTCATTGAGGACCCTATCTAGGTCGAACCATACTATTGATCCTTGCTGAGCTGCCTCTCCGGTAGGAGTGCTAGCTTTGGTAGTTCTGCTGCTGCCTCCTTTGCTGGTGAGCATGACGATTCCTAAGGCTAATGCTACGACGAGCGAAATGACGCTCAGAATTAGTGGTGTCTGTTTCATGATATTTTCTTTTATTCTTAGTTTCTCTTAAACGGACAAAATTAAATAAAATATTACAAAAATACCTACCTTAGCGATATGAATATTATGAATATAGCGGTTTATGCAAGAAATACCGCGCTGAAAGGGGATAAGCGGTTTATTTCGATTTGCGAGCGATTGAAAAAATCTGGCTTCAGTTTCAGCGAGATTCATTCGAGCAAAGATCTCTCTGCTGACACGGGGATGGTTATGAGCTTGGGAGGGGACGGGACTTTTCTTTCGGCTTCTAAACGAGTGTGTGAGAGCGGCATTCCGATCATAGGAGTGAACATGGGGAGGGTCGGCTTCCTGTCAGAATATACGCCAGAAGAAGCTGCGGATGCCTTGTCGGCAGGGACATATTCAATTGAAGACAGGGCTTTGCTGAAAGCTTCTGTGGAGGGAGAAATTATTGAGTCAGAGAGTTCTTTCTGGCCCTATGCTCTTAACGAAATCTCCGTGCACCGCTCAGGGGCTGCTATTTTAGGCATCGATGTCTCGGTTAACGGAGAAGACATTCCGACATATTGGGCAGATGGCTTGCTGGTTTCTACGAGTAGCGGCTCCACGGCATATTCATTAAGCGTGGGCGGTCCGATCTGCACCCCTGATTCCAAGGTCCTAATCATAGCTCCTATTGCGCCTCACAACTTGAATGTGCGGCCTCTTATCGTCCCCGACTCTACGAAGATAAAAATTCGGATGCGCTGCCGAGATGAACGTGTCCAGATGTCCATGGATAATCGGAGCCTGATTCTGAGACCAGACGCTGCGATATGCGTAGAGGTGGCACAATTTTCGCTTAAGAAGGTGCATCTTGCAAAGTCGAATTTCTTTAAAGCGCTCACTGCCAAACTTTTCTGGGGTGAGGATATTAGAAACAACGTGGATAAACGATGAATTCTAGCAGTAACATTCCTACGCACGTTTCCATTATCATGGATGGGAACGGAAGATGGGCGAAAGAGAAGGGGAAAGAACGTGTTTACGGTCATGCTGCAGGCGTAGAGAGCGTTAGGGCTTGCGTCGAGGCTGCGGCCGAGAGCGGGGTAAAATATCTCTCGCTCTTTGCTTTTTCTGAGGAGAACTGGGGCAGGCCGGATAGTGAGGTCTCAGGCTTGATGAGTCTCATGATGCAGGCTATTCAAAAAGAGATTCCTTCGTTGAAAGAGAAAGGCGTGAAATTCAAGGTGCTTGGAAACCTTGAAAGGCTTTCCCCAGAGCTGCGTTCGGCTATTTCGAAGGCTGAGGCTGATACTGAACCTGCTGAAGGCAAGGTGCCTCTGCTGACATTAATCATATTCTTAAGTTATAGTGGGAAATGGGATATTCTTCAAGCTGCTAAAAAAATGGCTTTGGAGTATTCGGGGAATCCTGAAAAATTGGAATCTCTGGGGGTAGATGATTTCGATAGGTTTTTAGTAACATATGGAATTCCAGATCCGGATCTGGTGATAAGAACTTCGGGCGAGAAGAGAATAAGCAATTATCTTCTCTGGCAGGGCGCATATTCTGAATTTTATTCAGCCGACGCTCTTTGGCCTGATTTTGGGAAAGAAAATTTCCGGCTTGCTCTAGAAGAGTATGGCAAACGCGACCGCCGATATGGAAAAGTTAAATAATTGCTTATATTTGCAACTCTGAAATCCATGAAATTTGGTTTAATGAATATATACAGAATTGCAGGCGCTCTGACATTGCTTCTGGCGAACTTCTCGCTGATGGGGCAAGATGTCAAGGACACCTTAGCTGCGAATTATATAGAAGTGGACTATGATAACCCGAAGAGTTACATCATCGGGGATGTCACAGTGCGAGGAAACAAGTCTTACAGCAACAATCAAATTATTTCTCTCACGGGTCTCGCGAAAGGTCTCATGGTGACCGTTCCTAGCGATGCCATGTCTTCTGTAGTGGACAGGTTGTGGGCTCAGAATAAGTTTGAAGATGTTTCCTTGGTGATTGACCACCTGAGCGCTGGCGGAGACTCCGCTTTTTTCGTTATAGATGTCAAAGAGCGTCCTAGAGTGTCTTCGTGGCTGTTTACTGGCGTTAAGAAGAGCGAGAAAAAAGATTTGGAGGAAAGACTGAAGCTTCGAAGAGGTGGCGAGTACTCTGATTACGTAGCCAGGACATCCATAGGAATCATCAAACGTTATTATTCTGAAAAAGGTTTCCTGAATTGCGAGGTGAACGTCAAGTCTGAGCCTGATCCCATGCTTAAAAACTTGATTAGAGTTACTTTCGAGGTGGATAAGGGGCTGAAGATTAAAATCCGAGACATTAATTTCGAGGGAAATACGGGAGTATCGGACTTCAAACTGGCCAAGTCCATGAAGAAGACGAAGGCAAAGAAGATATATAACTTCTTTAGCAGCAAGAAGTTCAATGAAAAGGAATACCCTAACGACAAGAAGAATCTCATAAGCAAATTCAACGAGGCCGGCTATCGCGATGCCAGGATATTGAAAGATTCCATTTATTATGTAGAGCCGGGTAGGCTTGGAATCGATTTCAAATTTGATCAGGGTGACAAATATTATTTCAGAAACATCACTTGGACAGGGAACTCGGTGCATTCGGCAGACCAGCTGAATCAGATTCTGAATATTAAGAAAGGGGATCCATACGATGTGGTCACGATGCAGAAGAGGCTCTTTGGTGGTGACAAGCAGAACGACTACGCTGTTTCGAAGCTATACCGCGACGAGGGTTATCTCTTCTTCCAGGTAATGCCTGTGGAGCTGAACATCGAGAACGACTCTGTTGATGTCGAGATGAGGATATCGGAAGGCAAGCAGGCCACTCTGAACAATATCGTCATAAATGGGAATGACCTTACTAATGAGAGGGTAGTCAGACGCCAGATATTCACTCGTCCCGGGGATTTGTTCAGCCAGACTGACTTCGAAAGGTCCATAAGAGAAATCGCTTCTCTGGGACAGTTCGACCCTGAGACAATATCCAAGGAAGGCGGCTATTCGATCGTGCCTAATCAAGCAAACAATACAGTAGACATAATATATAACGTTACTGAAAAGCCTTCCAGTCAGCTGGAACTCTCCGGAGGCTGGGGCGGCAATACATTCGTAGCGACGGTCGGCGTAAACTTCAATAACTTCTCCACGAGGCGAATGTTCGACAAGGGTGCTTGGAGGCCTGTGCCTTTGGGGGATGCTCAGAGCCTGTCTTTGCGTTTGCAGACGAACGGAACGTATTATACTTCGGCAATATTCGGATTCACTGAGCCTTGGTTGTTCGGGAAAAAGCCAACCTCTTTCAGCATCAACACATACTATTCAAGGCAGACTAATTCCTCGATAGTTCTAGGCATGCTGAGCAATTCTAAAGTCATGCAGGTATATGGCTTTTCTGGCGGCATTGGAACAAGGCTGAAATGGCCGGATAATTATTTCACTTTATATAATGGCTTGAGCTGGCAGACGTACGACCTGAAAAACTGGTACAACGGATATTACCTTTTCTCAGATGGCATTTCTCATAACATCAGTTACACGGCCAGTCTGTCAAGGACATCCACTGATCAGCAGATTTATCCTCGCCAAGGGTCTGTCTTTTCTACTACATTGCAGCTCACTCCGCCATATTCTTTGTTCAGAAAGAATGATAAAGGAACTTTGGATGCATCAGGAAAGCCAGTACGCGTAGATAGTTATAAAGACATCAACTACGATAAATGGTCTTCTCGCGACAGGTACAGATGGATTGAGTACTGGAAGGTGAAGTTTAGCGCAGAGACGTATCAGAAGATAATCGGCGACTTAGTCATCATGGGGAAGGCTCAGTTTGGATATCTTGGATATTATAATAGGAAATGGGGCTATTCTCCTTTCGAGGGCTTCAGGGTTGGCGGAAGCGGAATGTCTGGATACGATACCTATGGCTCAGATATTATAGCGCTGCGTGGATATGAGGATTACTCGCTGACACCGGAGGCGGTCTCGACATATAATACTAGCTATTTTGCAGGCAATGTCTATGATAAGTTTACTGTCGAGTTGCGTTATCCTGTGATTCTGCAACCTCAGTCCACTATTTTCGTGCTAGGATTCTTGGAAGGCGGAAATTGCTGGTCGGACATCAAAGATGTCAATCCTTTCCAGATTAAGCGGTCTGCAGGTGTTGGCGTGAGGGTATTCTTGCCTATGATTGGCCTTCTGGGCGTTGACTGGGGATATGGTTTCGACAGAGACAATTCGCCGAAGCGGCAGAAGGGCGGAAGCCAGTTCCATTTCGTGATAGGACAACAATTCTAATAATTTCTTAATTTTGTGATCGATTTACTAAAATGATAACTAAAATTTATTTATGAATATGAAGAAAATCGCATTGATTGCCGTTATGGCATTGTTTACGTTAGCCACCTCTGCGCAGGTGAAATTAGCTCATGTCAACTTCAATGAGCTTGTGACTCTTATGCCGGAGTCCGATAACGCAAGGTCTACGATGGCGGCTGCACAGAAGGAAGCCAATGAGACTTATCAGAGCATGGTTGAAGAAGCTCAGACGAAATATAACGAGTACCAGCAGAAGCAGTCCACATGGACGGCTGCCATCAGGGAAAGCAAGGAGAAGGAACTTGGAGACATCCAGAACAGAATTCAGGAGTTCCAACAGTCCATCCAGCAAGAGCTCCAGCAGCAAAACGAGCAGCTTATGACACCTATTTACGACAAGGCTCGTAAGGCAGTAGAAAAGATTGCGAAGGCTGGCGGATATGTTTTCGTTTTCGATTCATCACAATATATTTATGTTGACCCTTCGCAGAGCAAGGACCTTACTCCTGAGGCAAGAAAAGCACTGAATATACCAGAAGGCAGGACGATAGAGTCTTTGCAGAAGGAGCTTCAGGCTAAGCAGGAATCTGCCGCTAGCGCTACTGGTTCCGCAACTGGCACTGCTAAATAGCATTAATATAGAGATTCAGAGGAGGCAGGCATTGCCTGTCTTTTTTATTGCGCAAAAAATAAAACGTTTTTCTTCGGAATTGTTATGAAATATTTGGTAAATTATATAAATTTGCAACGTTATATAATTATTGCGCTAAAAACTGTAACAAGTAATGCAACACAAGGTAATTGATACAAAAGATGTGGTGATTAGGTTCGCTGGCGATTCCGGTGATGGCATGCAGCTTACTGGCTCTTTGTTCGCCAATACTTCTGCGATTGCTGGAAACGACCTGTCAACATTCCCTGACTATCCAGCGGAAATCAGGGCACCGCATGGAACTGTTTCTGGTGTTTCTGGCTTTCAGGTGCACATTGGCAGCACTAAAGTCAACACTCCGGGAGATTACTGCGACCTGCTGATCGCAATGAATCCTGCTGCACTCAAAGCGAATGCAAAGTGGTGCAAGCCAACTGCCATGATTCTAATCGATGTCGATTCATTCACGGATGAATTGATTAAGAAAGCTGGATTCAAGACGGATAATGTTTTTCTTGAATTGGGAGTAGAGGATAGGATAATAATACCTTCTCCTATCACCACTCTTACTAAGGAAAGCCTCAAAGACTGCGGCATGGATCAGAAGTCTATTCTTAAGTGTAAGAATATGTTCACGCTAGGCATGGCTTGCTTCATTTATGGCCGTCCTCTTGAGTATGTCAATAGCTATATCGAAGGAAAATTCGCCAAGAAGCACCCCGAAATGGTAGGACCAAATGAGAAGGTGCTGAAAGACGGCTATAATTATGCGGCGAACATACAACTTATCCCGAATACTTACATGGTGAAGCCTGCGAAGAGCCTTGAACCGGGACTTTATAGGAATATTACTGGGAATCAAGCTGTTGCATGGGGCTTGCTGGCCGCATCTGAGAAATCTGGGCTTCCTCTGTTCTGTGGCTCTTATCCGATTACTCCAGCAACAGCCATACTAGAGGAGCTTGCCATTTATAAGAGTCTCGGCTGCAAAACATTACAAGCCGAGGACGAGATTTCGGGAATATGCACCGCCATAGGTGCTTCTTTTGCAGGCAATCTGGCTGTTACCACTACTTCCGGCCCTGGCTTCTCTTTAAAGAGCGAGGCCCTGGGTTTGGCTGTAATGACCGAACTGCCACTTGTCGTGGTCGATGTTCAGAGAGCTGGCCCATCAACGGGAATCCCTACCAAGACAGAGCAAACAGACTTGTCGCAAGCTCTGTACGGAAGAAACGGCGAGTGTCCAATTCCGGTAATAGCTGCACATTCTCCAGCTGATTGCTTCAACGCCGCATTCAATGCGGCAAAGATAGCGCTTGAACACATGACCCCTGTGATTTTGTTGTCAGAGGGTTTCCTTGGGAATGGCAGCGAGCCTTGGCACATTCCGACCATGGCTGACTATCCTGAGATCAAGCCTCCATTTGCACGCGGAGTGCTTAAAGAAGGGGAGCGATTCCATCCTTTCAAGAGAAATCCTGAGACTATGGTTCCGCAGTGGGCTATTCCTGGGCAGAAAGGTTTAGAGCATAGAGTTGGCGGACTGGAAAAAAACCACGAGGGCGTGCTTTCTTCAGATCCGGCGAATCACCAGGTTATGGTGAATGAGCGTGCCGCTAAGGTGGCCAAGATTGCCGATTTCATTCCGGAGCTCAAGGTTGATGGCCCTGATTCCGGGAAACTGCTCGTAGTTGGCTGGGGCGGAACTTATGGTCACATAAAAAGTGCCGTAGATGAGGAGAGGGAGAAAGGCAAGAACGTGTCTTTCGCTCATTTCGACTATATCAATCCTCTTCCTAAGAACACTAAGGATGTATTCTCTAAATTCGAGAAAATTCTCGTCTGTGAGCTGAACAGCGGTCAGTTCTGCGCTTACCTACGCGACCGTCTGCCAGACTTCAAATACGACAAATGCAATAAAGTTCAGGGTCAGCCATTCCTCGTAAAGGAGCTGGTTGAGGCAATAAATAAGGAGATCTAGATTATGGCAACATTGACATTCAAGGATTTCAAAAGTGATCAGGAGGTACGTTGGTGCCCTGGATGCGGCGACCATGCTGTTCTGGCTGCATTGCAGAGGGCTCTCCCAAAAGTCAGCCAGGCTCTTGGTTACGAGAAAGAGCGTTACGTCGTAGTGTCCGGAATCGGATGCTCGTCGCGTCTACCTTACTACATGGATACATACGGTTTCCATAGCATTCATGGCCGTGCCACGGCAGTTTCTACTGGCATCAAGGTAGCTAATCCTTGGCTTACTGTCTGGCAGGCTTGTGGCGATGGCGATGCGCTCGCGATAGGAGGCAATCATTTCATCCATGCAATAAGACGAAATATTGATATAAATATCATATTATTCAATAATAGGATTTATGGTCTAACGAAGGGGCAGTATTCTCCTACTTCCAAATTCGGAGCCATAACGAAAACATCTCCGTATGGTACCGTAGAGCACCCATTCGATCCGGGTTCCTTGGTTCTGGGTGCGAAAGGCACATTTTTCGCTCGTTCTCTTGATGTAGATCTGAAGTTGAATGAGGAAATAATGACCGCTGCGGCTTTGCATGATGGCTGCTCAGTGATGGAGATGCTGACAAACTGCGTGATATTCAATGACGGCGCTCATAAAGAGATTGCCGATCCTGCGGTTCGTCCTGACAGGACAGTTGTTCTCCGTCAAGGTGAAAGGATGATATTCGGGAAAAATAATGATAAGGGTCTTGTCTTTGAAGATAATCGTATCAAGGCTGTTACTATTGGCGAGAATGGCTACAAGGAAGAAGATATCCTCATTCATGATGCCCACGCCAACAACTTAGGCCTTCAAATGGCGCTAGCAGATATGAAAGGTCCGGATCTGCCGGTGGCTCTTGGAGTCATTAGAGATGTGGAAGACATCACTTATGATGATGGAGTGCGCGACCAAGTGAAGGATGTCATGCGCAAGAGCAAGATTCATTGCGTGGACGACCTTCTGCGGAGCGGCTCAACATGGGAAATCAAATAATGAATATTTAAAATTTGTGTTGTATTACACCATTTAATTATATGAAAACTATAGAAATAATGGCCCGTCTCCAGGCCAAGTACCCTACAGAGAAAGAATATCTGCAGGCTGTGCAGGAGGTTCTTGAGTCAATTGAAGATGTTTACAATCAGCATCCGGAATTTGAGAAAGCTAAGATAGTCGAGAGACTAGTCGAGCCAGACAGAATTTATACTTTCCGCATTGTGTGGGTTGACGACAACGGGGATGTTCAGACAAACCTTGGCTACCGAGTTCAGTTCAACTCTGCAATCGGTCCTTACAAGGGAGGTCTTCGTTTCCACAAGGCAGTTACCCCTTCAATGCTGAAATTCTTGGCCTTCGAGCAGATATTCAAGAATGCCCTTACGACTCTGCCTATGGGTGGTGCCAAGGGTGGCTCCGATTTCGATCCGGTAGGCAAGTCTAACGCTGAAATTATGCGCTTCTGCCAGGCGTTCATGCTTGAACTCTGGCGTTGCATAGGTCCTGACCAGGATATCCCTGCTGGTGACGTCGGCGTAGGCGGCCGCGAAATTGGTTTCCTGAATGGAATGTACCAGAAGCTTGCCCAGGAATACCATACTGGAGTGCTCACTGGAAAGGGAGCTACGTGGGGAGGCTCTATCCTTCGTCCGGAAGCTACTGGTTTCGGCGCGCTCTATTTCGCCCAGCATGTACTTCATCATGCAGGAAAGGATATCAAGGACAAGAAGGTCTGCATTTCTGGCTTCGGGAACGTAGCGTGGGGAGCCGTTAAGAAAGCTACTCAGCTTGGGGCGAAGGTCGTAGCCATTAGCGGTCCAGACGGAGCCTGCCATATTCCTGATGGAATGACTCCTGAGATGAACGACTACATGCTTGTAATGCGTTCTTCCAATAGGGATAAGGTGCAAGATCTTGCTGACAAATTCCCCGGGAAGGTCGAATTCCTTCCTGGAAAGAAGGCTTGGAGCATCCCTTGCGACATTGCTCTTCCTTGCGCATTCCAGAATGAGCTGAGCGAGGACGATGCAAAGGAACTTAAGGCTAATGGCTGTTGGTGCTGCTGCGAGGTGTCCAACATGGGATGCCAGCCTGGTGCCATACATTTCTTCCAGCACAATGGCATCCTGTTTGCCCCTGGAAAGGCAGTGAACGCAGGAGGAGTCGCTACTTCAGGTATTGAGATGACCCAGAATGCCCAGCATATCAGCTGGTCAGCGCAGGAAGTGGACGATAAACTTCACTGGATTATGGAGAGCATCCACGAGCAGTGCGTCAAGTTCGGGACTCAGCCTGACGGAACGGTAGATTACGTTAAGGGCGCGAATATCGCTGGTTTCATGAAGGTCGCTCAGGCTATGCTCGAGCAGGGAATAATCTGACATATTCCTGAAAAATGAAGAAAAAGGCGCGACTGATTTTTCTGTCGTGCCTTTTTTAAATTAATATTCATTAACTTTGCAGGCTGTTTGAAATCAAAAAAAATACAATAGATTTTGAATATGAAAAAAATTGCTCTGGCGTGCATTCTGATTGCGCTCTTCGTTTCCTGCAAGACTGAAAAGAAGTCTGAAATAGGGAAATTGTCTGACGAGTATGCCTTGGTGAAAATCACTACTCCTGATCTGTCTGGAATTTCCGACAATGGCAAAGGAGTGCTTAATCTTTACAAATTCGCTGCTGATCAGGCTGACAGCATTTATTGGAAACAGACCTTCGGCGATAAGGCATTGATGGATGGAATTCAGGATTCGGACATCAGAGAATTTGCCATGATCAACTATGGACCTTGGGACAGGGTTACAGGTAAGGAGTTCGTGGAAGGCTATGGCGAGAGGCCGCTGGGTGCGGCTTTCTACCCTGCTGACATGACGAAAGCAGAATTCGGCGCATTCTCTGATTCGTCCAAGACAAGTCCTTACACCATGATAGTTCGCGACAGTGCTGGAGCATTGGCTTCTGTTCCTTATCACGAGGCTTTCAAAGATTACATCGAAAAGATATCCAGCGAGCTTCAAGCTGCAGCTGACATCACCATAAAGGCCAGCGTCAAGAATTATCTCTTGAAAAAAATAGAGGCTTTGAGGACGGATGATTACCTTGCTGCAGACAAGGCATGGCTGGACGTGAAAGACAGCAAGATGGATCTCATCATCGGCCCTAGCGAAATCAACGACGACCAGTTGTTCGGATTGAAGGCTTCCTACGATGCGTACGTGCTACTGAAAGATGAGAAGCGCACAGCGCAGCTGAGCCAATTCACTGGAATGGCCGATGACTTGCAGAAAATGCTGCCTTGTGACGAGGCGTACAAGACTTTTGTCCCCGGAAGCGATTCCGAGATATATACGTTCGATGCCATTTACATGGCAGGACATGCTAATGCTGGCATCAAGCTCATGGCATTGAATCTTCCTACCGATGCGTATTCGCAGAAGCAGCTTGGAACCAGGTCTGTCCTTCTGCGTAACATCATGTCTGAAAAATTCAACAGGGTGGTGAATGGGGTCGGCATGGTCGTCCTCAATTCCGATCAGCAGGTTCACCTGAGCGAAGAGGCATTCTATTGGTGCGTGGCGTTCCGTGAAATCGCTCATGGGCTTGGGGTTAAGGAAACCGTAAATGGCAAAGGCGGCGTCAATGATGCCTTGGGCAACAAGGCTCTGACTTGGGAAGATGCAAAGGCCAGCGCTGCAGGTCTTTATCTTCTATGCAAGCTTTTGGATGACTATAAGATTCCAGGCCTCACAACCAAGGAAGATGCCATCATAACTTACTTCGCAAATCTGGTTCGCTCGCAGAGGTTCGGAGAGGTATCGCAGCTTGGAAGGGCCTATGTCATGATATTCAATTATCTGAATATGAATGGGGCATTTAAGAGGGGCGACAGTGGGAAATACACCATTGATTACGATAAGACCCTTACGCTCATTGGCGACCTTGCTGGAATCATAATTAAGACACAGGCTACTGGCGACTATGAGTTCGCATCCAAGTTCGAGGAAAAGTATTGCAGCCTTTCAGACGATTTCAAGGCGGACCTTGTCAACATTCGTCTTGAAAATATTCCGATCGATTTAAAGTTTGAGTTTGAAAAATAATTATTATTAATTGATATGGCTGATAAGAAATTCAACGTGAAGTACGCCGTACTTCTGCCAATCGTTCTGCTCATCACGATTTTCCTGTGGTGCGTTCCTGTATCTTTCTTCGGCATTGATGCCCTGACTGTCACTCAGCAGCGCGTCATCGCAATGTTCGTTTTCGCCGCCCTCATGTGGATCACTGAGATAATCCCTAACTGGACGACATCCGTGCTGCTTATTGTCATGGCTTTGCTGACGGTCTCCAACAAGGGAATAGGATTCTTCTGCGATCCGAAATACGGCCAGCTTGTGAACTATAAGTCTATTATGGCAGCTTTCGCAGACCCTGTCGTTATGCTGTTCCTGGGCGGTTTCGTGCTTGCGATCATGGCACAGAAATACGGGCTGGACGTGACTCTGGCAAGATTGATGCTGGCACCTTTCGGGAAGAAGCCTAGGTCTGTGCTTCTCGGGTTCTTGATCGTCATAGCAGTTTTCTCAATGTTCATGAGCAACACTGCCACCGCTGCAATGATGCTTGCATTCCTTGCCCCGGTGCTTGCCGTCCTTCCGTCCGACGATAAAGGAAAAATCGGGCTTTCCCTTTCGATTCCTATCGCTGCCAACATCGGAGGCATTGGAACCCCGATAGGAACGCCTCCGAATGCGACTGCAGTCAAATTCCTTGCCGAGGCTGGAAGTGACGTCTCCTTCATGCAGTGGGCAGTCAGGATGGTTCCTTTCGTGATCATCATGATCATATTCGCATGGATACTGCTTCAGGTGCTCTTCCCTTTCAAGTCTAAGGAAGTTGTACTTAATATTCCTGAGAACAAGCGCAAGGCGGACTGGAAGACTATTGTCGTTTGGGTTACTTTCATCGGAACGATCCTGCTGTGGGCAACCGAGCAGGTCACCAAGATTAACTCTAACGTGGTGGCTCTGATTCCTCTGGCTGTGCTCACTTGCACGGGCATATTCACGAAAGAAGACATTAAGGAGATTAACTGGAGCGTGCTTTGGCTGGTTGCCGGAGGTTTTGCGCTTGGTACCTGCCTGCAGGACACCGGCCTTGCGAAAGTTCTAATCGAGGCCATACCGTTTGGCTCTATGTCCGTGATCCTCGTCATGGTCGTTGCTGGTTTCGTCTGCTACTTCCTGTCGAATTTCATCAGCAATTCCGCAACTGCAGCCTTGCTGATCCCTATACTTATAGTCGTGGCGCAGGGCATGGCTGATCCGGCAGCTGCTAACAACTCCAGCTTCATTGCTCTTGGCGGCACCAAGGCTATGATTTCGTTCATCGCCGTCTGCGCATCTATTGCGATGTGCTTCCCTATTTCTACTCCTCCAAATGCCATCGCGGCATCTACCGGACTTGTTCAGACAAAAGATATGGCTAAGGTGGGAATCATCATCGGAGTCGTCGGGTTCGTGCTCGGCTTCTTCTGGTTGACCAAGATATTCCCATTCGCACAGTAGATACATAATTTGATTCATCATGAAAAAGATTTTAACTATGGTAACGGCATCGCTCTGCCTGGCGTCGGCTTCCGCTTTCGCCCAGAGCGCTGATAACATGACTGCCCACCTGCAGCCGTACGGATTCTTCCGCACATATGCGGCGTTCGACACGAGAGAGAGCAAAGCGGGTTCCGAAGATTTGTTCTATTACATGCCTTATGATAAGACTAATAATGCCGAAGGGAAGGACATTTATTCAAATCCTGCTTTCAGGTTCTATGCAATAACCTCCAGGCTAGGCCTCAATGTAAAAGGCTATCAATTCGGATCCATGAAGGTATCCGGAAAAATCGAGACGGACTTCTATCTCATGAATGGAAGCACGGCATCTTTGAGGCTCCGTCAGGCGTATATGAACCTGCTCTGGGAGGATTTGAATTGCAGCGGCACTTCAATCAGCCTTAAGATTGGTCAGGCTTGGCATCCAATGGCTGCTGACCTGCCATATGCAATCAATCTAGAGTCAGGCACTCCTTTCAACGCATTTAACAGGAGTCCTCAAATCATGATGGACGCATCCGTCGGGAACCTTGTCTTCACTGCCGGCATTCTCTATCCTATGCAGTACAGGCCTACCGGACCTAATGGAGCATCGGAAGACTACATTAAGTACAGCCTCGTTCCTGAGACATACGTAGGAGTTTCGTACGTCTCAAAGAAATTCCTTGCGAGATTGGGGACTGAATTCATAAGCTTGGCCCCTCGTTATAAGCTTACGGAGGACACGCATAATCATTCTGTGGGGACTAAGACAGATGACAGGATAAACATGTTCAATCCATTCGTTTATCTGCAGTACGCTGACGGACTGTTCAAGATTAATGCTAAGTCAATTCTCGCACATGGCGGCGACCATCTTCGCATGATGAGCGGATACGCACAGTACGACACTTCAAACGAGCTTGACTACAAGTACACTCCGCTGCGCAATTCTTCCAGCTTCGTTTCTGCAAGCTACGGGAAAAAATGGCAGGCGATGTGCATGGTTGGCTACATCAAATCTCTTGGAACGCAGCACAAACTTCCGGTCGATGCGAATGGCTACAGCAACGTAGGCAGCATCTACTACGCTTCTAATGGATTCAAGAACATGAACCAGATGTTCAGGGTGACTCCTACTCTTGCCTACAATATCGGCAAGCTGACGTTTGCAATTGAATATGACTACACGAAAGTGGAGTACGGAGACTTGGACAAGCTCAATGATCACGGCCTTGCCAATAAAAACAAGCGCTGGGTCGAGAATCACCGCATGCTAGGAATGGCAAAACTTACATTCTAGGGATATACCGCTTTCAGTATGCTCAAAGGCTGGCATGACTCCTGCGCCAGCCTTTTCTGTATCTTTTTAAGGCTATTTTCAAAGGACGTAAAAATGATTAAATTTGCACCCATGCAAAGAATTCTTCAGGCTATTCTTCTTCTGGCATTGGCTGCCTTGATGGCAACCGGATGCGACTTTTTCAGGAAGGTCGCTGGCAGGCCTACTTCTCAAGAAATAGAGGCTAAGGCCGAGGCGATGGCGGCTAGGAAGGCAGAGGCTGAAAAAGTCAGGCAGGAAGCCATACGTGATTCAATAGCTGCCGTGAGGAAACACGAAGCTGACTCCGTGGCTGCTTTGGACACCATGAAAATGAATGGTTACAAGATGATGGCGACATCTAATTTCGGAGGACTTGCGGTTGCCGATCTGCCGTGCAAGTATTACATCATCGTCGGTTCTTTTTCTAATATGGATAATGCCATGCGGTGTAGCCAGACCTATTCTAAAAATGGGTATGATGCGGAAATTATCGCTTTGAAGAATGGCTACAACGTGGTGGGCGTTTGCAAGACGAATGACGCAGTTCAGCTCTACCAATCCTTGAAAGAGCTGAAGCGGCAGGCCTTTTGCCCCCCGCAGGTCTGGATTTTAACTGAATAGCAAGATGAAAGCATATGGAATGTTCATGAAAAGCATTGCTGCTGCCATATTAATAGCAACTGCTACTTTTTCCGCTCAGGCTCAATTCAAGAGTGGCTATGCGGAATTAGAGGATTCTGAAACCATAAGCGCTCTCAGGGAGCATATTTCTACTATTTCTGCTGCTAGCATGGAAGGGCGCCTTGCGGGTTCGGAAGGAGAGAGAGCTACAGCTGAATATGTTTCCGATGTGCTAAAGGAATATGGCATTGACGTGCTCTCTGGCAAGGATGGCGAGGTATTTGGCATTCGCCAAGATAATGGTGACACTCTCACTTCCAGGAATGTCGTTGCTTTCCTGCAGGGCTCTGATCCTAAACTATTTAAGAATTACATAGTCATTGGGGCCAGGATGGATAATCTTGGAATAGGTTCCATGACCGTGAACGGAAGAAAGGTGGAGAAGAATTATTATGGGGCGAATGGAAATGCTTCCGGTCTCGCTATGATGCTGGAGCTGGCTAAAATGCTGGAAACAAATAAGTTGCTTCTTCGTCGTTCTATACTGTTCATAGGTTTTGGCGCATCTTGCCAAACATTCTCTGGGTCTTGGTATTTCTTGAATCGTTCATTCTCCGATGTCGCTAACATTGACGCAATGATAAATCTGGATATGGTGGGGACTGGCAGTCTTGGCTTCTACGCCTACACGGCATCTAATGCTGATCTGAATCAGCAGCTGAATGCCGAGGCGAGCAAGCTGCAACCTATTACCCCTCAGATTGTCGGTCAAGAACCTTATCCGTCAGACCACAGGTCGTTCTATGGCAAGGAGATCCCTTCGGTATATTTCACGACTGGAATATATCCAGAGCACGATACAGAGAGAGACACCCAGTCCATAATAGATTATGACACGATGGAAAGGGAACTAGAATATGTCTACAATTTCACTGTGTCACTTGCCAATGGGCCTAAACCAGCATTCAGGCCATCTGAGGCTAAGGGGTCTGGCAGAGCTATTCCTTACTACGATTGTGACGTGAAGCCAACGTTCTTCGGGCATTCCGACCCAAGATATTTCTTGACGAAATGGGTATACAGCTATTTGAAGTACCCGAAGGAGGCTGTTAATCAAGGCATACAAGGCAATGTGCAAGTCAGCTTCATAATAGACGAAGATGGGAAGGTGAAGGATGCTAAAGTCGTCCGAAGCGTAGACCCACTTCTGGATGCAGAAGCTGTTAAGGTCATCAGCGCATCCCCGGACTGGAAGCCAGGAATGTCTGACGGGAAGAGAGTTAAGTCAGAGATGACCCTCTACGTTGAGTTCAGGCTGGAGAAAAAAGGCTCTTTCGGAATAAAAAAACATGAGAATTAGATTTTATTAATATATGGAATACGATTTCAGGAGGATTGAGAAAAAGTGGCAGAAAAAATGGGCCGAAGAGGGCACATTCAAGACCACGGAAGACAAAACGAAGCCAAAATATTACGTGCTGGACATGTTCCCTTACCCTTCTGGGGCAGGGCTGCATGTTGGGCACCCGCTTGGATATATCGCAAGTGACATTTATTCTCGCTACAAGAGGCTTAAAGGCTTCAATGTGCTTCACCCTATGGGATACGATGCATTTGGGCTTCCGGCAGAGCAGTATGCCATCCAGACTGGTCAGCACCCTGAAATCACTACTGTGAATAACATCAACCGCTATCGTAAGCAGCTGGACCAGATAGGGTTCTCCTACGACTGGGACAGGGAAGTGCGCACCTGCGATCCCAAATATTACAAATGGACGCAGTGGGCTTTCTTAAAAATGTTTGGCAGCTGGTATGATAATAACTTGCAGAAGGCTCGCCCGATTCAGGTGCTCGAAGACGCATTCGCAAAAGGCGGAAGTTCAACGGTCGATGCCGCTTGCAACGAGCATGATCCTTTCACCGCCGAGCAGTGGAACGCATTCTCGGAGGAAGAGAGGGCAGACATGCTGATGAATTACAGGATAGCATACCAGGGCGAGACATCTGTGAACTGGTGCCCTCAGCTTGGGACAGTGCTTGCTAACGACGAGGTTAAGGATGGGATTTCCGTTCGCGGAGGTTTCCCGGTGGTGCAGAGAAAGATGAAGCAGTGGCAGCTCAGGGTCAGTGCATACGCTGAAAGACTGCTTGAAGGCCTTGACCGCATAGACTGGACCGATTCGCTAAAAGAAATGCAGCGCAACTGGATAGGTAAATCCTATGGCTGCGAGGCCGTGTTCAAGTGCTACAATGGAGATGAAGAACATGATGTCACAATTTTCACGACTCGAGCGGACACAATGTTCGGCGTAACCTTCATGGTGTTGGCTCCAGAGAGCGATTTGGTGGAAGTACTGACAACGCATGAGCAGAAACCCGCGGTTGACGAATATCTCGAATATGTGAAGAAAAAGACCGAGAGGGAGAGACTTGCAGAGACAAAATCCGTCACTGGCGTATTTAGTGGCTCATTCGGAGTTAATCCCATGAATGGTAAGAGGGTTCCTATCTGGATTTCAGAATATGTCTTATCGGGCTACGGCACAGGGGCAATCATGGCGGTTCCTGCTCATGACAGCCGCGACTATGCTTTCGCCAAGAAATTCAATTTGCCAATAATCCCTCTCATCGAGGGCTGCGATGTTAGCGAGGAAAGCTTCGATGCGAAGGAAGGACGCATGATGAACTCCGGTTTCATGGACGGCATGGAGGTGAAAGATGCCATTCCAGCCGCTATAGATTATGTCGAAAAGCATGGGATAGGGCACAGGAAAGTCAATTACAGGATTCGAGATGCCATATTCAGCCGTCAGAGGTATTGGGGAGAGCCGTTCCCGATATATTATGAAGATGGCATGGCTAAACCTATGCCTTTCGACAAACTTCCGCTCACTCTGCCGGAAATCACTGAATTCAAGCCTACTGAGAATGGGGATCCGCCTCTCGCCAGGGCAAAGGACTGGACATACGAGGGTTGTCCTCTTGAGACATCCACTATGCCAGGATTTGCAGGCTCCAGTGCATATTACTTGAGATACATGGATCCGCACGACGACAACGCCCTCGTCGATAAGGATAAAGATGAATATTGGCGCAATGTCGACCTGTACATAGGCGGCACCGAGCATGCGACAGGGCACCTGATATATTCAAGATTCTGGAACAAGTTCCTTTATGACTTGGGTTATGTCTGCGAGGATGAGCCTTTCAAGAAACTCATAAATCAGGGCATGATTCAGGGTCGCTCGAACTTCGTCTACAGAATAGTGGGAACGAATAAATTCGTGTCCTACGGACTCAAAGACCAGTACGAGACGACTGAAATTCATGTGGACGTGAACATCGTTCGCAATGACAGGCTAGACCTGGAGGCATTCAAAAAATGGCGTCCGGAGTTTGCGGATGCTGAATTCGTGCTAGAAAATGGCGAATATGTTTGCGGCTGGGCCATAGAGAAGATGAGCAAGAGCATGTACAACGTAGTAAATCCGGATCTCATCTGCGAGGCTTATGGCGCTGACACATTGAGGCTGTATGAAATGTTCCTTGGTCCCGTGGAGCAGTCCAAGCCGTGGGATACGAACGGAATAGACGGAGTGAACCGTTTCCTGAAGAAGTTCTGGAGACTGTTCTTCAATGGGGACGACTTCGCGGTCACTGAAGAGAAGGCCTCTCCCGAGGAACTGAAGGCACTGCATAAACTTATTGGCAAGGAAGAAGGTGACATAGAGACTTTCTCTTTCAATACAACTGTCAGCGCATTCATGATTACCGTGAATGATCTTACTGCCATGAAATGTCATAAGCGCGAGATTCTGGAGCCTCTTACGATAATGCTATCTCCTTTCTGCCCTCACATCTCAGAAGAACTGTGGGCGATGCTTGGGCATAATGAGACCATCACATACGCTCATTTCCCTGATTTCAATGTCTCACTTGCGGCTGAAGATAATGCTACTTACCCTGTTTCTTTTAACGGGAAGATGAGGTTCACAGTGGATCTTCCTAAATCCCTGAACCCTAAAGAAGTTGAGGAACATATAAGGGGTTTGGAGCAGACAGGTAAATATACGAACGGGCATCAAATAGTGAGAGTGATCGTCGTACCAGGAAAAATTGTAAATTTCGTCATAAAATAGAATCAGTCAATATATATGTCTGCAACTAAACCATTGACTAAGTCAGCTAAGGTGAAGTCTATTATCTGGGATTACTTCATCTTGACAGTTGGAACTATGCTCTATGCATTCTCGTGGTCATGCCTATTCGTCCCTAACCAGATTGCGAGCGGAGGAGTTACTGGCGCAGCTACGGTGATAAATTTCGCTACGGGGATTCCAGTTTACATATCTTTCGGTGCGATCAATATCTTATTGCTCGTAATGGGTTTCCTGATTTTGGGAAATGCTTTCGGATTCAAGACGATATATGTCATTGCCATTTCTACATTATTCCTGGATATATTCGCAGGGATGGAGAACTGGTACATATTCTTTGACAACAAGCTGCTTTTAGTCGTGGTGGCTGCTTGCATCGAATCATACGGGATATCGCTCGTTCTGGATCATGGCGGCAGTACCGGAGGAACGGATATAGTAGCTTTGATAATCAATAAATTCTGGCCTTTGTCATTGGGTACAGTCTACCTTTGTTGCGATGTGTTCATCATCGCATCCGTGTTGCTCGTGCCAGGCAAAACGCTGGAGGATATGGTTTACGGTTATGTTGCCATGATAATATTCTCTGTATTCGTCGATTGGGTGACTTTAGGCAGAAAGTCAACGTGGCAATTGCTCGTATTCTCTGAAAAATACGAACAGATTGCTGACTACATCATTAAAGAACTAGACAGGGGAGTGACTGCATTTAATGTCGTCGGCTGGTTCACGAAGAGTGAGAAGAAAGTCCTATTGATTATCGTTCGAAAGAATCAGCTTCACAGTCTCACGAAAGTAATAAAGAACATAGACCCTAAGGCCTTTATCTCCGTATCGTCTGCAAGCACAGTTTATGGAGAAGGATTCGATGAAATAAAAACGGGGGTTTCAATCAAAAAGCTAAAAAGGAAAAAGAATAATGCTGATGAGCAAAAACAAAATAGCTAATTCTGTAAAAGAATATTTCCTGATTGCTGTAGGGATGGTTATCTATACCCTTGGATGGACGATATTCCTGACGCCTAACAACTTGGTTGGAGGCGGAGTTACCGGTGTCAGTTCCATAATTCAATATGCTACAGGCATAAAAATGGGTTACAGCTATCTAATAATTAATGTTTTCCTCCTGTTAATATCCTTCATGGTGATAGGGCCTATGTTCGGAGCCAAGACTATCTATGCCATTGTTCTTGCGTCAATAGGACTAAATGTATTCCAGGTAATCATGCCGCAGTCCATCATCCAAGACTTTGCGCTGTCGAATGGGAAGCTTATGTGCGCAATAATAGGCGGCATCATGACAGGAGTTGGCATCGGAATTTCAATCTCTCAGGGAGGCAGTTCAGGAGGAACCGACATCATTGCTTTGATAGTAGCAAAATACAAGAATATATCGCCTGGCCGCATGATTTTGTGGATAGATGTCATCATCATCCTATCCTCCCTGCTAGTGCCTTCTTATATGTCGGATGGTGGCCTTATGAAATTCGACATTAAATTCGTCACTGTAATCTACGGACTAATCTTAGTGACGATAAATGGTACTGTCGTTGACCTTTACCTGTCTGGATCTAGACAGAGCGTACAGCTTTTCATATTCTCTAGGCATTATGCCGACATTGCCGACATGATCGTAAAGGATTTTCACAGGGGAGTGACAGTTTTGGATGGAGAAGGGTGGTACACGAAAGAGAACATCAAGGTTCTTACCGTAGTGACTCGAAAGACAGACGTGAATCTCATCTTGCGCAGCATAAAGGCTATCGATAACGATGCGTTCTTGTCTATCTCTTCTGTCACAGGAGTTTACGGACGTGGCTTTGATTCTATAAAAGGCAACGTTTCTAAAAAGAATTAAATTTTGCGCAAAAAAATAGAATGGACGCAAAAAAATAGAAATCTCTTCAAAAAACAGAAATTTTATAAAGAAAGAAAAAAAATTAGCTCCATAAAATTGAAATTTCGTGACAATTACTCGTTTTCTCGCTATATTTCGGGAGTTAATTTTTAAATCATTCAATACTAATGTTTACCATTATAATAATGGTAGAGATAGCTATTATTTTTTTGCTCTTTACCTATGAGATAAAAAAGACAGTTAAGGAAAAACTTCTAAAAACCATCACGCTTGGCATTATTTGTCTATCCAGCATTTTGCTTATCTTAATGGATTTTTTAGAGTATGGCAAATCGGGCTATTACGACAACATCATTGATCTGGCAATCGCTGATGAGGCAATGCTCTATGTTTATGTCTCAGAAAACAGATTACGCTTAGGGCTGGGATTCTCGATCGCCGCTTTTGCGGTGAATCTCTTCGTAAAGATATCTTATTACTTGGATTGGACGTTTTTGGGTAATGATAGATTCTTCGTCATTCCTATGGCTAATGTGTTTCTCGTCCTTTCTGGCACAGTACTGATGATGCTTTTCAATATTTCTGCCATCAGGCAGGTTTTGAGAGAGGCTACTATAGTTAAGCGAGTTCATGAATATGTCAGATTCATTTTCACTATCATATTTTTGCTCATAGCCATACTGTGTTTCTGCTCCAGCCGCATGGAAGGCTTGCCACAGAGCATCCTTATATTATTATCCGGCTCATTATTCCTCTTTCAATTTACCATAGCCTTCATTAAATTCGTCACCAATAATGAATTCTTGCTCAAGTCAATTAAGGAAAAAGTCACAAAGATTGAGGAGATAATGAGGAATGAATCTGGCTTCAGGAGGAAGAGCGAAGCAGACGAAGAGAAAGATCGCATGCATGGCATTTATGACAGGATCGTAAGGCTGATGCTTGAGAAAAAGCCTTTCCTAAAGGAGGATTTTGATATGGATGACCTGTCCAGATACATGTTCTGCAATAAGCTTTATCTTTCCAAGACTATAAATATGTTCTCTGGCAAGAATTTCCGGCAATTCATAAACTATTACAGGATCTGCCATGCGATGGAAATCCTTAAGAGGGAGCCAAGGAAAAAGTTGGCCGAAGTGGCTGATATGTCCGGGTTTCATTCGACAGCCACATTCAACATGGCTTTTAAAATGAATACAGGGGGGACTCCGACGGATTGGATAGAAGAATATCTTGCAGGGAAATATCGGGAGTTTACAGGAACTTCTCTACACCCTTCCAGCTGGGTGAAACAGGGGCAGTGATGTCTATCAGTTCTTTCTTGACAGGATGCTCGAATTTTATATTCCTAGAGTGTAGGGATATGCCACCGTCTGGGTTGGAGCGGGGTGCGCCGTACTTTAAGTCGCCTTTAATGATGCAGTCAATGTTCGCCAGCTGGCAACGTATTTGGTGATGCCGGCCAGTCAGCAGCTCGACTTCTAAGAGGGCATATCGGTCAGTGTTCCCTAAGTGCCTGTAGATTAGTTTTGCAAGCTTGGCTCCTGGAGTTTTCTCTCCATTTTTGGCTATGAAGCTCTTATTCATCTTCTCGTTGCGGACCAGCCAGTCATCTAGTTCTTGTGTGTCTATTTCTGGGGCTTTAATGCACAATGCCCAGTATGTTTTATGAATGGCACCAGTGCGAAATAATTCGGACATCCTGTCCATGGCCTTTGACGTCTTTGCGAAAACGACTATTCCGCTGACTGGTCTATCCAAGCGATGCGGAATGCCAAGATAAACATTGCCAAGTTTACTGTCCCTCTGGGCAATGAAAGCTTTGAGAGTTTCAGCTAGGCACTCGTCGCCAGTTTTGTCATTTTGTACTATTTCGCCTGGCTTCTTGTTGAATATTAAAAGATGATTGTCCTCGTAGAGAATACGCGAGGACAAGTCATCATATTCATTTCCTTTTATTTGCCGGTATGTCATTTGTCTTTAGGGATGAGGGCAAAAGTCAGTTTACCCTTGGCGCAAAGCTTTCCGCCCACTTCTAGCTGTGCGGTGCAGAAGAACATGTCTCCTCTTCTTTCGTCAAGCTGTGCCGTGACTTCGCATAAATCCCCCGGACGCACAATATTCTTGAACCTGACCTTGTCCAAACCTGCATAAAGAGTTATATGTCCTGGAATTTCGTCCTTGACGAGCACTGCGCAGCTCTGTGCCATGATTTCGCACTGAATAACCCCAGGGACGATTGGGTTGCCGGGGAAATGACCTCTAGTGAAGAATTCATCTTCTTTGATTCTGTAGGTGCAGTGTGCCCTCCCTTCAGAATCGATGTTCGCTGTCTCAATGAGCAGCATAGGTTCCCTATGAGGCAGAAAAGTTTTTATTTCATCAGTATTCATCATAGCAATTCAGTCTTTTTTGTGGTGTTAATCTAAACATTTTCTGAATGCTATGCAAGCATCATGACCCCCGAAACCAAATGAATCGGAAATGCCGATGGTAATATCGGCCTTTACAGCTTTATTAGGGGTGTAGTCAAGGTCACATTCAGGATCTGGCGTGTCCAAGTTAATTGTAGGAGGGCAGATGCCATCTCTTAAGGCCAATATCGTGGCGATTGCCTCTGCTGCGCCAGCGGCTCCGAACATGTGCCCTGTCATAGATTTTATGGAACTGATGTGAGCCTTGTACGCATAGTCTCCAAGAGCCAGCTTGTATGCTTTCGTCTCGGCTGCATCGTTTAGGTGAGTTCCTGTTCCGTGAGCATTGATGTACATGACATCTTTGCTTGTGTCCAGGCCGGCCTCTTTGACAGCTTGCTTGATGCATTCAGCCTGAGTCGTACCTTCCGGCCTTGGCGCCGTAGAGTGGTATGCGTCGCAAGTGTTGCCATAGCCGACGATTTCGGTAATGATCTTAGCTCCGCGGGCTTTTGCGTGTTCATATTCCTCAAGAACTAATATTCCGGCTCCATCTCCCATTACGAAACCGCCTCTGTTCGCATTGAAAGGAAGGGATGCATAATGAGGATCTGTGGCGCGAGACAGCGCTTTCGCATTAGCGAAGCCGGCGATTCCAAGAGGAATGGTGGCGTTCTCGCTTCCGCCTGCTATTATCGCATCGCAGTAGCCATGTTTTATCGCCCTATAAGCTTCTCCTATTGAGTTCGTTGATGTGGCACAAGCCGTTACTATGTCCAGGCAAGGACCTTCTGCATGATGCTTGATTGCTATGTGGCCTGCGCAGATGTTCGAAATCATAGTTGGTATGAACAATGGTGAAATCCATTCGCCGGAAGGATCTTCGATCATTTTCTGGGTTTCTCTGTATTGAGTCTCGAAGCCTCCTATTCCAGAACCGACATAGACTCCAAGCCTGAACGGGTCGATGTTCTGCTCCTCGCCTTCTGCATGAAGACCTGCCTGCTGCATTGCCTGATAGGCAGCTGCGACACCGTAAAGAGTGAATTTGTCTTGTTTGCGAATGAAGGGCTTGTCCATTCCGTAGTTCTCAGGAGTGAAATCCTTTGTCTTACCAGCAATCCTGACAGGAAGATTGTCTGTTTGGAAATCATTGATGAAATCAATGCCGCAGACACCATCACAAAGATTTTTCCAGTATGTCTGCAAATCATTTCCTACAGGCGAGATGATGCCCATTCCGGTTACGACTACTCTCTTATCCATGTTGTTAAAGGTTTTTCTGATTCAAGTGATTGCAAATTTAATAATATTCTTTGGTTTACCATTCTATGACAGCCTCTGCTGAGAGAAGCCCTGCGCCAAAAGCACTGAACGCAAGGATGTCACCTTTCTTGAATGTGCCTTTGCGGTTGCATTCGTCGAGCAGTATAGGGCATGAAGCAGAAGATGTGTTGCCATGGTCGGTGATGTTCACCGGAAATTTCGATGCAGGCTCTCCCATATAGTTGATTATAGCATCTATGATTCTCTGATTTGCCTGATGAACCATGTAATATGACACTTTGTCTTTAGTGATTCCAGCTTGGGTGAGAACCTCGTCTAGCCCTTGGCAGCAAGCATTCACTGCGAATTTGAATACATCCTTGCCTTTCATCTGGATAGGGAAATCTGCTTCTTCCTTAGTGATGAATGGAGTGCTGACAAGTTTTCGCTTCTGCCAGATCTTGTCTGCCGCAGGTTCTGCGTGAAGCTTTGTGGCCATTATGTTGTCGCCGGCTGTCAGCACGACAGAGCCGGCTCCATCCCCGAACAAAACGCATGTGGAACGGTCATTCCAGCTGGCCATCCTCGTTGGTTCCTCTACGCAAGAGATCAGCACGTTCTTTACTTTCCCTGCCTTATAGTAACTTTCAGCAATATCCAATGAAAAGATGAAGCCAGGGCATGCGCAATTAACGTCTATCATCGGGCAGGTCAGACCTAGGAGTTCCCCAATGATGCTGCTAAGTCCAGGAGTAATATATTCTGTCACGACATTAGAGCATATGAAAAAATCTATGTCCCTAGGCTTCAGTCCAGCCATATCAAGGGCTTTTTTCGATGCCTCGACGCCTATGTCTTCTATATTTTCATCCGAAATTACATGGCGTGATTTTATCCCTGTCCTAGTCTTTATCCACTCGTCGCTCGTGTCAAGGAATTCAGCAAGCATGTCATTGGTAACCACTTTTTGGGGTAGTGCGCTACCTGTCCCTATAATTCTCATACTCTTTACATTTATAGATTCATACAAAATTATCATTGTTAATTATTATCTCAAAATTTATGTGGCGAACGATTGAAAAATCGAGATTAAAATTGAGAATGGGGGCAATTGTTTGAAATATGTGGTAAAATTGCGAAATCCCAAGATGCGGAATTTTGCTATATTTGCAAGCAGAAATGAACGAATATGGCAAAGAAAGGCTCTGGGAGTACAATTCCTGAATATCTTCGCGGAAAATACCAGCTCATTGGCACCGTGGTTTTCACGGCGCTTTTCTCAATCGTCTTCCTGCTAGTGAGCATACCATTCTCGCATAATGCTTGGTTTCGTCTTGGCAACTCAATATTCTTTTTCTTCACGCTGCTTTTCGCATTAGGTTCTTTGCTCCTCGTGATTTTTAGCAAATTCTTGATGTATAAGACTAGGAATAAGATGAAGATGACTTACCTAGGCTATGTAAGCTGGGATATAGCTGAGGTGATAATAATATGTCTTGCGTACACATTCCTTACCGTGCCGATTACTAAGATAGGTTGGGATCAGTTTCCACGAGTCCTAGGCAACTCTCTAGTGTATGGAACTATTTCTATTATAATTCCTTACATAATCGCAGGAATGTATTTTGCCATCAACGACAAAAATAAGACCATCCGTCTTCTGAATTACGACAATGTGGTCTCGGATGAGGCCTTGGCTCCTTCCCAGCTGGAAAAGGTAACTCTCTTCGATAATGGGGGCGTGCTTAGGCTCTCCGTTAATTTGGACAATCTCTACTACATCGAGTCTGATGATAATTATATAAATGTCTGGTACACAGATAGTAAAGGCGACCTAAAAAGGTATATGCTGCGTTGCCGCCTAAAAACGGTGGAAGAAAGTTTCAAGGGCAGCAGTCTCGTGCGCTGCCATAGGAAGTACATCGTGAATATGCAAAAGGTCAAAGTCCTCCGCAAAGAGAAAGACGTATATGAGCTTGACCTCGGCAACGATGCGATCAGACCCATACCTATTTCTAAGACATATTCAGAAAACGTCCTTTCCTTATTCAATAACAGGTCATGACAGTCCGGCCAGGCGGTCGAGGGCCATTTCGACGACGGCTCTAACCTGAGGCTTGTAGTCGGTGTTGCTGCTCTTGAGGTAACGATTGGCTATGGCGCAGCAAACCGTGCCGCAATCGTGTCCGAGCAGAAGACCCATTCCTGCCACAGCCGAACTTTCCATCTCTATGTTCGTAATCCTGTATTCTCCGAAACGGAAAGACTCCAGGTCCTTCAGCATGTCAGGCATCGCAAGTCCAAGCCTTACGGAACGGCCCTGAGGCCCGTAAAAGCCAGAAGCTGATATTGTCACGCCTTTAACCGTGTCTTTCTCAAACGCAGCAATCAGCTTGTCGCTTGCCTTTACGAAATAAGGCGAAGGCAGGTTGCAGTTCCATTTCATGTGCTCCTTGAAAGCCTCTTCCATGGCAGCGTTCGTAATTTTGCTGCGGCCTTCGTACCAGTTCAGCATGCCATCGCAACCAACAGAGTAGTGCGAAAATATTGCAGAGCCTAATGAGATGTCCGGATGAATGGCTCCGCAAGTGCCAATTCTCAGCACTGTCAGAGTCCGATGCTCGCTCTTCGGCTCCCTCGTCGAGAAATCCACGTTTGCAAGAGCGTCCAACTCTGTCATAACGATGTCGATGTTGTCCGTTCCGATGCCAGTGGATAGTACAGTCATGCGCTTGCCTTTGTACATTCCAGTAGTGGAGACAAATTCCCTTGACGAATGAGTGAACTCTCTGTTGGAAAGATACCCACCGATCATTTCCACTCTACCGGGATCGCCGACGAGTATCACGATGTCAGCCAATTCCTCCGGCTTCATGTGAATATGGAAAGCCGAGCAGTCCCCGTTTATCAACAATTCTGATTCTGGTATTCTCATATTAACGAATATTTTTAGTGTTGAACAAGCTCAAAGATATGAAATTCCGTTTTAAAAACCTATTTTTGCATCATGTGGCAAAGAATTCAGACTTTATATTTGGCGATAGCTACGGGTCTAATCGTGGCAATGTTTTTTTGCGTTAGGTGCTATGCGCTCAGCTCAGGAGGCACTCGTGCAGAGGAATTGAAATTCACTCAGTTCGTGCCTTACTTGGTGCTGCTGATCGTAATCGGGCTGCTCCAGTTGATAGCCCTTACGGTATATTCGCACAGAATCTTCCAGATGCGCACGGCAGTGCTTTCTGCGACACTGATGATTGCGCTGCAGTTGTGGATAGCCGTCGAGTTCTTCGTTTCCGGAGATAAGTTCATATTCACGGTACCTAACATATTCCCGCTTTTGGCGGCAATCCTCAATTTCCTAGCCGCCAGGAATATATTCAAAGACGAGATGATTGTTAAAAATTCATCTCGGCTGCGTTAAAAATAATTCTATGAGTATGCCGAAAAGGCTGTTGGAAGCATGCCTATGGCACTGGATCGTAGCCGCTGCCGCCCCATGGATTGCAGCGCAACAGGCGCCATACCGTAAGCACTAGTCCTTTGAAAGGCCCCCATTTCTTGAATGCCTGCAAGGCGTATGTCGAACATGATGGCTCGAAACGGCAAGTCTTTGGAACGTAAGGGCCGATGACGACTCTGTAGAACACGATGAGAGCCGTGAACGGGAAGCTAAGCACTTTCCGCGCAATCTGCCTCCAATGAGGCAGTTCATCGCTTGCTTTCAGTTTCCAGCCCATGCAAAATCTCTTCAACCTGCTTCCCAATCTCCTCCTGAGGTAATATTTCATTGATATTATATAGGAAAAGAACGTCAATTCCTTTGGCCATGTGCTTTCTGGCCCTGTAAGCCTCCCTAAGCCTGCGCTTCAGAAGATTCCGCCTTACAGCTTGCTTGAACAGACGCTTTGGCACCGAGACCATAATTCTGTTTGCTTCGGATTCCTCTTTCTTCAAGCAGCAATATTTCAGGGCCGCAGTCCGTCCCCATCGGCCCTTCTTCATCAGAGCCGAAATCGCCGTCTTGCCTTTAAGACGTTCAGATTTCGGTAGAGTGAACATTATTTATGGCTCAGAAGATAACGTTCGATTGAGCTTGCTACGGAAGGAGTCTCCGGAGTCGGAGCCTTAATCTCGATGGACAGCCCTGCATCTTCCATAGCCTTGACCACGTTTTTGCCGTAAGTCATGAATTTAATGTTCTCCTGCTTGAAATCAGGGAAATTCTCGAAGATTGACACAACATCGGCAGGATTGTAGACCACGATTAGGTCGTAGCCTGAAAGCTTCGTCTCTTTCAAATCCTGAGGCACCGATTTCACGAAAACCGCAGTCTTGTAGTTCAGTTTCTGAGCATCCATCAAGGAGGTGAGAACTACGTTGTTACTCGTCTCTGACTGGGTCACCAGAAATTTTTCGTCCTTATTCTTTGTCCCAATTTGAGAGAGTAGAGAGTCTGGCGTGCCAGTCCCGTAGAAAATCTTGCGCTTGCGGTATACGATGTGTTTCTGGAGATACATTGCCACTGCTTCCGTAGAGCAGAAGTATTTCATAGTCTCAGGCACTTTTACTCGAAGTTCGTCGCAGATAGAGAAAAATGCGTTGATTGCATGCCTGGAAGAGAAAACTATGGCAGTATAATCCAAAATGTTAACTCTTTGAGTCCTAAACTCGATGGAACTCAGGGGTTCGACCAAGAAAAAAGGCTTGAAGTCAAGTTCAACGCCGAATTTCTTTTTGAGCTCAGCAAAAGGCGCCTCGTTGAGCGGTTTCTGCTGTGATATTAAAATCTTCCTAATAGCCATTTTCCTGTCCTGTTCATCGACGGAACGAGATCAGAGCATAGTCGTGGTGATGACCATCATTCCGGTCGGAATTATTTCAAGAGTGCAAAGATACAAAATTGTTGTCAAAGGTCTGCAAGCTGACGCAAAAATCTGGCCTCTCCTGTAGACATGGAAGCCGTACGAAGCGAAGAAAACAATCGTCAGCACTATTCTGGTAACGTTGTCATCGTTCGTGAAAGGCTTCATGAGTATGACGACGATGAACAGCTC
Source organism: Bacteroidales bacterium (assembly GCA_028724885.1). GTDB lineage: Bacteria > Bacteroidota > Bacteroidia > Bacteroidales > UBA932 > Cryptobacteroides. Next base: position 14,487 of record JAQYTJ010000030.1, on the reverse strand, counting down.
GATGAAAAGAAGTATTGCGAAATTGAAGAAGCAATTGTTCGCTGCCGTGAATGTCTTGCTGGAGTAGTTCTGAAGCTCGATCTGCCAGTTCAGAAAGAATCTCAGCAGAAGGTAGAATAGGAATATGCCGACGACGAGTGGGAACTGCCATAAAGATGGGACACTGTCTACGAACGCAGGGCGGAATATTCCGAAAAGGTAGAAAATCATCACTAAAGGAATATATAGTATCGCTGCTATTATATTCCTGCTCTTAGAAAGCTGCAGGCTATCTTCCAGTTCTAAATTACCTTTCCACCGTATCACGCCATTCATCAGGGCAGGCATAAGGCGTAGGAATGTTCCTAAGAATATTAAGAACAGCATGGTCGAGACGACTGCAGTCGCTGCGAAAATAGGGTCTTCGCTGAAAGTCTCTGACATATTCATTAATTGCCTCTCTTGGCGTTGTAGCCCATTTCTTTTAGAAGGGCCGTCACTTTATCTCTCTGATCCCCCTGGATGGTGATTTCTCCGTCTTTGGCTGAGCCGCCCACGCCGCATTTCACTTTCAAGGCCTTGCCTAAGGCTGCGAGGTCATCCTGAGTGCCCACGAAGCCAGATATGAGGGTGACCTGTTTCCCACCGCGGTTCCTGCGGTCTATGGTGACGATGAGCTTCTGCTTCGAAGGTTCAAGAGTGGCCTCTTCGGCAGAATGTTCGTTTTCATATTCATAATTGGGATTAGTCGAGTAGACCACTCCCAGCCGTTCTTTCCAATTATTGCCGCCTGTCATTTTTGCGCCTATTTTTGCAAAGATAATGAAACCTTTTGTATCTTTGTTTGATATTAAAATTGAAATGAATAACAAACAATTCAGAAAGTGGAATCATGTGACGGCAGCCATCGTGTTTTTGATTTCTGCATTCACGTATCTTTCTACCATCGAGCCGACCGCGTCGTACTGGGACTGCGGCGAATTCATCGCATCATCGTATAAACTGGAAGTCGGACATCCTCCCGGAAACCCTGTATTCCAGCTTATTGCTCGCTTCTTCACCATGTTTGGTGGGGCGGATCATGCGGCCGTGATGGTGAATTCCATGAGTGCGCTCTGCTCGGCGTTAACGATATTCTTCCTTTACCTTACGATCATCTTCTTTGCGAAGCGATTGATTAAGCCCGAGAAAGAAGAGGATGGCACGCAGGCGTATTCCTTGGGCCAGGCCATTGCCATTTATGGAAGTGGCGCCGTGGGTGCGCTGGTTTACTGTTTCTCGGACACCTTCTGGTTCTCTGCGGTTGAAGGTGAAGTATATGCAATGTCGTCGCTGTTCACTGCGATGGTGGTGTGGGTCATGACGAAATGGTACGAGGAAGAGGACCGTAGGTACTCTAATCGCTGGCTCATTCTGATTTCGTTCCTGATGGGCCTTTCCATAGGCGTGCATGTGCTTAACCTGCTGGCAATCCCTATGCTGGTGTTCATGTACGTGTACAAGAATGGAGAGGACAAAAAATATGGTTTCTGGAAATATGTCGGGCTGTTGCTGTTGTCGTTCGTTATGATAGGGGCGATGTATTTCTTCGTCATTCCATTCCTGCCTAAATTCGCAGGCTACTTCGATTTGATGTTCGTGAACGGGCTAGGCCTGCCTTACAACACGGGAGCAGCCTTCTTCGTGGCAGCTCTTCTGGCACTTTGCTTCTGGGGATTGTTCAAGACGCTAAAGAAAGGGAAGGTATTCTGGAACACTGCTCTGCTGTGCTTTACGACAATCCTCGTCGGGTTCTCTTTGTTCAGCATCGTGGTCATCCGTTCTTGCGCGAAGACCCCGACCAATGAGTACCAGCCAGATAATCCTTTCACTCTGGTACGCTACCTGAACCGTGAGCAATATGGCTCTCAGCCGCTTCTGTACGGCCAGTATTTCGGCGCCGATTATGATTTAGTCTCAAAGACTTACTGGGCGCCGCTGGATGGCAAATACAAGAAGGTTGAGGGCCCGGTCAACGCTATTTACAGGTCCTCGGGCAAGATGCTCTTCCCTAGGATGTGGAGCAATACGGACAACCACATTCCGTTCTATCAAAGCTACATGGATGGCAAGGGCAAGACGGTGCCGGGAAGCAATTACAAGAAACCTACTTTTGCCCAGAACATGAAATTCTTCTTCGATTTCCAACTCGGCTGGATGTACTGGAGATATTTCATGTGGAATTTCGTGGGAAGGCAGAATGACATACATGCCCCGGCACAAGATATCTTCAAGGGCAACTGGGAGAGTGGCATAAAGCCTCTGGACGACATGCGTCTTGGGGATCAGAGCCAGGCTCCTGACTGGGTGAAGAACAACAATGGCAAGAATCACTATTTCTTCCTGCCTTTGCTCCTCGGCCTGCTTGGGCTCGTGTTCCAGTTCGACAAGGACAGGAGGGGCTGCTGGCTTACATTCTTGCTATTCTTCATGACGGGAATTGCAATCGTGATGTACCTGAACCAGCCACCTTACCAAGTGCGCGAGCGTGATTATGCATACGCTGGTTCATTCTATGCGTTCTCCATCTGGGTGGGCTTTGCGGTCGCTGCGATATATTCATGGATTACCAAAGAGAAGAAGGGCACTGCGGTTGCTGCCATTGCGACTGTCGCCTGCCTGTTCGTGCCTGCGCTGATGGCGGAGGAGAACTGGGACGATCATGACAGAAGCCATAGGTACACTTCCGTAGAGACTGCCAAGAATTATCTTAATTCAATAGGCAAGGACGGCCTTCTGGTGACTCATGGTGATAACGATACCTTCCCTCTCTGGTATGCTCAGGAGGTGGAAGGATTCAGGACCGACGTGAGAATATGCAATACGTCCCTTCTTGGCACCGACTGGTACATAGATCAGATGAAGTACGCCAGCAATGAATCGCCAAGGCTAGATCTTCAGGTAGGCCAGGAGCAGTACTTGTACGGCATCAACGACTGGATTCCTATCCAGGATGCCGGCGGGAAAGCCTACCTGCTCTCAGACATCGTCAAAGTGTTCAAACATCCTCAGGCCAAGCTTACTCTGCAAGATGGCAGAAGAATAGACTACTGGGCATCTAGGAAGATGATCATTCCAGTGAATAAAGAGAACTGCCTGAAATATGGAATATTAAGCGATAAGTTTGCCGAACAGATTCCTGACTCTATCGTACTTGAAATACCTGCGTCGAAGAGTTATTTGACTAAGCCTGAATTGTTCTTGCTAGACTTCCTCTCTTCATATCAGTGGGACCGTCCTCTGAATGTGCTGAACAATGGAGGAGACTTGAACATCGGAATCAAGGATTATTTGATGTACGAGGGCTATTCCTATAAGTTCGTGCCTATCCGGAACTCCGTTAAGAGCCTGGATGCCGGAATCGTTGACCCTGATGAACTGTATGACAACCTGAAGAACAAATTCTCGTTCGCGGCCACTTCTAGAAAAGACTATTACGTTGATTATCAGAATATCTACACTAATCTAGGCGTGATGTCGATTAGGAATATGTTCACGACGGCTGCCAATGCTTTCATCAAAGCAGGGGAGAACGGAAGGGCTGAGGAGGCTCTGGACATGTGCCAGGCGGCGCTCGACCCGGCTTCTTATCCATTCGATAATACCATTTACGGCTGGCCTTCCAATACTCTCATTCCTATTAATATGGTAGAAGATTATTATTCCATCGGAAAGAATGAGAAGGCTAGGAAACTAGCGGATGCGGTGTCGGATCAGGTAATGCAGTCGGTGAGATTCTATTTGAGCATGTATGATGTTGCTAAAGACGATTTTGAATATTCCTGCAACATGATCTTCTATCTGTCCAACACGATGAAGAAATCTGGTGACGAGGAATATGCTGCCAAGATAGAAAAACGCCTGAATGATCTGCTCTCGCAGCTGACAGGAACGAAAGAGGCAGGAAATTCCTAGCGTTCCAGCCTTACGAATATGCTGAGCGGGAGGGCTTTGCCGAAGCGGTCGCTGAGGACAAGCTCTCCCGATTGCATTTTGTCTTGCTTCGTGAGGCGGAATGCCTGCCTGACAACGGTTTCGCCCAGCATGGCAGAGAATCCGTTGGAGTAAAGGTTGAGTACCATGAAGCTGTCTTTTGGCGCAAGTATCTTAGCCACGCCTAGCATCATGTCGTAGAGGCATTCGTCCAGCTTCCATTTTTCTCCGTTAGGTCCGTGGCCGTATGCAGGTGGGTCCAAAATGATGCCTTGGTAAAGATTGCCTCGCCGGGTTTCCCTTGCTACGAATTTCATTGCGTCCTCGACTATCCAGCGAATGCCGTCCAGCCCGCTCCTGTCTTGGTTTTCGTGAGCCCAGCTGACTACCTGCCGCACAGAATCAAGATGCGTTACATCCGCTCCGGCGCATTTGGCTGCTAGGGACGCAGCCCCAGTGTAGGCGAATAGATTGAGGATTTTAGGTGCAGGAAGATTCTGTGATTTGTTCCTGGCGGCTATTCTGGTGGCCTGCATATAGATATATTCCCAGTTAGGTGCCTGTTCCGGGAAGACGCCGACGTGCTTGAATGCAGTGAGGCCGAGCCTTAGGTTGAAGCGAGGTCCCCCTTCAGAGGCATATTCGATCCACCATTGGTCTGGCATATTCTTAATCCTGTTCCAGGTGCCACTGTCCTCTTTCCCAGCCTTGCCGAAGCCTGCGCCAGGGGAGAAGGTCGTGTGCGCCATCCTCTTCCATTCTTCTTCGCCCATCCGCTTGTCCCAAAGGGCCTTGGGCTCAGGACGGGAAAGAACATATTTGCCGAAACGCTCCAGCTTCTCGCCTCGTCCAGAGTCGAGAAGCTCGTAATCTTTCCAATTATTCGACGGAAATTCTGCTGCCATGCCGCAAAGATATATTAAAAGTTTGTATTTTAACGTTGTAAGTGGTTTCAAGAAGTAAACTATTCCTCATTTTTTACTATCTTTGCGTGGCAAAAAGAGACAATAACAATTTATTTATTTTATTATGCAACAGCACATTGACACTTATGATTTCACGGGTAAGACGGCTATCGTCAGAGTGGATTTCAACGTTCCTCTCGACGAGAACTTTAACATAACGGACGATACCAGAATCCGTGCCGCAATGCCTACGCTGAAAAAGGTGCTCGCCGGTGGCGGCGCCCTCATTCTAATGTCTCACCTTGGACGTCCTAAGAAGGTTGATCCTAAATTTTCATTGAAACATATCGTGAATCATGTATCAGAGTGCCTCGGTGTACCTGTGCAGTTTGCAGATGACTGCATGAAGGCCGATGCTCAGGCAGCTGCTTTGAAGCCTGGTGAGGTCCTGCTTCTTGAGAATCTTCGTTTCTATGCGGAGGAAGAGGGCAAGCCTAGGGGACTGGCAGACGATGCTACTGACGAGGAGAAGGCGGCTGCCAAGAAGGCTGTCAAGGAAAGCCAGAAAGAGTTCGTGAAGAAGCTTGCTTCCTACGCAGACTGCTACATCAACGACGCTTTCGGAACTGCTCACAGGGCTCATGCCTCAACGGCGCTTATTGCTGCATATTTCCCGAACGACAAGATGTTCGGCTATCTCATGGAGAAAGAGATTGCTGCCATAGACAATGTGCTAAAGAACGCCAAACGTCCTTTCACAGCCATCATCGGTGGCTCCAAGGTTTCCAGCAAGCTTGGCGTGCTGAAGAACCTGCTCGACAAAGTTGACAACCTGATCATCGGCGGCGGCATGGGCTACACATTCATCAAGGCCGAAGGCGGCAAGATCGGCAATTCCATTCATGAGGATGAACTGATGCCGGACGCCCTCGAAATCCTCAAAGAGGCAAAGGATAAGGGAGTGAACATCTCGCTTTCTGTTGCAACCGTAGCCGGTCAGGCATTCGACAATGACACTCCACGTCAGACAGTTGACATATACAATATCCCTGACGGCTGGGAAGGAATGGATGCCAGCGAGGCTTCCCTGGAGAATTGGAAGAAGATCATCCTCGAATCCAAGACCATTCTCTGGAACGGTCCTGTAGGGGTATTCGAACTTCCTAACTTCGCTCATGGCACCGAGGAAATCGCAAAGTTCGTTGCCGAGGCGACCCAGAATGGAGCATATTCATTGGTCGGAGGTGGTGATTCGGTCGCTGCCGTCACCAAGATGGGCTTTGCCGACAAGGTGAGCTACGTTTCCACTGGCGGTGGCGCAATGCTCGAGGCCATCGAGGGCAAAGACCTTCCTGGCATAGCAGCCATCCGCGACTAAGGTCGAAGACCTAGATTCTGACTTCCGTCAGGATGACAACAGAATTAGCCGGCTCATAAGCGTGAGCCGGCTTTTTACGTCTTAGCCACTTGCCAAACAGCCAAAATAGAGTAAATTTGTAAATTACGTCAGCAAAATTGGTCCCCATACCATAATAGAAATAAAAATAATAGCCTGATATGAAGAAAGTCATTGTCATCGTTCTTGGCATTCTGGCCCTGCAGCCATCATTCGCTCAGGAAGCAATTATCTCGCAATGTGGGCAAGTAATTAGGACTTACCCATTTTCGGATCCCGATCCAGTTGCCAATCCTTCGAAATCCATTTATCCATATTTCCGTTATGATGGTTTCTCGACAAAAACAATTGATGAGGAGTGGACCGTCGTCACCCTTGAAAATGAATATATTAAATTAAATATTTTCCCGGAAATCGGCGGGAAGGTTTGGGGTGCGATTGACAAAAAATCCGGTAAGCAGTTTATTTACAGCAACGATGCCGTTAAATTCAGGGACATATCCATGCGTGGGCCTTGGACATCTGGTGGCATCGAGTTTAATTTCGGAATCATCGGTCATGCTCCGACCACTGCTACGCCCGTGGATTACTGTACGGCAAAGAATGGCGATGGCAGCGTGAGCTGCTGGCTTTCTTCTTACGAACTGGTGACTCGCACGTTATGGACTGTCGAAGTCCGGCTGGAAAAAGACAAGGCATATTTCACCACGAAAACCACATGGCATAATTATTCTGCCATCGACCAGCCATATTACCAGTGGATGAACGCAGGCTATCATGCTTATGGTAATCTGGAATTCGCTTTTCCAGGCACGGATTATATAGGCCATGCAGGAGACCTGCACTCTTATCCGGTAAGCGAGGATGGGAAGGAAATCTCGTGGTATGAGAAGAATGATTTCGGAGGGGCAAAATCTTACCACGTCCTGGGAAAATATAACGACTTCTATGGCGCCTTCTATCATGATGACAAATATGGCTCGGTTCACGTGTCTGATTATCAGGTTAAGCTCGGGATGAAAATCTGGATTTGGGGTCTCTCCCGCCAAGGAATGATTTGGGAAGACTTGCTTACGAACAGCAACGGCCAGTATGTTGAGCTGCAGTCGGGCAGGATGTTCAATCAGCCTGCCCCCGCAAGCTCTTACACCCCGTTCCGCAGCGAGTCTTTCGCTCCACAGGAGACTGATGTTTGGACTGAATACTGGTTCCCGGTGGAGGACATTAAAGGAATTGTGAAAGCCAGCAGGATTGGCGCAATAAACGTGATCAGGGATAATGATAAAATAAGGGTGCTATATTCTCCTACAGTCAATATGTCAGCACATATGAAAATATTCAATGGAGACAGGCAGATGGAGGATATTCCCCTCGAGTGCAAAGCGCTTGAGGTGCTGGAAAAGTCGTTCCCATCCTCGGTGGCTGCCGAAGGACGCTTGAAAGTGGTCATCGGAGATGACCTTTTGGTATATTCAGAGATTCTGGAAGACAACATTACTGACAGGCCGAAAGTCATTCCTGCCGATTTTGACTGGGACTCTGTCTACGGTTTGTATGTCCAGGGCGAGCAGTTCCTGAATCAGAAGGATTACGGGAAGGCCGCCGAATACCTGGAAAAATGCCTTCAGAAGGATAAATATTTTCTTCCTGCCCTGAATGCGCAGGCTTCATTGCTGTTCAGGCTTGGCCGTTGTGAGGATGCGCTCGCATCTTGCCGGACCTCTCTCAGCCTGAATGCCTATGATGGCAAGGCAAACTACATTTACGGTTTGTGCTGTCAGGCTCTTGGGAAGAATACAGATGCCAAAGATGGCTTCAGCGTGGCGGCCAGGGACGCTGGCTTCAGGACTGCCGCCTTCGAGAAATTGGCCGAGATGTATGTGCTGGATAAAGATTACGCCAAGGCAGTGGAATTCGCATTGAGTAGCCTGAAATACAATGCTGAGAATCTTTCGGCTAAGAATATCCTGGCCCTCGCATACAGGAAGATGGGACAGAAAGATAAGGCTTCGCAAGTCATAAGCAGCGTCCTGCGTACTTTGCCGCTTGCTCATGGTCTCAGGTTCGAGAATTATATGCTTGGGAACGTCACGGATGCCGAATTCGTTTCTTCATTGTCCGGCGAGTTCAAGAGGGAGGAAATCCTAGAGCTGGAGGAATGGTATGAGCAGATTGGATGCTCCCAGGAAGCAGAAAAGCTCCTTGGTTTCGTGAGCGACTACCCAATTGCGAATTACAGGCTGGCTTACATGAAGCATATTGCCGGAGAAGAGTCTGCCGCCTTGGTGGCATTGGAGAAGGCGCAGGAGGGTTCTCCTGAATTCGTGTTCCCATTCAGGCCTTCGACGCTTAAATCTCTGAAATGGGCGCAGGATGTCAAGCCATGTTGGAAAAATGAATATTACGAAGCGCTGATTCATTGGGCTTGCCAAGACGAGGCAAAGGCTTTGGCTCTGCTGAAAGGTTGCGGTGATCCTGAATATGCCCCATTCTATCTGTGCAGGGCTTTGCTGGAATCTGGCGAGGAAAAACTGGCTGACCTGCTGAAAGCAGAGAAAACGCAGGAAAGCTGGCGGACAGGATACGCTCTCATCAATTACTATATGTCTGCCGGGCGTCTGAGCGATGCCGAGGCTGTTGGAAAGAAGTACATGGCCAAGGATAAAGACGATTACAAAGTTGGACTTAGGTATGCGAACGTGCTTTGTGATGAAGGAAAATACAAAGAGAGCCTTGCTCTTTTGAACAGGCTTACCGTGCTGCCGAGCGAAGGCGCGCAGGCTGGAAGGATGGCTTTCCGGAAAGCGAACCTTTGCCTGGCTGTAGACTGCCTCAACCACAAGAATTACAAGAAAGCACTCAAATGCGTGGACGATTCCGAGGTATGGAACGAGAATCTAGGGGTCGGCAAGCCTTACGATGACATGATTGACCTCCGCCTTGAAAATTACATAAGGGCAAAGGCATACGAGGGATTGGGCAATAAAGAAAAGGCTGAAGAATGCATGTCCAAGGTGGGAACTTCAGATACGGCTTCGTTCGACAAAGACGGGATTCTGTCTAAGCTAAAGAAATGACGTTGGATTTCTTTATTTCTAGGGTTTCAAGGTGCAGGGCTGCTATCTTCTAGGAGGGAGCCGCCCACTTCGTTCGCTCAGTACTGAGTGTGGGAACTCACGCCTTCTGGCGGAAATAGTCTGTCGAGGATACCAGCAAGCTCATCAGGCAGCGCACCCCGAAAGGGCCTGATTTCTCGTAACTCCAGGATGAGTTCATCCCCCAGTGTTGCGCTGCATCTTGATTCGACCGAAGATTTTTACCTAATGATTTTTATGGCTTCTGACTTTGTACATATTTGAAAAATTGGCTATTTTTACACCGCGCATAATCGAAAGACATGGATTTTAAAAGACAAATCATCTTGTTGCTGGCACTAGTAGCGCCAATCGCACTGACTGCGCAGATTAAACTTCTGCATGGACCTTATTTACAGAATATCACGGACAACGAGGCCGTCGTGGTTTGGGAGGCGGACAAGCCTTCGATCGGCTGGGTGGAGCTGGCGCCCGATGACGGCACGTCTTTCTATGCCTGCGAGAGGCCGAAATATTTCGACACGAATATAGGCGTTAAGGTCACATCTAACTTACACTCCGTTAAGCTGACTGGCCTAAAGCCTGGCACGAATTACCGTTACAGAGTCTTCGCTAAAGAAATCCTGTACAGAAAGAGCAACAGGGTTCATTATGGAAACGTTGCGTCTACCGACGTTTACTCCGTGGCGCCCCTGAAATTCACGACCTTGGACAAAGCCAAGAAAGAGACTTCGTTCGTGGTTCTGAATGACATACATGCAAGGGACAGCCTGATAGGTGTTCTGCTTGGATATAATAAAAATAAAGATGCCGATCTCATATTCTTCAATGGAGACATGATTTCCATCCTCAATAAGCCTGAAGAAATTTTCACGGGATTCATGAATGAAAGCATAAGAGTCTTCGCATCAGGGAAATCTCCTTACTTTGTCAGAGGCAATCATGAGACTAGGGGAGAATATGCCACTGGAATTCAGAATTATTTCAATCCGCGCGAACCGCATCTTTATTATACTCTGCGTCAAGGTCCGGTCTATTTCATCCTTCTGGATACAGGAGAGGACAAGCCGGATAGTGACATTGAATATTCCAATATCGTGGACTACGATAATTACCGTACAGAGCAGGCCGAGTGGCTGAAAACCCTTAAAGACGATCCGGATTTCCAGTCTGCGAAATTCAGGGTTGCCATTGCGCACATGCCGACGATTGAAGCTCCGGGAAGCTGGCATGGACAGAATGATTGCACGGACAAATTCACCCCGGTTCTGAACGACATGGGCATAGACTTGATGATATCGGGACACCTGCACAGAGATGAATTTCATGAGCCGAACTCGACCATAAAATATCCCGTGCTCGTGAACTCCAATAACGGCATAGTAGAGGCGCATACCGAAGGCAAGAAGCTTTGCGTGACAATACGACATGAAGATGGCAAGATTGCAAAGAATCTGACATTTTCGGCTGTAAAATAGAAAATTGGCAGAAATGACAGACAGAGAGAAAGAGATAATCGAAATAATCCATGCGGAGGTGAAGCCAGCTTTGGGCTGCACCGAGCCGATAGCCGTCGCCCTCGCCACGGCGAAGGCGGTCGAGGTGATGGCAGAATATTCCAAAGACATTGATTCTTCTGCTGCGCAGTGGCGGTCCCATGCTGTTTTCGAAATAGACGTGGCAGTGAGCGGGAATATATTGAAGAATGGCATGGGTGTCGGCATACCTGGCACGGGCATGATTGGAATGCCGATAGCAGCAGCTCTGGGAGCGGTCTGCGGACGTTCTGAATATGGGCTGGAAGTACTAAAAGACATGTGCAGCGATTCTGTAGCCACGGCAAAGAAGCTGGAACAGAATTGCAAGGTGCATATAGGCCTGGCTGAGACTTGCAAGAAACTCTATGTGGAGGCTTCCGTGCGAGTGGACGGATCCAGGGATCGTGCAATAGCCATAGTCGAAGATGCTCATGACCATATCGCCGAGACCTCTTTCAATGGCAAAGTCATATTCTCGGACCATTTAGGTGGTGGGGAGGAATGCAGCAGTGACAGGTCTCGTTATGGCCTCACTGTCAGAGAAATTTACGATTTTGCAAAATCCGCTGATTTCCAGGATATCAAGTTCATCTTGGCGGATCGTGATTATAACCTTGCTTTGGCTCGCGAAGGTTTGAATGGTGATTACGGGCTGAAGGTCGGAAAGACTATTAGCGCTAACAAGGAGCAGATTTTCGGAGATGATTTCATGAGCTTTGCCATGGGCATGACAGCGGCTGCTTCAGATGCCAGGATGGATGGCTGCGCCCTGCCTGCCATGAGCAATTCGGGAAGCGGCAACCAGGGCATCACGGTGAGCATGCCTGTAATCGCTTACGCAATGCGGTTCGGACTCGATGACGAACTCCTTGCCAGAGGATTGATTCTTAGTAACTTGGTGGCCATACATATAAAATCCTACCTTGGCAGGTTGTCTGCCCTGTGCGGATGCGTAGTGGCATCCACGGGCTCGTCATGCGGAATCGTGCTGATGAAAGGCGGTTCTTACGAGCAGGTGTGCGCTGCGATTAAGAATATGGTGGGGAATATCACCGGAATGGTCTGCGACGGGGCTAAAGTCGGCTGTGCCATGAAGGTCGCTTCCGGAGTATGCAGCTCCGTCCAGTCCGCAATCCTCGCTCTCAATGGCATCTGCGCTACCAAGCATGACGGCATCGTGGACGATGACATAGAGAAGACCATACTGAATCTCGGCGAAATTGGCCGTGTCGGCATGCAGTCCACCGACAATCTCATATTGCACATCATGTCCTGCAAGTAGGCTATTCTTCTTTAATTGTTGTGCGTGTTGTGTATCGTTAAGTTATGAGGGGAGTTGTGTGTTTGTATATGTATTTTGTATACGAATCGCAATAATTAAAACTATCTAAGGTTAACTTATCGAGCATACCTATGAGTTTTCTTAATTACCTGAGACAAGTTAGCAAAGATAAGTGCTAACCTGAGAAAAAGAAGGGTGGCTTATGTTTCAGTTTCATGGTATTGAGGATGATCCTGAAATAGAGAAAGGGATAGATTTAATGTTGCCACTGATTATCAATAATATAGATGTTCCACTTTTGGGATTGTTGAAACTATATTATTTGAGCGCCAACTAAATTCAGTATATTTGCAATATGATTACCGACTACATAGATAAAATATTTTGTGGGGATAGTCTTTCCATAATGAAAGAATTGCCTGATGGATGTTGCGACATAGCTGTAACATCGCCTCCTTATAACCTCAAAAATAGCACTGGCAACGGAATGAAAGATGGTAGAGGGGGAAAATGGGCGAGCGCTGCTCTATGTAATGGATATGCAGATTATGACGACAATATGCCGTATGATATGTACTGCAAATGGCAGCACGATTGTCTAACGGAGATGATGCGTCTGATAAAGGATGATGGTGCCATATTCTACAACCACAAATGGAGAGTTCAAGGAGGCCTGATTCAAGATCGGCACGAAATCGTACAAGACTTTCCAGTAAGGCAAATTATTATATGGAAACGCAAAGGCGGTATAAACTTCAATCCTGGATATTTTCTTCCCACCTATGAGGTGATTTATTTGATAGCGAAGAAAGGTTTTAAATTGGCACCCAAAGCGAGTGGCGAGGGTGATGTTTGGGAATTTATGCAAGAAACCAACAATTCTCATCCTGCCCCTTTCCCAGTAGCACTGATTGACAGAATCATTGGGAGCACAACAGCGCAAGTTGTACTGGATCCGTTTATGGGTAGTGGAACAACGGCCGTTTCTGCAATTGGACTGAATCGGCATTACATCGGCATAGAGTTATCCCAAACTTATTGTGATTCTGCAGAAAATCGCATTAAAATAGCAAGGGGACTACCAGTAAAATTATATGAGGATGCCGACCCTACTTTATTCTGATATGTTTTACTTTTTATTCGACAATATGCCTACCACATTACAACTAATCACTAAGGATGAACTTATCACTAATTTCAAAGAGATAGAGGCAAAGGGGTGGATTGAAAATTATAGGAGAGGGAACGATGGCGCCGTTGGAAATATCTTAGAGGATTTATTGGGAATACCTGAGAACAACCTACCGATACCCAATGCTGCGGAATGGGAATTGAAATCACAACGTTCTACCACTAGATCACTTACAACGCTATGCCACGTAGAACCTTCTCCACGAGCAGCATCATTAGTTCCCAATATGCTTCTTCCTCTATATGGATGGGAACACAGAAAGGCGGGTATGCCTGGATATGCTGTTGATGAGAAATCTTTTAGGAGCACTACTAATGCAGTGACTTTTACGGATAGAGGATTCAAACTTAATGTGAATAGAAAAGAGCAAAGGGTGGAGTTCATCTTTGATAGTACAAAGTGCTCTGATATGCATAGTGAGTGGTTAAAAAGTGTAGAAGAAAGAGTTGGCCTTGGTCCGTTCAAAGTGATTCCATACTGGGGATTCAATGACTTATATACAAAGGCGGGCACAAAACTGCTCAATTGCTTTTATGTGCTTGCCGATGTTAAAAGGGAGCATGGCAAAGAATACTTCCACTACAATAAAGTTCTTATGCTTAAGAGAGTGAATATGGACAAATTTATCAATGCCGTTGAGGATGGATGCTTATACGTGGATTTTGATGCTCGTACTGGACATAATCACGGCACTAAATTCAGAATAAACTTTAAGGATATTCCTAAGGTTTATGACGAGGTGATTCAGATAATATAAGATGAGGGTGACCAAAGTGAGTCAGCTCCGGATTTTCAAAATTTTTAAAAAAAACTAATCTGTTGATTATTTCAAGTTTGCCTGTAATTGGTTGATTCTCCCTAAAAATGAATTAAGATTTAGTTGGATAATCAAGTGTAGACACACTTGGAAAAACATTGCAACTATTCCCACTCGATGGTTGCTGGTGGTTTTGAGGAGATGTCGTAGACTACGCGGTTGACCCCGCGGACTTTGTTGATGATTTCGTTGCTGACATTCGCAAGGAAGTCGTATGGGAAGTGGAACCAGTCGGCTGTCATCGCATCGGTCGAAACCACGGCGCGGAGGGCGACAGGATTCTCGTACGTGCGCTCATCACCCATCACGCC
>JAQYTJ010000029.1 GCA_028724885.1 Bacteroidales bacterium | reverse complement strand
CAGATCGAGTTGTTCTTCAAGTGGTTGAAGCAGCATCTCAAGATAAAAAAGTTCTGGGGTGAATCCGAGAACGCCGTGAGGATCCAGATTTACTCTGCGATAACTGCTTACTGTATGATGGCAATCGTGCAGAAGAAGATGGAGATTGACAGGCCAATCTATGAGATGCTCCAGCTCGCAAGTGTCTCACTTACAGAGACTACGCCACTCAACAAACTCTTTGGAAAACCTAACTACAATATTGTCAATGAACTTGGTGGTTCTACCGAACCGACTTTGTTTGATTGTTAATCTTTATATAAACCGTCCGGAACTTTTACCGGACACACATGACAGTAGGTTACAAATCAAAGTTATTATGGGACATTTTAAAACAAAAATTATTGCTACTATTGTAGCTTTTGTTGCCATCGTTTTTTCTTCTCTTTTTTTCTCTTCTGATGTTCAAGCTGGCGCAAAGCACTATTATTATGGTTTTATTACAACCTGCGGTGAAGTGTTTTATTTAGATGTAGATTTTGAGATGTCGGATCAATTGTGCGTAGCAATTTCTGATTTTTATGAAAGTGTTGTATGTGGCAATCCTCTTTAGTAGAAGAAGTGAACTTTAGCCACCCCACTATAGTCCTACCTTTTGATTGGTAAGACTATAGTGGGGAAAATAAGTTTTAGTATCATGATACGTTTGAAATTCCTTATTATTTTATTGCTTTTTTGTCCCTTACTTGCACGGTCTCAAGGCATACGAGTATATTATGGGTTTGAAAGAAAACAGTCCCTAAAAGATACTAAATATAGTGCTTACATGGACATGCGGACAGATTATGATGGAAGCACGGCGGTTTTCTACAGCGAGAAAGCATTTGTGAAAGATTCTCTTAGGCAATTTGCTTTCGACAAGAATGGAAATTCATTGGATAATGAGGCATATTCGAAGCTGGTCAGTCTTCCTGGTGGGATGAAAGAGGTGTCGCTTATCGATTTTAAAAGCAATACCGTTGTCAATGGTTATATGCCAGCTTCAATAATAATTCGTGGAAGCGGAAGATTGGAATCATCGGCATGGTCTCTTACAGAAGAGACCGGAGAGTTGGATGGCTACAAGACGAAGAAGGCAGTCGGGGAATACTATGGGAGGAAGTGGACGATTTGGTACGCGGAGGAAATCCCATACAATGTCGGCCCATGGCTTTTCTGGGGTGCTCCCGGGCTGATCGTGAAGGCAGAGGATGAAGACAAGATATTCTCTTTCTATATGATTTATGTAGAAGAACTTTCCTCTAAGTCCAGATATGACTTTATAAATGCCTGTTACGATGCCTCCTCATCTTTATATGGGAGAGGTTACAAGAAGTATAATCTCGATTTGAAAGATGCTGAGAAAATGTACACGAAAATCATGAATGATATGGACTATCTCAATGATTTGATCGGTATAAACAAAATAAGTGTCAAAGGTGATCTGAATCAGGTTCGGGCAAAGTTCAAATATATTCCCCTGATTTCAGAATCCTATTGGAAATGATGCGTCAAACATCCAGAATAATTGAGGGGTTGTAACAGCATATTCGCAAAACTATTCCTGGCAGTGGCCATCACCGTTGCCTTTGGACTTATGAGCGCTGCCCAGACCCGCATTCGTGGAACGGTGGTTGACGATGACACGGGCGAGCCAGTAGCCGGAGCTTTCGTCATGGCTTATCTCAACAGGGTTCTGGCTCAAAACACAATGACGGATGAGAATGGCCGGTTCGAGCTTGAGTGTAGGAGCATGCCAGACACAGTCATGGTGTCGATGATGGGCTACAAACCTGTCAAAGTTACTCCTCAGGCGGCCACGATGACCATCAAGCTCAAAGCACAGAAGCTTATGCTCCGGCAGGCCACCGTGTCAGCTCCGCCAATCATTGAGAAAGGCGACACCGTGATCTATGAGGTGGGCGCATTCAAGGATGCCGGGGACAAGGTGCTAAAGGATCTGTTAGAGAAACTGCCTGGAATCGAGGTAACGGCAACTGGCGGCGTGAGGCAGAACGAAAAGCCTATCAACAAATTCTACATCGAGGGGCTGGATCTGCTTGGCGGACGGTATACGATCGCAACCAACAACCTGGATGTGGACAAGATATCCAGGATAGAGCTTTACAAGAACCATCAGCCGGTCAGGGTGTTGCAGGGAGTTGAGGACACTGAGCGTGGGGCACTCAACATTATCCTGAAGCAGGATGCGAAGAACACCTGGCTGTTTACGGGGGATGCGGCCTTGGGATTCCCACCGCTGCCGCTATTCAATGGAAAGGCAATGATAACCAGGTTCTCAAGGAATAGCCAGGATCTTTACATGGTGAAAGGCAACAATGTGGGAGGCGACATAGTCAAGGAATTGAGGGAACAGGAATATTTTGGGAAGTCAGGATTTTTCCTGCTGTCTGAAGAGAACGCGGACGCAGATTTCGCCACGAAGCTCAATCCGAGGCGAATGTTTCTCACGCTTCCTAAAGACTATTGGTACGACAACCTTTCAGGAATCGGAACCTTCAATCACTTGAAGCGTGTGGGCGAGGATTCTCAGTTCAAAGTTTCGGTGAATGTGGCGGGAGAAAGGTACAAGGAGACTGCGTTAGACTCGGAGAAAGTGAAATATGCGAGCGGAGACAGTATTGAAATAGAGGAGAGTTCAAAACTGACCGACAAGGAATATTTCTGGACCATAGGCAATGAATATGAGAAGAATGGGGACAAGTTTTATTTCAATGACAATCTCACATTCTCCGGGCAGGGCAGGAGGACCAATTCCAATGTGGAAGGGCGAAGGTTCTTCAAAGAAAGATACTCTCTTCCTTCCCTGAAGCTTTCCAATACAGCACGCTGGACCGTCAAACTTAATGGTAGAAGAGCCGTAACGGTTGTCAGCGATTCCAAGGCAGTGAGGAACAGCCATGATGCGAAGTATTCCTATCATGGGAATGAAACCCAGCAGACCCTGTCAAAGACTAATGTGGTTTCAGAGAACTATGCTTCGTATTCCTCGAATATGGGCGCAGTGACTATAGGCCTTGAAGGAGGAGTGAATTTTCGCTATGACAGGCTGAAGACCAATCTTGACAGCTTGCCTGGTCTTAATCTCAATTATTCGGACAAGCTGGAATTCTGTCAGGTTTCTCCTAGAGTTACGCCGACATTCAGGTTATCTGTCTTTGGCGTGGATGTACGCATCCGTCTTCCGTTCAGTTACGAAATAATATCCCCTTCAGGAATGAAAGCCAGAACCTATCCTGATTTCAGCCCAAGCTTGAATCTAAGAGGGCGGCTGGGGCAGAACTGGGAGTGGTATGCCAGCGGAGCCTGGAGCACCTCCAAGTCGGATGCCGAGAATCTTCTGCGATCCGTCGTACTGACGGATTACAGAAGGATCTTTCTGGGAGACAGTCTAAGCAAGAGCGAGCATGCTTCCGTGCTGGCAAACATCAAATACAGCAATATCCCAGCCATGTTTTATGCTGGATTGACGGCTGGCTACACACACAACTGGTCTGACAGGATAGGTTCAAGCTTCTACAGCGAGGATTACACCATCTCTGAATATCTTCCGCTAGGAGCCTCTGGGAACAGCTATACGGCTGGGTTGAACATGTCGAAATATTTCGGGGTCAAGACTTTCTACATCGGAGCTAGAGCGAACTACTCTAGGACAGACTACACATCCTGCCTGCAGGGAACGCTCTTCGATTACACCACAAGGTCCGTGGAGTCTAGCCTCACCCTTCGCACAACGCCAGTAAAATGGCTTGTAGCCTCGGCTTCTGCGACACACAGGTACAATCGCAACAAGGGAACGGCATCATTCCATGACAATTCATTGATCATAGAAGGAAGTCTGAGCGCCCTGCCATTCGAGAGGCTGACATTGAGTGCCGATGTGTATTACCGCAGGCAGTGGCTCTCCACGTCCAAAATCAATAACAGGCCGCTTGTGAAATGTAGGACTGAATGGAAGTTCGACAAATTCACTCTTTTCGCCGAGGGTAGGAATCTGCTCAATTGCAAGGAACTGAGGACAGAGACGCTGACCTCCTACAGCTCATCGTATTCCAGCATTAAGCTCAGGGGCATTGAAGCCCTCTTAGGACTGACGATGAAATTCTAAGCTCTTGGCTTGCAGAATCAGTAAGCATGGGCGTTTCTTCGGCAGTTCAAGCCTAAGTTCAAGGCCTGGGGTGTAATATTCATAGACATAGACAAGAACAATGATGCTCTGAAGTTGTTGGGAATAACACCGAGCCGCAGAACACAAGCTTGAATATCCTTTCAAGAAAGATAATGATGGAGATGGTATCTGAAATAAAGAGTCCTTTTACTGGAGGAAAGGTCAAGGAGATGGCAACGACGGAAAAGCAGGAATTCCGTAAGGAGATTTTCACTGTTCATGCCCGCTACTATGTCTGTGAGGACACGGGAGAGAAGTTTACAACCACAAATCAGCACGCGATCATGTTCGGAGACCTGTATTCACAGTACAGGATAAAGCATGGCATCCCTTTCCCTGACGAGGTCCATGAGGTAAAGATATGGACTCAACTATGTTCAGATTAGCAAAATCCTCAGCTCCGGACCCAACCAATACTCGCAATACAAGAACTGCCAGATACCTTCCGATTCCAACGGAAGAATACTTGCCGCAGTTCGGAACAAGCAGTCAATGCTTATGTTCCTTGAGAACGCAAGGAATGAACTTGGAGAAAAGGAATATCTTGCTCTGAGGAAGTCCATAGCAAGTTCGAAGGAAGATGATAAGGATTGGCGGATTCCCTTGTTCTTTCAGGGAACATACAAATCATTGAACAACGGCTACGTCACTCCATCTGCTGAAAAACTGGAGCAGGTCGTCAGATTCTTTGTCAGCCGCGAGGGCTCTGTTTTCCCGACAAAGCTCAACAAGAAACTTTTCTATGCAGATTTTCTTCATTTCAAGCATCATGGCCAGGGGATTACGGGCCTGGAATATAAAGCTGTCCAGCATGGCCCTGTACCTGCCCATTACAATACCATCTATGATAATATTCTAGGTATTGAATCGGAAATAGTTCTGTCCCGCAGCATGGAGTGCAGCAAATTCTCATGCAATGGTTTTAATGGCTCCTTCTTTCAGAAAAATGAGTTGGGTACGCTCGAGACCGTGGCAGGAAAATGTGTGTAGATGACTACGTCGGAGATCATCTCCGCCAGCCACAAGGAACCTGCGTGGATGAATAATCATAATTCTAGGGCGGCGGGTCATTCGCGATGACGGCGTCGGTCGTACAGGATGAGCGTAGTGGAATTTCGCAAAGTGCTGTCGGAACATGTCCTTCCAGAGGCTCTGCAAATGGGTGTCGGTCGACAACGTGGCTCTTGGGAGGCCTCGATGTCGAGACATGCCCCTCCCTACGCACCTCTGTGCAGCCTGCCTCGACAGCGTTCTGCGAGACACTTCTTCCGGAGGGTTTAAATACACGTATGCAATTCTTTATTGCTTCAGCATCGACAAGGTTTTGTGAAACCTTGAAGAGAGGTTGTGATTATTCACAATCGTAGGCAACGGTGATATTCATTATAAGCGCTGAGGAGACTATCCCCATTGCCAACCGTGGTTCTGGAAACCAGGTGAGCGACGCAGTTCTTCATTACAAGCCAGTCGGTGGCACTATACCGTCGCCCATAAATTCTCGTCCTTCTGAGCGAGGACATGGATGTATGCTTTGCAGCCACAGTCTCGCCGGCAGCCTTACCTTTCACGTTGACTGTAAAACGAGTTCATTCTTCTTCCATCATCAGGGCTTGACTAGGAATCCGGGCTCGTTTATCCACGTCATCCGGACTTGACCCGGAATCTAGGCTTGCGGAAACTAGATCCTGAATCAAGTTCAGGATGACGTAGTGGGTCGTTCAGAACGACGGGGTGGTGCGTGCAGGTCCTGAAGCAAGTTTCAGGATGACGGGGCAGGTCGTTCAGGATGACGTGGTGTATTCTTAAAAACAGTGTATATTCTTAAAAACAGGGTTTTGGACTTGATCCTATTCAACCGTAATATAAGAATTGTCTGTAACGGTCTTTCCTAGACTATGCCTTGTATTCCTGATGAAAGTCAGAAAGGAATACAAGGCCGAGGTCCTGTTTGATCTGACGATGAAATTCTAAGCGCCGCAGTCAATCTTGCCTGCCAATCTCGACCACGTATTTGTCATCGTAATACTCATCTTTGAGCCAGAGGGAGATGGGCCAGATGTTGATTAGTCGTTTGGGAATATGGTGCCTTGAAATAAGGTCGGAGATCTCGTCTGCGATGGCTCCTCCCTTCAGGCAGAGAAGGCTCTTTGAATATTTCCCCTTCACCCATGGCCACATGTCGCAGAGCGGAGCTACTGCGCGAGTGACAATGAAGTCGAAAGGACCTTTGAGAGTTTCTGCGCGTGCGTTGATTACCTTGACGTTGGCCAGATCTGCCAGCTTGGCAATTTCTTTGGCAACCAGCGTTTTCTTCCCGACAGAATCGCAAAGCGTGAAATGCGCCGAGGGGAACAGGATCGCCAGCGGAATGCCAGGGAAGCCCCCGCCTGTGCCAAGATCCAGAACCTTCAGCGAGGAGGTCTGCATCAATGAATATGTCTCCGGCCTCTCCTCTTTCAGATATTCCGCAATCGCTAGCGAGTGCAGCACATGGTGATCATATAACGAATCAATATCCTTCCTGGAAATAACGTTTATCTTAGAGTTCCACTCCCGATATCCAGCCTCCAGCACCCTAAACTGATTAATTTGATGCATATTTACAGAGCATCCGACAGGTGGTTCGGACTGAGCCGCATTTTTCAGCGGCTCAGGATAACCACCGGAGGGTGCTTTCTGATCAGAACAGATGCCACCGGAGGATGGTATAGACGAAGAAATATTACCGAAAGAAGCATCCGCTATATTAATAAACTCATCGAAATTCATCATATCTCATTCTCCTCATCATCTTTTCGCAGGTCGTCGATTATTCTCTTCGCCCTGCGTATTCTGGTCTTCACTGTGTTCAGCTCAAGGCCAAGGTTCTCGGCAATCTCGTTGTATTTCATCCCATCTATAAGCCGCTTGCGGGCGACAGACCTGTAAAGCTTTGGAAGGCGGTCGATATATTTCTGGCGTTCCTCCTCGGTCTCGTTATTTATCATGGAATTGAGGGCATCTTCAGTCCTGTCGGCGATGTCTTCCACTCCAGAAGGAGTGCTGTCGTCGATATAGACGATCCTGTTCTTTGGGTGTATCCTGCTTTCCTGCTCTAGATAGTCCAGAGCAGTGTTTTTCGCAATGGTGCAGAGCCACGTCAGAAACTGGCTCTTCTTGGGATCGTAGGTCTGAATCTGCCGGAAAGCTTTCTCGAAGCTACGGCTGCAAATGTCATCGGCCACATAATCGTCCATATTCTTAATCCTGGACTTTATGTAATTCTTCAATTGGCCGACATGTCTGTCCCAAAGGGCGGTGAAAGCCAGGCCGTTGCCCTCCTGGGCAAGAATTATCAATTCATCAATGGGCTTCAAGCCAGTTTTTGCCATGGTTGCATTCTACAGTTAAAGGTACAGAAAGTTTGACAACGTTCTCCATGCTTTCCACGACGATGGCTCGCAGTTCATCCAATTCCGAATGAATCACGTCGAACAGCAGCTCATCATGGATCTGGAGCACCATCTTGCTTTTAAGGCCAGCCTCAGTCATTTTGCCATCCACCGCTATCATTGCAAGCTTGATTATGTCGGCTGCTGTTCCCTGGATTGGGGCGTTGACCGCATTCCTCTCTGCCAGCGAGCGCAGGGTGGAATTCTTGGAATTGATGTCCGGCAGGTATCTACGGCGGTGGAATAGAGTCTCAACGTAACCGTTCTTGCGAGCGTCAGCCTTGACTTTCTCTATGTAGGCAATGATTGAAGGGAAGCTCGCGAAATAGTCCTCGATTATCTTCTTCGCCTCATTACGACCGATTCTGAGCCTTTGAGCCAGACCGAAAGAAGAAATTCCGTAAATGATTCCGAAGTTGGCCGTCTTGGCTATGCGCCTTTCATCCGGAGTCACTTCTTCGTGCGGAACCTTGAAAATCTTTGAAGCAGTTGCTGCGTGTATGTCCACGCCATTCCTGAATGCGTTCACCATGTGCTCGTCACCACTAAGGTGAGCCATGATTCTGAGCTCAATTTGAGAATAATCAGCGCTGAGGATCAGCCCGTCCGGAGTGCTAGGCACGAAAGCTTTCCGGATTTCCTTTCCACGTTCTGATCGTATGGGAATGTTCTGCAGGTTCGGGTTCGAGGAACTTAGCCTTCCGGTAGCCGTAAGTGCTTGATTGAAAGTTGTATGTACCTTGCCGTCTGTGGGATTCACGTAGTTGGGAAATGGCTCTATGTAGGTAGAAAGAAGCTTCTTCACAGCCCTGAACTCTAAAATTTCCTCTACGATGGGATGCTTGTCGTAGATGTCCATCAATGTGTTTTCGTCAGTCGAGTACGTTCCACCAGCGTTTTTCTTGGGCTTTGCCGACAGCTTCAACTTGTCGAAAAGTACCTCGCCAATCTGTTTTGGAGAAGAAACGTTCAGCGCAGGCTCGCCGGCCAGTTTGTGTACTCTGGCCTCTCGCTCTTTCATATCTTGATGGAGATGAAACGTGAAATTCTTCAATGTGTTGAGATCTACTCGGACACCATTGCGTTCCATCTTGGAAAGCACTTTAGAAAGTGGCTCCTCCATGCTCTCGTATAGTTTTGCGACATCGTGAGCCGCCATCTCCTCCTCGATCTTGCGGCCAAGTTCGATGATGGCAGCAGCCTCATTACTCCTGTCTTTAAGAGGAATTTCGTCTGGGATATCATCGAACAGAGAACCAGTCGTGGCCTTGGCCTCTTCTGCTGGCGTTGCCAAGGATATCCCTAGATAGCTCTGCGCCAGCACTTCCAGTTTGTGACTCTTCTCAGGATCAATTAAGTAGTGCATCAGTCCAAGATCTCGGAGGCTTACGTTCATCTGCAATCCGCTGGCACTCAATGTGCTCATCTGGCGTTTGAAATCATCGCCATATTTCTTCACAGAGGAATCTTCTATCAAAACCTTAAATTCAGGACAACCACCTTCGGCGACTATGAAATCTTTCCCTTGAGGCGCTGCGACAATGATTCTCCTGGCTTTCGAGAATATGTCAGAGTCGTATGCCTCCACGATCACAGAACAGAGTCCAGTTTTGCGGGCAGCTGCTGCGACCTTGTCCGGAGCTGACCTTGAAACTTTCGGTCGCTCGTCGACACTTGCCTGAACTGCTCCTCCGATGTTGCTGATGTAGCGCTTTAGCGAGTTGAACTTATATTTCGTGAATAAGTCGGCAATCTTAGGCTGGTACGAATCCGAGAGTTTCATGTCGGCGGTAGCCACAGACACGTCTATGTCGGTTTTTATTGTAACCAGTTCGTGGCTGAGTTCGATATGCTCCTTGGCCTCTTCGAACATACCTCTCTGACGAGGAGTCAGCTCGTACAGATGTTCGTATATCCCTTTGACAGAGCCATATTTTGCGACAAGCTTGCTGGCCCCTACTTCCCCAACGCCTTTCACTCCAGGCACGTTGTCGGAGGCATCCCCGCAGATGGTCAGCATGTCGATGACTTGCAGAGGGCTTTGAATTCCGTATTTGGTACAGATTTCTTTAACTCCCAGCACTTCTTTCTCGCCCCCGCCCTTTCCGGGCTTATACTGCCAGATGTGGTCTTCGATCAACTGGCCGTAATCCTTGTCCGGCGTTACCATATACACATCGTAGCCCTCACGAGCGGCACGTTTCGAGGCTGATCCTATCACATCGTCAGCTTCGTAGCCCATCATCATGAGTACCGGAATGTTCATTGCCTTGCAAATCTCGATCAGAGGATCCAATGCATCGATGATCAGCTGCGGAGTTGGCGGCCTGTTGGCCTTGTAGGCAGTGTACATCTTGTTCCTGAACGTGCCTCCGGGAGGGTCGAAACTAACCGCAATGTGAGTTGGCTTCTCCCTCTCGATCAGCTCAAGCAGAAATTTAGTGAAACCAAAAAGTATGGACGTGTCCTCGCCCTCATCGTTCTTCATCGGATGCCCCAGAAAGGCATAGTACATCTTGAAGATAAGCGCATGGCCGTCAAGCAAATAAAGTTTTCCGGACATATCTGAAATTTTGTGAAACAAAAATAAATAAAAGTTTCAATGTTTCAAAAGCGAAATCTCCGCATCTGAATATTTAGCGCCGTCAGCGATGTCGTGAGTGGAGAACATGACAGTAGTGCCAGATTCCATTGCGAGTGATTGCAGAGTTGAAAGCACCATTATCCTGTTATCTACATCTAAGAAAGCCGTCGGCTCATCCAAAAGCAGCACGGAGGCTTCGTTAGTCATTGCCGTGGCTATGCAGGCCTTCTGAAACTCTCCATCGCTGATTCTGCTAAGGTCTTGCGACTCTAGGCTTCCCAAGCCAAGGATCTCTATTGCCTCGTCGGCTGCTTCCTCTGCGGACGGCCTCAGCCGGCCGAACATTCCAGATGACTGAAGCATTCCTGTCAATATGAACTCCTTGACCTTGAACCCTTTGACTTTAGGAATATGAGTAGGGACCATGACGACTCTGCCGCTAGAGGAGATTTTTCCTGATACTGGCGGGATCAACCCTGCAAGTGTCTTTAGGAGAGTGCTTTTCCCGCTCCCGTTGGGACCAGTCAGCATGATGCACTTGCCATCCTCGAATGAGAACGACAGAGGCTCGCAGATGGCTTTCTTGTACCCTACTATCAGATTCTTGGCCTTGAGCATAGTATGATGAGTATTAACGGAATGCCGATGATGGCCATCGTGCTGCCGACAGGCAGAGGAGTTGCGAATGCTTGCGAGAATATGTCAGCAAGCAGCGACAGGCAGGTACCAACAGCTAGGGTTGTAGGAATTACTTTACGGTGCATTGAAGATCCAATGGCGAAGCGTGCGATGTGCGGTGCAACTATTCCGATAAAACCGATTGGGCCGCAGAAGGCTGTGACCGCACCTGTCATGATGCAGCTGCCTGCCATTGCTATATTCCTGACTTTTAGTATATAGACTCCTGCCAGTGCGGCATATTCATCGCCAAACAAAGAGATGTCAAGTCCTCTTGAATTGCCTTCTGCCATGAAAATCCCGATTGCCAGAGCAGAAAACATGATGAGAATATCCGTCGGGCGGTTCCCAATGAAGCTGCCGGCAGACCAGCTGTAGAAGATTTTAAGGCTTTCCTCGTTGGCAGAATATTCAAGAATGGATGTGATGGCACTGAAAACGAATCCCAGCATTACGCCGAAGATTAACAGTGTGTAGGTGCTTTGGATGTGCGAAGCTACTGCCATAATCAGCATGAATGCAACCATGGCACCGAGAAAGGCCGACAGCACGATTGGAAACCCGGATGCAGTTGCTCCAGCTATCAGTGTGGCGATTGCAGCACCAGTTCCAGCCCCTGCGCTCACGCCCATTATGTGAGGATCTGCAAGAGGATTCCTGAATATGCTCTGCATCTGAAGCCCCGCAAGCGAGAGGCTGCATCCAACCAAAACCGCAGTGAGCATCCGTGGAAGGCGGATTTTTATGAATATGACATATTCCGGAATATTGAAGCACGAGCCTCCGCATAGAAGGTCCAGGCCCGAGAGCAGAATCAGACAGGCGCAGAATATTGATATTCGGACGGCAGGTTTCATTTTTACAGCTGCAATTTACGCACTTTCGATGAATTTCCTTAAATTTGAAAGTTTTAACGCAAATTAATAGAAAACATCATAAACGAATAATCATGAAAAAGTTGTTATTCTTTGTAGTTGCTGCCATAATGGCATTGCCCATGTCATCTCAGAACAAAAAGTCCAACGAAGCTTTCCCAGACAACATCTTATCCCCGACTGAAGTGAGAGAAGGCTGGAAGCTGCTCTGGGATGGAAAAACAACGAACGGCTGGCGTGGAGCCAAACTTGATGAATTTCCGGATCATGGCTGGAAGATTGAGAACGGAGTGCTTACAGTGCAGGCCAGCGAGGGTAAAGAATCTGCCAACGGAGGCGACATCGTGACGACTGAAACATACAAGGATTTCATTTTGAAAGTAGATTTCAAAATCACAGAGGGAGCCAATAGCGGAATAAAATATTTCGTGGATCCTAATGAGAACAAAGGAGAAGGGTCTGCCATCGGCTGCGAGTTTCAGATTCTCGACGACCTGCGTCACCCTGACGCAAAATTGGGCGTAAAGGGCAACCGCAAGCTGGGCTCCGTGTACGACCTGATTCCGGCTCCGGAAGACAAGCCATTTAATATCAATGAATTCAATACTGCGATGATCATCGTTAAGGGCAATCACGTGGAGCATTGGCTGAATGGGGTGAAACTTCTCGAATACGAGCGCAACAATCAAGAATGGAATGCTCTCGTGGCGTATAGCAAATACAAGAATTGGAATAATTTCGGCAACCATGTCCGTGGCAACATCCTGCTTCAGGATCACGGCAACGAGGTAAGCTTCAAGAATATTAAGATCAAAGAGCTGTAGTTTGCGTCTCAGGCACTTTGTTTTTTGCAGCCATAGCAATAAAGGCCAATATCATAATTATAGTATCCCTAAAAATACGGACAGTGGTTCAACCGTCATGAGACCTGGGCGGAGATGGCTGGCACATGGATGGACTACCTTGCAAGGAGCTGTTACATGCTGCAGGCCGGGCAGAATGTCGCCGACATACTCTATTACTATGGAGAGGACGGGAATGTCACAGGAATATTCGGTAGCGAGGACCCTGCCATTCCTTCTGGCTTCCAGTGGGATTACTGCAGCCCGGACGTGCTCCTGAACTACATCTCGTTTAAGAACGGGAAAATTGTCGCAGGCAGCGGCGTCAGCTACAAGATTCTATGGATGGACAAGAACATGGAATATGTTTCCGTGCCTGTCCTGCGTAAGATTGACGAGCTTGCTAAAGCAGGTGCCATCATCGGCGGGAAAAGGGCGCAGCGCCCTGCCTGATTGTCTGATGACCAGGCTACCTTCGATGCCTTGGTGCAAGATATCTGGGATTCCAAGAGGGCAAATGTCTACGAGGTTGGCTCCGTGGCAGAACTTGTCAAAAAAGCTGGGATAGAGCCTCAGGTCGTCCTGCCTTACAACACAGGTTCCTGCACAGGACAGACAACGGAGTCGAAATTTTCTGGATTAACCGTCCATTGGATACGTACTGCGACACTTCCATCGTTTTCAATGTCTCTGGCATGAAGCCTCAGATCTGGCATCCGGACGATGGTACCATTGAAGAGGCTTCTTACAAATGCGCCGATGGGAAGACGACCGTGTCCCTGCATCTTACCCCGATAGATGCCGTCTTCGTGGTGTTCGCCGGCAAAGGCGAGGCGCAGCATGCCGTCCATGAGGTTCATGCGAAAGAGCTGGCGAGGGTTTCTGCTCCTTGGAATGTACGCTTCCAGGAGAACAGGGGAGCGCCGGAATCTGCGGTGTTCGAGAATCTTCAGTCATTCACGGGATCGGAAGATCCGGGAATAAAATATTTCTCCGGCGTAGCCACATACTCGAACACAGTGAATGAGCCAGACACCTCGGGAAAAATCATCATTGACCTTGGTTCGGTGAAGAACATCGCAGAAGTGAAGGTCAATGGCATAGATTGCGGAAGGGCTTGGAAAGAGCCTTTCGTGGTGGACGTGACTTCGGCAGTGAAGCTGGGGGAGAATCAGCTTGAAATCAAAGTCGCAAATCTCTGGTCGAACAGAATAATCGGTGACCTGCAGCCCGGCGCAAAGAAAATCGCTTGGATCGATTACGATAATTGGTTCACTAAGGATTCGCAGCTTCTTCCTGCCGGCTTGCTGGGGCCTGTGAAAATCATTCCGAAGAAATAACGTTTGCGGTCCAGCATGCTTTTGCCGAGCGAGGCAGTATGGCTCTGGGGTATCTGTAGTTGATGTCTGCATGAAAACCCCCAAGATGTCATGGGGGGTGTTTTCATGCTAATCCATGCTATATAGCCCTGTACGCTGCACATGTTCGCTCGGCAAAAGCATCCGGACTGAATAGAGTCCTTGGTGAGGGACCTGGATTGATTATTCCCCGAGCCTACAATATTTTGGAAAGCGATTTTGATTATCAGTTTTATTTACATATGTTTGAAACGTTTAAGGAGCGTATGTCGTCTCTCCAGTCACATGATGTAAGATGACCAAAAACTGATGTAAGTTATGTTTTTCAATAATGCTTACATCTGACATTTAAAATATATTTTCAAGGGAAATATTATGATTTCGGCAAATAACTCGATAATATTTAAGATGACAGTGATCTTCGCACTCATGCCATGTTGTTTCGGTTATGCCTTTGCACAGCGAAGATATTATGTGTCACTATCTCTTTGGAGAAATATGCATTCAGGCGTAACCCATTGTCTCTGAAAGACGGACTGCCTTTGGATTGTGATAGAATGATAAATCCCAATGGCAAGGATTGGGATGCTGG
This sequence comes from Bacteroidales bacterium, assembly GCA_028724885.1. GTDB lineage: Bacteria > Bacteroidota > Bacteroidia > Bacteroidales > UBA932 > Cryptobacteroides. The sequence continues at coordinate 26,927 of JAQYTJ010000029.1, read as the reverse complement.
TGAATAGACATTTCGGGCGCAATCAATCTATGCAACGACGGTTATCTGGCAGGAGCGCATGGTCTCGAGTGCTGCTTCGTGTTTCGCTGGAGTCACTCCGGCGCAGCATGAGGCAATCACTTTTATCGGGGTTTCAGGCATGAATGCCTTTAGGATGAGGGCGTTCGAAACCAAGCAGATGTCCGTGCAGAGGCCGATGAGGCATATTTCCAGGTCTTCCCCTCCGTCACGGGAGGCTTCCCTCCTTATTCTCTCCGCGAGCTCGACAGAACCGAATGAAGGCTTGTCCACTATGTGATCGGCTGGGACAAGCTTGGCGATGTCGGATAGCAACTGCCAGCCGTCCGTTCCTTTGATGCAATGCTTCACTGGCAGCATTCTGCCTTCCTGCGTGCTCAGGTAGGCTTCCGAGTGGGTGTCGCGAGTCGCGAAAATGTCCTCGGGTGCATATTCCTTAATCTTGGAAATCGCATTAGGGACTATCGCCTGTGCCTCTTTCGTTCCAAGAGTTCCGTCGATGAAGTCCTTCTGCATGTCAATGACGATCAATATTTTTCTCATATTCATGAATGTTCTCTCTCATGCAAAATTAGGCAAATTTTCCCAATAACCCCAATGCCGGTTTGGGTGGTTTTAGCGAGCATAATCCCTAAATTTTACTTAAATTGGAGAATATAATCTCTAAATTTTGCATAATTTGGAGATTAGAATATTCGTCGCTATATTTGTAAAAAATTAAGAATATGATAGAGCGGCTTGTGACAGGCAGCATATTAAATGATTACAAAAAAGGTAAAGTAATAATTCTGCTTGGCCCTAGGCAGGTCGGAAAAACTACTCTTCTAGAAAAACTGAAGGAAGGTAATAAGAACGTGCTTTCTATCAACTGCGATGACAGGGACGATGCTAGGCTTCTCGAAGGAAAGTCTTCGGCAGAACTTCGCCAGCTTTTATCTCCTTACGATTTAGTGGCGGTTGACGAGGCTCAAAGAGTGGAAAACATCGGTTTGACTATTAAGATGATAGGGGACTTGAAGCTGAAGGCACAGGTGGTCGTGACGGGCTCTTCATCTCTTGACATGTCTAGTAAGATCAACGAGCCGGCAACAGGAAGAACCATTGAATATCAGTTGTTTCCTTTTTCATTGCCGGAATTGGCCAAGAATCATGGAGAGAGAAATGAGCAGAATCTACTTGAGAGCAGGATGATCTATGGCCTTTACCCAGAAGTCGTCAATGAACCCCAGGATGCCAAGAGGACGCTCATCAACCTTGCTGACAAATACTTGTACAAGGATTTATTCTCATTTAAGGGAATCAGGAAGCCTGAGCTTGTCGAGAATCTTGTGAGGGCTCTGGCACTTCAGGTTGGAAACGAAGTGTCATATAATGAGCTCAGCGATACCCTTGGGGTTGACAAAACTACGGTAGAGAACTACATAGGTCTTCTCGAAAAATGTTTTGTGGTCTTCAGGCTTGGATCTTTCAGCCGGAATAAGCGTGACGAGATTAAGAAAGGCAAGAAAATATATTTCTATGATAATGGCATCCGCAATGCGGTTATCCGCAACTTTGCGCCTCTTGATCTTAGGAATGACACGGGAGCCTTGTGGGAGAATCTGATGGTCAGCGAGAGATTCAAGCATAACTCATATTCAATGAATTATGCCAACATATATTTCTGGCGCACACATTCTCGGAAGGAGATAGATTTGGTTGAAGAGAGGGACGGGCTTCTGAGTACCTACGAATTCAAATGGAAGCCTTCGAAGAAAGCTTCCATTCCAAAAGATTTTTCAGAGTCTTACCCAAACTCTTCTTTCACTGTCATCACGCCGGATAATTTGTGGCCCTTCCTGGAATCTCCATTATAGCCTTCTCTTCTCGGCGTTGCCGGCGCCGGTGCCTTTGTACTTGCGGCTGCGGTAGTTGAACATATAGGTTACAGAGAGAGATACCCTCTGAGTGTAGTTGTAGCACTCCTTTGTGCTGATGATGCCGTTTCCGAAGCGGATCCACCTTTCCTTTTCGCTTCGGAATATGTCGTTGACGGAGAGCTTCAGGGATAGCTTGTCGCCGAAGAAAGATTTGCGGAGCCAGGCAGAAACCGTGCAATAACCTTTGTCGTGCGAGAAGCCGCCATCGGAATCGGTGCATGCATACAGGTCAACCGATCCGGAGAACGACTGCGAGAACCGGAAGCGATTATTTACGATGAAAGCGAAGCTGGGATTGTTCAGATGATGCGTCACGCCCAACTGCTTTCCATCTATGAACTGCTGAGCGTAGTCTATCTCGAAAAGTGGCTTGTAGATACCCAGCTCAGGGGATGCCGTGACCGATGAATACAGCCTGTCGTTTTTCCTGATGTTGTCGAACGTAATTAGCGCTATGGTGTCGTTGTACTGCTTAGTTATGAACATTATTGGATTCTTGTAGTGAGAGTACCCTAACGAGAACGTAAGCCAGCCGCGCACTGCATAGAAATCTGCGGAAGTGATAATCTGGGGCCTCAGTTGCGGATTCCCACCCTCGTAGGCATACCGATTGTCGTATTGCAGATTGTTCCTGAGCTGATTGTACGAAGGCCTTCTGGTTTTTCTGTTCATGCTCAGCTGCAAGTCCCACTTCCCGAATTGCCGTGTGACGGATATGGACGGGAACAGATCATCATATTTGCGGCTCGCATCATCCTGCCTCACTCCGAAAGCGAAATAGTCGGATTTCACGTGTTCGTAGCGGAGACCTGCATTGGCGTTCCATTTGCCATGCGAAAGAGCATATTCCCCGAATCCTGCCATATTCCCTTCCTCAATCTTGTATTCGGAGGCCTCGATTATGTTCTCTTCATTTTTATAGCTCCCGTTGGTTTGGGTATAGGAATATTCCGACCCGAAGTTCAGTCTGCCTTTCCAGAGGGGGTAAGACAGCACCAACTTAGCAGCATAGAGTTGCCCGCGTATCACGGAGGCCGAAGTGACAGTCTGGCCTTTTAGCTCTTTGCTTGTCTCTTGCACTGCGCTTTCTTCGGTGGTCTTCGTGAACATGTAGGAACCGTTGAAGTCAACGCCCATCTTTCCCATCTTCCCGACGTAGTAGACATCTGCCTGGTGGCTTGGACCGGCAAGATATTCATTTTGCCAGTACTGGCTGATGTTTCCTAGCATTTTGTCATCCTTGTAAACCGAGTAGCTGCCATCTAGCTTGATATCGCCTTTGGTTCTCTTCATGAAATTGTACTTTGCGCCCACTGAACTGCTGTCGTTGATGGCATAGTCCATTGCGAAATTCTCGTTGATGTTGTCGAAAGTCATCTCGTCCTTGACTTTCTGCTCAGTAAGATATGCGAATTCCATGTTTAAGCTATTGTCCTCTCTCATGACGTTTCGTCTCCAGGATGCGTCGTTTATCAGCTCCAGCTTTCCCTTGCGCCAGCTGAGATTGAGTTCCTCGCTGCCGCCGAAATTGTTGTCTATTCTATAGTTTACGTTTGCGTCATTGCGGATGCTTATGCCTTCATCCGTATTGCGCATGGTTCTAATCTTGATTACTGCACCTATCGTGGCATCGTACTCTGCGCCAGGGTTCGTAATCACCTCAACGCTCTTTATCTGCTCGGATTTCAGCCGATTCAGCTCATTGGCATCGTTCATCTTACGGTTGTTTATGTAGATCAACGGGGAGCCTTTGGATGCTACGGTTATTTCTCCGCTGCCGTTTACCCTCACCCTTGGCATCTGCCCTAGGACATCTACCGCCGAGCCCACCTGAGAGAGCATGGTATGCTGCACATCGACAGAAAAGCCTCCTTTGGCCATTTTATAGGCGGGCCTTTCGCCTTTGACGACTGCTCCGTCTATGGCTAAGGCTTCCACCTGCATATGGAGTGTTCCTGCATCCTCTCCAGTAACGTACCTGCTGCATTTCTTGTAGCCTATGAAGCTGACCTCCACCCTGTTGCGGTTGGCTTCTATCGGGATTACGAATATTCCGCTTTCGTTTGTCACCCCGCCACCAGTCATTGCTCCGTTGCCTCCGTCATTACCGTCATCGGCGGAGAACACTGCCACATCGGCGAATGCGAGAGGGTCTCCATTCTCGTCCAGCACCTTGCCGGACAAGTGCCTTGCCGTCTTGTGGGTGCATTCAATGAATATTTTGCCATTCTCGACTTTCATCGAGACCGGATAGAAGCCGATGACGTGCTCCAGTGCATCCGTCACCGGCTCGTCTTGAAGGGAAACTGTTACTGGAAAATCTTCCAATTCGTTATAAATGAATATGATGCTGTATTGGTCGGTGCTTTCTTGAATATATTTTATTGCTTCCGACAGGGGCACGTTCTCGAAATCATGGGTTATCCGCTGCCCGAAAGCTGACACGCAGACAAGGCCGAGCAGCAGAGAAGATAGCAATTTACTCATAGTTGCTTAGCTTTGCTTACGATTATCTTTTTACCTTCGAGTTTTATGCTGAAGCTCTCGAAATTATTAAGAGTGGAGATGATTCCCGTCAGTGGTTCATCGGGATTCCATTCGAAATAAAGCCTGAGGCCTTTCACGTCCTCGTCCTTGTACTCGACTTCAACACCGTAATAGTCAGATAGCTCTGCGAGGATGTCTGAGAGGACGACATTGTCGAAAAGCTTTGGCTCCGCCGCTTTTACGGCCTCTTCTTTCTGTATCTTCTTCGGTGTCCGGCTTGGCTTTGCAGACTGCTCCACTTTGGCTGGTTTTGCTGGCTTTGACGCTATTCCGAAGAAATGTGTCGATACGGCAGCATAGGCAAAACCAGAAACGACTACGACTGCGGCGGCGATGGCAGCCACCCGCTGCCAGCTTTTCAGAAATATGTTGCTTCTGTTCCCGTTAGGTTTCTCCAAGAAGTTTTCCTTCCCGGAGAGCTTTTGCCATTCGTGGGCGATTTCTTTGTCAGTGAGCGAGTTGTAATTTGCCTTCACCGCACCGCGAATTCTGGCGATGTCATTATAGAGATCTATGCACTCTTTGTCGGAGAGAATCTCGTCCCATTGTGCCTCTGAATAGTCCTTCGGACTATCCAGCATTTTTAGCAGCATGTCAGTCTTTTCCATATTCATTATCAGTTAACTGAGAACGAAGACTGGCCATAGCCTGTCTGAGATGTTTGTACACTGCGGTCTCGCTGATTCCGAGCTTTGCTGCGATTTCCCTGAATTTCAGGCCCTGCCTGAAGTGCATCTCGATGATTTTTTTGCGCACAGGAGGCTGAAGATGGGATATTCCGGCATTCAGGGTGGCGATCTTCTCTTCGCTGGCGTCCTCGTCAGTGACGCTCTCTAGGTTGGAGAAGATGACATATTCATTCGCCACCTTCTCCTTGATTCTCATGCTGCGCAGCCTGTTGAGGCAGCGATTCCGCGTGCTTGACAGAAGATACCCAGAGGCAGTTTCTCCTCTCAGCTCGATTCCATTCCTCATGACAGTCTCGAAGACATCGTGCACGACATCTTTGCCCTCGGCCTCGTCATGTAGCAGAAAAACGGCAACCAGGAACATCCTGCGATAGTTTTCCCTGAACAATCTCTCAACTTCTTCGTTCTTCATACACCAATAATACACTCGGAAAAGATTTTACTAAACCCCTTCCAGCGAAAATTTTATTGAATATATGAAAAATGACCGAGAGACTGAATGGGGCTACTTTTTCAGAAGCTCGTCTATGTGCTCGGCATAGTCGATTGAGGAATCGAGATAAAATGCGATTTCCGGGACGATGCGGAGCTGCTTGGCCACCCGGCGTCCCAGCTCGCCGCGAATCTCGTGGTTGCGCTCATTCAGCATATTCATGACTTCTTGTGCCTTCGCTGATGGGAATATGCTGACGTAGGTTTTGGCTATTGAAAGGTCCGGGCTTATCCTCACCTCGCTCACCGTCACCATTGCGCCCCCGAACACAGCCATGCCCTTCGAACGGATGATCTCCGCCAGATCTTTCTGTATTTCTCTGGCAACCTTCAGCTGCCTGGTCGTCGCCTGCTTTTCCATTTGAGTTCCTCCGTGATTATGCTCGAGGCATCCGACTGGAAGTTCGGACTTGGCGGCATTCGTAGCCGCCAAGGATAACTTCCGGAAGATGCTGGTTAATCTATTATGTTTATTATGAAATAATTCTTCTTGCCTTTCTGGACCAGGATGTATTTTCCGTCAACGATGTCATTCTCGCAGATGGCACGTTCGATGTCCGTCACCTTATCCTTGTTGATGCTTACGCCATTGCCCTGAACCATCTTGCGAGCCTCACCCTTAGAAGGAAACACTTGGGTCTCCACGGCAAGGAAATCAAGGATATTACAAGGCAGGTCGCTGCGGCGCACGTCAAAAGTCGGCACCCCGTTGAACACGGCCAAGAATGTCTTCTCGTCCAGTTTCCTCAGCTCATCCGAAGTGGAATTTCCAAACAGCATCTTCGACGCAGACACTGCGTTTTCATATTCCTTTTCCCCATGAATCATGGTGGTTATCTCCTTGGCAATCAACTGCTGCAGTAGCCTGCGGCCTGGGTCCTTGCGATGCTCTTCTATCGCATCCTCTATGGTCTTGCGATCCAGAAGAGTGAATATTTTGATGTACCTCTCAGCATCCTCGTCGCTTACGTTCAGCCAGAACTGATAGAACTCGTAAGGCGAAGTCTTCTCCGGATCAAGCCATATGTTGCCTTTTTCGGTCTTGCCGAACTTCGTCCCGTCAGCCTTCTTCACGAGAGGGCAGGTGAGAGCGAATGCATCGGTTTTCCCGAGCATCCTGCGGATGAGTTCCACTCCCGTCGTGATGTTGCCCCACTGATCGCTTCCGCCCAACTGCAAGCGAACGCCCTTGTGCTCGTAAAGCCAAAGGTAATCGTAGCCTTGAAGCAACTGGTAGCTGAATTCAGTGAACGACATGCCCTCACGAGAATCGTCAGAGAGACGCTTCTTCACCGAATCCTTGGCCATCATGTAGTTGACGGTGATATGTTTGCCGACATCCCTGATGAAGTTAAGGAATGTGTAATCTTTCATCCAGTCGTAGTTGTTCACAAGCTCAGCCTTATTCGGAGCGTCCGAATCGAAATCCAGGATCTTCGAAAGCTGCTTGCGAATGCCCTCGATGTTATGATGCAGAGTCTCCTCGTCCAGCAATTTCCTCTCCTGGGACTTCATCGAAGGATCCCCGATCATTCCTGTCGCGCCCCCTATGACGGCGAACGGCTTGTGTCCGCAACTCTGGAAGTGTTTCAGTATCATTATGCTCACAAGGTGGCCGATGTGCAGAGAATCCGCCGTCGGGTCTATTCCGACATATGCCGCCTGTGGGCCTTCCATAAGTTTCTCTTCCGTTCCAGGCATGATGTCCTGAATCATGCCCCTCCATTTTAATTCCTCAACAAAATTTTTCATCGGATGAATTATTATTGGCTGCAAAGTTAACTTATTTTGCCTACTTCGCCAAGCTAATCTGCGACTCAGGGCTTCGGCATCTTTGTATTTCGTTAATCTCTAATTAATTACATGAATATTCCGATGCGGGGTCATGCGATTTGCTGATGGAGGTTGAAACGAATATTTCATATTCAAAGGGAAAATGCTAAATTTGCAGACTTCGAGAGTGAATACGAAACTATTAAATATTCAAGAATATGAGAAAGAAGATTGTAGCTGGGAACTGGAAGATGAATACAACTGTTCCCGAGGGTGTTGAACTTGCAAAGGCTGTTGTTGAGAAATCTGCTCAGCTGCCTGAGAACGTGGGTCTTATCGTGGCTCCTCCATTCACCCATCTGGCATCTGTCGCTTCAGTGCTGAAAGGCTCCAAGGTTCAGCTTTCCGCTCAGAACTGCGCCGACCACGAGAAAGGCGCTTACACAGGCGAGGTTTCTGTGAGCATGCTTGCCTCAGTAGGCTGCCAGTGGACTATACTTGGACATTCTGAGAGGCGTCAATACTATGGCGAGACCGACGAGAAACTTGTCGAGAAAGTTAAGCTGGCTCTTGCAGGCGGCCTAGGCGTTATCCTCTGCGTTGGCGAGAACCTTGACCAGAGAGAGGCAGGGAAGCATTTCGATGTCGTTACAGACCAGATTAAGAATGTCCTTTACAATTTCACTGCTGACGACATGAAGAAAATCATTGTTGCCTACGAGCCTGTATGGGCTATCGGAACTGGCAAAACCGCTACTGCTGAGCAGGCCGAGGAAATACATGCCTGCATCCGCAAGGTCCTGGCTGACAAATTCGGAGCTCAAGCCGCCGATGACACGACGATTCTTTACGGTGGCAGCTGCAAGCCATCGAACGCTAAAGAGCTCTTCGCCCAGAAGGACATAGACGGTGGCCTCATTGGCGGTGCAGCCCTCAAGGCAGATGACTTCATCCAGATAGCCTTGAGCTATTAATTTGGTACAGTTTTCAAATGCGCTTGCCCAGCCTAAAGCTCAGCAAGCGTATTTTTTTGTATTCATGCCTGTCTTCTTGAAAGGGGCCTCTGGCTTGGGTCTCTCTGACCCGCCCCTCGTTGGGTGATTGACATATTGGTAAGCCTATTGTTTGGTGACGAATATTTACTATATTTGCTTGAACTAGTTTGATATTAAAACTAAAAACGCTAAAACTGATATGAATAATAAAGTATTGCTTAGCCCCAATGACGTGGTATCCTTCCTTGAGAAATCCCCGGATAATTTTACAAGAGAGGACATGCTGAAATTCATCTGCGAGAACGGAATAGAGATGATAAATTTCATGTATCCGGCAGAAGACGGCAGAGTGAAGACACTTAATTTCGCAATTAATAATTATGAATATGCCGAAACGGTGCTGACGGAAGGGGAGAGAGTGGATGGTTCCAGCCTGTTCCCGTCTTTCGTTCAGGCAGGCAACAGCGACCTGTACGTTATCCCTCGTTACAGGACGGCTTTCGTGGACCCGCTTTCGGATGTTCCAACATTGTGTTTCCTCTGCAGTTTCTTCGATAAAGACGGCGGACCTTTCGATTGCGCTCCATTCCAGACGCTGATGCGTGCAGAAGAGGCTTTCCATAAAGACACGGGAATGACCTTCGAGGCTATGGGAGAGCTTGAATATTACGTCATTACGGATGAGAGTCCGCTTTTCCCGGCAACTGACCAGAGAGGCTACCATGAGTCTTCTCCGTTCGCGAAGCTGAACGATTTCAGGGCAGATTGCATGATGGCTATCGCAAAGACTGGCGGCCAGATGAAATACGGGCATAGCGAAGTCGGAAACTTCACTTCTGGCGGGAAGGTTTATGAGCAGAACGAGATAGAGTTCCTTCCGAATCCTGTCGATACTGCTGCCGACCAGATTCTGCTGGCAAAATGGATAATCAGAAGGCTAGCCTACAAATATGGCCTGGACGTAACTTTCGCCCCTAAGATAATCGTTGGCGAAGCTGGCTCAGGAATGCATATTCACATGCGCCTCATGAAGGATGGCAGGAACTGCACCGTAGGCCCTGATGGAAAACTTTCCGACGAGGCTAGGCGAGCGATTGCTGGCCTTATGCAGATGGCTCCTGCAATCACGGCATTTGGAAACAAGAATCCGACCTCATATTTCCGCCTGGTTCCTCATCAGGAAGCCCCAACGAACGTCTGCTGGGGCGACTGCAACCGTTCAGCGCTTGTCAGAGTGCCGCTTGGCTGGTCCAGCGGCAAGGATATGTGTTCTGCCGCCAATCCACTTGAGGCTCATGTGAACATTGATACAACCGGCAAGCAGACTTTCGAGATGCGATCCCCGGACTGCTCTGCAGACATCTACCAGCTGATGGCCGGCCTCTGCGTGGCCGTTCGCTACGGTCTTTCGATGCCTGTAGGTGAGGCTTTGAAGATTGCAGAAGACAAGTATGTGTCCATGGATATTCATAAGCCTGAAAACGCTGCAAAACTTGCCTCTCTGGCTTCGCTCCCAGCTAACTGCGCCGAGTCTGCAGCTTGCCTTGAGAAGCAACGTGGCATTTTCGAGGCAGAGGGCGTGTTCACCAAGAGAATGATTGATGGCATCATCTCAGCTCTTCTCTCCTTCAATGACCATGATCTCCTGGCGAGGGCTTCCAAAGACTCCGAGCTTATGGCGAAAATCGTGAAGAAATATTTCTACTGCGGCTAGATTGCTCAATTTGAACCAGAACAATTTTGCGAAAAACTAAGGAATCTCAATAACTCTCTCAGGATGCTTAATGGTCTATTTTAGGCAGCAAAAGAGTATGATGTAGTGCTATATAATCGACGATAATTGTTCTGCCGCTATCTTAGGTTGAGATGGCGGCAGTACTTATTATTACGAGACGATAGAACTGAGGAAATTGGCGGACTCTATTTGCTGAGAATATAGTTGCACTTGGGATAATTGGAGCAACCATAAAACTGTCCGTATTCCCGTCCCTCAAAACAAGGCTGCCTTCACAGCGATTCTTGGTCTCCAGCATAAAACGCTGTAGCGGGAGATGACAATATGGTCGACCTGCGTGGTGTAATTCCCGTTACGAATCAGAAGGTCATTGTAAACCCTGTAGTCTTCGCAGTCCAAATCCTCTAGGAATTAAGATATCTTCAATTAGTTTTGCCAATGGGATGCCTTTCTTTGATGTGAATTCGTTTCTTTGGTTAATGAGGAAGCAATACAATGTGCAATATTATCCAAGATGCCTCCACTGCAATTATCATCTTGCCTCCCCTGTCCTCATGATATCAAAATTGCGTTTTTATATCTCATTCCTGTCGTATTGGTGAAGGTAATTTTATTATTAAGACAGTCTCTCCCACAAACGGCATGGATATGTATTTCATGTTTGCATCATAAAGAGTTCATGACCTTCCCGGCAGGCAAGTTGGAGAAACCTCGGTCTTTGCAGGTCACTCGGGAGTGGATCTGGCCTACAGGGAGAGGTAGTGGCGATTGACCGATTTTTGCCAGCCTCAACAGGTGGCCTAAAGTCAGAGTAACCCCAATGCAGACCACTCAGAGAGACTTCTACTCCCGAGTGAGCTGCAAACTCGGAAGGGGGAGCATGAAATGGCGGTGAATGGGATCTTGATGACAATGGAATAGCATATTCCTGAAAAAATTATTTCTGTTTCCTTTGAAATTGAGTAAATTTGTAGGATTTTTAGGAATATGCAAGATATTAGAAACATAGCGCTGATAGCGCACGTTGATCATGGAAAGACGACGCTGGTTGACAGGATGATTTATCAGGCGAACTTGGTGCGTCAGCCAGAAAACCTCGACAAGCTGATTCTCGACAGCAATGACATCGAGAGAGAAAGGGGAATCACAATTCTAGCAAAGAACGTGTCGGTGAATTACAATGATGTCAAAATCAACATCATCGACACCCCGGGGCATAGCGATTTCGGAGGAGAGGTCGAAAGGGTGCTGAACATGGCTGATGGCGTTCTCCTTCTGGTAGATGCGTTTGAAGGCTGTATGCCTCAGACTCGTTTCGTATTGCAGAAGGCTCTGGAACTTGGAAAGAAGCCAATCGTGGTGATAAATAAAGTTGACAAGCCTAATTGCCGACCGGAGGAGGTGCAAGAAGAAGTTTTCGACCTTATGTTCGCGCTGAATGCCACGGAAGACCAACTGGATTTCAAGACAGTGTTCGGAAGCGCTAAGCAAGGCTGGATGTCCGAGGACTGGAAGAAACCTGCGAAAGACATTACTTTCCTGCTGGATACCATTTTGTCTGAGATTCCTGCCCCGAAGAATGTCCTAGGCACTGTCCAGATGCAGGTGACCTCTCTGGAATATTCTCCTTACGTTGGGAGAATTGCCGTGGGAAAGGTCACTAGGGGAGAACTCGTGTCGGGGCAGAACGTAAGCCTGTGCAAGAGGTACGGCCAGGTTGAGAAGCACAAGGTCAAGCAGCTGATGGTATTCGATGGCTTGGGGAAAAAGAATGTAGACAAGGTGCAATGTGGAGATATCTGTGCCGTAGTGGGGATAGATGGTTTCGAGATAGGTGACACCGTTGCCGATTTCGACAATCCAGAGGCGTTGCCGCCAATCGCCATTGACGAGCCAACCATGAGTATGCTGTTCACCATAAATAACTCTCCTTTCTTTGGGAAGGATGGGAAATACGTGACTTCAAGGCACATCAAGGATCGCCTGGACAGGGAGTTGGAGAAAAATCTGGCTTTGAAGGTCAAGCCAGGCATTAATGCCGATTCTTTCATTGTCTATGGCCGTGGCGTGTTGCATCTTTCAGTGTTGATCGAGGAAATGAGGCGCGAGGGCTTTGAACTGCAAGTCGGTCAGCCTAAGGTGTTGGACAAAGTGATCGGCGGCCAGCGTTGCGAGCCTATAGAGGATCTCTCGATAGAAGTCCCTGAACAGTTCGTAGGCACTGCAATAGAACTGGCGACTCGTCGCAAGGGCGCTCTCCTTCACATGGAACCGAGAGGAGACAGGACCCTCCTGACCTTTGACATCCCGACGAGAGGGCTGATGGGATTGCGTAGCAACCTTCTTACAGCGACGCAGGGAGAGGCTATCATGGCTCACCGCTTCAAGGAATACCAGCCTTATAAGGGTGATATAGAAAGCCGCACCAACGGATCGCTCGTTTCCCTTGAAACTGGCACCGCTATAGCATATTCAATGAATAAACTTTTGGACAGGGGCAAATTCTTCATCGACCCAGGCGAGGAAATATATTGCGGAGAGGTTGTGGGGGAGCATTCGAGGGATAGGGACCTGAATATTAACATCTGCAAGACAAAGAAGCTCACGAACGTGCGTGCCGCCGGTTCCGACGATAAGATTGTCCTACCTCCGGCAATTAAGATGAGTCTGGAGGAGATGCTTGAATATATTCGTGAGGATGAGCTTGTAGAAGTAACTCCGCATCACATCAGGATGCGTAAAATCATTCTTGACCCTACCGAGCGCAAGCGCACCGGTGGAAGTGCCGATGATGAAGAATAGTCCTATAAAGATTTTTTAAGAAGGATTTTTTTTATACCTTTGCATTCCCTAATCTGTTTGGCGGAAAATGAAAGACGATTTTGTAGTTCCTTTGAATGGATTGAAGCAAGGGCGGACGTCGTTTCGCAGGAGCATAGGGAAAGAGTTCTTTGAACGATTCGGAAATTCAGAGATTCTGAACGCAGGGCTGGAGCTTCTCGTTGATGTAGTGAAATCTGGCGACTTCATAGGAGTGGACGGAGCGATTGAAGGGGATGTTACCGTAACCTGCGACAGATGCCTGGAGGAACTCCTCATCCCAACGAAGACAGGGTTCAGGCTCAGCCTTAAGTTCGGCCCCGAGCCATCGGACGGTGTCTTTGCGGAGGAAAATGGCCGCGAGGTCATTTATTTGCCGGAGTCTGAGGGTGAGTGTGATTTAGCCCAAGTGGTTTATGACTACATCTGCACATCTTTGCCAGTTCAGAGGGTACACCCAGAAGGCCTCTGCAACACTGAGGTGATGAGATATCTGAATTCCGAGGAAGTCACTGAATATGACGACGAGGGCAAGCATGACGCCACAAATCCGTTTGCATCGCTTAAGTCGCTGTTGAAGAATAAAAAAGATAATAATATATAAAATTTTAAGTATATGGCACATCCGAAACATAGACACTCCAAAAGCAGGAGAGATTTGAGGAGAACCCACGATTTCGCAGCGGTTCCTACTCTGTTCACGTGCCCTAACTGCGGTGCCACTGTGATGTATCATCACGTATGCCCTCAGTGCGGTTACTACAGAGGTCGTCAGATAATTGAGAAGAAGACTGAATAAGCATTTCTTCCCGTTTGGTCCCATAGTTCAACGGATAGAACGGAGGTTTCCTAAACCTTAAATATAGGTTCGATTCCTATTGGGACTACTTAGCGTAGGGCTTGCTGAATCAACGGTAAGCCTTTTTTATTCTACGCTACCAGCACAATCCAGCTATATTTGCGGTAAAAAGTTCTGCTATAGTTCTACGGAGAAATGGAAACCCGAATCGTTCTGAAAGTTTCTCTAGTGTTTCCCTGAGTAGATGAATTTGCGGGAGAGCCATTTGCGGACTGGTATGTCGTACACCTTCAGGCAGAGCAAGGCAATCAAGATGCTCACGCCGATTGTCAGCAATGCCTGTGGCACAACCTCGGAGAAATGGTAATGTTCATTCCGGATGAGCCAGGCGTAGAAGACATACATCACAGGGTAGTGGATGGCATACAGCGGATAAGAAAGGTCGCCTAGCCAATAACAAACGCGTTTGGATAATTGGTCTGTGGTATGTCCGGAAGCTGCAATGCAGACGATGATAGGGAATATTACCATAATGCAAAGCAGCTCATATACTGCGTTCCAGCAGATAGGAGACTTTCCAGGAATGTATGGCACCAGGAACATTGCGAGCAAAAGTGCCGATCCTATCCAGAATGCGCCTCGGGACTTGCGATTTGGCTTATATTTACGAGCAAGGAGCATTCCAAGGCTATATGGGAATAGCATGCGCAAGAATCCGCCGATGAAATTGTTGCTATCGAGCGTCCAGCCGACGCTCAGCATTCCGTAGCCTGAAAAATCGAACAGACTGAAAACGGCTAGGGCGATGCCCGTCAGAGCAACGAGCCATTTCAGTGCCTTGGTGGAAATCCTGTGGATGAACAGCACATAAAGAAGATTCCCGATATATTCAAAGAACAGCGACCATGAAGGGCCATTGAGGGAAAACATCTCCCCATTGCCACGCACGTCGATTCTGGATCCTGGAGCTGCGGGGATCATGAATATGTCGCATAGCAACGCAAGCATCACCAAAGAGATAGCTACTGGCGTGCCGTCCCACTTTACTCCGCCTTGAACCAGGAAGGCCAGCACGCCTATTAACCCGCCTATGACGATCATTGGGTGCAGGCGGATGAGCCTACGCTTGATGAACTGGCTTGTCGTCATGCTCGAGGCCAAGCGGTCGTCGTAGGCATAACCGATGACAAAACCAGAGAGAATGAAGAAAAAATCCACGGCCATATAGCCGTGATTAAGAAACGTGATCGTATCAATGCCGGCAGCGAATGCTAGCCCCTCAAATATGTGGTATATCACAACGAGCAGAGCCGCAGTGCCCCGTAATCCGTCAAGTATCTCGTAGTGAGGCTTGCTGTCGGCAAAAACCGATGAAGCCCTAAGCGCTGTTTGACTCATCTAGCAAATTGTATCTTCTGTAAGCGGACTCAAAAATAATGATAATATTCGACTTTTCAATATCCTATATGTCCGTTCTATGGCGCTAGGGTGATACAATTGTAGAGGACAACAGCGAGGAGACCGCCGATGAGGGGCATGATGGATGGAATCCACGAATATGCCCAATCGGGATCTTTGTCTTTGCCTGGGCAGAAGAGTGCGAATGCTACTCGTGGGGAGAAGTCCCTGGCGGCGTTCATAGAATATCCTGTTAGTCCGCCGAAGGACATTCCGACTGATACGATTATTGCATATACGAACAGATAGTTGACTGCTGATACACCTGCAGAAGTTGATCCGATTCCAAGGATTGCGAAAACCAGCACGAAGGAACAGGTGATTTCGGACAGGGCATTGCGCCAGTAGTTCCTGATACCTGGAGCCGTGCAGAAGCATCCGCGTTTGAGAGCGGAGTCTTCAGTCCTTTTCAGCTGGTCATGGAATAGAACGATTAGGAATGATGCTCCAAGAAAGCCACCCAGCATCTGTCCGATGATGTATTGTGGCACGAGAACCCAGTCAATGGTACCGTTAGCGGCCATAGCTAGCGTAACCGTTGGGTTCAGATGGGCTCCGGTTGATGTGCCAAAGATGAAAGCGGGAATCAGGACTGCCAAGCCCCAGCCTAGAGCTATGTGAGTGGTGTCGCCGCCTTTCATTCCAGAGCCGTCAAGCTTGACGTTGCAGCAGACTCCGTCGCCCAGAAGTACCAGCAAGAAGGTGCCGATCATTTCATTCAGGAAATACATGATTTATTACTTTTAGCGTTATCCTCTATTTGTGCGCCCAGCCGCGAATGGCGGCGACAGCCTGTTCCCATCCCTTGAGTTGTTTCCTGCGCTCTGATTCGGACATGACAGGGATGAATTTCCTGTCCACTGCCCAGTTCTTAATCACGTCATCCTTATCTGCCCAGTAACCAACGGCCAGCCCTGCCAAATAAGAGGCTCCCATGGCAGTAGTTTCCACGCATGAAGGCCTCACGATAGGCGCATCGCTGATGTCGGCCTGGAACTGCATCAGGAAATTGTTCTTGCAGGCTCCACCATCAACTTTCAGCGAACCCAATTTCACGCCGGAATCCAATTCCATAGCTTTCAAAACATCATTCGACTGGAAGGCAAGCGACTCCAGCGTGGCTCTTATGATGTGATACTTGTTTACGCCTCGCGTCAATCCCAATATGGCTCCGCGAGCGTATGGATCCCAGTATGGCGCTCCGAGGCCTGTGAATGCGGGCACGACATAACAGCCGTTCGTGTCAGGAACTTTCGTGGCGAAATATTCAGAATCGGGGGAGGAATCTATGATTCGAAGCTCGTCGCGTAGCCACTGGATCGCAGCGCCGGCAACGAACACAGAACCTTCGAAGGCATATTCGACATGACCGTCAAGCCCCCATGCTATCGTGGTCAGAAGATCGTTTTTCGACTCCTTGGGCTCCGTCCCTATATTCATTAAAAGGAAGGCTCCGGTGCCGTAGGTGTTTTTCGCCTCGCCTGGCTTGAAACAGGTCTGTCCGAAAAGGGCGCATTGCTGGTCTCCTGCTGCTCCAGTGATCTTGATTGGCCCACCGAAGAACTCAGAATCGGTCTCACCATAGATGCAGCTAGAAGGCTTCACTTCCGGCAGAATGCTCATTGGAATGTCCAGAATCCGGCAGAGTTCCTCGTCCCATTTCAAAGTCTTTATATTGAAAAGCAACGTCCTGGAAGCGTTGGAATAATCAGTCACGTGAACACGGCCCTTCGTGAGCTTGTAAATCAGCCAGCTGTCGATGGTTCCAAAGCATATTTCGCCTTTTTCGGCGCGCTCACGCACTCCTGGAACATTGTCCAGCATCCAGCGAATCTTTGTCCCAGAAAAGTACGGGTCCAGCTTAAGGCCGGTCTTGGAACGGAAGATCTCGACATATTCCGGATGACCTGCCTTAAGCTTTTCTGTGAAATCGGCAGTACGGCGGCATTGCCAAACTATCGCGTGGCACACAGGAAGGCCTGTATCCCTGTCCCATAAGACCACCGTCTCTCGCTGGTTCGTGATGCCTATAGCGGCAACGTCCTCGTGGGTCGCCCCTGCCTTGCTAAGAACCTCGCGGGCAACGGAAAGCTGCCCTTGCCATATCTCGCTGGCATCGTGTTCCACCCATCCTGGCTGCGGAAAGTGCTGGGTGAATTCCTTCTGAGCTACCGAAATCATATTCCCTGCCTTGTCGAACAGGATGCACCGATTGCTGGTCGTTCCTGAATCGAGTGCCATGATGTACTTTGACATAATTATTTAAGGTTATTAATTTTTTTCTTTCTTGGCAGCCTTACCGTGAAGCAGGCCCCTCCTATGGCAAATGACCTGGAATAGTGTATCTCACCATTGCATTTCTCCAATATGTTCCTGCAAATTGAAAGCCCTAGGCCTGTGCCATTGCTCTTCGTCGTGAAGTTCGGCGTGAACAGCTTATCCCTATTGCTTTCGCTTACCCCGGGACCATTATCCTCGAACACAATATCGTAGAAGCCATCCTTCTGGGAAAGCCTCAAGGAAATGATGATGTGCCCCCGCATTGGCTCGGTGCCCTCTTCTTTGGCCTTGATCTGTTCACCTTCAATCGCCTGGATAGCGTTGCTGATCAGGTTCGTGAATACTCGTGTCAGCTGCGGCTTAGGCCCTAGAACGGTCGCTTTGTCCAAGCCCATGTAGCTAATCTCGATGTCTTCGTGATTGTCGAACAGCCCTATTTCCTCTTTCAGAAGCTTGTCCAGGTCAATCTCAACATGGTCTTCGGTGTACAGTTTTGCGAATGTAGAAAATTCATTGGCTGTGTCGGCCAGCAAATCTATCTGCTTCAAGACTTCATCGGAAACCTCGTCGAAGCGATCGGCCCAGGCTGGATTGCCATTGTTCTTCATTCGGATTAGCCTCTGTATTTGCAGCTTGATAGGCGTGAGAGGGTTCTTTATCTCATGGGCTACTTGGCGAGCCATCGTGGCCCAGGCCTTATCCCTCTCTGCCTGAGTGAGCTGCTTAGTAGAATTATAGAGGTCGTGAACCATCAGGTTGTAGGCTCTCACGAGGCTGGAGATTTCATCGTCTTGCTCATATACGATATATTCAAGATTATCGATGCTGGCCTTATTCATTTTGTCGCTTATTTCGGAAACAGGGCGGAACATTTTATCAACGGCCCTTGCTGTTATCATCCTAGCTAGGATGAGCAAGATTAAGAATACGGTGATGATGGAAGCAACGTGGTAGAATGCTTCGTTCCTGAAATCGAAGCTGTCGTCGGTGTATGGAGAGCCGAATATGGCTACGACGTTGTTCTGAACATTGAATAGAGGAGCGTAAAGCATGTAGGTGCGAGAATTACCTATTTTCTCGCTATGGATGCAGAACCTAAGATGCCTAGCGGCGATGTCCTCGTATGCTTTCTGATTCATCCTGCTTCCAATCAGCAGCCTATCGAATATTTCAGGCGTAGTGGAACGGAAGATTTTGCCTCCAGGAGTGTATAGAGTGATGTCGCACTTCATGGTGTTACTTATGTCTTCCAATATCCCAGACGCTTCTTGCGACTCTAATTCCCTGTAACTCTGCGAATAACGACATCGTGCCTGCAAGAGCGTCTGAATGGAGCTCACTCTCTCCATCATGGAAGAACGAAGATTAGCGAGATTTCTCTTATAGACAAAGAATATGCTTACGCAGGCAAGTGCGATTAAGGTCATTAGAAGCGCTAACATTATTGCAGCATTGATTCTAGACTTGAAATAACTGCTTGTCTTCTCCCTGCGCCGAATGGTACTAATAATGCTAAGTGCAGAACAGCATAGGAAGAGCGCCAGCGCCAGGATGAGGAAGTCGACCATGTAGCTGAAATCCTCGAACTTCGGCCTAGAAATGACGATGAGGTCGTAATCCGTGATCTTATTTATGAAATGGATCCATCCCTCAGTCCGGAGAACACCGTTAGGCGCTGCCAGCATATCATCTTTCATCTCGCTGTCAAGCACGGTAGGGTAAGAGCAATTGCCTTTGTAGAGCA
The DNA here is from genome assembly GCA_028724885.1 of Bacteroidales bacterium. Taxonomy (GTDB): domain Bacteria; phylum Bacteroidota; class Bacteroidia; order Bacteroidales; family UBA932; genus Cryptobacteroides. The sequence goes on along the minus strand of JAQYTJ010000029.1, from coordinate 7,658 downwards.
GAAGCTTGTCAGAGACATACTTTCCATATGAATATTTCGACGAGATGATAACTTCCCCTGGAGCTGAATACCCCAGCAGGCTGGCATAGCCCCTGTCTTCGCGGTTTGATTTAGGCGAGACGGTCAGCAACATATTCGTAACTCCTTTGTCTTCACTGTAATAGACGAAGTTCCCTGAATATATCGTATGCCCGCTCTCGTCTCTTAGGTAGAGGAATCTGGAAGTACTAGCAATCTGGGTGCCGCTTGCAAGGATGCTCCTGAAGTAGTCTATCGTTCTTTGGCTCAAGTCTTCCTTTTTGAACAGCTCTATTATGATATCGTTATTCTGAGCTACCCTGTACAAGTAATTTTCTACGATTCTGTTCAGAATCACGCCATTGATGTTGTCATGGTTGGACAGGGAAGAGATGACTTGGTCATTAGCGATTTTCTCCTCGTTCTCCCTCAGCTGAAGCTCAAGGCTGATGTCTCTGTCGATGGAGAGTCGATTAGCCCAGATGCCCACCATGTTCTGCTCTTTCCGGAAACCGAGAACGCCGGTGATCGTGACAGCGTAAATCCCGAAAAGAATGGAGAGGATCAATTCTCCATGCTGGCTGATGAATTTCATCTTCGAACCAGTGATTCTTTTCAGCGCTGGAATCAGCATTCCGAAAATCAGCGGGATAGTGATCACTACCGCAAGAATCATCAAGTAAACTATGGCAGTGTATGTACTCAGCTCGCTTATCTTATAAAGTTCCAGGCAGACGCTCGAGTTCAGGATCATGCTGCGGAAGATGAAATCTACGTAGCAGCATATTCCTATGAGAACCAAGAAATTGAACGTGACTAAAATCAACATTCCCTCTCTAGGGTTTTTGCTCTGGATGATTTTTTTATAAATATTCCTTCTTGTTATGAATATGCAGAATATGATCAGGACGATGGTGACCGAGAGCAGCAGCAGCGAGCCTAGCGAGTTCAAGAACTGGCCATTGGCATAGACGGTAGGGGAGAACAACTTCGAGTAGTTCCTTATGTTTATCCCCCATAGATATGCGGCAGCGAGGACCATCAGCAGGGCCGTGATCACGGAGAACAGCCTCTTGAACGTTCGCTTCTGGCTTAGATGGATGATCGCCGCGAGGATGAAAAGAAACAGCGCCATCCAGATTAAGGTGGAGTGAGCTATGATGGATCCCCTCTGCATTGACTCGTTAGCGACCTTGAACACAGGCTTGCCCTCGAGAATAACTGGCGAACCGCCAGTCTCGGAAAGCGAAATTATGGAGTAATTGCTCCTCAGTTCTAATTTTGGATTCACGCCGACATTCTGTGTCTCATTCATTGAATCCATTATTTGAAGCCCGGCGATGACCTTCCTGGAACCAAGGGTCTCGGCCTTCATGATGTACCACTTCGAGCCGAAATTCTTGAAGACAGGCTGCTCCGTGATTTCTGCCAGTGGTGAACCCATTCCTCTGAACGGAGGGGTTAGCTTCGCTAGAATCAGTCTGCTGCTGATGTCGTCGTTATTCACAGGGAACTGGTTGCTCCATGATTGTAGAGAGTCATCATAGTAGCGGTAGATGACCATGTCGTCTGGAATGTTGTTCCGCTCTTCCCACGAACGCAAATCAGCAGTTAGGGCAGTGGAGATGTAATGCCCCAGCAGGTTCATGCGCTTTTCCAAAGCTTTGGACATCCTTTGAGCGACCGTATCTGGATTACTCATCCTGTTCCCCACGGAAATTGAGAATGCGAGCAAGATGGCGGCTGAAGACAACAGGGTTGCCACGAATAATTCCTTTATGTTAATCCTGGTTCTCATCCTTCGTGGTGATATGGCTCGCCTTTAATTATAGTGAGTGCCCGATAGAGCTGCTCTGCGAAAATAACCCTGACCATCTGATGCGAGAATGTCATTTTGGATAGAGACAGCATCCCATTGCTTCTGGAATATACTTCATCGGAGAAACCGTAGGCACCGCCTACTACGAACACGATGTCTTTCCCTCCGCCAAAGAGCAAAGATTGAATCTTGTCGGCAAGTTCTACAGACCTGTATTCTTCCCCTCTTTCATCAAGGAGAATCAGCCTGTCTGAAGGGTTTATGGCTTTCAGAATCAGCCTGCCTTCTTTTTCTTTGATCTGAATATGACTTAGTGAAGCGGTGCCCCTTAGTTCAGGAATCTCGATCAGGTTGAACGGAACATAGTGAGTGAGTCTGGAAACGTAGAGGTCCAGGCCTTCTCGAACCCATTTCACGTCGGTTTTCCCGATTGTCAGCAGAGTCATTTTCATTTAAGCAAAAATAATAAACAGACAATTCATTTACAATATAATGAGATTTTAGCTTGCCGTCCTCTGCTGTCCTGACGAAAGTAAGAATTATTACCCTTATTCTTATTGCTCAATTATGCACCTGCTGTTTTAGAATACTTTATTCTATTACTCGTGTTTGGCAGAACATGGCTGGTGGCTCATTATTTGCAATATTAGCAGCCGCAATGAAAGCAGCGCTTAAAATATTACTTATAGGAGTCGCTCTGTTTTGCTGGGTCAGGGCAGGCGCTTCAAGCGATGGCTACGATGTCTTCAACCCTATCGTTAAATATTTCGGGCAAGGCAACGTTGACAAGTTGTCTGCATGGTTCGCCGATAATTTGGAAGTGTCCATTCTTTCTACGAACAATGATTGCAGTAAGAATCAGGCAAAGCAGATCTTGAAAACTTTCTTCTCCAATCATAATCCGAGATCAATGGATATAATCCATACGGCATCGAAGGCCAATTCTAAGTATGCACTAGGCGAGTTAAACGCTGGCGGTGAAGTGTTTAGGGTTACGCTTTTCGTCAGCAATTGCAATGGAGAGTACATGATTCAGCAGATAAAGATTGATCAGGCACAGATTAGGTGAATAGGCTTAACTTACACAGGACATTTTTCATCATTATATTCATAATGTTTGGCACTTTGGTTCTGCATTCGCAGACTACCAGGGTGAAGGGCAGGGTGACCGATGCGCAGACCGGCGATGGCATTGCTTTCGCTGGTGTTTATTTTAAGAATTCCACGGTGGGCGTTTCTACCGATGAGGAAGGTTATTATACTTTGGAAGTAAGGAATAACAGCCTTACAATCCTGTCGGCATCCATACTTGGTTACGAGACTTCAGAGAAGCCTGTCAGCGTCGGTAGCTTCAACGAGATAAATTTTACTTTGAAACCTACGTTAGACGAGCTGAAGGCTGCTGTAGTAAAACCTGATGACAGGTACATGAAATACATTCTGAAAAGCATAAACGAAGGGAAAAAGAGGAACAATCCGGAATTGCAGGCAGGCTATGCGACAGAAGTGTATAGCAAGATAGAGACGGACCTTCAAAATGCGGATAGCAAGACCATCAAGAGGCTGCTGCCGAAGAATTTCATGTTCGTGTACGACTACATGGATACTTCCGTCATCTCTGGCAGGCCCTACCTGCCAATCATGATATCGGAGACATCGTCTGAATATTCGCACAGGACGAATCCAGATCAGAAGAAAGAGGTCATCAAGGCAAGCCGCATTTCTGGCATCGAACAGGAAGAAACGGCGGCTCAGTTCACTGGCAGCATGCATGTGAAGACAAATTTCTATGATGACTTCATAAATATATTTGAAATCCAGATTCCGTCCCCAGCCAACTCGAACGGAATGCTTTATTATAACTATTTTCTTATAGACAGCTTGAACATCGACGGTAGGAAGACGTATAAGATCCGGTTTCACCCATCCAAATGGGTGTCATCCCCAACTTTTGATGGGGAGATGGCCGTGGATGCCGAGGATTTCGCTTTACGGGAAGTTCATGCCAAACTGAAAAAGGGCTCGAACGTGAACTGGATTCGTGACCTTGTGCTTGATGTCGAGAATCAGAGACTTCCTGATTCATCTTGGTTTTACAAGCAGGATAAAATCTATGCGGATCTGTCCGTCGTTCTCACTGATTCCACGCATATGCTTTCCGTGATAGCCCGCCGCCAGATAGACTATATTAATTCGCGGTACGTCGATTTCGGAAATACTGATCTATCAGATGCCAAATCCGCCGTGAAGCTGGGCGAGAACGTCTTGAACAATGATGAGGAATATTGGGCGAAGATCAGGCCTTACGAGCTTACGGAAAAGGAGAAAGGAATATACCAGATGGTGGATTCCATCAAGAACGTGCCGCTTTACAAAGACATCCAGACCACTGTTAGGATGCTTGCCACAGGCTTCTGCGACATTTCGCCAAAATTCGGCTTAGGGCCATACTCTACGATATATTCATTTAATAACTTGGAAGGCAGCCGCTTTCAGCTCGGAGTTCGCACGACTAAGGCTTTCAGCAGGAAGGTGAGGCTGATGGGATATGGAGCATTCGGAGTGAAGGATGGTAAATTTAAGACTGGTGGCACTTTTGAATATATGTTCAATAATGACCCGATGCGAAAGCTTCTTGCTGTGTTCAAGCATGACGTTACGCAGCTTGGGAAGGTTGATTATGAATATGGTAGCGGTAATATATTCACTTCTTTGCTTTCGAAGCCAGGTGGGCAGAAGTTGAGCATGGTGAATGAATTCAATCTTACATACATGCACGAGGTCAATCAAGACATCAACATGGGCGTGGCCTTGGAGAACAAAAGGATTTTCTCGAACAAGTACGTGTCTATGGTGACCAGGGATGGCCACAACCTCAATTCCGTGGCCTATAATCAGTTGCGGTTTGAGACTAGAATCTCATGGGACGAGATAATCACTAGGGGAGTCTTCGATAAATACTATGTGTTCACAGAATATCCTATAATCACCACTGAACTGATAGGCGCACTAGATGGACTCGGGGACAATGATTATAAATTCTTCCGCCCAGAGATAATCGCCGAGTACACGCTCAGGGTGCCACCGGTTGGGAACAGCTACATGAACCTGTCTGCAGGAAAGATTTTCGGCACAGTGCCTTATCCTATGTTGAACATCTTCCAAGGCAATGGAACATACTTCCTGAATAAAGCGACTTTCGCCTGCATGGATTATTATGAGTTTGCGGCCGACACTTGGGTGACTTTCTCTCTGATGCATGATTTCAAAGGATTTTTCCTGGGCAAGATTCCGGGAATCCGGAAGATGAATTTAAGGGAAATCGCAATATTCAAGATGGCTTACGGTGACCTAACTAAGAAGAACAATGGCATAATCGGAGACTCGGAAGGCAAGGCTGACATGCTGTTTCCTAAGGGCATGACCACTCTTAATACGCCTTATATGGAGGCTGGCGTGGGCATCACTAATATATTCAGGCTGCTTAGGGTGGATGCTTATTGGCGTCTGAACCATCGCTGGCACATGGTTGATGGCGAGAGGAGAAAAGTTGACAACAGGTTCGTGGTGAACGTTGGCTTTGAACTCAACTTCTAGTTTGCTCGTGCTCCATAAATTTACTATTTTCGAATTCTGAATATTCATAAACACACATGAGCAGAAACGTTCATCTAATAATATTATTACTCCTTTTCGATTTATTGATGAGTCTGCCATTTCTTGTACCTGGCACAGGCTATCTTGCATTAATCGGACTCGTGCCGTTGCTGATGGCAGAAAAAATCGCTACCGAGACAAAAATGAGGCGTTTCTGCCTGTGGCATTATTCGGCTTTCTTAATCTGGAACTTCGCCACGACGTTCTGGGTATGCAATGCGACCGTGGGTGGCGGAATATTCGCATCGGTTGCAAACGCTTTTCAGATGTCTCTGATCTTCGGGCTTTTCAGATACAGCAAGAGATATCTTCGCGGCTCCCTGCCATACATATTCCTAATGGTGGCATGGATTGCATGGGAAAGGTATTACCTGACGTGGGCGCAGATCAGCTGGCCATGGCTGCTGTTAGGAAACGCCTTCGCCAGAAGCACTTCTTGGATTCAGTGGTACGAGATAACTGGCACCTTGGGTGGCTCGCTTTGGGTCTGGGCGATGAATCTGGGAATATTCGGCATCCTCTCTGCCGTGCAGAGCGGGCGATGGAAGGAATATAATGCCAAGGCCAAGACAGCTGCCATTCTGAGGATCTGCATCCTTTTCTTCGGTCCGCTGATGACCTCGCTCTTCCTATGGCCTGAACCAGATAATGGAAGTCTGGATGTCTACATTGCCCAGCCGAACATAGATCCTTACAATAAGTTCGGTGGCATGACCCAGGAAGAACAAAACGCCACTATGATTGCCCAGGTGGCAGATGCCCCTAAAAATAGGCCGCTTCTGATGCTGGCCCCAGAAACTTTCACTAACGATGTCATCACGAATGATTTGGCGCTAAGCCCAACGCTTCTTAGCTTCGATGCATTTCTGAGGTCCAGCCCTAAGGCTAATCTGATTTTTGGCGCCTCGTCTCATGAATATATTCATAGCGCCCTGCGCCCTTCGCAGACTGCTCGTAGGCTGAACGATGGCGACACCTGGGTGGAGTCGCACAATTCGGCGCTGATCACCGATGGCACAGGAAGGACGGAAATATATCACAAGAGCAAACTGGTCGTCGGAGTGGAGATGATGCCATATCCAGCCGTGTTCCGTCACGTGGATGAGTGGCTCGGGGGAGTGATGGGGAGAGAAGTCGGCCAGAAAGAGGCCTCCAATCTTAATTTCTATGAATATGACGATTCTGGTTCGGTAAAAAGGACGATTCCTGTCGGCTGCGCCGTGTGCTATGAGTCGGTGTATCCGGAGCATTGCGCCGAATATGTCAAGAAAGGCGCCGAGCTGCTGACGATCATAACAAATGATGCTTGGTGGAAAGATACCCCGGGCTATCGCCAGCACCTTTCGTACGCATCTTTAAGGGCGATTGAAACCCGTCGCTGGATAGCTCGCTGTGCTAACACTGGCATTTCTGCCGTAATTGACCCGTCCGGCAAAATCCTTAGGAAGACATCTTGGTGGCAGAAAGAGACGCTTCATGAATCCGTCGGCCTCCGAGATGGCCATACATTTTTCGTTCGTCACGGCGATGTCGTAGGCCGCATCAGCGTCCTATGCTTTCTGCTGCTCTTCCTAAACCTTCTCGTCATGGTATTCACTAAACGCAAAATACATTAGCAAACGTATCCCTAACCGCTACCCTGAACGGTTCCATTCGTCACCCCGAATGACCTCGCAAATAAATGCGTTTGCAATTAGCGGGCATGGCACTATTTATTGCAGTGGCGCGTAATGAGGCTATGCCTGCCCAGTGGCGCTTTTAGAAACGGGGAGATTGTCTTAAAAGTGAGGTCGCTTTCTTTGAGCGCTGAAAAATTGGATCAGACCTCGTATAGAGGTATTGGCTTTTCAACTTTCGCATAGGCTTTTAATACAGTCTGGGGCTGTGGCAGGCCAGTATGTTGTGTAGCGCCTTCTGCTGCAGACATGCCTGCCCGCCAATTGCAAACGTAGGAACAGAATCGGCTCCGGATGACGTGGTGGCAAGGTAATAGATCCTGAAACAAGTTCAGGATGACGTGGTGGAACGTTCAGGGTGACGTGGTTCGTGGCCTGGCGGTGTGCAAATAGCCCGATTCACCCACCGGGACGGAGGCACCTCCGCCGCAGAATGCGGCATGCGGCGGTACAGTTCGGGCGCTGCGGTGGGCTCTGGAGGAGGGCCC
>JAQYTJ010000028.1 GCA_028724885.1 Bacteroidales bacterium | reverse complement strand
GGATGATATGGGTGGGTCGTTAGGATGACGAGGGTGGGCCGTTAGAATGACGAGGGTGGGTCGTTAGAATGACGAGGGTGGGTCGTTAGGATGACGAGGGTGGGCCGTTAGAATGACGAGGGTGGGTCGTTAGAATGACGAGGGTGGGTCGTTAGAATGACGAGGGTGGGTCGTTAGGATGGCGTGGAGAGGCGTTCAGAATGACGGGGTGGGTTGTAGGTTGCATTGGTTGTACTACATCCCTGCCCAACTGCCCTTCATCGTTGCTTAACTGTACAATATACATCGGGGACCTCTACGGAACCATTCGTTTCGACGAAGAGGCCATCAAGGAAAGATGGAATATTCTGGGGAAGTCTTAGTCGAAAGTGTGTCCGAAATAATATTGGCCTTTGCCTGATGTGGCCCTGCCGTAGGAAATCGCATTCTTCGGACAATGGTGGTAGCACGAAAAGCAGCTGAGGCACAGCCCGTTATGCTTCCAGACGGGGGCTTTGCCCGGTCCGCCATCTATGTCGTGGACAGGGCAAATCTCGGCACACTTGCCGCATTTGATGCAGAGTTCCGGATTCACTTTGAATTTGCGGTCGGTGATTATCTGGTGAAGGAATATGCTGCCTACGATCTCGCTGTAAAACCATGGGGCTGGGCCTTTCACGGTTATCGTCACTCCTCGATGGCAGCCTAAGATATCTGCGGTATATTCATTTAAATCTTTTTCCGCCTTGGCAAGCTTCTGCTCCTCTTTTTCCGGCGTGTCCAACTTGAACCCTGGTAGGCCAAGGTATGATTCCGGCATCAGCAGAGCGAAGGCGGAATCGAGGCAGATGCCCATTGCCCGTAAATCCCCACGGAATATTTCAACAGTGCGGCCAATTGTGTCGCCTGCTGTCACCAGCATGTAGGAATATGTGCTATCGGGGTCGTAGCCTTTGATGACGAGCCGCCTAACGAAGCGGCGGACTATGATAGAAGGTCTCCATCCGTGTACCGGGAATATGAAGCCGAGCCGCTCCTGCGGCGCTAAAGTATATTCATAGCTGCCTCTGTCAATAGCATCGGGAATATATATCAGCCGGTCGCCTGTCTTTGCTGCTACTGTCTCCGCTGCCCATTTCGAGTTGCCGGCAGATGAGAAATAGAAAATCATATTTCCAGATCAAGTTCAACGGGGCAATGGTCAGAACCGAAGATTTCGTTGTGGATTTCGGCTCCCTTTATTTTATTTTTCAAATCGTCAGAAACCACGAAATAGTCGATGCGCCACCCGGCGTTGTTTTCGCGAGCGTGAAAGCGGTACGACCACCAGGAATATTTCACGGTTCCAGGATTCATGAGGCGCCATGTGTCCGTGAAGCCTGCTTTCAGCAGTTCCGTGAATTTCCCCCTCTCCTCATCGGTGAAACCGGCGTTGTGGCGGTTCGTGGAGGGGTTCTTGATGTCGATTTCCTCGTGGGCGACGTTCATGTCTCCGCAAATTACCACTCCTTTTTCCTTTTTAAGGCCGGCAACATATTCACGAAAAGCATCGTCCCAAGTCATTCTGTAGCCGAGCCGCTTTAGGCCGTCCTGAGAATTAGGCGTATAGACGCAGACAAGATAAAACGCTGGCATCTCAAGGGTTATGATCCTGCCCTCGTGGTCATGCTCCTCTATTCCCATGCCGTAAGTCACGCTCAAAGGCTCATGCCTTGAATATATCGCCGTGCCGGAATAGCCCTTTTTCTCTGCTGAGTTCCAGTATGAATGGTAGCCTAGGAATTCCATGTCCAGCTGCCCTAGCTGCATTTTCGTCTCCTGAAGGCAGAAGAAATCGGCATCAAGAGCAATGAATGTGTCTTCGAAACCTTTTCCGGCGCAGGCTCTCAGCCCGTTCACGTTCCAACTGATGAATTTCATATTCGTGAATATTTTTCCTTTTAGCAAAGGTAGTTATTCTTGGGATAATTTCTCCTTTGCTGGCGTAGGTCTTGGCTTTTTCTTAGCATGGTTCCATAGGCCGTAGACCTCGCTGACGTTGCTGGCGGTGACGAAAGAGTGCATGCCGTTTTCCTTCATATAGTTCATCAAATTGGCGAACTCCTCCTTGGTCAGCAGGCTTTCGATTTCCACATTTTTCCTGCCATTGTATCCACCGGTAACCTCGTAGAGGCTGCATCCGCGCTGAAGCGTGCTGATGATATATTCACGGATTTTGTCGTGTTCATCACAAATTATGCAGACACGCTTCCTTCTATTAATCATTGCCGTGAAATAATCAACTGCAGTGCCATTGATCCAAGTTCCGATTAGTCCGATGACTACTAGGCGGAAAGGGTTGACTGCGAAGGCAGTGAGACAGATCACCAGTCCAGAGACAGTCACGGCCTCGCCTATGTCCATGTGAAAATATTTGTTTATGATTTTTGCCACGATATCTAAGCCGCCTGAAGATGCGTTAATGTGGAACAGGATGGTCTGGGAGACGCTTACTATCATCACGAAGCAGAGCAGGTCGAACCAAATGTCGCCCATTACTGAGGTGTCTCCTGCGGGAATCAGTTTTTCGTAGGGAAGGATAAGCTCCCAGAGGTCCATCATCGGGCCTAAGATTAGGGAAGTGTAGATTGTCTTTGCGCCGAATTCCTTGCCACAGAGCACCCATGCAAGTAATAGCAGGATGACATTCAATATCAATATTACAGTTGACACTTTGAGCGGAATCCCTGCAGCCACGAATAAATTAGAGATAACTATGGCGAGACCAGCTGTCGAACCTAACACAAGATTGGCAGGGACTACAAAATAATACACTCCAGCAGAAGCCAGCATCATGGCAATCGTCATGATGATTAAATCTTTCCATAATTTCCAGCTCCCAAGCGGGGTTATCAGACTTTTAGCGTTCATTCTCTATGTCTTTGTGCTCTCTCGAAAAAAGTTTAACCTTTAAATCGGGAATTGCTTGCAAATTTCGCTAAAAATCTTGTAATATGTTACTGTTTGCTGTTAATATTCTGAAAAATGTTCAAAAATGACACTATTGTAACGCCGGTGATTCCTCCCAATGCGCATCGCAATCCCACACCGCCCTCTTCGCTTTTAGATACTTGCGAAACTTTAAAAATTACATGTCGTCTATGCATAGTCCTCTATAGATAATCTCGTACCCTTTAAAAGGACCAACGGCTTTGAAGAACAATTCAGATTTGCCATTCAGAACAGTTTCGTCAAAGTTCTTCGCTTGTCGCTTAACCTCAATAAATTCAATCTTGTTATCCAACTCATCCTCTGCAACAATATCAATCTCGTTTTCGCCTTTTCGGTCATGCCAATATCCAAGGCGAGTGTATGTTCCCGATTCTTTAAGCACTTCATTAAAGTAACTTTCAAGCGATTTACCGCTGATTGTTGCAAAATCACGCTCTGCTATCGCTCTCAATCTATCATTATCCCCAGCCTCGATGATGTGTGAATATTTGTATATGAATCTGAACCAAAATTTCAAGAACTGGTCGTTGATGGCATAATGAACATTCTTATTGCTTGACTTCTCATGAATAGGTTGCATCTTACTTATCAAGCCATACTCTTCACTTAGATTTTTTAAGTAGCCTGACAGTTCTTTTATATTGAGAGTACTCTCCAGTTCTGAACGTGTATTTTTACCTTGAGCTATAAGTGTTAGAATCGAGAAATAGATACCGTAATCTTTGCCAAACTCATCGACCAGCATATTCTTACCCTCTGGGAGAAAATAGGAATCTCGTTCAAAGAACATATCCAACATTTTCTTTTCGGTAAACTTTTTCCTGTCGATAAACAACTCAACATACTTTGCCACTCCACCTGTCAACGTATATAGAGCCAACAAATCGGACTCCTTATACCCCGGACAATATTCAGACATGATTTCTTTGAGAACAGAAGGCTTGAAAGGCCGAACTTGCATTGTGTCTGTTTGCCTACCAAAAAGTGGTTGCTTCTTATCCTTGAATATTTTATTCATTAGGGTGTTCACAGAGCCTGCCACAATCAGGTTAATGTGGGCATTGTTCTTATAGCTATCCCATATGTTTTGCATATCGGAATAGATAGATGGATTAACCCTATAGAAATCCTGAAACTCATCAATGAAAAGGTTGATGTGCTGAGTTTGCGACAATTCCATGATGAATTTGAATATCGCAGCAAAAGACATCCCCTTGCTGTCAAGCATTGGTATGTTGAGTTTTGTGCGAATCTCGTCAATGAATATATCACATAGATCAGCTTCCGCTTTACGGGCAACAAAAAAGTATAGCATTGTCTTGTTCTCATAAAACCTCTTAACCATCTCAGTTTTACCAATACGGCGTCTTCCTGTAATGATGGTAAATTTAGCTACTTCATGAGATAGTTCCTCAATTTCCCTAAGCTTTTCAAACTCTTGTTCTCTATCAAAAAATCTCATATCTAAAAGTTTTATCGTAATGTAAGTTACCGTAATAGCAGTTACGATAGCGCAAAAGTACAAATAAAAATTATTATTCGTGCGATATTCGCATATTTTCCCTGTTTTCCGCAATTGGATACGCAAATCGACAAAGCAATCAGCCTCTCATGCAATAGCAGTGCCTTTTTTTGTTAGAACTCCGAAAAAGAGCGGAAATTGGATTTTCAAATATTTCCGGTCAGTCCGAACTTGGCGGGCGTTTTATTCAGGCACTAATATCCATTTCTTCCTGATTTCTTCGCCATCGAACCAAATCTCTCTGGACACGTCCATCAGAATATTCAGAAATAGTTTTTCGTCATCGTTAGGCAATAAAACCAGAAATGTAAGGTAATATCCTCCTTCCTTGCAAATATATACCCTTTGGGCGCAGGTCAAACCATCAATGCTAATCATGCTTCTGCCCTTTGTTCTTACGAATTTTGTTTTTCTTCTCCGCCTAAATCCCTGCCCCTCACATATTCAGATAGGTTGAGCATCAGCACCGTATAGGAAAGGATGGCTGAACCTAATCTAAGGTGGCGGCAGGAATATGCCCCGTCTACGGTATCCCGGGGACGCTTACACAGGATACTTTCGTAAGCAAGCGCAGAAGCACCCAGAATGAGCATTTGGGAAGTAGCATGTAAATTTTAGACAGGATACTTTCAGAGCCTAATATAACATATTAATAATTAATACGTTGCCACTGGCCATCAGAGTACCCTCTAAGGTTTACGGGTCGCTGAGTCATTCAATCGTCCATTCGGGGCCGTCTTTGGTGTCTTTGACGGTGATGCCGAGGGCTTTGAGGTGGTCGCGGATGGCATCGCTGGTAGTCCAGTCTTTAGCTGCCTTGGCCTTTGCGCGCTCGTCCAGCACCATATCCATGAGCCCGTCTACGACATGCTTGTCTCCGGATTCGGCTGCTGATTCATCCCTTAGGCCCATCATGCCGAACACTACGTTGTCGAATAGGGTGAGTAGTGTGCTGAGATCGTTTCTGGTTAGGTCTAGCTCGCCTGCTTTGGCAGAATTGACTATTCTGACAGCTTCGAATACGTTTGCGAGGGCGATAGGAGTGTTAAGGTCATCGCAGATGGCATCGTAAGCATCATTGAATATCTTTACGATTACTTCGTTGTCAGCAACTGGGACAGAGGCTTCGACGGAGACACCGGCATCGTCAGGAGATGCTGACGATAGAACAGCGGCATCTGGGGCTATGGAATTGATGAATTCGCCGTACTGCATTGCATCGGCAGGATTGCCTTCGGTGCCCTTAGCCTCTGGTTCTATACCAGCGGCCTTTGCGAGGGCCTTCAAGTCCTTGTACCCCTGCATCACACGCCTGTAACCTTTCTCTGCAGCCTTTAGAGCCTCATTGCTGAAATCCAGAGTTCCACGGTAGTGGGCTTGAAGAATAAAGAAGCGGATTGTCATCGGGGAATACGCCTGCTCGAGCTTCGGGTTGTCGCCGCTGAATAGCTGCGGCAGCGTGATGAAGTTGCCTAGGGATTTGCCCATTTTCTGTCCGTTGATTGTTATCATGTTGTTGTGCACCCAGTAATGCACACCCTGGGTACTGCGCAAAGCCTCATTCTGAGCAATTTCGCATTCGTGGTGAGGGAACATAAGATCCATTCCGCCGCCGTGGATGTCAAACTCCTGGCCGAGATATTTCTCGCCCATCACAGAGCATTCCAGGTGCCATCCTGGGAAGCCTTCGCTCCATGGACTCGGCCAGTGCATGATGTGCGTCGGATCTGCCTTCTTCCACAGCGCGAAGTCGTATGGTGCCCTTTTGTCGCTCTGGCCGTCAAGGGTACGAGTGCCCTCAAGAGTGTCATCCAGAGTGCGTCCAGAGAGCACTCCGTAATGATACTTCTTATTATAGGCGGCGACATCGAAATACACGCTGCCGTTGCTGATGTAGGCAAAGCCGGCATCCAGAATCTTCTTCACCGTTTCAATCTGTTCGATAATGTGGCCGCTGGCGCGTGGCTCGATGGAAGGAGGGGCCACATTCAGCTGGCGCATGGCTTCGTGGTAACGGAAAGTGTAGGTCTGTACCACCTCCATCGGCTCCAGCTGTTCCAGCCGAGCTTTCTTGGCAATCTTGTCCTCGCCCTCGTCCGCATCGTGTTCCAAATGGCCTACATCCGTAATATTCCTCACGTAGCGAACCTTGTATCCCAGGTGCTTCAAGAGCCTGAAAAGCACGTCGAAAGTGACTCCTGGGCGAGCGTGACCCAGATGAGCATCTCCATAAACCGTAGGCCCGCAGACATACATTCCCACGTGGCCGGGGTTAATCGGCGTGAAAAGCTCTTTTTCCCTAGAAAGCGTGTTCGTCAAATATAGATTTCGCATAACTGATAATTCCAATTTAAAAAGAATATACAAGATATATTGAGGTTTTTCGTAGCTTTTCGTTTATGTTTTTGCGGTGTTTTATTGGCACTTTTTGCAATTGGTCAGTCTTTCATAAACGTCTCTGTACGCTTCGCCGACTTTGCCGTTGTCGTGACGGAAGCGGTCTTTGTCGAGACGCTGGCCGGTAGCGATGTCCCAAAGTCGTGCGCTGTCTGGAGTGATGTCATCGCTCATGACAAGGCTCCCATCAGGCATGTGGCCATATTCAGTCTTGAAGTCCACCAGAGTGATGCCGATGCTCTTGAACATGGGGATCAGCACCGCATTCACTTTTTGCGTCATTGAATATATCTGACTCAATTCTTCTTGGTTTACTAGGCCTATGGCTAGTGCCTGCGAATCGTTGATCAGAGGGTCGCAGAGTATGTCAGACTTGTAACAGAGGTCGTAGACAGGCTCTTTCGGAACAATGCCTTCTTTCAGCCCTAGCCTCTGTGCCATGGATCCGGCGATGACATTGCGCACTATGACTTCCATCGGGATGACGCTCGTCTTCCAGCAAAGCTGTTCAGTATCGGACAGTTTCTCTATGAAGCTCGTCGGCACCCCATTCTCCTGCAATACTCTTGAAATCTCGCAGGAAATGCCATTGCAATATTTTCCCTTGCCCTTGATGACCGCCTTCTTGATTTTCTTGTAGGCAGTGATTTCATCGGTGAAGCTGATTATGACTTTTTTAGGGTCCTCGGTGTCATATATTTTGATGGAAACCCCATCATGCACTATTCCAGTCTTTTCCATATTCAATGAAATTATGAATTATATTTTATGGTGCCATTACCGTTTTCAGACGCAGGCGAGCTGGCATGAGCAGAGCCTGTGCGGAAGTAGCGTACAGCATTTTCGAAGAGCGGCTGCTCGAGGTCAGCCTCGATATTCTTGAACAGACCATCTTCGTATCGCTCGCTGTGTCCCATCTTGCCAAGAATTTTTCCATCCGTGGAGATGATGCCCTCTATTGCATAGTAAGAGCCGTTAGGATTGTAAGGAGACTCCATCGTGACCTCATTGGTGATAGGGTCTACGTACTGGAAGGCCACCTGGCCGTTGGCGAATAGCTCGCGGGCAAGATCCTCATCCAAGACAAATTTACCCTCACCGTGGCTTACTGGAATTGAGAACTCATCCCCGATGTTGAGGCCAGACAGCCAAGGTGAATTGGTTGTAGAAACCCTCGTGGTGACCATCTGGGAGATATGTCTGTTGATGTCGTTCTTGAACAGGGTAGGCGAGTCTTTAGTGACCATTCCAAGGTGGCCGTAAGGCAGCAGGCCGGATTTCACCAGAGCCTGGAAGCCATTGCATATTCCTAAAATTAGACCATCCCTTTGCAACAGGCGCTCAATTGCATTGGCTATGTCTTTGTTGTTCAGAACGTTGGCGATAAACTTCCCGCTTCCATCCGGCTCGTCTCCGGCGGAGAAGCCGCCGACCAGCATCAATATTTGGCATTTGTCGATGTTTTCTTTCATTTCGGCGATTGAATCCAGTACGTCCTGTTCACTGAGGTTTTTGAACACGCTCATGAAAGGTTCCGCGCCCACCTTGCGGAAGGCCTTTGCGGAATCGTAGTCGCAGTTGGTGCCAGGGAAGACAGGAATATAAACCCTTACTTTATCGACCGCAGGGCCATGGTATTGTAAGTCTGCTTTATGAGCCTTGAATGGTTTCATGCCTTCCGAACCCCTAGGCATCAGGCGCTTGAAGTCAGGCTTGCTGGTAGAAGGATAAACTTTGTCGAACAATGACCCGTTGAAATCCATCAGCTCGAAAATCGAAATCGAAGTGCCATTCACGAGAACATTTCCATCCTCGCCTGAAGTCACGTAGCCTAGTTCGATGGCATTCTCGAAATCTAGCGCGTGTCCATCGGTTTCTACCACGATAGAGCCATAGCTAAGATTGAATAAATCCTCTTCGTCGAGGTGCACGTCAAAGCCGAAAGCATTGCCGAAACTCATCTTGCAAAGAGCTTCAGCCACGCCGCCGAATCCTGTTGCCCATGCGGAAACTATCGTGCCGTCAGCTATTTTTTCCTGAATATGGTTCCAGTTCTTCATAAGCTGCTGCGTGTCAGGCATGAAGTTTTCCTTAGGAGTATGCTTTACTAGATACAGCCTGTCTCCTTCCCATTTGAATTCTGGAGAAATAACGTTCTTTACCTTGACAGGAGTTATCCCGAATGCTATGAATGTGGGCGGCACGTGGATGATGCCTTTCTCTGTCTCGAACGATCCGCTCATGGAATCTTTGCCCCCGATTGAAGGCAAGCCAAGCTCTTCCTGCATCTTCAGTGAGCCGAGCAGGGCTGCCGCAGGCTTGCCCCAGATCTTAGGATCAGATGTCATTCTTTCAAAATATTCCTGGCAAGAGAAGCGCATGGTCTCCCAGCATCCGCCAGCTGCCACTATCTTGCTGCAAGCCTCTACCATTGAATATGCCGCACCATGATAAGGACTCCACTCGCAAAGGGCAGGGTTGAATCCGAATGCCATCATGCTGGCGGTGTTCGTGAACCCGTCCGTAGGCAGCTTTTGCACTGAAACCTGAGTCTCTGTGGCTTGCAGTTCGCCTCCAAACGGCATAAGCACCGTAGAGCGTCCGATAGTGGAATCGAACATCTCTATGAGGCCTTTCTGGCAGGTCACGTTCTGATCCTGCAGATTGCTGAACATTCTTTCTTTAAGGCTCTTGCCAGGCACGTCACGGTAGAATGGATCGTTCTCCGGCACTGCCCCGATTTCAGCCTTGGCATAATGTTTCGCTCCAGCGCTGTCTATGAAACGCCTCTTCAGGTCCACGACCACCTTGCCCTCATAATACATCTTCATGCGCTCCGTGTCGGTGACATCGGCAACATGAGTTACCTCGATGTTCTCCTCGTGGCAATATTCCTTGAATATGTTCTCGTCTTTGGCTTCCACCACGACCGCCATTCTCTCCTGTGACTCGCTGATTGCCAGTTCGGTTGTGTTCATTCCGCTGTACTTGACTGGAACCCTGTCCAGATAAATGTCCAGTCCGTCAGTAAGCTCGCCGATTGCGACACTCACTCCGCCGGCTCCGAAATCATTGGACTTCTTGATGAGTTTCGTCACCTCCGGTCTTCTGAACAGCCTTTCCAGTTTCCTTTCCTCAGGGGCATTCCCTTTCTGCACCTCGCTTCCGCAAGTCTCCAGAGACTCCTCCGTGTGTTCCTTGGAAGAGCCTGTCGCGCCACCGATGCCGTCTCGTCCCGTGCGTCCGCCAAGCATCAGCACCACGTCCCCTGGCTTGGGACTCTCTCGGCGCACGTTAGAGGCCTTAACAGCTCCTACCACCGCCCCGACTTCAAGCCTCTTGGCCGTGTACCCATCGTGATATATTTCCCTTACATGTGTGGTCGCAAGGCCAATCTGGTTGCCGTAGCTGGAATATCCGTGGGCGGCCTGCTTTGTGATGACTTTCTGCGGCAGCTTGCCTGGCAGTGTTTCGGAAACCGGCTTCCAGATGTCCCCTGCTCCGGTCACGCGCATTGCCTGATAGACGTAGGAACGTCCCGAAAGCGGATCCCTGATTGCGCCGCCTAGGCAGGTTGCAGCACCGCCAAATGGCTCAATCTCAGTCGGATGGTTATGAGTCTCGTTCTTGAACATCAGCAGCCACTTCTCGACTGTGTCATCAACATCTACATCTATGAATATGCTGCAGGCGTTATTCTCCTCGCTGACTTCCATGTCGTCCAGCTTGCCTGCCTTGCGGAGATGCTTTGCGCCGATCGTGGCCATGTCCATGAGGTTCAGCCCCTTTTGCTCACGTCCAAGATCCTTGCGCATCTTCAGGTACAGTTCCATCGTGCCCTCGATATCCTCCTTTATGAACGAATCTTCGATTCCGATTTCCTCAAGTTCGGTCGTGAACGTGGTGTGGCGGCAGTGGTCGCTCCAGTATGTGTCTAGGATGCGCAGCTCTGTCTCGTTAGGGTCGCGGCCTTCTTCCGTGAAATATTTTACGACCTCGTTCAGGTCATCGGCGTTCATCGCCAGGCCCATTTTTTTGCAATAGGCCTCGCGTTCGGAAGCCGCTGACATATTTCTAAATCCCTCGAGTACTGGAACTGGCTTCACTGCTGCCTGCTCAGTGTCAGTCAGTTTGGAAAGGTCCTTCGTCCGAGATTCCACTGGGTTGATGCAATAGCGGCTGATCTTTCCAAGCACTTCTTCCGATGCATCATCGTCCACTATTATCAGCTTGGAACTCTTTAGGTTTATATTTGCTGCAGGGTCAATTAGGTGTACGCAGTCGATGGCTGATGCTGCCCTTTGGTCGAACTGCCCTGGAAGGTATTCCACGGCGATATATTTTTCCCCTTCTAGATCGAGCGCTTCCGTGACGCTGTCGGTCACAATTTCGCCGAACACGCTGTAGCGACATTTCTCTAGCAATTCTTGGGTGAAGCCGAACAGGTCATAGACGTTTAACAGCCTCAGTGATTTGAGATTAAGTGAAAGGTTCTCGTTAAGTTCTGCCAGAAGGCTTTTTGCTTCAACTTGGAACTCAGGGTGCTTCTCTACGAAGATGCGGTAATTTTTCATTTCTGGATGCTTCCGTTTAATATACAAAATTATGCTTTTCAACGGAGAATAGCAATTGAAATTAAGGCTCAAATGACTATCTTTGAACATGTCGACGTATCGTCATGCGGAAGGACGTATCGTCATCCGGAACGACGTATCGTCATGCGGAAGGACGTATCGTCATGCGGAACGACCCCCCACGTCATCCTGAACGACGTATCGTCATGCGGAAGGACGTATCGTCATGCGGAAGGACGTATCGTCATGCGGAACGACCCCCCACGTCATCCTGAACTTGATTCAGGATCTAGATAAAAGAACATATTATATTCAATATACTATTATGAAACATTCAATCATCATTACTCTTAGCATCGCTGCCATTGCTCTGATAGCAGTGGGATGCAACAGCCGCGCTAAGAAAACCCAGCAAAAAGCGCAGGAAGAGGCAGCCATTGAGCAGGCTCGCCAAGATTCCATTACACAAGCTCAGAAAGTTCAAAAAGAGAAAGAAGCTATGGCTACACTGCAAAACCTCCCTGACGAGCCGATTTTCGACATCGTCACCGATCTTGGCACGATCAAGGTCAGATTGTACTCAAAAACAGCAAAGCATCGTGAAAATTTCGCCAAGCTGGCGCTGTCCGGCTATTATGACGGACTGTTATTTCACCGCGTGATAAACGGATTCATGATTCAGGGTGGAGATCCTTTCACTCGCGACACATCTGCGGCAGCCGTGGCAAAATATGGCCAAGGCGGACCAGGGTATACTATCCCAGCTGAGTTCGTTCCAGAATACAAACACAAGAAGGGCGCTCTTGCCGCTGCTCGCAGAGGCGATGCCGCTAACCCTAAGAAAGAGTCATCCGGCTCTCAATTCTACATCGTCCAGGATCCTCAGGCCTGCGCCCAGCTGGATGGAGACTATACCGTATTCGGCGAAACCGTGGAGGGGCTGGATGTCATTGACCGCATAGCTCAGGTCGCTACAGACAAGAAAGACAGGCCGTTGCACGATGTCGTCATCAAGCAGATAAAACTTGATGAGAAATCAACGTCAAAAGTTGAGGAAAAATCGAGTGGCGAAAATCCCAAAAACAATTAATTTGATACTTTTGGCTGCATTTCCCATACTTTTGGCCAATTTGCCAAGCAACGAATTAGTTTGTTTTAAAAAAATACTACCTTTAGAAAGGTTTTCATAATTGAAATTTTAGGTTAGAATTGCGAATAGGGCATGCAGAGATGCACGCTCTATTCTTCTTAAAAAACTCTATTCAGTTATTAGGGATCGATTAAAAAGTGATTTTTAATGGTCCCTTTTTTCGTGCCTTGAACAGGACACGAAAAAGGCAGATCGCATGGTGCGTCTGCCTAAATATCAAGAGGGTATTAAGCTTAGTCGCTTAAAGAGAACCTTCTGAATGCAGTGACTGTCGCATCTTTGTCACCGGCCTTTATGTAATCGGCTACGCTGAGCTTGTTGTCCCAGATGAATTCCTGAGCAAGAAGAGTCTTTTCTTTGAAGTACTTGTTCAGCTTGCCTTTGGCTATATTTTCTAGCATAGCCTCTGGTTTGCCGGCCATCTTCGGATCCTCAGCGATTTGCTGCCTGTACATCTCCAATTCTTTCTCAACAGCTTCCTTAGGGCAATCGTCGGCAGAAACGGAAACAGGGCTCATGGCAGTTACCTGCTGTGCGACGTTCTTGCCGATTTCTGCTGAAACTTCCTTATTGAAAGCTACGATTGATCCTATTTTATTGTTGTTGTGAACATATTGTGAAATGTATGGAGCCTCAAGGCAGTCGTAATAAGCGAGAACTAGCTTTTCGCCAGTTTTACCAGTGAGAGCGGAGATTTCTTCCTCAACGGTATGTCCGTTAGAGCATTTGCATGCTTTGAGGGTATCGAGGTCTGCCGGGAAGTTCTTCATGGCAGTGTCGGCGATCTCGTCTGCGAGGCTCTTGAAGTTGTCAGTTGCAGAAACGAAGTCGGTCTCGCAGCCTAAGCATACGATAATTGCCTTGTTCCCTTCTGTGCGAATGCGAACCGCACCTTCTGTAGTCTCACGATCTGCTCTTTTTGCAGCCACGAGCTTACCTTTCTCACGAATGATCTCGACAGCTTTGTCGAAATCTCCGTTAGCTTCTTCAAGTGCTTTTTTGCAGTCCATCATTCCGGCTTGCGTCATTTTGCGTAATTTCATTACGTCTTGTGCGGAAATTGCCATTTTTCGTTCTCCTTTATAAAAAAAATCATTCAGCTTTTGGTTCTTCTGCTTGGCTTTCGGCCTCCGGTGCTGTAGGAGCCTCTGGCTCTTCAGCCTTAGACGTTTTTGGCTCGTCTTTCGGAGCCTCAGCCTTAGGAGCATCCTCTTCCGCAGCCTCTGCTTCTACATCAACAGGCTTTGCAGTCTTGCGAGCGCGAAGCTTCTTCCCTGTAGGATTGGAGAGAGCCTCTCCTTCTGCATTCTCTTCAGTCTCCTCTTTTTCCTTCTCCATCTTCCTTTCATCCAGACCTTCCTGGATTGCCTGGCATAGAATATTCATTATTAACTGAATAGATTCTACTGCGTCGTCATTTGCCGGTATCACATAATCAATGTGGGTAGGATCGCAGCATGTGTCAACCATTGCGAATACCGGAATGTTGAGGCGGTTAGCCTCTTTAACGGCGTTGGCTTCCTTCTGGATGTCAACAACGAATAGTGCCGATGGAAGGCGGCTCATGTCCTTGATGGAACCGAGGTTCTTCTCAAGCTTAGCCCTTTGGCGGTCCACCTGCAGACGCTCTCTCTTAGCGAGTTTCTCGTAGGTGCCGTCCTCTTTCATCTTATCGATGGTGTTCATTTTCTTGATAGCCTTGCGCACTGTTGGGAAGTTGGTGAGCATACCGCCTGCCCAGCGCTCGGTTATCGATGGCATGTTGACTGCCGTCGCCTTTTCTGAAACAAGTTCTTTAGCCTGTTTCTTCGTAGCTACGAAGAGGATCTTGCGGCCTGAGCGGGCAAGCTCTTTCATAGCATCGGCAGCCTCGTCTATTGCGACGATGGTCTTGTGCAAGTCTATGATGTGTATTCCATTTTTCTGGCCGAAGATGAAAGGAGCCATCTTAGGGTTCCATTTTCTTGCCAAATGTCCGAAATGCGCGCGTGCATCAAGAAGTTCTTGGAAATTTGTTCTTGGCATTGTAATGTTAATTTTTAAGTTTTTAAACTTTTTCTTCGAGGCCGTTTGCCGTTGGGCCTTTCAGACTCTTTTCTTCAATTCCAGAGCAGCGGCGTTGCCAGTCTCCGAAATTTTCCGCGGTTCCGTCAACTCTGCGGTAGTTCGCAATTCGAAGGAAATATATTCCTATAAATATGTCGAAGTCAGCAGAGTTTCTTCGAGCGGACCGTACCTTAACATAAATCAGCTCAGCAATATTAACGTTTGCTGAATTGGAAGTGGGCACGTGCGCCAGGCTGACCAGGTTTCTTTCTCTCGACTTCGCGAGAATCGCGGGTGAGGAAGCCTTCTGCCTTAAGGGCAGGGCGGTAAGCCTCTCTGTCGAGATTGCTAAGAGCGCGTGAAATTCCAAGCCTTATTGCTTCTGCCTGGCCTTTCGTGCCTCCGCCTACGATGTTAACCTTCACGTCAAACTGACCTTCTGTCTTGGTGACCACGAATGGCTGGTTCACGATGTAAACGAGGTTCTCCTGCTTGAAATATTCATTCAGAGGACGATTGTTAATCGTGACGTTGCCTTTCCCGGGCGCAAGATAAACACGAGCGACGGCTGATTTACGTCTTCCAAGGGCGTTTTTTTGTTCCATTTGCTGTGTTAGATTTCGTTCAACTTAATAACTTTAGGATTCTGTGCTTGGTGAGGATGCTCAGGACCTGCGTAAACATGCAAGTTCTTGATAATCTGGTCGCCAAGACGAGTTTTAGGGAGCATGCCTTTTACAGCCCTCCTTACTAGTTCGGCAGGTCTCTTCTGAAGGATTTCCTTCGGAGTCGTGAAACGCTGTCCGCCAGGGTAGCCCGTGTAACGAGTGTAAACACGTTCAGTCATCTTCTTGCCTTTCAGAACTACTTTCTCGGCATTGACCACGATGACATTGTCGCCGCAGTCCACGTGAGGAGTGTAACCAGGCTTGTTCTTTCCGCGAAGGACGAGAGCGAGCCTTGATGCAAGGCGTCCGAGTTCCTGATCCGTGGCATCGATCACGACCCAACCTTTGTTTACGGTTGCCTTATTAAGCGATACCGTTTTGTAGCTAAGTGTGTCCACTGTCTTGATCTTTAATGGTTGAACATAAAAAATTGCGATCCCTACACAAAATAGGGGTCGCAAAGATAGTGAATATTTTCGAGTCTGGCAAACTAAATTGAAAGCACAGCGAGAACGTTTATCAGCTCACGATCGATTGGCTTGTCTTTCTTTATGGCCTTGTCGATAGGGACGTACACTACCTGACCGTTCTGGATGCCCACCATTATGTTCCTCTGTCCCTCTAGCAGGGCCTCGATGGAGGCGTATCCCAGCCGGCTTGCCAATATCCTGTCCCCTGCGGAAGGCGAGCCTCCTCTCTGCAGGTGGCCGAGGATGGTAACGCGCACGTCGTACTGAGGATATTCCTTGCGCACCCTCTCGGCGTAGTGCATTGCGCCACCGTCTTTAGGACTTTCGGAGACAATGACGATCGAACTGTTTTTGCTCTTGCGTTTGCCATGGTTGATGAACTGCTCCAGCTGGTCGATGTCGGTCTTGTCTTCCGGGATGATGGCAGCCTCTGCCCCTACGGCAATAGCGCTGTTCTGCGCCAGGAAGCCTGCGTCGCGTCCCATCACCTCTACGAAGAAAATCCGGTCGTGTGAGGTGGCGGTGTCGCGTATTTTATCCACGCACTCCACTATGGTGTTCAGGGCGGTGTCGTACCCGATCGTGCTGTCTGTGCCGTAAAGGTCATTGTCTATCGTTCCCGGCAGGCCAATGATTGGAAGGTCGTAATCCCTAGCGAAATCTTGGGCTCCGGCCAAAGACCCGTTGCCGCCAATGACGACCAGGGCATCTACTCCGAATTTCACGAGGTTGTCAAAAGATTTCTGCCTGCCTTCCGGAGTCATGAATTCTTGGCTGCGTGCAGTCTTCAATATGGTTCCGCCTCTCTGTATGGTGTTGCTGACACTCTCAGTCGTGAGCTCTTTGAAATCACCGGCTATTAACCCTTCGTAGCCGCGATATATTCCCATCACTTTCCATCCGTTGTAGATAGCCGTGCGAGTGACGGCTCTGATGGCAGCATTCATTCCCGGAGCATCGCCTCCGGAAGTCAGTACGCCGATAGTCTTTATCTCTTTCATGACAAGTTATTAAAATAAGTGTTGCAAAAATACTAATTTTGCCAGAGAAATAGTCAGCAACTGTGGTGCCATATATAATAAAATGGATGCGGTTTCGGCTTAAGCGAGAGCAATTGCTCCGATTTTCATAATGAATATAGGGTCGATTCAATTGGGAGACAAGCCTGTGCTGCTTGCTCCGATGGAGGATGTGACAGACGCATCCTTCAGGGGAATATGCCGCAAGCTGGGTGCGGATATGGTATATACCGAATTCGTGCCTGCCGAGGGTCTGATAAGGGATGCGAAAAAGGCTATTGACAAGCTGAGAACCTACGATGATGAGGCGCCAATTGGAATACAGATATATGGTAGCGATCCTGATGCCATGGTGGAGGCTGCTAAGATGGCCGATCACGCTGATGAGATTGCCGGAGGACATGGAGCCGATTTAATCGACATCAATTTTGGTTGTCCCGTCAGCAAGATAGCCATAAGGGGAGCTGGTTCGGGGATGATGCGCGATCCGGATAAAATGGTGATGATCACGAAACGCATAGTCGAAGCCGTTAACAAACCGGTGACCGTGAAGACTCGCCTAGGCTGGGACGACAAGAGCAAAATAATAGTAGAGCTGGCAGAGAGGCTTCAGGATGCCGGCATCCAGGCTCTGACAATTCATGGACGGACTCGCTGCCAGATGTACAAAGGAGAGGCGGACTGGTCGCTCATCGGCGAGGTGAAACGGAATCCTCGCATGCATATTCCTATAGTAGGCAATGGGGATATAACTTCGGCTCGCAAAGCCAAGGCTGCGTTTGACGAATATGGCGTCGATGGGATAATGGTGGCGAGAGCCTCATTCGGGCACCCTTGGATATTCAAGGAAATAAAGCATTTCCTTGAGACAGGGAAAGAGCTTCCCCCTCTTGGGGTGATGGAGAGGGTGGAGCTTGCGAAGCGCCATTTCGCCCTTTCCGTGCAGATGAAGGGCGTGCCTAGAGGGGTGTATGAGATGCGTCGCCATCTTTCTTGCTATTTCAAAGGGCTTCCGGACTTCAAGGATGTCAGAATGAGGCTTGTGACGGAAAATAATCCTGACAAGGTTGTTGAAGTACTTGAATATATTGCCGAGCGATGGGGGAGTAGCACGATTGATGACAATTCTAATGTCTACGGCATAAAATAGTTCCCGAAGTGGGCATAATGATGCGGATATGTAGTTTTTTCCTATTTTTTTGTATATTTGCGTCCTATGCTGGAGAAGGTCATTCTTGCACCATATTATTTTACGCTCAAGCTGAGGCATTTTCTTTACGACAAGGGCATATTCAAAGTAAGCACTTGCGAAGTGCCTACTATCTGCGTTGGTAATATCACTGCGGGAGGCACGGGCAAGACACCCCACACCGAGATGATCCTGAGGTTCCTCCTCAATTCTGATGACTGGGCATACAGCAATATTGCGGAGCTTTCCAGGGGGCATAAGCGCGTGAGCGGCGGATTCCAGCTGGTTTCTACGGATGGAAATGTCGATGAATATGGCGATGAGGCTCTTCAGATAAAGAAAAAATTCCCTAGCGTTACGGTAGCGGTGGATAGGAAGAGAGTTGAGGGGTGCGACCTTCTCTGTCATCCGGAAAAACTGAAGACGTACAAGAGAGCACGTAGCTGCGCTAATGTGGAAATTCAGAAATCTGACATCATAGTCTTGGATGATTCGTTCCAGTATCGGGCTCTTGATGCTTATTACAAGATAATACTCGTAGATTATAATTGCCCTACCTATAAGGATAATCTGCTGCCTTTTGGCAGGCTGAGGGATTTGCCAGAGAGGCTAATATGCGCTGACATTCTGATAGTCACGAAGTGTCCTGTGTTTGTGTCTGACGAAGAGAGGCTCCAATGGGCTGAGAAATTAGGCATAATTGATTTCAATCCCAAGACATGCACAGGAATCGATAAGAAAGGCAGAAGCAAGACATTGCTGTTCACTTCCATAAATTACAAGCCTCTGGAACCTGTTTATGAGCAGGCCGACCCTAGGTATTCTTACTCTAAGCATCTGATTTTGTTCTCCGGCATCGCCAAAGACACTCCTCTGAGAAGTTATCTCAGTGACAATTACAAGATTGTAAAGCGGTTCACTTTCATGGATCATCATAATTACAATCGCTGGGACATCAAAAAGATCATGCATTCGGTCAAGGAGAACCCTACGGCAGTCGTCGCCACCACGGAGAAAGATTGCCAGAGAATAATGGATTACAAAAAGATCCCGGACAAGTTGAAAGAGCGTCTTTTCAAGGTGCCTATTGAAGTCGGTTTCCTGACCGACAATGAGCGAGAGATCTTCGAATCAACTCTCCTCACCGCTCTGCGGAATTTCCAAGAAGACTATCAGCGTTAATGGCATTCGTTCCATCGCCCTGAACTTGATTCATGGTAGATGTCCTAGTCGTATAGATCCTGACTTCCGTCAGGATGACAAGATTAAAACCGTATTTCGACCGAGCGTGTGCAAATAGAATGTGCGCAGCGTTTTTTCTGCACATACTATCCGAAAAACGCCCGGTGATTCCACCGAGCGTTTTTCAATTAAAAGCTATTAATGCCTTCTGAGGTACAGTCGCTACTCAGGAATAAATTCGTCATAGCCATAGGCTATGTTCCCTGCGCTCACGTAATATTGAGCGAATACAACAACCGTGTTATTGTCGTAGAGGAGATTGTTCCCTTCAAGGCTTGCGTCACCCTGCCAAGTCGCCACGTCACGAATCATCATAGTGCCATACTTCCCGAATTGGGCAGACGTGGCATGAGCAGGCATTGAGAAATTCCTGAAATGACCATCATCGTCTTTGCCTTCCTTGCCGTTAAGCGTGAAATACAGATGTGAATTCTTTCCGTACAGATCCTTGAAACGATATTTATTCGGATCTGCGCTGGAAATTTGGAGAGTAGTCGATTTGGTCCTCCCACCCCAGTTCATTGCCTTAATCACACCAGCATTGTCCTGAAGATGGTATGTTCCTGCTACCACGTTATTCCACAGCACGCCTGTGAAAGTCTTGGATTTGATGTCATATTCAGAACCTTTCCCGAATGCGACAGCTACTATCGTGTAGTCGCCATAGAGACCAGTTAGGGTTGTCTCGTAAATCGAATCGCCAGTAATTCCGGTGGCAGCTGAAGAATTCAGCTGGGTACCGTTTGTCTTGACATATTCTGCATAGCCTGACTCTCCAAGCGATTTGAGCCTTGACTCGTAATCGGAAGTTTTCTCTGAAAGATAGTATACAGAAGAAGTTGCGTTATTTACTGCAAGCCTTATCGCTACGTCGCAATCCGGGTCGTAGCTCTCGCCAAGCTCGCAGGAATTAACGAAAATAAAAGGATTGGAATCATTGCCGGGTTCAGAGCCTTCTTTTTCGCCACAAGCACTAATCGTGGCAACCGAAAGGACAGCCAGCAACCCATAAATATATTTTTTCATATTTTTCATGTATAAAATTCTTTAATGGCTACCAAATATAATCTGCAGAGCTTGCAGTCGGCTTCTGCGGCGTCTTATTGTTCACAAGGGCCTTATTGTAGTTCCCTTCAGACTGAACGATGCAGAGGTCCATCCAGTCTGGATAAAGGCTTCCGTTACTTGCCGTGTAGACATCGCTGTTCCATTTAAAGGAATCCGCATGGTTGGTATTCGCATAGGCACGGATGACTTTCTTGTTGAGGCGTTTGATGTCGAAGGTTGCGAAGCCTTCGCCCCAAAGCTCAACCCTGCGCTGCCACCAAACCTCGTTCTGGAAAGGCTTTGCGTAATCGCTGTCATAGCTTTCGAGATGCTTGCCGTATTCGTAATTCGGATCACGCAGCTTTGCGAACGTAGTCAGGAGCTGCTTACCTCTTGCCTCATCCTGCATGCCGACAGCCTCTGCCTCTATCAGCATCATCTCCTCGACTCGCATCATAGGAACTGACACTACGTAAGCAGCAAGCTGGTTCTTGTGTTCCCCATCCTTTGGACGGAACTTGACTTCAAGGCCGCCAACCACTTTGGAGTTAGTCTCGCTTCCAGTTTCAAGTATGCCATTTGGAACGTCGGAATAAGCAGACAGGGCTTCCACTTTAGCATCATCCGTCGGCAGCTGATCTATCGCAAAGTCTATGAAGCATTTCTTCCTGAAGTCAGTCGCAGGGATGGTCTCGTAAAGGTGACGGTCGATGCGCTTCGGAGCTCCGTAATTAGCAGCATAGCCCATTCCGGATTCACGAACTTCTAGAATCATGTGCGTGCCCCAGGAACCATCGCCGTCATTGATCTGAATATTCGGATCCGTGTCTTTGAATCGGCATGCAAACATCCATGCGCCGTTAGGAGTGTTGAATCCGTCCTTCCTGGAAGTATACTGAGTCTCAGTCATTGCAGTGTAACCGTTCTGAGCCTGCTTTGCATATTTCTCGGCATTTGCCCAATCTTCCATCGTTAGGTAAGCGCGGGCCTTCAAGCCGTAAACTACTGAGAGATCTGGGGTGTAAATGTCTAACCGCTTGTAGTCAGCTAGGTACGTCTCAGCCTTATCCAAGTCTGAGATGATGAATGCCCACATTTCCTCATTGGTTGCCCGAGGGTTGTTCGTCAATTCTGTCAATGTCGTGGTCTCCTTAACAATCGGGACGGTGGTGGTGGACTTATCCCTTCCATAAGTAGACATCCCGAACATTCTTGCAATGTCCATGTAAAACATGGCGCGCATCGCATATGCTATGCCAGCTCCAGCGATTTTATCCGATTCAGGATTCTCGCCTGCGAGGGAAATCACTGTATTACAGCTTTTTATCCATCCGTAATAGTAGGTCCAAGGAATCTGGCAAATCATATAGCGAGGACCTAATCCGTTCCCGCATCCATACCATGTGCTGTACCAGTCATTGCCATCTTCCTGAACTATGTCCTGTCCCATTACGTCTCTCTGAAGGAAGAATGATGGGTAGCCATAGTCCCAAGGGTACCTATCGTCTGCACCGGCATAGGTGAATTGCCCGCAAAGCGTGTTGGTTATCGAGCTTACGAAGTTAGCGAACGACCCAGGGGCGCTGGATGACTGTCCTTCCGTCACATAATTTGTCTGCGGTTCTATTTCTTTTATGCAGCCGGCGGCCAAAGCCATGACGGTAAAGGCGATTAAAAATGTTCTGATTGTATTTTTCATATAATTCTTCTCCTATAATTTAGTTTAGAATGTGATCTGCACGCCGCCCATAATTGTTCTAACCGGAGAATACACCGACGTGTATTCGTTTTCAGCATAAGAATAGCGTGGATCGAGTCCCTTCCTTGCAGACCAGAAGTAGAGATTTTCCCCTGACACGTAGAATCTAAGGTTGCTCATCTTGAGTTTCTTGATAAGCATCTTAGGGAAGGAGTAGCCAATGGTGAAGGACTGGAAATTCAGATAGCTTGCATTCGTGAGCCAGCGATCCGAGCGGGCTGCAGTGTACTGGTCTCCATAGAAAGAGCGAGGAATGTTGCTTTCGTTATTATTCACAGTCCATGACTTCAAGATGTCTTTGTGAATAGCTCCTCCAGCATTTGTGGCAGTTTCGATGTTCCCCATAAGGACAGCATAGTTCCTATCGTAAATGTGTCCGCCAATCTGATAATCGAAACTAGCCGAAAGGTCGAATCCGCGCCATGTGAATGAGGTTCCGAAGCCTCCGAATACATCCGGCATAGAGTTTCCTTGCTCGTAATAAGTAGCCTTGGAGAAGTCTTTAGTGGTGTAGTCGTGATTTTTACCTGGTCGGTTGCTAGCCATGTTTCCGCTATCATCGAGAAGGTCCGGGTTACTGTCACACCAGTACAGAGCCTCTCCTTTCTCGTTTACTCCTGCATACTCGGCGATAAGGTAGTTATACACGTGACCGCCCTCTCTGTACCACCTTCCACCTTCCGTGAATCCGCCGTAATCTGCGATTTTCTGATTCGGCAGCTTAAGAATCTTATCTCTGTTATAAGCGATGTTGATATTCACAGACCAATCCATGTCTTTTGTACGGATTAGGCTTCCTTGCAAGTTCAATTCAAGACCATAGTTCCTGATATCCCCGATGTTGCCATAGTATCCGCGAGAACCCGCAGACTCCGGTACGGAAAGCCAGAAAAGCAGGTCGGACGTTTTCTTATTATAGAAATCCACGCCACCAGTCAGCCTGCTCTTGAATAAGCTGAACTCGACTCCGGCATTGATGTTCGTGGTCGTCTCCCACGTGATTTCAGGATTACCTATCCTTCTGAAAGAAGCGGATATCTTGGTGTCAGATGCTGATGTCAGCGAATAGGTGTCGACATAAGAGTAGCTGTTGATGTTATCGTTTCCCTGCTGTCCGACTGAAGCCTTGAGCTTAAGTTCATCAACCCACCCGGCATTAAAGAATTTTTCGCTGCTCAGGAGCCATGCTGCGCCGACCGACCAGAAGTCACCCCAGCGGTTGCCTTTCAGGAACCTGGAGGAAGCGTCGCGGCGGTACGATGCCGATGCAAAATATTTCTCGGCGTAATTGTACTGGGCACTGATGAAATAGCCTTCCACGTTGTATTCCGAGCTGTAAGAGTCGGAATCCACAGGCTTGGCGGCAGCATTTATTTCCTGAATGTCCGGAGAGAACATTCCTTGCGCATTGGCATAGAGATCGGAGGTCTTAGTGTCGTACCACTCATGCCCGACCAGCACGTTCACGCTGTGCTTGCCAAAAGTGTCGAAATACGTGAGAGTCTGCACATGGTTCTGGAAAATAGTGTTCCACTGCTCTTTATCTATGGTTCCGTTTACAGAAACCTTAGCCCCTTCGAACATGCTCTCGAAGTGTGAATAGGAACTTCCGGTATATCCCAGCGTGCTGGTGGCGTTGAATTTAAGAAAATTAGTCAATTTGATGTCTACGCCGAAATTGCTGTTAAGTTTATTAAGCTTACTCCACACGTCGTTGTATCGGTTTGCGCCGAGAGGGTTTCCAGTTGCCAGGAAAGCTCTTGTGCTTCCAGGATAGTTCTGCGCCGATACGCCATAGTCATACATCTCGTGTCCGTAGCTGTCTTTCAGGATCGTAGGCTTGTTATTCTCATCAAGGATGCGAACGAAAACCGGATAGATTGGTCCGATGTGTGAGGTATAGTACATCAGGTTGCCTGCGCCAAGACTGGCATCCATGTTGGCGTTTGACGTGGTCTTTGAGTTAGTGTAAGACACATTTGCGTTGAAGCGAAGCCACTCTTTTGCCTGATAATCTGCCTTTAGCCTGGCATTCATGCGTTTGTAACCAGAATACTCTATGATTCCGTCATCGTTCAAGTAGCCAAGGCTGGCATAGATGGAGCCTCTCTCGAACCCACCCGAAATGCCTAAGGAATATTCCTGGCGGAGGGAGTTGCTGTATGCTTCTTTCGTCCAGTCGTCATTGGTAAGGTAATATGTCCTGCCGTTGGCAGCATACGAGCGGCCTTTTGTGGCATTAGGGTTTATCTTTCCGTCTATGCCGATAAGCTGTTGCCCGTCAGGAACAGTGTAGATGTTGTAGCCAAGAGCCTTTAGCATTGCGTTGTTCGCCGTCACATTGGCATCTGCCTGAGAAAGACCCTTTGTGTAGTAATAATTATTATAGTACTGACTGTAAATCTGCTCATAGTATTTCGCAGGATCATCGACCGTGTTATAGTCCTGGACAGAGCGGCTATTGAATCCCCAGCGACCATTGAAGGTCACCTGAGCTTCGCTAGTCTTGCCTGCCTTCGTCGTGACGATGATGACTCCCGATGCTCCGCGAGCTCCGTAAAGAGCGGCGGAAGCTGCGTCCTTCAGGACGGTTATGCTTTCGATGTCTTCCTGAGGGATGTTGCTAAGGGACGCACTGTAAGGAGCGCCATCGACTATCACCAGGGGTGCTGTTCCCGCATAGAGGGAAGACACGCCACGAATATTGATGTTGCCGGCTCCAGCGCCAGGGGCGCCTGAAGCTCCACGAATCTGCAGACCTGGAGTGCTTCCGACAAGGGCATTCGTAACGTTGGTAGTAACGTGCTTCGACAGCTCCTTTGAGTCAACGACTGCAGCGGAACCAGTAAAAGAAGATCTTTTCTGAGTACCGAAGGCAACCACCATCACCTCATCGAGGAATTGCTTATCGGTCTGCATCACTACCCTCATTTCGCCAGAGGCAATCGGCACATCGATGTCTTTCATGCCGACGCATGAAACATGCAACGTCTTAGCCATGGACTGGATGTCCCTAAGGGAGAATCTACCCTCGGAATCTGTCATGGTGCCATTCGTGTTGTCTCCATTAACCACTACGTACGCCCCGACTACAGGTGAGCCATCATCCTCGGAGATGACAACTCCGTGTGCAGAATTCTGGGCGGATGCCATGCCTGCGCAAAAAAATAGGCATAGCAAAGAAAATAATACTTTTTTACCCATAAGCTTAAAACTTAAGGATATATGGAATCGCCAAGTTAAGTTGGAATATCTCTGCAGAGATGCGAATTTCGCAGAAAAGCGATATCATGCTACACGGTAAAACTATTAAAGAATTATCCTCCGAGTGGATCGAGGATAAAAAGAAGTATGTCAAAAGATCCACGTATGCGTTATATTCCGTTCTCTTGGAGAATCAGATTCTTCCAGCTTTCGGAGCATCTCGCAGCCTCGATGAAGCGGAAGTGCAAGATTTCATATTCAAGAAGATTTCTTCCGGTCTTAGCAGAAAGAGCGTGAAAGACATTGTTGCGGTGATTAAGATGATAAAGAGATATGGCATCAGGAACGGGGTGCTGGAACCCGCAGAATGGTGCCTCAAATTTCCGATGCCGCCAGCTAAAAACGTCCCTGTTGTTATGAGCCTACAGGATCAGAAAAAAATCCTACATTATATTGAGATGAACTTTACTCTAAAGAGCTTAGGAATATACGTTTGTCTCTTGACGGGTATGAGGATAGGGGAAATATGTGCACTGAAATGGAAGGACATAGATCTTGAATATGGGATATTCCATGTAAGGCGGATCATTGAAAGAATATATATAATAGAGGATGGGCAGAGAAGGACTGAACTGCTAATCGGCACGCCGAAAACCGTCTCTTCTTTAAGAGACATTCCGATCAGCCGCAGTTTGCTGAGAATACTTAAGCCTTTAAAGAAAATAATTAACGAAGATAATTATTTCCTGACCAATGGGCAGAGGCCTCTCGAACCCAGATCGTACAGGGCATACTATCTACGCCTGCTGAAAATGCTTGGGGTTCAGAAAGTGAAATTTCATGGCCTCCGCCACAGCTTTGCGACAAGATGCATAGAGGCTGGGTGCGATTACAAGACTATCAGCTCAATCCTTGGACATGCTGACATAAGCACTACGTTGAATCTTTATGTGCATCCAGACATTGCTCAAAAGAAAAAATGCATAGACAAGATGGCTAGGAGCATGGAAATTTGAAATATTCTAATGATGAATAATGAATATTTTGTTTTATTGTTGATTGAGTGAAACAAATAATGATTTTTTATTAAAGTTTCATCAGCAAAAGCAAAAATATATTAATAAAACGTTATAATTTTCTTATTCTTTGCTTGTAAGTGTCTTGTATATTTCTGAATAAATTATTTTCTTTGCTAAAAGGAATTCAATTAGTACCTGAGAATTGATGGCTTAGGCCTTTGATTCCTCAATCATTGAAATTTATTGTTTTTTAAAGTTAAGTTTTAAGCTTATGGGTAAAAAAGTATTATTATTAGCTCTGTGGCTGTGCGTCAGCATAGGTACGGCTCTGGCTCAGACTCAGAATGTCTCTGGAGTAGTGAACTCGGATGACGGCCGCCCGGTAGCCGGTGCATCCATCATTGTCTCTGGGACGACGATCGGCACCTACGCAGATGCCAACGGAAAGTTCTCCCTCTTCAATGTTCCGGCCAACGCCACAAAGCTTGAGGTCTCTTTCCTTGGAATGAAGGCTCAGACCGTGAATATAGCTCCGTACGTGTCAGTCACACTGCTTACGGAAGCCAACTTGATCAACGAGACTGTCGTTGTTGCCTATGGTACTCAGAAGAGGGAATCCATCACTGGATCCGTCTCACAGATCGACGAGAAGAAACTCGAGCTCCGCACAACCACCTCCGCTACAGGAGCTTTGGAAGGAGCCGCACCTGGCGTGCAGGTCAACAACACTTACGGTGAGCCTGGAGCCGCGCCGACGATCCGAATCCGAGGATTCGGTTCCGTCAACGGATCCAACACTCCGCTGTTTGTTGTCGATGGAGCGCCGTTCGAGGGCAACATCGCCGAGATTAACCCTGCCGACATCGCCAGCATCTCCGTCCTGAAGGATGCCGCGTCTGCCGCCCTTTACGGTAACCGCGCCGCCAACGGAGTTGTACTCATTACCACCAAGAGCGGAAAAGGCTCGACCGAGCCTTCCATCACAGTAAAGATCAACCAAGGTGTTTACACCCGTGGTCTTCCTGAATACGAGACCCTCAATTCTGACGAATGGATGGAGGTTTCCTGGACAGCGATGAGGAACTACGCTATGCACAGTTCCCTCAACCTTGACGCTACAGCGGCCGGAACCTACGCCACTGAGCATCTTATCGCTGACTACGCCAAGCTGAACATCTACGATGGAGCGAACAACGCCTTGTTCGATGCCAACGGAAAGCTCGTCGCGAAGAGAAAGAGCGTCTATAACGACCTCAACTGGTTCGACGCCGTAGAGCGCACCGGCTACCGCCAGGACTACTCAGTGTCCGGCAGCGTGGCTTCCAGCAAGTTCAATGTTTATGCCTCCCTCGGCTACACCAATGAGCAGGGCTACATCGTGGCCAGCGACTATGAGAGAATGACAGGACGTATCAACACGACCTTCACACCTAATAAATGGTTCAAGACCGGAGTCAACGTGCACGCCACAGTCTCCGAGAGGAACTTCAACGAAAATGCTACGGGAAGCTTCTACGCCAATCCGTTCTACATCGCGAGATACACCGCACCTATCTACCCTTACTACCTCCACAACGCCGACGGCTCATTCGCCCTTGACGCCAAAGGAGAGAAGCAGTATGACACCGTAGCCGACTATCTGGACAACAGAAACGTCGCCTACGAGCTCAGAATCGACAAACAGAACTCGCACCGCAACGTGCTGGGCGGCCAAGCATTCGCCACAGTCACCCTGCCTTACGGATTCTCCGCCACAGTGAAGGGAATCGTGAACCACTCCACCACTGCCACAGAGAAGTACAACAACCCTGAAATCGGCGACGGAGCCACGAATAACGGACGTTTCACCGACACCCATTACCGCTATTACGACTACACCCTTTCGGAGATGCTGACCTGGGAACGCGACTTCGGACTTCACCACGTCGACGTTCTCGCCGGTCACGAGAACTACTCTTACCTCCGCAAGTACCAAAGCTCGATGAACACGAATATGGCGGTTCCAGGCAACATAGTCCTTGGCAACTTCCTCACCGATTCCTACACGACAGGCTCAAACGACAACTACAGAGTAGAGTCCTACCTCGCACGCGTCCGCTACAACTTTGCGGAGAAGTACTTCTTCGACGCATCGTTCCGTCGTGACGGTTCATCAAGATTCCATCCAGACAACCGCTGGGGTAACTTCTTCTCAGTCGGAGCGAACTGGAACATCAAGAAGGAAAGCTTTATGGAGAACGTTGACAAGATCGACGCCCTCAAGCTCCGCGCCGCCTACGGAGAGGTCGGCAATGATGCCAGCGTAGGTTTCTACGGCTATCAGGCTCTGTACGAAATCGACAAGAATGGAGGAAAGACATCCCTTATGAAAAAGAGTCTCGCCGCCGACGACATCAGTTGGGAGACGACCCAGACAATCGACATTGCTGTTGAAGGACGCGCGTTCGACAGAGTCAACTTCAGCTTAGGCTACTTCGACAAGAGATCCAAGGATCTTCTCTTCGACGTTCCGCTTCCTCTCTCGGCCGGATCCTGGTCTCACGGGGACGGTTGGAATATGACAATCAGCAAGAATATCGGTTCTGTTTCCAACCGCGGCATCGAGTTTTCAACGGACGTGGATGTCATCAGAAACGGCCACTGGCTTTGGAACGTAGGGCTTGATGCCACATTCCTCAAGAACAAAATCATCACACTCCCTAATCACGAGCCGATTACCGTCAGCAACATACGCAGGTACGAGGAAGGACACTCAGTCTATGAGTTCTACGCCTACAACTTCGTCGGAGTTGACCAGACCAACGGTTACTCACTCTACAAAATCGACACCGAGATGAAGGAGAAGGCTAAGAAAGCCAACGAACTTGTGACCATCAACGGCACGGACTACACCTACGACTACAACTACGCTCTTCGCGACTGGTGCGGTTCTGCGATTCCTTGGGTATACGGTTCGTTCAACACTTCCCTCACATGGAAGAACTTCACCCTTAGCGCCCTCTTCACCTACAGCCTCGGCGGAAAGGTTTACGATGGCTCCTACGCCAGCCTAATGTCCACTAACAGCGCATCCAGCGCAAGACAGAACCACAAGGACATCCTCAAGTCCTGGACTGCACAGCCTTCAGGAATGACAGAGGCTAACAGGATCGATCCTAACGGAATTCCGATCGTCGATTTCGAGAGGAGCAAGTTCAACAACGCCGCCGGCAGCCGTTGGCTTCAGGACGCTTCCTATTTCGTCGTGAAGAACATTAACCTCGGCTACCGCATTCCTAAGAGGCTGACTGACAAGATTAACGTCAAGGGCATCCTCCTCAACGCCAGCGTGGAGAACCTTGTCACCGTCACGTCCCTCAAGGGTATGAACCCTCAGTACTCTTTCACCGGATCATCAGACGACACTTACGGAACAGCGCGTGTGTTCAACATTGGTGTAACTCTTGATCTTTAATCTAAACCATCAAATAAATAATTGAATATGAAATATTTAGTTAAAATAATAGGTATATTCGCAGCCGGAGCGGCCATCGTGTCAGGATGTGAGAAGGACTATCTTGACACAGCTCCGACAGACTCCGTGAGCGCGGAACTCGCTGTCACCAACTTCCAGAACGCCTACGCATCGCTGAACGGAATCGCTCAGACAATGTGTTCCCAGCAGTATATGGGAGGTCAGGGAGACTGCGGAGAGAACGCCGTGATCAGACTCTTCGAGAACTATCCGAGCCAGAACTACACCTACAACGCCTACGCCTCAGGTTGGTCTGATGTTCATAATATGGGGTTCTGCAACAACAAGTCAATAAAATACAACTACTACGCCTGGTACTACTACTACAACATCATCGGGCAGGCCAACACAATCCTTGCGAAGATCGGCGTCAGCTCCGCCACTGACGAGGAGAAGTCATTCGTCAAGGGAGCGGCTTTGACGTTCAGAGCTTACGGCTACCAGAAGTTAATGCAGTACTATGCAAAACGCTGGGCGGACTCAGGCAACGGATCCTCTGATGGCGTTCCGCTCAGGCTCGACGAGTCAACTGGTGACCTCCCTGTAGCAACTCAAAGCGAGGTCTATGCCCAGATTTACGTCGACTGCGAGGAGGCTATCGCCGAATTCGGCAAGACAAGCGTCACACGCGAGAAAGGCGATGTCTGGATTCCTAACGTCAATGTGGCTCACGCTGTCTATGCAAGAGCCGCCCTCACCAGGCAGGACTACTCCAAGGCGCTCTCTGAAGCGAAACTCGCCGAGGACGGCTACCCTCTCGTGAAAGGCGAAGCTTACAACGACGGTTTCTGCAAGCCGAACAGCGAGTGGATCTTCGGAAGTTTCGGAGACGAGACCGAGAACCAGTGGTACTGGACTTATGGAACTATGTTCTCCTGCAACGGCTACTACGCTTCAAATTCAGCTAACGGAGCCGGTGGGATCAACACCGAACTCACAGAC
Organism: Bacteroidales bacterium; assembly: GCA_028724885.1. GTDB lineage: Bacteria > Bacteroidota > Bacteroidia > Bacteroidales > UBA932 > Cryptobacteroides. The sequence goes on along the minus strand of JAQYTJ010000028.1, from coordinate 50,504 downwards.
GAGATTACAGACAACAACGATGTCCGCAAGGCTCTGTTCCTGACAACTGACAAGTTTCCTTCCTACAAGGACGGGGATGTTGACAAAGGCCAGGGCTACCTCGGATTCACAGTTGAGAGCAACAAGAAAGTTGTCAAGAACGAGAACCTTTACAAAGAGATTAAGGCTTATGTCGCAAGCAAGGCCGTCAAAGGGTTTACCGCTCCTTACGCACCTGGTTACTACAGGCTTGGAGACCACCTCAAGTACTACACTTTCGGAACTCCTGGCGTAGGCTACTTAGCTTTCATCAGAACCTCCGAGATGGTTCTCATCGAGGCCGAGGCAAACTACTACCTCGGAAACGAGAGCGCCGCTCAAGCGGCCCTCAACAAGTTGAACGTTGAGACCGGCAGAACTACCTACAACTGCACCACCACAGGCGAGGCCCTGCTCAAGGACATCAGGAACTACCGCGAGCTCGAGCTCTGGGGTGAGGGATTCGGATTCAGCGACTACAAGCGCTGGAAGCTTCCTATCAACAGAAAGGGACTCAGCAAGGGCGGCAACATCCACGATTCCATCGCCATCGAGATCGGTGTTGACGAGAATAACGGATGGACTTACGTCTTCCCTGAAAGAGAGACCCTCTACAACAAGGCCATCGGAGGTGGAAACCCTACCTCTAAATAGGCAGTACGGAAATGCTTTTCCCTGAAAAGGGGATGGGGATATTACGAGAAGACCACACTTAATTTTTAACATTTATGAAAGGTAAACTATTTATTTTGTCTGCAGTCCTTCTGCTTACGTGTCTCTTTGCCTCCGCTCAGAACGTGAGCGTGAGCGGGACAGTCGTGGACGAGAACGGACAGCCGATTCCCGGAGTGTTTGTGACGCTCCATGGAAGTACATCGGTTGGAACGACAACCCTCGCAGACGGCAAATTCTCGCTTCAGGTTCCGTCAGAGTCGATGTTGGACTTCATCATGCTCGGCTATCAGCCGAAGTCCTTACGTGCGGAGAGAACTCCGATGCGTGTGCAATTGGTGACCGACTCCCAGACATTGAATGAAGTTGTCGTGACGGCCATGGGCATGAAGCGTGAGCGTAAATCCATCGGCTATGCATCCCAGGAAGTCAAGGCTGACGAGCTGCTGAAAACCCGTCAGACCGGACTGAACAATGCGCTTGTCGGAAAGATTTCCGGTGCTCGCTTCGTCGGGGGCTCTGGTGCGAACTTCGATGCGGGAAGCATTGTACTTCGTGGAACCACTTCACTTTACGACAACATCGGTGCTGAACCTATATATGTCGTGGACGGTGTCATCACGAACAAGAACGCCGTCAATATGGACGATGTAGAGAGCGTGAACGTTCTTAAAGGTCCCGCCGCCACCTCGGTGTATGGCTCTCAAGGGGGAAACGGTGCGATCATCATCACCACGAAGTCGGCGAAGGCCGGAGAATCTTCGTTGTCCGTGACCCACACGACGATGTTCGAGAGAGCAAATATCCATGCCAAACTACAGAAACTGTACGGCGGTGGCTATGGCTACGACAATGACGAGATGCCCGTTTACCATTTCGATCCTGCTACGGATGATCCGGGGTTGAAGGCTTTGGACGGACAGCGTTATTACGACTACGGTGACGATGCCTCCTGGGGCCCTCGTTTCGACGGTCGACCATACATTCCTTGGTACGCTTGGGACAAGGATGATCCACGTTATGGGCAGACCGCTCCTTGGGAGTTCGGGCTGGATCTCAACAAATTTTACCGCACGGGTATCACGAACACGACAAACGTCGCTTTCGCCAAGGCCGGAAAAGGCTACAACACCCGTATCTCCTTTACTAATATGAATCGGACCGGTGTCCATGAAAATTCGGACGCCGTCCGGCGCAACATCAATATAAAGTCTTCTTTCGACGTAACCGAAAAACTCTCCGTCAGCCTGGACTGGAAATACACATTCCAGCGTCTGCACAACACCCAGACCGAAGGTTATGGCGACATGGGCTCTTTCCTGCAGGAGTTCCTGCAGTGGGGCAACACCAACGTGAAGCCAGAAGACTTGAAGGCGAACTACAAACCGCGCCCGGACGGAACTTTCCCGACTTGGAACATCACCGATCCGACTAATCTGCAGCCCACGTTCCACATGAACCCGTACACGTTGATGAATTACTTTAACAAACATTCCGACTATCAATGGAATGTGTTCAGTGCAAACATCGATTACAAGGTAATTGATGGTTTGAGCATCGGGGGGAATGTGTACGGCAATTTCCGCACCTACTTGTACGAATATAAGATGCCGGAACATTTTCATAATTCGGTTTCCGAGTATTATCAGAGCCAAAGCCGTATCTTCGATTTGCAGGGGCAGATCTATGTCAAGTATGCACGCCACTTCTTCGGCAACCGTCTTTTATTCAACGCGGCGGTATTCGGCGAGGAAAGAGATTATAGGTATGAAAGTCTGTCTGGCGGCACCAGCGATGGCCTCCTAGTCGATCAGTTCTGGAATCTCGAAGCTTCCATGGGTAAGCTGAAGGCCGAGAACGAGCTGACGAAATACAAGACTCAGTCTGTTTTCGGAACGGCAACTTTCAGCTTCGATGATACCTATTTCCTGGACATGAATGTCCGTAACGACTGGACATCCACCCTCCATCCTGATTACAACAGTTATTTGTACGGAGGTTTAAGTGCATCGGTGCTGCTGAACAGGTTCATCGACAAGCCTTGGCTTGACTTCTGGAAAATCCGAGCCTCCATGGCGCAGCTCGGTTCCACCATCGGTGCCTACCAAATCTTCCCTATTGTTGAAACTGGAACCCGTTACGGCACAACCGTTACGATGAGTGAGCAGGCCAGAATGGTCAACCCCAGCATCAAACCCACCATTTCGACTTCTTGGGAGGCGGGTACCGAGTTCAGCCTCTGGAGAGGAAGGCTCTACGGTGACTTCAACTATTATAGGAAGAATTCCAAGAATCAGATTATCAGTCAGACTGTTACGGGTGCCAGCGGTTACACGGGGCGGCGTATCAATGCCGGTCTTATCCGGAATAAAGGTGTTGAAATTACGCTCGGTGGCATTCCTGTCAGCACGCGCGACTTTACGTGGGATGTCCGCTTCAACATTTCCCGCAACCGGAACAAGTTGGTGGAACTGGAGGACAACGGGAAAGACGATGATACGTATCGGATTGCCTGGATGGGCTTCAACGGGAAGGTGTACAATTTTGCCGAGGAAGGAAAACCGATCGGTGTGGTCCGCGGCCTTGACTTCATGCGTGACGAACAGGGCCGGATGGTGTTGACGGACAAAGGCAACGGCATAGTTTCCCCGAAGATCAGATTGAGTGACGACCATACCTATTTCGGAATTGCGCAGCCGGATTGGACAGGAGGTTTCTCCACGGGTCTTCGCTATAAGAATTTGTCGCTCAATGCATCCCTTGATTTCTCCATCGGCGGTGTTCTGGTCTCGAACACCAACTTGTGGCTGATGGGGTCCGGACTCGGAGACATCACGGCGGCTACCAACCCGCGTGGTGGAAATGTGCGTGATCCGCTTGACAAGAACGGCGGTGTCTATCTCGAAGGAGTCGATGCCGACGGGAAGCCGTTGAGCGGCTACACGGACGGGCGCACATACTATGAAACCTATATCGGCGGTTATACGAATTGGCACGAGGCGACTTACGATGCCTCCTATGTCAAACTCCGTGAATTGTCGCTGACGTACACGCTCCCGAGTGAAGTGCTGAAGAAGACCCGGACCGGACTCAAGGGGGCCAGCCTTTCGCTGGTTGCCCAGAATCCATGGCTCATCTATTCCGCCGTTCCCAACATTGATCCTTCGGAAACAGTCGGTGCATTCTACGGCTTCCTGGAGACGGGGCAGGTGGTCTCCACCCGGACTTTCGGTTTCACCGTTTCCCTTGTCTTCTGATCTTTTCCCGGCGATTTTGATTAATTTTGAACATAATGATAAGAAGTATGAAAAAGCAACTGACATATATTCTCTTTGTGACCCTGTCGGCTCTGCTGGCAGCGTCCTGTGGCAAGTTTGGGGACATCAACAAAGATCCGAACAAGATTTCTCAGGACAACACTCGCAACCTGTTCATCAGGGCTTGCCAAGGGACCACGTTTTCTGTCATGTCAAGTTCACCCGCTCCTCAACTCGATACCTATAATCCCTGGACACAGATCTATCCACAGTATCTGGGAGAGGGACAGAACATCCAGTACACTGGTTTGAACATCAATCAATTTGGTGTGGCCACTTACTATCGGCTCTTCATGCGTAATCTTAAGACCATCGTCCAACGGAACCAGGATGAGGCGACGAAGAATGAGACTTTCGTTACTCTTTTTGGAGACGGAAATGATCAGATCGGTGTCTCCATGACCTTGAAGGCATATTATATGATGACGTTGACGGATGCTCTCGGAATGCTCCCGTATTCTGAGGCCTTGATGGGCGATGAAGGCAATTTTACCCCCAAGTATGATTCTGTCAAAGACATTTACGAAGCACTTGACAAGGAACTGAACGAGGCCTATGCCATGATGAGCCCTTCCGGAATTCATCTTGATGGGGACTATGACATCATCTATCGTGGTGACATGTCCAAATGGAGATCACTGAATGCTTCCATCCGGATGTGCTTGGCCATCAAACTCAGCGATGTGGATCCGGAGACAGGAAAGGCGCGTTTCGCCAAGGCCTTTGCGGATGGCGGTATTGTTGACAATGCCTCAAACATGTCATATCCGTATCTCGCAGAGAATGACAATGCCAATCCGTTGTACGACAATTATTTTGTGAGTGCACGTCGTGATTTCTGGCCGACCGGTACTTTGGTGGATGCATTCCTAGCATTGCATGATCCGCGTGTCCTCTCCTATGCCAAGCCGAATTTCAAGGATTCTGTAAATCCTATCACCGGCATTCCTTGGGGGATTACGAAAGACGAGCTCGCGACCTTCAAGAACACAAGAAATCCTAGCAGGCTGGCAGATCGGCTAATCAAGATCGATGCTCCTTTCGTGATGATCTCTGCTGCCAAGGTTAAGTTGATGTGTGCGGAGGCTGCTGTCCGTGGTTGGATCAGCGCAGACGCAAATGCTCTCTACGAAGATGCTATCCGGCTTTCTTTTGAAGAAAAGGGTGTTGCGGAAGAACTTAAGAACATTCAGGACGATGAAGAGGGCTGGAGCAAGATTCAAGCCAAGAATGCTCTCGTTACCACGGTGGATGCATATCTTGCCCAAGATGCGGTTAAATTGACGGGTACGAATGCCGAAAAAATCAATAAAATTGCCTACCAGCGCTGGTTGAACGGGTTCATGCAGAACGGTGTGGAGGCTTGGAGCGACTGGCGCCGGCTGAATGTCCCTGCTCTCTCGGCAGGTCATCAGGCCGTTTCGGCTGGCATCCAGACCGTCCCGTATCGTATGCTTTATGCTTCCGATGATACTGACCAGAATCGGGAGAGTTTCCAGGAAGTGATTGCTGCCCAAGGCGAAAACGAAATTTATACTCGCATTTGGTGGGATGTCGCTGACAATAAATAACTGACGCTCCGTTTTCGGACGGATCATCGGATATCTATCGCAAAGGGTCGGCTCGCAGATGGCGGGCCGACCCTTCCTGTTTTCCGCACTTTTGACCAAAACCACCCATACAGTGCCGTTAGAGGCTGATTGCTTTATCGAATCGGGTGTCCCGCATCAAATTGCTACCTTCGTGATATGTTTGTACAGAACGAGCAGTTCAAGGACCGGATTGCCTCGCCGGGCCTGTCCACTGGGCGGAGTACCAGCCTCCGCCGGGACGGCTATCGTGTCTTGATGAAGGTGCCGTTGCTGAGTTCCCGGAAGGCCTGGTCGAGTTCTTCCTCAGCAAGACTTGTCAACTCATCGTCGAATTGCACCACTGCGATTCCTGGGAGGTATTCTGCCTCCTCAGTGCCATTCTGCATCTCGGCGACATCCTTCCTGCCGATCTCTTTCTTGGTGCATGATGTCATTGCGATAAATGCCGCGAGGATTATAACACAGCGTGTCGGCGTATAGTTCATGTTAAATTGATTCTTTGTCATCGCCTCTCGCAAGAATCTTATTTTGCGCTGATACTGAGGCTTTGTGTATTGCATTGAACACTTCGGTGATGAAATCTTCAGGGAGAGCGTACTCACGGCCTTTATCGATCATGGATTTCAGTATGCTGTCCCACCGAGAAGCTTGAACTATTGCTATGTTGTGTTCTTTCTTGAACTCTCCTATGCGCCGGGAGATGTCCATCCTGGATTTCAGCTCAAGAAGCAGGTTCTCGTCTATGATGTCTATCTGTGTGCGCAAGTTCAGCATGGCTTTCTGGTAATCCACGTCATCGATGGCCTTCTGGCGGACTTTCAGGCTTTCCAGAAGCGTGCGTAGCTCATCAGGTACCAGCTGCTGCTTTGCATCACTCAGAGCGCAGGACGGATCGCAGTGAGACTCTATCATCAGGCCGTCCAGCCCAAGGTCCATCGCTCTCTGCGACAGTTCTTTCAGGTATTTTTTGGATCCGCCCATGTGGCTCGGGTCGGCAAAGAATGGAATTTCCGGGAAGCGAGTGCGTAGTTCTACTGCGATTCCCCAGCCGGGTTCGTTCCGGAAGGGTATTTTCTGCAAAGGAGTGAAGCCTCGGTGAATGACTCCGAGCTTTCTGATACCAGCGGCGTTAAGCCTTTCCAATGCCCCTATCCAAAGGTCGAGATCCGGGTTCACCGGATTCTTCACCAGCACAGGAATGTCGGTGTCGCACAGGGCATCGGCGATCTCCTGCACCAGGAAAGGGTTGGCGGTGGTACGCGCCCCGATCCAGACCATGTCTATGCCGTATTTAAGGCATTCGTAGACATGTTTTTCGCTTGCCACTTCGGTGCAAACCTTCATTCCATATTCTTTCTTGGCTTTCTGAAGCCATTTCAAGCCTTTGGAGCCAACGCCTTCGAATGAGCTTGGATGCGTGCGGGGTTTCCATATTCCTGCGCGGTAAACGTGAATTCCGAATTCGTGCAGGCCTTTAGCTGTCATCATAACTTGCAGCTCGGACTCTGCGCTGCATGGACCCGCTATGACGAGAGGGGGAATTGCCTCGTCGAAAAAACCCCATTGCGATACGGGGATGGTGTCTAATGTTCGTTCCATATTATCTTAATATTTTCTTTATTCTATTTGCCTCGTGTATCAGTTCAGTGATTTTAGCTTCATCGTAGTCTGCGATGGCATCTCGGAATTCCTGCATCTTGCTCAGGTATGTGTCAATTACATGCAGCACATTGTCTCTGTTCTGAGAGAGGATAGGCACCCACATGTCTGCAGAACTCTTGGCTAGGCGCACGGTCGATGAAAACCCACCAGAGGCTAAGTCGAATATATGTTTCTCGTCTTTTTCCTTTTCGAGAACCGTGAGGGCAAGAGCGAATGATGTCACGTGAGAGATGTGCGACACGTAGGCTGTGTGCACGTCATGCTGGTCTGAATTCATGAATATAGGCCTCATGTTCAGCGTGTCATAGAGCCTTTCTATGGTGTCGAGAGCGGCAGGATCGGAGTCTTCGGCATCTGCGAATATGCAGGCTCTGCCATCGAAAAGGTTCGGCTCGGCTGCCCAAGGGCCGGAATATTCGGTGCCTGCCATTGGGTGCGTGGCGACGAATCTGCCTCGCAGAGGATGATATTTGACGCATTGCGTTACCTTGGACTTGGTGGAGCAGGTGTCGATGACTATCTGCTTCTTCTCTGGTTGTTCTCTGAATATATCCAATGTCTGCAACAGCATTTTGACCGCTGTGCCTACGGGCACAGCCACTATCACGATGTCGCTTCGCTTCACGCAATCCTCGAAGGACGTAATCTCATCCGCTAGCCCCATGTGCAGAGCCGCTTCGGCACCGACCTTGTCCGTCTCGACTCCGAGAACTTTGTCGGCGAAGCCTCTCCGTTTCAGGTCAATGCCCATCGAGCCCCCGATGAGCCCCAATCCTATTATTCCTATCGTCATAATCTATAATATTCCTTTAATCTTCTCATACGCCTTCTCCAACGTTGGCACAGGGGCGCAAAGGGAAATGCGAATATAATCATTTCCATTCTTTCCGAATATGTAGCCTGGGGTGACGAAAACCCCTGCCTCGTGCAGCAGCTTTTCCGACAAAGTCTCGCCAGCCGTCATGCCATTCGCCGCCTGCGTATCTGCCTTGACCCTGCCCCAAAGGAACAGCCCTGCCGAATTTTTGTCGTAGTGTGCTCCGAGGAGGTTCATGATACTCCCTGCAGCCACCTGCCTTTTTGAATATTCCGCATTTAACTCCTTGAACCAGTCTTCTCCTTGGCTGAGTGCTTGTACTGCAGCCAGCTGCAGAGGCTTGAACATCCCGGAATCCATCTGGCTCTTAACCTTGCGTACCTGGTCCACCATTTCTGGAGAGCCGCCGACCATTCCGATTCGCCAGCCGCTCATGTTGTGTGCTTTGCTGAGCGAATTCAGCTCTAGGCAGCATTCCATCGCACCTTTCGCAGACAAGATGGAAAGTTGCCGCTCCGTCAGTATGAATGAATATGGATTATCGTTAACTATCAATATTTTATGCTTCAGCCCGAAATCTACCAGCCTCTGGAACAGCTCCGGAGTGGCCTTGGCACCAGTAGGCATGTGTGGATAATTCACCCACATTATTTTAACGCCGTCAAGGTTCATCTTCTCAATGGCATTGAAGTCTGGCATCCAGTGATTCTCTTCGGTTAGGTCGTAATTCATTATCTGGGCATCGACCAGTCTGGAAGCCGACGTGTAGGTAGGGTAGCCAGGGTCTGGAACCAGTACCTTGCCGCCTGGATTCACGAAGGCCATAGAAGTGAGCAAAATGCCTTCCTTCGAGCCTACGAGAGGCTGAACGCCATTGACTTGGTCCAGCACCACACCGTACCACTTTGCGTACCAGTCTGCGTAGGCTTTTCGCAGTTCTGGCAGGCCGTAGTAATTTTGGTATGCGTGGTTCCCAGGTTGCTGGGCAGTGTTCACGAGTTCGTTTATCGCAGGCATCGGAGGCATCCTGTCAGGAGCGCCTATTCCTAAATTGATGATTGGGTCTTCTCCGCGAACCTTTCTGTCGGCATTTAGCCGAGCTAGCTCCTTGTTTTTCCAAGAGAAATAATATTCGCGGACCGAGCTGGCTCTATTTGCAGGTTGTACTATCATGACTTAATGCAATATATTCATAAAACTTTATGGCTTGGGTATTCCCCTAGTACCGTAAGCCCTTCCATGAGGGGTTTCACCGCCTTCAGCGCTTGGCGATAGCGGTCATAGCTGGCGAAGCAGATGTCAACATAGAAAAAATATTCCCATTCGTGTCCTGGAATTGGTAGGGACTGTATCCTTGTAAGGTTCATCTCGTAGAAAGATAAAATCGTAAGCACTTGTGCGAGCGAGCCTGGCTTGTGAGGTAGGGTGAAGCAGAGGCTGGATTTGTCGATGGCGGAGCGGCTGTTGTAAATTTCTTCGTCGAATATGAGGAAACGGGTGAAGTTCTGCTTGTAGGTCTCAATTCCATGAGCGAGTATCTCTAGGCCGTTCTCTTCCGCTGCCAATTCAGATGCTACTGCTCCTACGCCCTTCAGCCCTTTCTCTGCGACTTCGGTGGCGCTTTTTGCAGTGTCTTCAGTTTCTACCATCCTTATCCAGGGGCAGTTGGCTTCGAAGAACGGCCTTGTCTGGTTTATGGCCATGTAGTGTGTCCGCACTTCTTTTATGTCCTCTAATTTCTGCCATTTTAGTGCCATCAGGTTCTGGTGAATCGGAATGTAGATTTCTCCTTTTATCTTGAAATCGTTCCCTCTTAGCAGCTCAAAATTAGGTAGCAGCCCTCCTGAAGAGGTGTTCTCTATGGCCATTATCCCTGCATCTGCCGTTCCATCTTTCATCGCCTGAAAAACCATCTGGAACGTGGGGCATTCCACTATGCTGATTTCCTGCTTCCTGCAAGAGTAGAATTTCCTGGCAGCCTCTTCGTGGAAGCAGCCCCTATACCCTTGCACTGCGACTTTCTTTGTCATAATTAAGTTCGTTTCATAAAAAAACCGCCCGGCATCACCGGACGGCATATATTCATTTCCCTAACTTGAATACTTTGCACACTCAGAATCCGGCCATCACCTCTGCTGGTAATAGAAGTAAAAATAACCGTATGCGTAAAATCGTGTGCTGTACATAAGCGAGGGACAAAGTTAGTTAAATATTCTTAAGATGCAATTAAACTGTCATTATTTCTTTTTCCTTGGCTGAGATGAGAGTATCAATTTCTTTTACTTTCTCATCGGTCAATTTCTGCACTTCGTCTTCGCCCTCGCCTTGCACGTCCTCAGAGAATAATCCGGCTTTTTCGGCCTTCTTGAGGGCATCCACGGCATCCCTGCGGGCATTGCGGATTACGATTTTGCCATTCTCGCCAGCTGCTTTTGCCTTCTTGATGAGATCCTTACGCCTTTCCTCTGTGAGAGGGGGGATAGGGCAGCGGATGATTTCCCCATTGTTCATTGGAGTGAAGCCTAAGTTTGCAACCAGAATTGCTTTCTCTATAGGCTGCAACATGCTTTTTTCCCAAGGCTGTATGGCGATTGTTTTAGCATCAGGCGTAGTGACTGATGCTACCTGAGGGATAGGAGTCTGTGTGCCGTAGTAGTCTACGGTCACGTTGTTCAGAATTGAAGGGTTAGCTTTGCCAACCCTGTATGTCTTTAAGTCTTCTTCGAGAAATTTCACGGCATCAGCCATTTTCGAATTGGCTTCAGCTACTATCTCTTTTGCTTTGTCAGTCAACATATTATTTGATTATTGTAATGATTTCCCTATTTGTGTACCAGCGTGCCAATCTTCTCCCCGTGTGCCAGCTTCATTAGGCTTCCTCCTACGTTTATGTCGAATACTATCAGCGGCATGTTTCCGTCATTGCAAAGTGCGAAAGCTGTCTGATCCAGCACCCTGAGCTGCTTGCTCATGGCTTCGTCGAAGGTCAGCTCGTCATATTTTGTGGCACTCGGGTCTTTTACCGGATCGGCAGTGTAAACCCCGTCTACGCGCGTGCCTTTCAGGACAACATCGGCCTTGATTTCCAAGGCTCTCAATGCTGCCCCAGAGTCGGTCGTGAAGAATGGATTGCCTGTGCCCCCGCAGATTAGCGCCACTCCGCCTTCTTCCAGCACCTTTACTGCATTGTCTCGATTGTAATATCTCGCGAATGGCTCCATCGGCGTCGCAGAGAACACCTCGGCGTTTATCCCCTCATCCTTAATGAACTGTTTGAGCGCAAGGGAGTTGATGACCGTCGCCAGCATCCCCATTCTGTCCCCATCTACTCTGTCGAAGCCTTTTTCCAGTCCTTGGAGGCCTCTGAATATGTTGCCTCCGCCATTGACGATTGCTATCTGCAGTCCTGCCCTCGCAGCCTGCGCTATCTCCCTTGAATATTTTTTCAGACACTCAGTGTCCAGGCCCCTGCCTTCCGGCCCGCCCAGGCTTTCGCCGCTGAGTTTCAATAGAACGCGCTTGAACATATTCGTTTATTCTAAACCTTACAAAAGTAATAATTTTCCCTTGAAACGAAAAGACTTCTGTGCGATAGTACTTTAAGGCTCCCACCGCCAGACAGGGGTGTATCGTCTCCAGTTCTTTCCAGCAATCATACGACCACTCTTGTCACCTTGCATTTCCATCATGCCATTCCAGCCCACCCAATACGTATTCCATGATGACCAATAAGAATTGATTCGGGCATTTAGTGGGCAATGCATATTGCCATGCCCATTAATTGCGAAAACATGAATCAAGATCATGACGGCTTGGGTGTACGCAGAGCATAGCTAATTCAATAAACGTAAGCGGCAGAATTATTAATTGTTTTTTGATGAGTCTGCCGGACGTATTGCAAAAATCCTGAATTGGTTGTTTTTGCTAGTTTTAGTTAATGGAGGAGAGTAAATCTCTGGCTTTACTCTAAGTAATGATGGAACTATTTGCAAAAACATTTTTAATGTTTTTGTATTTAGAAAAATTATAGATATGTTGCGCCGCTTTTCTGCGAAAAAGCCTAGAGTGTTGCCAAATGCTGCATGACAATCTCGTTTTTGTATGCCCATGATTATGACGATAATTTTATGCATCGCTCTCATAAACAATTAGATGTTTTGCTCTTCGGAGCCGCAATGGTGACCATGCGGCGAAAATTGGGCGTTGAATTTAGAAAATCCGGCTTATTCGGAAATGATATTATTAACACAAAAAGAAACGATTATGTCACAACGATTAACGAGATCGCTTTGCATGATGTTGCTTATTTTAGGTACTTCTGCTGAAGTTGTCCATGCGTCTGTTGGCAAGACACATTCGAGTGTCTATATGAGCCAACAGCAGAAAGGCGCATGTACAGGAACCATAGTCGACCAGAATGGCGAACCGGTCATTGGTGCATCTGTGGGAATAAAAGGAACTACCAAAGGAGACATCAGTGGAGAAAACGGAGAATTTGAACTCCCTGATGCAAAGGTAGGGGATGTCCTCATTGTCTCTTTCGTGGGTTATATCAGCCAAGAAATACGATGGGATGGAACACGTATTGAAGTTGTCTTAGAAGAAGATGCCATGCTGCTTGACGAGACAATTGTAGTTGGTTACAGCGTCACCTCGCGAAGGGATCTGATTGCATCTGTATCCACAGTAAAAACGGATCAGATTTCCAATATGCCTGTCGCCAACATGACGCAAGGTCTTGCCGGTCGTTCACCGGGCCTCATCGTAAAGGCTGCTGGCGGAGGGATCAACTCCATTCCTCGCATCAGCATTCGAGGGGGAGGGGATCCTATCTATGTGATTGATGGCGTTATACGCTCTTCAGTTGACTTCCAAAATCTCTCGCCTGATGATATCGAAAGCATGTCCATCCTCAAGGATGCTTCTGCCACGGCTGTCTATGGCTCTCGCGCCACCAATGGCATTATACAGGTACAGACGAAGCAAGGCAGCTTAGGCAAGACTACTCTTGAATATGATTTCAACCAGAGCTTTTCGCAGCCTAGCATCTGGCCTCAGAAAATGGGTTCCTATGAGAGGGCTATTTACGCCAACGTCGCCAGAAAGAACGATGGTCTCGATCCGGCGTACAGCGAGGAAGGTCTCAATCACTTCAAGAACGGCACTGACCCTCTGAACTTCGCTAACACTAATTGGCGCAAGCTAGTGCTCAATGATTGGGCGCCTCAGCAGAAACATTCCGTGCGCCTGTTCGGTGGAAATGAAACCAGTCGCTACTACATTTCTTTAGGGAACATTTATCAGAACTCTCTTTACAAGAACGATAACCACTGGATGAAGCGAACCAACTTCCGTATTTCAAGCTCTCATCTTATTAAAGCGATCGGCCTCCGCATCAGCGGCACCATAGATGGATATCGCCAGAAAACCACTCATCCTTACACTTCTACTGCGAGCGGATACTCTACCGTGTTCTCGCATATCAACGATAAGTCAAGCCGTTATCCTGGGGTTAACAAGTTTGGCCTCCCTTACAATATCACCGACAATCCGGTTGCCGAGACGGCGGAAGACGCAGGATACATTCGCAATACAGTCAATGTAATAAATGGCCTTGGCGAGCTCGTATGGGAAGTTCCATGGGTGGAAGGCCTGAAGGTCCGTGCAGCCAGCGATTACCGATACTATGGAGAGGCTGTGAAAGCTTGGCGCAAGGATGCCGCTCAGTATGACTGGGATTCCAAGAATCCTGTTTACGCCAACAAGCCTGAGCTACAGTACACCAGTGGCACTGGCTATTCTTTCACTAACCAAGCTTTCGTAGAGTATGCCGGCCAGTTCGGCAAACACTCGGTTTCTGCCCTCGGCGGTTTCGAACAGTACTATCAGTACGGCGAGAGCTACTGGGCAAAGCGTGAGAATTACTCTTTCGACATTGACCAGATTGAGATTGGGGATGCGAATAGGCAGACCAACGGCGGCTATGAGGCCGAGCTGGGACGTGCCGCTTGGATTGGCCAGGTGAAGTATAACTACGCTAACAAGTATTATGCGGAGGGCAGCATCCGTTATGACGGTTCGGACCGCTTTGCTCCGGGTAAGCGTTGGGGAACCTTCTTCAGCGGTTCCGTAGGCTGGGTTGTCACAGGGGAGGACTTCATGCAGTCTCTCGTGCAAAAAAATATTCTCAATAGTCTCAAGTTCCGTCTCTCTTATGGAGAGACCGGTCTTGACGAGTCTGCCGGACGTTTCCAGTACATGACAACTTACGACTACGATCCTTATGCATATGTAATGCAGGGGCAGTACTATCCTGGCTTTACCGAAGGCTCTCTGGCTTCGCCGGATCTTACATGGTACACCACGAAGCAGACCGACTTTGGCTTTGACTTCGCTTCCTTGAATAGCCGTCTCTATGGATCATTCGACTATTTCTATTATTCTACCAAGGGTTATCTTGTGGCTCCTAAGGGTGATAGCTATCTGAATACTGCGCTCGGAGTGGGTCTCCCTCGGGTAGCTTCCGACAGCGAATATCGTCGCGCCGGGGTGGAGATTCAGCTTGGATGGAGGGATCAGATCGGACAATTCATGTATGACATCACAGGCAACTTCACCATTTACGACACCATCTGGGCTCTGGATGAGAGCGAGAACGAGTCGAGTCGTCTCAACCCTTATCTCAGGACCCAGCAGGTTAAGCAGAACTTTTTCAGCACAATGTACAAGAACCTCGGATACTACTCCAGTGCAGAGGATGTGTACAATTCCGTCGGCATAATCAACTCTTATAATTCCGGCTACCTCACCGCAGGAGACATAAAGTATAGGGATACCAACGGCGATGGACAGATTAACAGCGAAGACTATCGTCGCCTTGGAAAATCTTCCAATCCGCACAACCAGTTCGGTGTCAACATTGCCCTAAATTATAAAGGTTTCTATTTCAGTACTCTCTTTCAGGGATCCTTGGGCTTCGATATGTATATATCTCCCGATCTTGGCATGATGACTGGTCAGACCGGCGACATGCCAGTGGCGTACGACTACCAGACTGACTTCTGGACCCCGAACAATCGCAATGCCCAGTATCCTAGGCTGATGTCCGATACTGGTCGCAATTCGAACAACAATTATGCTTGGAGCGACTTCTGGCTTGTAGATGGTTCCTATATTCGTATGAAAGATTTTCAGTTCGGCTACGACTTCAAGCACAAATTCTTCAAAAACGTAAAGTGGCTCTCCAAGTGCAAGGTGGGCATATCCGGACAGAATATATTCACTATCTCCAAATCTACGAAGTATGGTCTTGATCCTGAACCAACTAACAATGCCAATGCCAACTACTATGGCTATCCGGTAGAAAGGACTTTTGCCCTTACGCTTAATTTGGGTTTCTAAACGATATGATATAGTATGAGAAATACATTGAAATACACCTTATTGTTCTTGGGCATGGCGGCCCTGTCATCTTGCATCAACACTCTTGACACGCACCCAACGACAGTATTCGATGCCAAGACCGTCTGGGGTAGCAAAGCTACGGTAGAGGGTTTCGTCTATGCAACATATACAGATGTTATCAATGCTGGCTACGCAGGCTCTGGCAGCAGCGTGGACTGGGAGGCTCGCACTCCTAATTCGGTTCGCTGCTCTCAAGTGGGCGAAGGCATTGATGGCTTGGCTACCGAATTGGGCGTGTCGGAAGACAGCGACTTCGGCTGCAACCGTTTCAGCCTTCTGAGGAAGGCGAACCTTATTATCCACAACGTAGAGAATTCTGCCACCCTCAGCAATGAAGAGAAGAAGGAGCTTTCCGCTCACGGTTATCTCATGCGTGGCATGATTTTCTTTGATCAGGCTCGCAAGATGGGACGTTTCGTGCCTGTCTGCGAGGTCTTTGATGTAGAACATCCTGAGGCGGTAAACATTCCTATGACATCGACCGTAGCAGAAAGCTACGCACTTATCATCAGCGACTTCCAAAAAGCTGCGGACTAACTGCCAACTGAGAACACCCCTGGCCTGCCTACTCGTTATGCTGCATGCGTGCTCCTTTCCAGGGCGGCCCTGCAGGCATATGCCTATACTTCTGACAGCAAGTATCTCGACATAGCCATAAGGTATGCCACTGATGTCATCGAAAACAGCGGCGTTTCACTAGCGACGAATCTCTCTCCTTCCAAGAGCCTCTGGAATGAGACCGACCTTTACAACAAGGAGATTCTCTGGGCGTACTACCGTGAAAAAGAGAATACTTCCGTTCAGAGCTTCTCCGAGCTTATGCGTACTTACCCGAACATTTCGACGGACAACAATCTGAACTCCTTGTCCCCTGTCCTCCTGAAGCAGGCCAATGGGCAGACCTTCGAAGGTTGGTCTATCTATTTCCCTACCCAGGATTTAGCCGACCAGTTCTTGGTCACAGACGAAATCACGGGCAAGGCTCTCCCTTGGTATGAGACCTCCCAGTATACTTCTAATGTGGACATACTCGACCCTGCTTCTTTAACTGAGCCTGGGCAGGTGGATTCTTACGCTCAGAAAAGCGGAGATCTTCGCCGTATCCCTACGCCGCAAGACTTTAAGCAGACAAAGGACGGCTATCCAGTCATTTCTCGTTACCATAAGCTCAAAGAAGGCGTTGAAGGACTCGACTTGAGCGACCTCATGTACACTGGGCGAGACAAACGCTTCTATACGACTATGGTGTATGACAAGTGTACGTGGATGAATGAGACGATTGAACTCAACTTGGGAGGGAATCTCTCCATGGGCGTTCGCGACAAGGAGGATGGCGGTTGGTACAATACCACCACCGGTTACTATTGGAGGAAGAGCAACATAGAGAACCCGGAGCCGCGTGCGTACTACCTCTCCAAAGTGGCTCTGCACTTCAACATCGCACGCTTAGGTGAAGCGTATCTCAATCTTGCGGAGGCTCAGCTTCTTAAGAAGAATATCCCTGCTGCTGTTGAGGCTATGAACGCCACCCGCGTGCAGCACGGTGGCATTGCGCCTTCCGAGGCTACGACAGAGGAGGAGGCATGGGCTGATTATATCCGCGAACGCAACTGCGAGATGACCAACGAAACCGGCGATATCTACTTCAGCTATTTGCGCTGGGGCAAGTATGGCGGCTATGCCAATAAGGGTCTTTCCGCTGGTGGCGTGATTTACGACCTCAACCGTCCGACATACAAGATCGAAATCAGCCGCGACCGTAAGCAGCTTGTAGTAAATCAAGTGACGCTCCTGAACAGCGCTAATCGCAATTTTACTACTAGGCGCTACCTGCTGCCTATTTCACGTGCTTTCCTGAATACCAGAGAGGCATACGGCTTGGATCACGATCAGAATGAAAATTGGTAATGAGTAATTTGAAAATGATAAAGCATATGAGAAAATATATAACAATCTTTTTGGCCTGCTTTATAGCGGTGTCCGTTTCCTCTTGTCTCAAGCACGGTCTTGAAGACTTGGACGAGTATTCAGGTTGCGATGTCACCAATGGGGACGTGTACTGGCGCTATTTCGGCGACAACGTAATTCCTGTCAGCGGTGAGAGGGAAGTGAAGCAGGTTCGTCTCGCAGCTGCTCGCAGCCAGGATGTCGAGAACAACACCTACACCATCCGTTATAGCACCAACAACATTCCCGAAGCTGAGCGCGGCAACTTTACAGAGTCCAAGGCTGTCGTGATCCTCACAATCTCTACTGCATCTACAATCAAGCCTATCGGAGATGCGCCGGCACTTGGCGTGCCAGGGGACTGGAGCAAGGACAATAAATATGAGGTAACAGCGGCTGATGGCACTAAGAAAGTCTGGACTATCGTGGTAGAGCCTTACCAGTAATCGTAAGGAATTGAAATCAAAAATAAGGGATTCATCTCAATGCCAGTCATGGCGGCGATGTCCCTTTCAGGTTGCTCCACCTCTAGCGCTGGCCTATGCCACGATAGAGGTGGATTTGATATGTTTTCCCCATGTCGCAAAATTATTTCATGCCAAAGGAATATTTTTTAGACGGATTACGGTATATGTTCCCAATTTTCACAAGCTGTGTCGCTTGCGGCTGGAGAGCGCATGACAAAGAATGGGGATGCCTCGGAGTCTGTCAGACTGTAGAGGCACCCCTATCTTTCGATTCGTTATATTAAGGGAAACTCTTCTAGAGCTTCTCAATCCTTACGTTGTCTATGAACCAGCGCTTGAGAATTTTTGCGCTGGCAACTGAATCCGTGAAATCTGTAGGCATCACGCTGATTCTAGTAGTGTCATCTGCGCCTTCAACTCTGAAGGTTTCCGTCTTCCATGTGAAAGATGAGTTGGAGAGTTCTTCGGTCTGCTTAGCGCCGTTTATGGTGCCGCTACCTTCAACTACGACGATTAGCTTAACATTGTCTTTACCATTGTAACCCCAGTCGAAGCTGACTCTCAGAGTCGATTCAGATTCCGTATTCACGGCAGGCAGCCTTATTCCGTTGACGTTCGAAGTCTTGCTGAACTTGAGGTAGTTGCCCTCGCAGACATAAATCGTCTTCGATGACGGGAACAGAGCCTCGTAGCCTTTGGCAGAGAATGCATCTTCGAATCCAGGAATGCCATAGGAGCTGCTGATGTTGTAAGTCCTCTTGTCTTTCATGCTATTTCCCTGAGTACGCTTGTTGGCTTTGTCCCAGTTAACGAATTCCTCCACCCAGTCGAAGTTGTCTTCGAACAGGATGATGGATCCAAGCTGCTTGACGTTGAGGATTGTCTCGATTTGGTACTGATCGTTGTAGAAGCGTATTCGCCCAGTCCTCTCGGAGCCGGTCGCATTGGCCTCGACGTTAAAGTAGTAGTCGCTGTTCTCAACGATGCTTCTCGTCGAAACTGCGGCAACATTGGAAATCCAGCTGTCGAGTGGTTCCACGCTGTATTCCACGTTGCTCATGACAGTAGCCTTGAACTTGCCTCCATTCTTGTCAGCAGTGAGGTAGTTTCCAGTAGCCAAAGAGATAAGAGGATCCAGGTTGCCGCCAGCAGCTGACTGAACAACATTGATTTCGGCAGAGGAGACGCCGGAGGTTATTGTAAGCTTACCCTGGCGCAGAGTAGAAAGGCCGCTCTGAGAACAAGTTACTTTTACCTCGGTCGGCTCATTCGCCACACCCTCGGTTACGTTGAGCGTCAGCCATGTTACGTTGGACGAAACTTTGAAGTCCCTGTCGGAAGTAATTGTTATCGTCGCAGGCTCTGCAGGAGTGCCCTCGAATGTTAGCAAGGAAGTAGAGAGCTGGATGTTAGCGACATCCTCGGAAGGATCGTGCGTTTCCACCCCGTCTCCCATCTTCGTGATGTATATGCCTGGCTGAGGAGCGGTCACAGGGGTTGCGCTGCTGGTGTTGCTCCTGATTGAAAGACGAGCGGAACCTGTATTGCGTTTCGAAAGTGCGCCTTTTCCATTGGCCTGCCAGTTGGCGAGGCAGCGGAATCTGACCTGGAGGGCATCCATGTTCTTCGTGATCGTGAAGTTCCGGTCAACTATGACGTTAGTCTTTCCATCAGCATTCATCGCAGCAGTGTATTCCACGTTCTGACCGCTAGGCATGTCCTTAGACATCTGAGTATTTCCTGCAGGCTTCCAAATCTTGCCATCGAGATATTCAAGAATCCAGTATTTATGCCCTGTGGCAGAAGTTCTGGCGCCGAACTTAATGTTGAATTTAGTGTTGGCAACGACTTTGCCTTCGCTGACGAACAGCCAGTAGTCCCCAGGCCAAGGCCCGGTGCAGCGAGGGTCGTCGTAGTGAGCCCCGGACTGGTCTATGTCCATCTTGAACACGCCGTTAGGGTCTGTGTTGTCCAAGTCGTAAGGGACATATTCGATTCGTCCCGAGCCTGTCTTTGCCGGGAAGCTATGGGTAGTCCCGAAAGTGCCTTTGTAGGTGTCGTAGAATGCGTCCGTCCCGATTTCGAAAATCAGCAGCGGAGTCGCTTCCATTTCTATGTCTTTCAGGTCTGTCGGCATGAAATAACGTACCCCTTTCGAGTCAGTTCCCAAATAGTAGCCGTTCATCTGCACTTTGTGGAACACCATTTGGTTATCCGCAGTCGTAGGCTGATATATATTCCCGAATCCCTTGCCTGCCACGGTGAGAGCGCCGTCCTGGCCGTAAGACACCGTGGCGGTTACGTATTCAGATTTTTTCGGATTGTATGCAGCCTCATTTGTAATGTCGGAAGGCTCCGGGTAGGTCACTTCGGCATTGGAAAAATAGGTTGCGTCATAGAGTTCGATGGCAGTGATGGAGTTGAACGCAACGACATCACCTGTGAGAGTGATATTGTCGCCTGCTGCCAAAGTACCGTCTTTCCCTATTATTAGGGAGTTCTTAGTGCTTTTTACGAATATGTTGGATGCTCCATCGCTGACGATGAACCCCCCAGCATTCATTGCCATCACCTGGCACTGAGAGATTTTCGCCATGTCTCCGGCCATCAGCTCTAGCGCTTTCGTGACGGAAATCTCTTCTGTTGAGGCAAAGCGGTCGACCCTTTGCCTTATGCTTATATTCGTGTCTCCCAGTCTCGAGGCTCCGATGACTATGATTTTTGCTTCACGCTCTTTTTCTTCAGTGTTATGGCTTACGGTAATAGTGACTTCGCCAGTTCCGTTGCCTCTGTTCGGCTCTATGGACAGCCAGTCTTCGGTTACGTCGGCTCTCCAGGTGCCATCGGCGTAAATCGTGATAGTCCTAGATGATGCTGCTCCAGGAAGTACAATCTCAGATTCTCCGGGCAGGATGGCTTCTGACTCAGGAGCACCTTCATCCTTGCAACCGGATAAAAGCAAGGCTGATGCGCCGATGAGAGTTAATATGTAATATTTGAGATTTTTCATGATTGTTCGGTTTTAAAAATCGAGTCCGTCTTTCCAGCCCGGATTCTGAGTCAGCTGCCGGTTGAGCGTACGGTCATTTATAGGAATAGGGTAGAGATAGTCCCTCTCAGGATCGAAATTGAACACTATATTGGAGTGTATGCGGAGATACCCCTTGTCTCCTTCGCTCAATATTATGTCTTTTCCAAGCTCTCCTGAGACGGTAGCCGTTACATTCTTGTCTTTGGTGCCGGTGTAAATGTAGTAGTCATTCGTGCCGTCGCCGTCTATGTCATAGACTCCCACGCCAGGGAAATATATTCCATAGTATGGCTCTGCGAGCATGTCGCCATATTTCC
This sequence comes from Bacteroidales bacterium, assembly GCA_028724885.1. Taxonomy (GTDB): domain Bacteria; phylum Bacteroidota; class Bacteroidia; order Bacteroidales; family UBA932; genus Cryptobacteroides. Next base: position 29,200 of record JAQYTJ010000028.1, on the reverse strand, counting down.
ATCTCATCAGGTCATCGTACCTGAATCCTTCTTGGGCAAGCTCTACGGCTCTCTCGCGGCGCACTTCCAGAAGCACAGGATCGGTGATGCCCGGATTGATTTCCATGAGGTACGGATCTGCGATGGCAGGAGGGTTGTCTAGGTCTCCGCCCGTGATGCCGGCTCTGCGCCGCAGAGCTCCTATGGTATTGCTCCAGTCGCTGCCTGTAAGTGTTCCCAGCTCTGCCTTTGCTTCGGCGTAGTTCAGCAAGACTTCTCCATAACGGAATATCGGCAGGTCATTGTAAGACTTGTCGAATTTGTCCTGCGAGACGTTATTGTCAGGCATAACGAATTTCGCCATCTGATAGCCGGTAAGAGGGATGGTGGCATCGATGCCCTGCTTCGTGGAGGAATATTTGTAATTACTGCCTTCTGTTGTGATTCTGGCGTAACCTGGGATCCTTATGGTCTGGCCGAGGCGAGGATCTCTGTCGGTGGTTTCCTCTTTGAACTGCATCGTCTGCCAGCCCGGCTTGTCCGTGAATCTGGAACCGTCTTTCATCAGATAGCAGTTCACGAACTTCTTGGTGAGGCTGATACGTCCCTGGCTGTTCATCACTGCCACGGCAGTGGCATTGTGGTACAGAGCAGTTCCGTTGTCGAAGTTGATGGCAAGGATGTATTCGCCCGTGTAGGAATCGTATTCAGAGAACAGCACGGCATAGTCCAGATCCGGATTGCCGGTCGTGTAAAGCTTGAAGTTGCCACTGTTCATGATTTCTTCAGCAGCCTTGTAAGCCTGCTCAAGGTAATACTCATTGCTTTTGGCTCCTTCTATAGTTATGCCGTGGTATTTCCTGTAAGTACCCTCGTAGAGGCAAAAGCGGGCTTTGAGCGCCAGCGCTGCCCATTTCGTCACTCGGTAGTTCAATGATCCGTAGCTTGAAGGGAGTCCGGCGATGGCATCGTCTATGTCCTTTATCATATTGGCCATGACCAATTCGCGCGAATCCCTAGGGGCGTACAGCAGAGGATTCTCAGAGCCAAGCTCATGGTCTACCCACGGAACATCTCCGAAGCGTTGCACTTTGTCGAAATAGAAATAGGCCCTGAAGAATTTGCAGAGCGCAGTGTACTGCTTGGCTGCGGAGCTGTCTTGGCATTGTTTAGGAATATAGTCTAGGCAGGTATTGATTCTGCGGAGGTTCGTCCATGTCCATCCGCCTCCGGAAGCCGGAACGATTCTGTTGGTACCTCCCCTTACCAGATCCGATGGGATGGCAGCGATGTACTGGTCGCTCTGCTCGCTGTAGATGCTCTTCGGAAGCAGGTTGTTGTAAAGCGGATTAGTGAATAGCTGTAAGTCTGTAGCAGTCCTGAAATAGGATTCAGGACTTATCTTGGACTTCGGCGTCTTGTCCAGAAGATCGTCGCAGGCAGAAAGAGAGAGGGCTGCGGCAGCGAGCAATAATATATATTTTTTCATATTTGCGAATTTTAGAAGGTGATGTCAATTCCGAACATATAAGATTTCTGCCAAGGATAGAAGGCCCTGTTGAAGTCTTTGGATTTCCTGTTGTAGGCTCCCTCCGGGTCGATGTATTTGGAATGCTTCTTCAGCGGAGACCAGTAGGCGATGTTCTCGCCGGTGAAGTAGACTCGTACTGCGTCAACTCCGATTTTTTTTGTCAGAACTTTTGGAATGGTGTATCCGACCGAGAGATTCTTGAAGCGCAGGTAGCGGATGTTCTGAAGGTATCGCGAGTTCACGCGGCTCAGCTGTCCTCCGCCCGTGAAGGCGTAGTAGGCGACCGCCCTAGGAAAGTATGCGTCGGTATTGGTCTCGCTCCAGCAATCATGCAGGAAGTCTTTCGGCAGGTAAGTGGTCATGGGCTGCGAGAAAGGTCCCCAGAATGCAAATGAACGTCCGCTAGGGTACCAGTAGTGAGTTCCGGTGCCTTGGAAGAAGGCGGAGACGTCAAATCCGAAATAATCGAAATTGATCGTGAACCCGTACTGGAGCCTGGCATGTGAGTTGCCGAGAATCTTGCGGTCGCCAGGGTTTTCCACGTTGTTTTGCCCTATCCCAATTATGCCGTTTCCATCGAGATCGATGTATTTCAGGTCTCCAGCCTTCCATTGGCCGCCTGGAAGTTCTTTATTTACATAGGAGAGGTCTACCTCCTTTGAATATGCCTCGGCTTCCTCATCTGTCTGGAACAGGTCGTTGGCAACAAATCCCCATATTTCGCCAATCTTCATGCCTTTGTAGAAGTTTTTCGCGAAAGTCTTATCTTTGTTGTCGTACTTAGTGATTTCTGAGTCGTAGACGCTGATCATTCCCTTGATGCCGTAACCGAACGGACGGCCTGCCAGCACTACTTGGTCTTTCCATGCCAAAGAGAACTCGAGTCCTTTGGTGCGCAAGTTTGCAGTGTTTTGCTTAGGGGCATCTGTGCCATAGAGGGCAGGAAGTTCGTATCCATCAGTGAGCATGTCTTTCGTGTCGCGGATATAAGCCTCGCCTGTGAACTGGAGCCTGCTCTTGAACATGTTCACATCCAATCCAAGGTTATAATGTACGGCGGTCTCCCATGTCAGGTCCGATGCATTAGGAGAAGATATTGATGAATATTTCGATACTGTGCTGCCTTCCCCGAAGTTGTAGGATCCGAAATTGTGGATGCTTATCGTGCGGTAAGCCACATCGTCAGCGACATTTTGGTTGCCCAGCGTTCCGTAAGAGAAGCGGATTTTCATGTTGTCTACGATGCGCTTGGCTGGGGCGAAGAAAGGCTCCTCGGAAATGCGCCAGCCAACAGATGCCGATGGGAACAATCCCCACCTGTGTCCGCGAGCGAAGCGCGAAGTCCCGTCGTAGCGGCCTGCAGCCTCGAAGAGGTAACGCCCTTGGTAATCGTAATTGAAGCGCCCGAAGAAACCCAGCAGGGCGTATTCCGACTGTCCTCCGGTTACTTTCATTATTGTCTCTCCTTCAGCATTAGTCCCAACAAGGCTGAGGTCATTCAATTCCTCAGAAAGCAGGTATTGGCCAGTAGCCCCAACTTTCTTGTAGTGCTGGGTTTCGTAGTTGCCTCCGACCATCAGCGAGAAGTTATGCTTCTCTGCGAAAGTCTTCTTGTAAGTGCCGTAAAGGTTGGCAGCATAATAATTGTAGGTTCCGAAGCTTTCTGCCAGCTCATCCTGTCCTGCTCCAGTCGTGTAAGCCAGTTCTTCGCTGTCCGGATACTGCTGCTTGTAGACCAGGTTGGTCTTCCTGTAAGAGTCTCTGTTCTGGTGGAATCGGTATGTGAAATTTCCTTTGACTGTAAGTCCTTTCAGCGGAGTGATTGTAAGTTCGGAAGTGTTGGAGAAATCTGTCTTCCTTTCGTAGTTCTTGTCCTTGCCTTCCCCGAATATTATATGGCGGCCATTAGCTACGGCGTAAGAACCATTGAATATGCCGTCGAAACGATAAATCCAGGATCCGTCCGGGTTCTTCATCGGGAATATCGGGAGTGCATGCGCAGAACTGTAAGCTATGGCGTTCTGGACGCTTTCGTCAACGCCTAGATATTGGTAAGTAGATCCGTAGAAAGATGTGTTGTTGCTGAATTTGATCCACTTGTTCACGTCGAAATCTATTTTCGAGCGAAGATTGAATTTATGGAACACATCCGGTTTCTGCTTGATTATCCCGGTCTCGCGGTCGAATCCTCCGGAGATGAAATATCTTACGGATTTGTTGCCGCCGGATAGAGAGATGTTATGCTGCTGGACTGGATGGCGGTCGTTGAAGAGCATGTGCCACCAGTCGTTGTTACCGTAATAACGCCACTGCGTTTTTCCATTTATTGTACGCTTTACCACCCAAGGGCGGGCAGGGTTTTCGGTATTGTCGTTCACCCTAGCTAGCAGCTGCTGCATGTCGTAATCGTCGTAAAGGATGTAGTTGGATCCCTTAGATGCCATGCGGAACTTGTTGATTGTGTAGACTGACCAGTAGCCCCTGGTCTCGTAGTCGGTAGAGGTCGTAGGCTCTTCCCAGCCGAAACGGCCACTGTAGCGGACTGTGGCCTTACCGTCAGTTGACTCTCCACTTTTTGTAGTGACCAGAATTACTCCGAAAGCGGCTCTGGCTCCGTAGACTGCGGCTGCCTCGGCATCCTTGATCACGGAGATGGAAGCGATGTCGTTAGGGTTCACGCGGTTTATGTCTCCCACCACTCCGTCTATGATTACCAGAGGCGAAGCCCCGTTGATGGATGTGTAGCCTCGAATATTCAGCGAGCCGGTGGACCCAGGATTACCATGGGATGTGGAAATGTTCAAGCCAGGGACGGCACCTTGCAGCATCGTTGAAACCGAATGAGCCGTGCGATTCTCCAGATCCTTGGAATCGATCTGGGTGACGGCTCCGGTGAGGTTCACTTTTTTCTGAGTTCCGTATCCCACGACGACGGTCTCTTCAAGCATCATATTGTCATCTTCGAGGACTATATTCAGGTTCTGTTGACTCGCTTGAACGGTAATGTCCTTAGTGACATATCCGAGGCAGGATATTTCAAGCGTGACAGGTCCAGATGGTATTTTAAAAGAGAAAGATCCGTCTGCGTCGGTTACAGATCCTATTGTAGCGGCATCCTTAACCATTACTGCAGCACCGATGACTGGTTGCTGCTTAGTGTCCAGAACCGTTCCCGAGACAGCCCTATTCTGAGCGCTAAGAGTCAGAATTCCAGCTAACGCAAGGAATGCAGACACCGCCATTTTATTGAGTAATTTCATGTTAGTAGTTAGTTTATTATTTTACTATTTCTTTTGCGTAAGTAGTTACATCGAAAGCCTTAGGCCTCTTCATAGTGTCAGAGTAAACGTTGCCGAAGCCATCGGTAACCTTGATTTCCAGGGTGCTAGTCGGGCTTGACGCAGTGACTTTCCAAAGATGAGAGCAAACTGCCGTGGTGTAATATGTCGTCTTGGCATTGCTCGTCATGTATTTCACGCTCGTGGTTAGGATGTGAAGAGGATCCCTGTAATTGACTTTCTCGGTGGTTAGAGCCTTCCCGTTTTCGGAGACCTCTAATTTCCAGTCGGAAGCAAAATTCCATATATTAATGTAAACTTCGTTCGCAGTGCTGGAAGAAGCCCATGTTGAAGCGAAATCGTTGAAGAATGTCTTGTTGACTTCGCTTGCGTTAGGCATGCACTGTGATGCAGACAGGTCTATCTGGTTCCTGTCGTATGTTCTGAACTGGTAATCGACGCTGCCAGAGGTTGGCTTGAACTGCCATTTGACGCTCGTCCCATTCACAGTGAATATCTGGTACCCTGCGGGAGCACCGTCAGTAGTGATGCTCAGCGCCCCATTCGTGTTGTTTGCGGAATTCCACCAGTCAGTGCAAATTGCTCCAGAGTTATGATCTAGCACGTTCGCCGTTATGTTCTGGTTGAACACCTTATGAGTGTGGCCTGTGATGACGTTCACGTTGTAGCCGGAAAGAATTTCGAGGAGTTTGTTTCTGCTTGGTGAATCCAGCTGGTAAACAGGGGCATGCATAGTGACCACTACAGGGCTGGTCTTAGGAATGAATGAAATATCTTTCGAGAGCCAGTCCAATTGCTCGTCTGTGATCTTAATCTTATACGTCCTGTAATGTGCTCCATGGCCGTTGTTTGTGCAGAGGATGTTGTCCAGAACCACATAATGAACATGCCCTACGTTGAATGAATAATAGTCTGGAGAAATCATGCTGATGTATTTCAGAATCGTGTTGAAGTCCCCAGCCTCATTCATGTCGTGGTCGTGGTTGCCGATGGTGTGGTAGATCATAAGGTTCTTTATCTTATTCGCATCTGCGAGGTACTGGCTGAACTGGTAAGAATTGCTATACCAATAGTAGTCCCATGTCATGTCGCCAAGGGTGATGCCATAGAGGGCCTCGCTTGCATGTGCGCCAACATATTCATTCACGTCGTCGCAGAAGGTAGAGAACCACTTCCTGTCGTTGTTGTGGCCGCCTGCAAGGTGCATGTCACCAAAGACCAGCATGGTGTGGCTGGTCTGATCTGGCGCTTTGCGAAGAGAAAAGTCCACCCTTTCCGCAACGTCAGCAGACTTTGTCAGCTTGAAGTAGTTAATAGGAAGAATGCCGGTCGCACCAGTCTCGTAGCCGCTAGGTGTAGAGATGAATACGTACATGTATCTCTTTTTGGATTTCATCTGATAGACTCCGCTGGCATTGGTCTTAACCACTTCGGTGCCGTCTGAAATGATAACATCGGCAATTCCATTTCCGTCGCAGCTTACCTTGCCATACACGTTTGCTCCGTTTTCTGGTTTGATGCCATCGGAAATAGTAACGGTAGTTTCACCCATGAACTTCTTGCGAGAACCCCTGGCTGCGTAGACGGAGTAGTTCCCGAACGTAGCGACATTTTTGCAGTCCACGGTAAAATGGCCTCCGTCAGCATCAATCTGTTTGATAGATGTCGGGTGATCTATTCCAGTCTTATCGGTGAAAATGACGAAATCGCTCACCCTAGGCTGCATGTCAAAAAGCACCTTGAATCTGATTTCTGGGTTATTCTGCTCTATCTGGATTGCTGAAGGCACTGAGAAACGCACATCCAGATCTGTATCATCAGAGCTACTTTTGTCGCATGAGACTGCTAATCCCCACGCGACAATGATTAGTGTGAGGGAAGTTCCAAGTAGATGTTTGAAGTTCATATGATCAATTGTATTGAATATTTTTTTAGTCAGTAAGAATGTTTCGAATCTGTTAAAAAATAACCTTCGTTTAGTTTCGAAATTTGCTCAATAAGTTTCGTTAAAGTTAGCAATATTTTTCATCATATTCATATATTTCTTGTGAATATTTAATGGTTGTAACGAAAATATAACAGAAACGATTTCAAGAACCGTCATAGCACATGTTTCATGTGAAGATGATTTATCCAAATTTGCATAGATGATTGCAGCAGTTTTGTGAAATCAATCGAAATAAAAACCGTGCTGGAAATTCCAACACGGTTTTTAGTAGATAGAAGCCCCTATGGAGTATGTTCATTAGAGCTCATTCATTTCTTGCTCATACTCGTCCTTGCGTCCTACAACTATGTCCTGATAGTCTTTCAGGCCTGTTCCTGCAGGAATGAGGTGACCGCATATGACATTTTCTTTCAGACCTTCCAGATGGTCAACTCGAGCCCTGATGGCAGCCTCGCTGAGCACCTTCGTGGTTTCCTGGAACGATGCCGCTGAAATGAAGCTGTTCGTACGAAGGGCAGCTCTCGTGATTCCCTGGAGGACGAGCTGTGCTGTCGCAGGTTTTGCCTCACGGGTCACCATCATGTGGAGGCTCTGTCTTTCGAGAGAGGCATTCTCATCTCTCATGTCACGGGCCGTGATGATGTCTCCCTTCTCGAATTTCCTGGAGTCGGCAGGATCTACGACATAGTATTTGCCATAGATATGGTCGTTTGCGTCCATGAAGTCCCACTTGTCCACAAGCTCTTCAAGTAAGAAGTCTGTGTCGCCCGGATTGGTGATTTGGACTTTGCGCATCATCTGGCGGACGATAATCTCGAAGTGTTTATCGTTGATCTTAACGCCCTGCAGACGGTATACGGCCTGAATCTCGTTGACGATGTATTCCTGAGCCTTCACGGGTCCCAAGATATTCAGGATGTCGTTAGGGGAGATGCCGCCATCGGATAGCCTTGTTCCGGCCTTTACGTAGTCATTCTCCTGAACCAAAATCTGCTTCGTAAGAGGCACCAGGTAGTGCTTTTCTATGCCAGACTTGTTCTTGACGACTATTTCGCGGTTTCCTCTCTTCACCTTGCCCATTATGACTTCGCCGTTTATCTCGGAGAGAATTGCCGGACTGCTAGGGGTTCTGGCTTCGAAGAGTTCTGTGACGCGTGGCAGACCGCCTGTGATGTCAGTAGACTTGCCAATCGCGCGCGGAATCTTGACGATTATGTCGCCGACCTTCACAGCCGCTCCATCGTTAACGGTGACATGGGCACCTACAGGCAAGTTATATTGCCTAATCTGCACGCCACTCTCATCGACAATCAGGATAGATGGGTTCTTGGACTTATCCTTAGACTCGATCACTACTTTGTCTTTGTTGACAGCCATCGCATCGGAAGCCTCTTCTCTGTAAGTCGTGCCATCTATCATATGCTCATACTTGATTTTACCTGCCGTCTCCACGATGGTGTTGGCATTGTAAGGATCCCACTCGCAGAGCAGGTCGCCCTTCTTTATCTTGTCGCCATCTTTGAAATATAGGACAGATCCGTAAGGAACATCGTAATGTGAATATGTGATGCCTGTGTTCTCGTCTATGATGCTAACCTCAGCCATACGGCTTACGACAATGTCGTGCGATTTCCCATCATTGTCTATTCTCTTGATGGTCCTAAGTTCCTCGAACGCAAGCTTGCCATCGTATTTAGACTCTATGGAAGAATCCGTGGCTGCGCTGGATGCGGTGCCACCGACGTGGAATGTACGCAGAGTCAGCTGGGTGCCAGGCTCACCGATAGATTGGGCGGCGATTACGCCGACAACTTCACCCTGCTCAACCATGCGGCTGGTAGACAGGTTACGGCCATAGCACTTAGCGCAGACGCCCTTGCGCGACTCGCAAGTGAGCACAGAGCGAATCTCAACTTGCTCAATAGGGAGAGAGTCTATCAAATCTGCGGTGGCTTCCCTGATTTCCTCGCCAGCCTTTATGATAAGCTCGCCATTGAGAGGGTTGAATATGTCGTGCACGGAAGTCCTACCGAGTATTCTTTCTCCAAGAGACTCTACTACCTCGTCCTTGTTCTTGATGGCCGTGGCAACCAGACCTCTCAGAGTGCCGCAGTCTTCCTCTGTGATGATCACATCGTGAGATACATCCACCAGACGACGGGTAAGGTAACCCGCATCGGCTGTCTTCAAGGCAGTATCGGCAAGTCCCTTACGAGCACCGTGCGTAGAGATGAAATATTCCAGCACCGTCATTCCTTCCTTCAGGTTGGAAATGATAGGGTTCTCGATGATTTCATTACCAGAAGCTCCAGATTTCTGAGGTTTTGCCATAAGGCCTCGCATGCCGCACAGCTGCTTTATCTGCTGGGTGGAACCACGAGCACCGGAATCCAGCATCATGTAAACCGGATTGAATCCCTGCTGGTCTGAAGAAATCTGTTTCTCTACTATGTTCGTAAGCTTATTGTCGATGGAAGTCCATAGGTCAATCACCTTGTTGTAGCGCTCGTTATTGGTGATGAAGCCCATCGCATAATTGCTCTTGACTTCCTCTACATGTTTGTAGCCCTGCTCGATGAGATCGTATTTCTCCTTAGGGATGATTACGTCACCAAGGTTGAATGAAATTCCAGCCCTGAATGCCTGGTCGTAACCCAGGTTCTTGATGTCATCAAGGAATTTAGCTGTCCTGGTGACACCGGTGCTCTTGATGACGTTAGTGATGATTTTCCTAAGGGCTTTCTTGCCCAGTACCTCATTCACGAATGGAACTTCTTCAGGAATATATTGATTTACGATTATTCTTCCTGCCGAAGTCTCGACCATATGAGTTCCCTTCGAAGCGTCCTGCTTATCTACAGAGATCCTGACGTTGATTTTAGAGTGCATGTCGATCGCTTTCTCATCGAATGCGATGATTACTTCCTCTGGTCCGTAAAAGGTCATTCCCTCTCCCTTGGTGCCCGGTCTTAATTTAGTAATATAATAAAGTCCAAGAACCATGTCTTGGGATGGCACGGTGATAGGCGTTCCGTTGGCTGGATTGAGAATATTCTGGGAGCCAAGCATGAGAAGCTGAGCCTCCATGACGGCTGCGTTTCCCAGTGGAAGATGGACGGCCATCTGGTCACCATCAAAGTCGGCGTTGAATGCCGTACAGGCGAGTGGGTGCAGCTGAATGGCCTTACCTTCGATCATTCGTGGCTGGAATGCCTGGATGCCAAGCCTGTGCAGTGTTGGTGCGCGGTTCAGTAGAACAGGGTGACCCTTCATCACGTTCTCCAGGATTTCCCAGATCACAGGGTCTTTTCTGTCGACGATTTTCTTGGCAGACTTCACTGTTTTCACAATTCCTCTCTCAATCAGTTTCCTGATGATGAATGGCTTGTAGAGTTCAGCTGCCATGAATTTAGGTAGGCCGCACTCGTGCATGTTCAGCTCAGGACCTACGACGATCACAGAACGAGCTGAGTAGTCGACACGTTTCCCAAGCAGGTTCTGACGAAAGCGTCCCTGCTTTCCCTTGAGGGAGTCTGACAGGGATTTGAGCGCCCTGTTCGTCTCGCTCTTCACGGCACTGGACTTCTTGGAGTTGTCGAAAAGTGAGTCGACAGCTTCCTGAAGCATGCGCTTTTCATTTCTTAATATGACTTCAGGAGCTTTTATCTCAAGCAGTTTCTTGAGCCGGTTATTCCTGATTATCACCCTTCTGTACAGGTCATTGAGGTCTGAGGTAGCGAACCTTCCGCCATCCAGTGGAACAAGAGGTCGAAGATCCGGCGGAATCACAGGTATGACCTTCATGATCATCCATTCCGGCCGGTTGATGTCCTTAGACTCCACGAACCATTTCACGACGCTTAGCCTCTTGAGGTCTTCGGTCTTTCTCTGCTGGGATGTCTCGTTAAGCATCTTTTGCCTGAGATCTTTCGAGAGTTCTACGACATCTATTTCTTTTAGCAGGTCGTAGACTCCTTCGGCACCCATCTTGGCGATGAATTTTTCTGGATCATCGTCTGACAGATTGTCGTTTTCCGGGAGCTTTGCCACCACATCGAGATATTCATCCTCTGAAAGCAGATCCATTTTCTGGATCGGCTCTCCAGTAGGAGTCGTGGCTTTTCCTGGATTAACTACTATGTATTTTTCATAGTAGATCACGCTCTCAAGCTTTTTCGCAGGCAGGCCGAGCATGGCGGAAATCTTGTTAGGGGCACTCTTGAAATACCAGATGTGTGCCACAGGAACAGTAAGGGCAATATGCCCCATCCTTTCCCTGCGTACTTTCTTCTCTGTCACCTCAACGCCGCACCTGTCGCAAACGATTCCGCGGTAACGGATCCTCTTATATTTTCCGCAATAGCACTCGTAGTCCTTCGTAGGGCCGAAGATTTTCTCGCAGAAAAGTCCGTCTCTCTCAGGCTTGTATGTCCTGTAGTTCACGGTCTCCGGCTTCAGAACCTCTCCGCAAGACCTCGCGATGATATCCTCTGGGGAGGCCAGCGAGATGCTTATTGTCTGGAAGTTGCTCTTTACCTTATTTTCTTTATTGCTGAAAGTAGGCATATTTATCAGATATCAAAATTCTTGAATATATTAATCCAACGTTACCTTGAGACCTAGGCCTCTAAGTTCATGCAGCAGCACGTTAAGGGATTCTGGAATGCCTGGAGCAGGCATAGGGTCGCCCTTCACGATGGCTTCATAAGTCTTAGCGCGGCCAGTGACATCATCGGACTTGACGGTGAGGATTTCCTGAAGTGCGTTGGCAGCGCCAAATGCCTCAAGAGCCCAAACCTCCATTTCTCCGAATCTCTGGCCTCCGAACTGAGCTTTACCTCCGAGAGGCTGCTGGGTGATGAGAGAATAAGGACCAATTGAGCGGGCATGCATCTTATCATCAACCATGTGACCCAGCTTAAGCATGTAGATTACGCCGACGGTTGCGCTCTGGTCGAACCAGTCTCCGGTGCCTCCATCGCGCAGGCGTGTCTTGCCATAGCGTGGCAGGCCAGCCTTCTTCGTGTAATCGTCGATTTCTTCGTTGGTGGCGCCATCGAAGATAGGCGTGCTGAATTTAACTCCGAGCTTCTTGCCAGCCCATCCGAGAACGGTCTCGTAAATCTGACCCAGATTCATGCGGGAAGGTACTCCGAGAGGGTTCAGAACGATGTCTACAGGCGTTCCGTCATCAAGGAACGGCATGTCTTCTCTACGAACGATCTTAGCTACGCAGCCCTTGTTGCCATGACGGCCAGCCATCTTATCACCCACGGTAATTTTTCTCTTCTTAGCGACATAGACTTTAGCAAGCTGCATGACTCCGTTAGGAAGCTCGTCCCCGACTTTAACCATGTCAAGCTGCCTTTTCGTCTTTGCCTCAAGCTCCTTGTAGGTGATGCAATAGTTGTTAATGAGGTCCTGAATTAGCTCATTCGTACCCTTATCAGGAGTCCACTTGCTCGAGTTGATATTCTGGTACTCGATGCTCTTGAGTTTCTCGGCGGTGATTTCTTTTCCCTTAGGGATGATTTCGACCCCGTAGAGGTCGCTGATGCCAGAACTCTTCTTCCCTTTCACGAGGGTAGAAAGCCTCTTGAGGAAATCAGCATAGAGCTTTGCGGCTTTCTTGTCGAAGTCTTCCTGAATTGCATCCAGCTTGGCTTTCTGATCGGCCTTTGCACCTTTCCTTCCTGTCTCCTTCGCAGCCTTAGCGTAGAGGGCTGTCTTGATGACTGTGCCGCTGAGTGAAGGATTGGCCTTCAGAGAAGCGTCTTTGACATCACCTGCCTTATCTCCGAATATGGCTTTGAGGAGTTTCTCTTCAGGAGAAGGATCGCTCTCACCCTTAGGGGTGATCTTACCAATCATTATATCGCCCGGATCAACGTGAGCCCCGATCCTGATGATACCTTGCTTGTCGAGGTTCTTGGTAGCATCCTCGCTTACGTTAGGGATGTCTGAGGTAAGTTCCTCTGGGCCGCGCTTCGTGCCGCGGACTTCAGTCAGGAATTCATCCACATGCACCGAAGTCAGGATATCCCATTTAACCATATCCTCAGAAATCACGACGGCATCCTCGTAGTTATAACCTTTCCAAGGCATGAATGCAACCATTAAGTTGCGGCCGAGAGCGAGCTCGCCGCCCTGAGTAGCATAACCTTCGGTAAGAACCTGCCCCTCTTCTACTCTGTCGCCCTTGCGAACAGTTGGTTTCAGAGTTATGGTCGTGCTCTGGTTAGTTCTTCTGTAAATAGGAAGCTTATAGACTGTCTCTTCAGGAGAGAAGCTGACGAATTTCTCGTCATCAGTCATGTCGTATTTTATTCTTATCTCGTTAGCGTCGACATATGTCACCGAGCCTTTGCCTTTAGCCCTGACTTGAGTCCTAGAATCCAGGCAGACTCTTTCCTCAAGGCCGGTGCCCACGATAGGAGCCTCTGGGTTAATGAGCGGGACTGCCTGACGCATCATGTTGGCGCCCATGAGCGCGCGGTGTGCGTCATCGTGTTCCAAGAATGGGATGAGGGAGGCTGCGACAGAAGCCATCTGATTAGGAGCCACGTCCATGTAGTCAACTTCTTCTTTAGACACTACAGGGAAGTCGGCTTCGAGGCGGCACTGGATTCTGTCTGACTCGATGGCTCCGTCATCGGACATCTTAACATTTGCGAGAGATACCTTCTTGTCCTCTTCTTCCTCTGCGGTCATATAGTGCCAGCCCTTGTCAGAGAGATCCACCTTGCCATCGTGTACCTCACGATAAGGCGTCTCAATGAATCCAAGGTCATTGATTCTGGCGTAAACACAAAGTGAGGAAATAAGGCCGATGTTAGGTCCTTCAGGCGACTCGATAGGGCAGAGGCGGCCGTAATGCGTGTAGTGCACGTCACGTACCTCAAACCCTGCTCTTTCCCTGGAAAGTCCTCCAGGACCGAGAGCGGAGAGACGACGCTTATGAGTGATTTCAGCAAGAGGGTTCGTCTGATCCATGAACTGGCTCAGCTGAGAGGTGCCGAAGAATGAATTGATAACGGAAGACAGTGTCTTCGCATTGATCAGGTCAATCGGGTTGAACTGTTCGCTGTCTCGAACGTTCATCCTCTCCCTGATGGTTCTGGCCATTCTGGAGAGACCTACGTTGAACTGGTTCGCAAGCTGCTCGCCAACCGTCCTGACACGCCTGTTGCTCAGGTGATCGATGTCATCGACGGTAGCTTTAGAGTTGATAAGCTGAATCAGGTACTTGATGATCTCGATGATGTCGTTCTTCGTGAGAACCCTCACATCCGGTTCTGTAGTCAGGCCAAGCTTCTTATTAAGGCGATAGCGGCCTACGCTGCCCAAATCGTATCTCTTTTCGGAGAAGAACAATTTCTCGATGACATCCCTTGCGGTTGCCTCGTCAGGTGGTTCGGAATTACGCAGCTGTTTGTAAATGTAGTTGACAGCTTCGATTTCCGTGTTCGTTGGGTCTTTCTGAAGGGTATTGAAGATGATGGCATATTCATTTGCGTTTGCCTCATCTTTCTGAAGTAGGATGTTTTTTACGTCGGTGTCGCAGATCTTTGCGATGGTATCATCGTCTAGGATCTCGCCCCTGTCAACGATAGGAACAGTCCTCTCGATAGGGATGACCTCTCCGGTATCCTCATCTTCGAAATCTTCTGTCCAAGTCTTGAGAACCTTAGCCGCCAGCTTCCTGCCGGCATTCTTCTGAAGGTTCTTCTTGTTCACGGCCACTTCCTCAGCAAGCCCGAAGATATTGATTATGTCTTTGTCTGAGCTGAAGCCTATTGCTCGCAGAAGGGTAGTGACTGGCAATTTCTTCTTACGGTCGATGTAGGCGTACATCACGTTGCTGATGTCCGTCGCGAATTCAATCCAGGATCCCTTGAAAGGAATAATCCTAGCTGAATATAGCTTCGTGCCGTTCGCATGCATGGTTTGGTCGAAAAATACGCCTGGAGACCTATGCAGCTGGGAAACTATGATTCTTTCTGATCCGTTGATTACGAATGTGCCAGCATGAGTCATGTAAGGGATATTCCCTAAGTACACGTCTTGGACTCTTGTATCGAAGTCCTCATGCTCCGGATCATTGCACGAAAGGCGGAGTTTTGCCTTAAGAGGGACACTGTAAGTGAGGCCTCTGTCAAGACATTCTTCGATCGAATACTGAGGCGGGTCGATGAAATAATCAATGAACTCCAGCTTGTAGTTGTTTCTCGTGTCTTCGATCGGGAATATCTCCTGAAACACCTGGTACAAACCTTCGTCTTTCCTATTTTCAGGCGTAGTCTCCAACTGGAAAAAATCCTTGAATGATTTAAGCTGAACTTCCAGAAGGTCAGGATATTCCAGAATCTTTGATTTAGCGAACATTATTCGCTTATTGTTGGTCTTTTTTGACATGTTCTGCCTTTAGGATTTGGAGATAAACTTAATACGACAAAAAGGTTTAGAGCCAATCCTAGGCTCTAAACCTGAAATATTTCCCTGCAAGGGGAAGCCGGGGTTATTTAACCTCAACTTCAGCACCAGCCTCTTCAAGGGCTGATTTAAGTTGTTCAGCCTCAGCCTTAGATACTTTCTCCTTAAGATTAGAAGGAGCGCCATCTACAAGATCCTTAGCTTCTTTAAGTCCAAGCCCAAGAGCTTCCTTTACTGCTTTGATCACCTGAAGTTTAGCCTGGCCGGCTGATTTGAGGACAACATCGAACTCAGTCTGCTCAGCTGGGGCAGTCTCAGCAGCGCCTGCTGCTGGACCTGCTACTGCGACAGCAGCGGCTGCAGGCTCGATACCATATTCTTCTTTGAGAACTTTAGCAAGTTCCTGAACGTCTTTTACAGAGAGGTTAACCAACTCTTCTGCAAGTGCTTTTACATCTGCCATAATTGATAATATTTAAAATTGTTTTTATTGTTGAATTTCTTCTTTTTCCGAAAGGGTCTTGACAATGCCTGCAAGCTTTCCACCGGCGCTCTCGAGGGCGGAGATGACGTTACGAGCAGGGCTCTGGAGCAGACTGATGATATCGCCAAGGAGTTCCTCCTTAGACTTGATAGCTGCCAGCTCATCGAGCTTATCGGCTCCCACGAACACGCATTCCTGCGCGTAAGCTCCTTTCAGCACAGGTTTTTCCATGCCGTCCTTATTCAGTTTTTTGATAAGCTTACCAGGAGCGCTGGCAGTCTGCGTGTACATGATAGCAGTGTTTCCTTTCAGAGTAGGAATCAGCTGGTTAAGATCTTCGTTGTTGCTCTGCTTGAGGACTAGAGCGAAGAGAGTGTTCTTCACTACTGTCAGCTTAATGCCTTGCTCGAAGCAGGAGCGACGAAGTTTAACGGTTTCTTCAGCATTCAATCCAGAAATGTCAGTTACATAGAAGTGTGGGTACTCCTTAAGCTGAGCGGATATGCTTTCAATTACTTGATCTTTCATTTCTTTCTTCATAGCGCAAAAATATTTTACTCAGCTGAACCGCTAGTGAATGCCTTAACGTCAAGCTTGAGTCCTGGGCTCATAGTAGTGCAGATAGATGCACTCTTTAGATATGTGCCTTTGAGGCTCTGTGGCTTGAGCTTGATTATTTCATTGAGAAGGGCAGCGGCGTTATCGCGAATCTGCTCTGGCATGAATGATGTCTTGCCGATGGCAGCATGAATGATTCCCGTCTTATCGACTTTGAAATCGATCTTACCGCCTTTGACATCTTTAACTGCATTGCCGACCTCCATGGTAACAGTGCCAGTCTTAGGGTTAGGCATCAGGCCCCTAGGTCCGAGGATACGTCCTAATGTACCAACTTTAGCCATGACAGAAGGTGTGCAGATGATTACGTCCACGTCTGTCCAACCCCCTTTTATTTTTTCCACGTATTCGTCAAGTCCGACGTAATCTGCTCCGGACTCTTTTGCCTCGGTTTCCTTGTCAGGGGTGCAGAGCACGAGCACTCTCACCACCTTGCCAGTTCCGTGAGGAAGAGTTACCACGCCACGAATCATCTGGTTGGCCTTACGAGGGTCAACGCCGAGATTCGCAGTGAGTTCTACAGTTGAATCGAACTTGGTGTAAGTTATGTCTTTCAGAACTTCACAGGCTTCTGAAAGAGAATATGCTTTAGAAGGATCGTACTTGTCAGCGACCGCTTTCTGATTTTTTGTAATTCTGCTCATTTGCTTGTGAATTTTTAAATGTCTTTAGGAAATTCGCCAGTTACTTTTATGCCCATGCTCCTCGCTGTTCCAGCTACCATTTTCATAGCGGCGGAGAGCGTAAAAGCGTTCAGGTCAGGCATCTTCCCTTCAGCGATTGCCTTAATCTGATCCCAAGTGACTGATGCGACTTTAGATCTATTTGGCTGCCCTGATCCTTTCTGAATCTTCGCTGCCTCTTTTAACGAGATTGCCACTGGAGGCTGCTTTACCACGAAGGTGAAGGACTTGTCTGAATATACCGTGATGACCACTGGCAGAATCTTGCCTGCTTGTGCTTGAGTAGCGGCATTGAACTGCTTGCAGAAATCCATTATATTCAGGCCTTTAGAGCCAAGAGCAGGTCCTACTGGGGGCGCTGGATTTGCTGCTCCAGCTTTGATCTGGAGTTTAATGAATCCGGTTACTTCTTTTGCCATAATTGATTGTTATTCTTTTGTTACTTGACTAAAGCTGAGCTCGAGCAGGGTCTTCCTGCCAAAAATCACAACTACGACTTTGAGTTTGCTTCTATCTTCTTCAATTGCGTCTACCGTTCCGCTGAAGCCGCTGAACGGTCCGTCGGTGATCTTAACAGATTCACCGATTTCGTAATTTACCTCTGTTTCCGCAGGATTATCAATATTCTCATCTTGATTGCCTAGAATACGCTGCACCTCTTCGTCTCTGAGAGGGATAGGGATTCTCTCGATGGTGCTTTTGGCACCTTCGCCAGAAACTCGACGATTCTCAGTCAGGAAGCCAGACATGCCAGGAACGAGATTGCGAATTATGTACTCAAGTTCGCCGCTTAACTCGGCTTGGATGAGTACATACCCTGGGAAAAGTAGTTTTTCTACTACTTTCCTCTTACCATTCTTGGTTACAATCTCTTTTTTCACAGGCACTAAGACCTGCCCAACCTGATCTTGCAAACTGCTTCTTTCAATCTCTTTCTCGAGATATCCGGCAGCTTTCTTCTCTTTTGTTCCAGCCGTCCTGAGGACGTACCATTTCATATCCGCCATGGCAATCAATGATTTACAATGTATAAATTGCAGTCATCAGATGCTCGAAAGTGAAGTCGATAATGAAGAGCGCGATTGAAAGGATGATCGTAGCCACGATAACCAGTAGGGCAGAGCTTTGCAACTTGCTCCAGGTCGGCCACGCCACTTTCTTCGTTAGCTCTACATAGCACTCTTTAAGATAGTTAATGAACTTTCTCATCTTTGCATTTAATGGACCCCGTAATTTGGAAGCTTATCGCGAAGTCTGTTAAACAATTATCAAATCGTAACCTTTGATATTGGCAGGGGAAGCAGGATTCGAACCCACATCGACGGTTTTGGAGACCGCTGAACTACCCTTGTTCTATTCCCCTAAAAACGGACTTGCTTTTTTGAGCCAGCCCGCTTTTTTATAGAGTATTAGTCAAGAATCTTAGTAACCTGACCAGCTCCTACCGTGCGGCCACCCTCACGGATAGCGAAACGGAGCTGCTCGTTAAGGGCTACCGGAGTGATGAGCTGAACGTCAATCTCGACATTGTCACCAGGCATAACCATTTCAACGCCCTCCGGGAGAGTAATCTCGCCAGTAACGTCAAGAGTTCTGATGAAGAACTGAGGACGATAGTGATTGTGGAATGGAGTATGACGGCCACCCTCTTCCTTCTTCAGCACATAAATCTGAGCCTTGAAGTGTTTGTGAGGTGTAATGGTGCCAGGTTTAGCTACAACTTCGCCTCTCTTAACGTCTTTCTTGTCGATGCCACGGAGAAGAAGACCTACATTGTCTCCTGCCTCACCCTGGTCGAGAAGCTTACGGAACATTTCAACGCCCGTAACAGTCGTAGGCCTTGGAGCGTCACCGAAGCCGATGAGTTCTACAGGGTCGTTGACATGAATGGTTCCCCTTTCAACACGGCCGGTAACTACCGTTCCACGTCCAGTGATGGAGAAGATGTCCTCGATAGGCATCAGGAATGGCTTCTCGTTATCACGAACAGGCACAGGAATATATTCGTCAACCGCACCCATTAGCTCCATTACTTTGTCTTCCCACTGCTTTTCTCCGTTAAGTGCACCGAGAGCAGAACCACGGATGACTGGGCAGTTGTCACCATCGTATCCGTAGAATGTAAGAAGGTCGCGGGTCTCCATCTCTACTAGGTCAAGCATTTCCGGATCATCTACGAGGTCAACCTTGTTCAGGAAGACAACGATCTTAGGAACGTTCACCTGACGAGCGAGAAGGATGTGCTCACGTGTCTGTGGCATTGGACCATCGGTAGAGGCTACTACGAGGATTGCGCCATCCATCTGAGCGGCACCGGTAACCATATTCTTCACATAATCTGCGTGTCCTGGGCAGTCAACATGCGCATAGTGACGCTTTTCGGTCTCGTACTCGATGTGTGCGGAGTTGATGGTGATACCACGCTCTTTCTCCTCAGGAGCGTTATCGATTTGGTCGAAAGACTTGACATCCTCGCTTCCGAAGCCCCTCTCATGGAGAACCTTGGAAATTGCGGCAGTCAAAGTCGTCTTACCGTGGTCAACATGGCCAATTGTACCGATGTTGACATGCGGTTTTGTTCTTTGGAATGTTTCTTTTGCCATAATATTATGATTAAATGTGTTAGCTTTACTATATAATACTGAGCCGGTGATGGGATTTGAACTCATGACCTCATCCTTACCAAGGATGCGCTCTACCCCTGAGCTACACCGGCTTTAATGGAGCGGAAGACGGGGTTCGAACTCGCGACCCTCAGCTTGGAAGGCTGATGCTCTACCAACTGAGCTACTTCCGCAAAAAGTGGGAGGAGGTGGACTCGAACCACCGAACCCGAAGGAGCGGATTTACAGTCCGCCGCAATTGCCGCTATGCGATCCTCCCGATAACGTTCCGGCACATTACTCCCCGGAAAGAGAGCCGATAGAGGGAGTCGAACCCACGACCTTGAGATTACAAATCACACGCTCTAGCCAACTGAGCTATATCGGCGGTATTTCAAAGACCCTTTGAACACAAAGGGATTGCAAAGATAGATATTAATTCCGATTCGCCAAAAAGTTTTTTAAATTTTTTCCCACAGTGTCCTAATTTCGGAAGCGATGCCCGCTGAATCCAAACGACATTCTGCGCGTTGCGCAGCCTGCGAGGATTGCTTAATAAATATGTCTGGCACGCCTATTCCTGAAATTTCGCAGCGTTTGCCGTGAGCCTCCATCCACTCGCAGACCTCACTATAAAGCCCACCTTTAAGGCAGCCATCTTCCACGGTCAGTATGTTCGTGAAATTGGATGCTTCCTCTAGTATGTCTTCGTCAATAGGCTTGAGGAAGCGCACGTCGAAGACGGCAGGGCATATTCCTAAATCTTTTTTTAATATTTCGACGGCCTCAGCAGCCTTTGCCGCCTCTGGTCCCAGCGCCAGAATCGCTACCTTCTCGCCATTGACGAGTTTCCTTCCTTTACCTATTAATATGTCGAAGGCTTCAGCGGCCTTCCAATCAGTACCGTCACCAAGACCTCTTGGGTAACGGATGACTAGCGGACCTTCATGAATATTCAGCCCAAGGTGCATCATTCCCTTGAGTTCTAGCTCATTCATCGGTGCTGCTATGGCAATGTTTGGTATGCATCTCATAGAGGCCATGTCGAAAACGCCTTGGTGCGTGGCGCCGTCTTCGCCGACTAGGCCGGCTCTGTCTATGCAGAGCACCACGGGAAGTTTCTGCAGGGCTACGTCGTGGATAATCTCATCGTATGCCCTCTGGGCAAAGGTAGAGTAGATGCAGCAGTAGGGCTTCATCCCGCCTGCGGCAAGGCCTGCGGAAAAAGTCACGGCGTGTTCTTCTTCTATGCCCACGTCGAAAAACCTCTCAGGAAATTCTTTAGCAAAGCCGGAGAGGCCGCTTCCGAAGGCCATCGCAGGAGTTATTGCGACCACTCTTGGGTCTTTTCTGGCAAGCTCGCACAAAACCTCACCGAATACATCCTGGTAACGGTCTACCGTGTATGCCCTGTGGATGCGTTCTCCTGTTTCTGGATTGAATTTGCCAGGGGCGTGCCAGATGGTGGAGTCTTTCTCAGCTGGAGCGTAACCCTTCCCTTTAATAGTATACGTGTGCAGGACTTTCGGGCCTTTGATGTCTTTCAGCCTCCTCAGGGTATCCACGACAGCATTCATGTCGTTGCCATCGATTGGACCGAAGTACCTGAACCCGAAAGCCTCGAAGAAATCTCCCCCGGATTCGGTCACTAGGCCTTTTTTCGTTTTTCTAACGAATCCCTGAAGGATATTTCTGGCTTTGCCATCGCCTAGGCGGTTCCAAACACTGTTTTTTATCTTATTATATGTAGGATCAGTGGTAAGTTTCAGCAAGTACGAATGCAGTCCGCCCTTGTTTCCGTCGATGGCCATCTCGTTGTCGTTCAGTACGATGAGTATGTCTGCATCGCTGTCGCCGGCATTGTTCAGTCCCTCCAAGGCAAGGCCTCCGGTCATGGCGCCGTCACCTATCAGGGCGATTACTTTTTCATCTGAGCCAGAGATCTGCGCAGCTTTTGCGAAGCCGAGCGCTGCCGATATTGAAGTCGAAGCATGGCCTGTGCCGAATGCGTCATATTCACTCTCGCTCCTAACGGGAAAACCACTGATGCCTACCGGCATACGGTTCATTTTGAAAGCCTCGCGTCTGCCGGTTATTATCTTGTGGGCGTACGCCTGGTGTCCGACATCGAATATTATCTTATCCTTTGGGGTATTGAAAACGTAATGAAGCCCCACGATCAGCTCTACCGCTCCGAGGCTGGAGGCGACGTGGCCTGGATTCACTGCGCAGCATCTGACGATATATTCCCTGATTTCATTGCAGAGCGTCTTCAGATCCTCGATGCCAAGCTTCCTAACATCGTCAGGCGAATTGATTTTTTCAAGAATCATGAATGCAAAATTACGATATTATTCCGACTTTTTTTTAACTTTATGCTTCATTTCTATTAGGAACAAATAATACTTGATATGATGGCAGAAAAAGTTAGACAATTTCTCAATGACTATCCTGCAGCCAGGTGGGCAGCGCTTATCCTGATTGCGCTGATGATGTTTTTCGGGTACATGTTCGTGGATGTGCTCTCGCCTCTGAAGTCGCTCGTCGAATCCCAGCGTGGATGGGACAGCGGCGTTTTCGGGACGTATGCTGCAGGTGAATACATCTTGAATGTCTGTGGTTTCCTGATAATAGCCGGCATCATCTTGGACAAGATGGGAGTCAGGTTCACTGGAACGCTTTCCGCTTCCCTCATGGTTGCTGGCGCCCTGATCAAATATGTTGGCGTGAGCGACTGGTTCCAGACGACCGGCTTCTGCAACTGGCTGAACACCTGGTGGGTGGCAATGCCAGGGAGTGCTAAGATGGCCGCCCTTGGCTTCATGATATTCGGCTGTGGCTGCGAGATGGCTGGAACGACCGTTTCCAAGGCCATCGCCAAGTGGTTCAAAGGTAAAGAGATGGCTCTCGCCATGGGCTTGGAGATGGCCATAGCAAGGCTTGGAGTTTTTGCTGTGATGTGGATCTCTCCTATGCTCGCAGACAAGTTCGGCAATGCCGATGGAATAATCGACTCTGGCGACACCGTTGTAGCTTCGGTGCTTTTCTGCTCCTGCCTACTGATAATAGGTCTGATTAATTTCTTGGTGTTCAACGTCATGGATTCCAAGCTCGACAAGCAGTTAGTTGCTGCCGGCAAGGCCACTTACGAGAAAGACCCGGAAGACGAATTTCACATCAGCGACCTTGGAACTATCTTTAAAAGCAAGATGTTCTGGCTGATTGCCCTTCTGTGCGTACTGTATTATTCTGCCATATTCCCATTCCAGAGGTATGCTCCGAATTACCTGCAGGAAACTTTGAGCATAGATGCGGCAGCCGCTTCAAAAATGTTCAGCTTTTTCCCGATTCTGGCTATGTGCATGACTCCGGTTCTCGGAATATTCTTGGACAGGGTCGGAAAGGGCGCTTCCATGATGATGTGGGGGGCGATAATCATGATAGCGTGCCATCTGAGCTTCGCTTTCATCCTGCCGGTTTATCCTCACAAATGGTTAGCGATGATGCTGATAGTGGTTCTTGGGGTCAGCTTCTCCCTCGTCCCTGCGGCCATGTGGCCGAGCGTGCCTAAAATTATTGACGAGAAGATACTTGGGTCGTCATATTGCCTTATCTTCTGGGTTCAGAACGTTGGGCTTTGCTTCGTCCCTATGCTCATCGGGTATCTGAGAGCCTCTACAGGCAGTTATTTCGTGCCAATGCTTGTATTCTCAAGTTTTGGTGTTCTTGCTTTAATCCTAGGCATATTCCTTAAGAAGGAAGATAAGGCTAAGAGCTACGGGCTTGAGCTTCCGAATATTCAGAAATAATTATGGCGCAGAGGGAGGGGAGGATTTTGTGCTGGCTGGCGTTGGCGTGCCTTGTAGTGCCGATGTTCGCATCGTACTACTTCGACGACATGTTCTCTACTCTGTCGCATCTTTTTGAACATCCCGAATGTCTTGAATTAGGCTGGAATTCAGCTAATTATGGTCTTTATGCCAGTGGCTATTCGGTTCTATGCATATTCGGCGGGCTGGTAATATGCGGCATGCTCCTCGACAAGTGGGGAGTCCGCATTACTGGATCAATCTTCGTCGGCCTGATGGTCGGAGGCGCTGCCTTGGTCACATGGGCTATAACTTCCGGGCTGCCGTCGAAGGTTTCCTTGACGGCAGCCTACGTCGGCTGCATGATTTTCGGACTTGGCAGCGAGATTGCCGGGGTCGCCGTTACTCGCTCCATAGCTAAATGGTTCAGGCATGGGAATATGGCGTTTGCCATGGGCTTGCAGCTTGCCATAGCCAGGCTCGGAACGGCATTTGCCTTGATCGTTTCCCCTCGCCTGGTGGCGACGAAATCCCCTGGGGAGATATATTCATTGTCGGAGACTGCAAGGCCTGCGTTCCTAGGGCTGATGCTGATGTTCACGGGGATAGTGCTTTGGGCTATTTTCGTGGCGATGGACGCTCGTTTCGACAGGCAGGCAGTGCGGCTTTGCGATTGCGTGGACACTGCGCAGGAAGACAAATTCTCTTTCAGGGACGTGCTAAAGCTCCTAAAGAACAAAGAATTCATAATGATAGCATTGCTGTGCGTGTTTTTCTACAGCAGCATTGTCTCGTTCAAGAAATTCGCAAGTGCCATCCTTATTCCGCGGTTTGAGGTTCCAGTTGAGGCTGCCAGCTGGATGGTCTCCATGCTGCCTTTCGCCACCGTCATTTTCGCCCCGGTTTTCGGGATAATGGTGGATAAGGCGGGGAAAGGCACTAGGTGGATGGTTCTTGGAGCCATTCTGGCTTTCGTCGCACACTTGCTCCTTGCCTTCGCCCCTGCCGGGAGGCCGCTTTTCGGCTATCTGAGCATGGTATTTCTTGGCTTCGGCTATTCGCTGGTGCCTGCCGCCATGTGGCCTAGCGTACCTAAGATAGTGCCAGACAAGGTGCTGGGTACAGCATATTCATTAATATATTGGGTTCAGAACCTTGGACTCATGTTCTTTAAAATGTCCGCTGGCAGTATCTTGGAGTCATCTGCTATGGAAACTGGTCCTGTGAAAGTGGAACTTATGTTCGTTGGTGTCTGCATCGTTTCTTTCCTGCTTTCGGTCGGGTTTGCTATTTCTTCCGGGAAGCATCCAGAATACAAATTAGATGCTCCATCAGCGAGATGAAACATTCATGGATATGATGCAAGTATTTTAAAGTTGGGGATTTAAAATAAGTATTTTTGTTATTTTTGTACATATTAAAAGAATTGGTAATGAAAAACTCAGCTTTTATCATGCTTGCTTCTGCAGCTATCTTTGCGACATCCTGCTTGGGTTCAGGGGTCTCGAAATCTGATTACACTCTTATTGGGAATTTTGACGGCTATGCTTACAGTGATCAGGTGGTCGCTCAATATTTCAAGGACAGCCTGCGATTCGCAAAGCAGATTCTGACGGATGAGTATTCCTGCCTTAATTCCAATTACGATGAAAAGAATTCCATTTTCAATGGCGGATTCTGCCTATCTATGAAAAAGGATTCTCTGAACACAGAAAAGACAGGCATTTCGGATTATTCTTCCGCAGGACCTGGCGCAGGAGCTTTTGATTCGAAAGTTTTTGCCGTATTCTTTTATCCTGCGAACCAGGAATATGACTGGCAGATATACTTGAGCGGCTATGATGTAGGAACTTGCTCCATGAAAGGCCTCTACATAGATAATGTTAGCAAGACCATTAAAGCAATAGAAGACAAACCTTTGCAGGATGGCGATTACCTTACTGTCACCATCACTGGATATTTGAATAAAGCAGCAGGAAGTTCCGTGAGCGTCGATCTGGTTCGGAATGACAGCATGAAGAGGACCGTCATAACTAAATGGACTGAAGTGGATCTTAGCTCGCTTGGAAACGTTGATGCATTGAAATTCACCGTTGAGACGAACAGGACAGATTTCCCTCGTAGTTTCTGCCTTGACAACCTGACAGCTAGCGTGCATATTGAATATTAATATAATGCTTAACTAATCATTAACCAAATATGAAAGAAAACGTACAATACAAAAACGAGGCTCTGACCTCTCTGAAAGGGAATTGGGCTCAGTCCGTCCTTGGAATTCTCATTCTTCTTCTGATTTCTTATGCAGTGGTAACGCCTATTTACGCTATAATCCTCAAGGATCCTACGGATCTTGAAGCTATTACCGCCGCCCAGAATCGTCTCACGCCTATTATCTGGATTCTCTGCATATTCTTCATCTATCCGCTCCAGCTGGGGTACGTCATTTCTATTAAAGTGATGAGTAAGAGTGGCGACGGAAGAGTGGTCGGGAATATGTTCCGGATTGGTTTTAGCAATTACTGGCGTCACGTATGGGCTGCCCTGCTTAGATTTATCTACACTTTTCTATGGTCACTGCTGCTCATCGTGCCAGGCATAATAAAAGCATTGTCATACGCCATGACGTACTATGTTCTGGAGGATTATCCGGAGCTTTCCGTGAACAAGTCCATTGAGCTGAGCATGGCGATGATGAAAGGGCGGAAGTACGATTTGTTCTATCTTTATCTTAGTCTGATAGGCTGGTTCCTGCTTTCGATTCTGACTCTGGGAATAGGCCTCCTGTGGTTCTTCCCTTACGCCCAGGCCTGTCAGCATGCATTCTATCAGGATGTGAAGCATGACTACCTGATGCGTAGGAATGCGGAAAAGGCTGCTTCCGAATATGCTCCTGCGGCTCCAGTTTCCACCACACCTTCCCCTGAAGCCCCTAAGGCTTCGGAGAACCCAGAAGATTACATGCCAAAATAACGGCTCTTTCTTTGTTATATGTGCGAATATATTAGCCCTTCTGGAATACGGAGGGCTATTTTTTTGTTATCCTCATCAATCTGGACGATGAGAGCATCGTTGAAAGGAATCATTGATTCCGCGCCATTTCCCAGTCGGATGTAAAGACACGTATTCCCCGGAATATCTTCCCAGCCAGAGACCGCCCCAATCATTTCCCCATTCTCGTTCAGCACAGTCCAGCCAATGAGGTCGTTCGGAGACAGCACATCCTCGCCGTCGTCATATTCATTTATCGTATCTTTTTTGACGAAAGCCTCCCTCCCTTTCAGCTCTTCAGCATCGGCTAGGCACTTTACGCTAGTGAGCCTGACGGCAGCTCGGCTGCCCTTTGCCGAGAAAGATTCAATGAAAAAAGGAACCGCAAGCCCATCAAAATAGATGTACAGCGGTTCCTCTAGATTTATTTCCTCTGGAGCATATTCGCGAAAGCCCATGATGACTTCGCCATTGGTTCCGTTGGATTTCAACACCCTGGCAACGCACAGAAGATCTGCTCTTGCCTCGGACATCGTTTAAGCCTCTGGCTTAGCTTCTGGCGCGCTTTCAGCAGCAGGTGCCTCAGCAGCCTCTGCGGCGGCCTTAGCGGCGGCAGCTTCCTCGGCAGCCTTGCGCTCTTTTTCCGCAAGCTCCTCGGCTTTCTTTGCGAGAGCCTCAGCCCTTTCTGCGTTGACTTTCTTTTCTGCGTCAATGGCAGCTTTAGCCTTGGTCTGCTTGCTTTGTGCGATGCCCGCCTTCTTTGCCTCTATCTTAGCATCCCTCTGAGCTTTCCAGGCATTCCATTTCTGGTCGGCCTGCTCTTGAGTCAGAGCGCCTTTGTCTACGCCTTTCTGAAGATGGAATCTCAGGAGAACTCCCTCGTAAGAAAGTAGCCTGCGAGATACGAGCGTAAGCTGTGCTCCAACCTTAAGCCAGTTCAATGCTTTCTCGGAATCGAGAGTGATGGTTGCCGGATTTGTGTTCGGGTTGTAAGTTCCGAGTTGTTCGATGTAACGTCCGTCGCGAGGTGCGCGAGTGTCTGCCACGACAATGTGGAAGAATGCAAAATTCTTCTTACCGTAGCGCTGAAGTCTGATTTTAACAGCCATTGTGAATCTGTTTTTAACAATTAATAATTAACCTGTCGCTCCCAGCTCGTGAGAGCCTTTCTCTTGTCGGTGAAAGTATTCCGATCCTAAGAGATTGCAAAGTTAGGCATAAATTCCGTATCGGCAAGAATTTTCCCTGAACTTTTTCCACGGAAAAGTTTTGCTAATTAAGAATATTCAGTTACCTTTGCATTCGCTTTTCCGAATTGCGGTAGTGGTGAAATGGTATACACGCTACTTTGAGGGGGTAGTGGGCGTTAGCCTGTGTGAGTTCGAGTCTCACCTACCGCACTATTCTAAAGGTGACTATCACAATAGTTTAATGAACTGTGAGGTCACCTTTTTTCGTTGCCCTAATAGATACTGAATCAAGTTCGTGATGCGAGTCACTTGTCCCATTGATCCTGCCTTAAGCTATGGTTACGAAACCGGCTTGCGAAATGGCAAAACCATGGTGCGCTGGGATACAGACCGTGTGTGTCAGATGTTTTTGGAGATCGAGTCGCTTAAGTATGGCTTGAGGTCATTCCATGGGATTGTGACTTCGAAGTCGCCGGCAGCGTACGAGGCTATCTCGTAAGGAGCGAAATTCCAGGATATCCCGGCATCCGAGACTTTGCAGTTGCCGTTGATGTACGGGTTGTCCTCTTTATCCTTCACCCCGGAAAAATCGTTGAATGTCTCGAACTCTTCCTTCATGTCCGGATAATTCTTCAGCAGTGCATTGTAAATCAGTTCGCTCACAGGAGCCTTGTAGCCTTCTTTGAACATCTCATTTTCATGCACCCTTGCCCCGGATTTCGTGTCAAGAACCATGTAATATTTTGCGCCAAAGCCATGAGCTCCTCCCATGAAGGAATATTTGAACACTTTGTAAGACTGCAAATCTTTGAAACGGGTATCGAACGATCCCACGTTCATGAATTCGTAGATGTAAAAGAATGCGTTCTCCTCGCTGAAGGCATCTGAATTTATCAGGGAGATGGCATTCGTGTTCCAGTCGCTCCTGAGCGAGTCGGACAGCGCCTTGTGGCTTTCCTCGACCGTCTTGCCGACGAATTGCTCCCCGAAGCAGAACTTCACTATTTCGTCGTTAAGCTTGTCCATGACGGCTTTCTTGCCGAATTTTTCGTAATATTGGATGGTGTCGGCAACGGACACATAGCAGTTTTCGGAGGCTTTGGCCGTCTCCTTGTAGCAGTCTCCGAAAGTAGTGATCTCGATATTGCTGCAAGAGTATATTGAGAAGATGGTCATCGCTAGAGCGACCGCATAAACAAATGTCTTTTTCATATCATGTTTTTTTATTTGGCAAGCCTTAGATTTCATGAATTGTTTTCTGCGCTAAGGTTTGCGGAGGCGAATTTAGCAAATTTCCTTTATAAATCAATGGTATTCTTTTGATATAACTTGGATATTGTATATTATATTATTGTTTAATTTAAAACAGGTATTGACGTCATATTTTATTATTGTGTTTATGATTAGATATTTAGGGACACTTGCAAACTTCCGTGGCATAATGTGACATAAACATATACTTGAAGGTAGGTTTGTGTATCAAAAGACCTTACCTTTGAAGTATGGAAGACAACACATCTGCAAAGTTTGAGTTCCTTGCGAGCTTCATCCTGCCCAATGGCATCCTTGACTGGTTCGATTTTGTGAAAGCGAATGAAGAACCTGTAGAGAAGAAGGACTGCATCTACAAGTCCA
>JAQYTJ010000027.1 GCA_028724885.1 Bacteroidales bacterium | reverse complement strand
TCTGGTTCGGTGATTTTCCTATCATTTTCTGCAAGGTTTCCAGACATAAAGGTACGAAATTCCGCAGACAAAAACAAAAAATACTACTTTTATTTGATTGATTGTCAATTTATTAAATAACTCTTAAGGAGCGACTAGTTATTTTATAAATATTACTACAAATCTGCGTCCTTGAAAATGTGAAATTTCACATTTTCAAGGACGCAAAAACGTAAATAATAATCAGTTAATGCAAACTAAGTTACTAATAGATTCAGAGTTACAGTTTCTGAATGATTTCCATTCCCTTGCGAAGGGCTGCCTCGTTCTGAGGGATGAGGTTATGATGACGTTCAGGGAGTGTCTTGCGGAGTGCAGCTAGAACACTGTCGATAGTGACGATAGGACGAATCTTCAGCAGGCCTCCCAGCACTATCATATTGAACGTCTTGATCATGTTCATTTCAGCAGCAGAGTCCATGGCGTTGATTCTATAGACATCGATGTCCTTCCTCTTCGGAGGATCGCTGATGCCATACCCATCGTAGATCAAGATGCCTCCCTTCTTTACCTTTGGCTCAAACTTCTCCAGCGAAGGCTGGTTAAGAACGATAGCGGAGTCGTAAGAAGACAAAATAGGGGAAGATATGGGAGAATCACTCACGATGACCGTGACATTGGCCGTTCCACCACGCTGCTCCGGTCCATATGCAGGCATCCAAGTAACCTCTTTCCCTTCCATCATCCCGGAATATGCCAGAATCTTGCCCATTGAGAGGACTCCCTGTCCTCCGAAACCAGATATTATTATTTCTTCTGTCATAGCCATATTCATTTAGATTCAATGCCATTGTCCTTCAAATCGCCCAGGTGGTAATAAGCGAACATATTCTCTTCCATCCACTTGTTGGCCTTTTCCGGACTCATCTTCCAGCCAGAATTGCAGGTAGACACAACCTCAACGAGATTGGAGCCTCTGCCTTGCATGGAATATTCGAAAGCCTTCCTGATGGCCTTCTTAGTACGATTGATGGCAGCTACCGTGTGCACTGCCTGACGGGTCACATAGCAAGTGCCATCAAGCTGAGCCGCCAATTCGGTAATGTGCAGCGGATAGCCGTGCAAACTCACTTCCCTGCCGTAAGGACAGGTAGCCGTCTTCATGCCGAGGAGAGTCGTCGGAGCCATCTGACCTCCTGTCATGCCATAAATAGCGTTATTTATGAATATGATGGTGATATTCTCGGCTCTGTTCAGCGCATGGATTGTCTCAGCTGTACCTATGCAGGCTAAGTCACCGTCTCCCTGATAAGTGAAGACGAGCCTATCCGGCCACAGTCGCTTCACTGCAGACGCAAGAGCTGGAGCCCTCCCATGAGCAGCCTCTTGCCAGTCCACGTCGATATATTTATAAGCGAAGACCGCGCAGCCTACCGGCGAGATGGCTATGGCTTTCTCCGTCATGCCCATTTCTTCTATCACATTGGCTACGAGTTTATGCACTACCCCGTGGCTGCAGCCTGGGCAATAGTGCATTGGAACATCATTCAACAAGGTAGGTTTCTTATATACGACCTGGCCTTTCTCAATTATTTCTTCTCTTGTCATAGCTGTTTCCGATTAAAACATACGTTTGAGAGCCTCCACGACTTCATCCGGATCCGGAATGATGCCGCCTAGGCGGCCAAAATGCTGAACAGGAATGTTGCCGTTCACGGCGAGGCGGATGTCCTCGACCATTTGGCCAGCATTGAATTCCACCGAGAGTATGCCTTTAACTTTGCGAGCAAGCCTCTGAACTTCCTTCGTAGGGAAAGGCCAGAGTGTTATAGGGCGAAGCAGACCTACCTTTATGCCCTCGGCGCGAGCGTTGTCGATGCTCTTCTTAGCCACTCGTGCAGCCGAACCGAATGCCATGATGGCATATTCAGCGTCATCGAGAAGGTATTCT
The DNA here is from genome assembly GCA_028724885.1 of Bacteroidales bacterium. Classification (GTDB taxonomy): domain Bacteria; phylum Bacteroidota; class Bacteroidia; order Bacteroidales; family UBA932; genus Cryptobacteroides. Next base: position 22,366 of record JAQYTJ010000027.1, on the reverse strand, counting down.
TCGAAGCGCACCTCTTTTTCTTCGCACTCGCGGTATTTCTTCTGAATGTTGTTATTTATGATCTCCATCTCCTCGGAACGCAATTCCAAAGACGTAATTATGTTAGGCTTCCTGCCACCGATGCGTCCTGTAGTTGCCCAAGGGCATTCATTTATGATCTGCTCCTCGGTACGACGTGGCTTGAAAGGAGGAAGGATGACTTTCTCCATCATCTGCCCTATGGCGCCGTCGGCGAGAATCATGGCAGGGTTGCGGTAACGGAATGCAAGTTCGAATGCAAGATCCACGAAATCAGCCATTTCCTGCACTGACGATGGAGCTAGCACTATCAGATGATAGTCTCCGTGACCGCCGCCTTTACAAGCCTGGAAATAGTCCGACTGACTCGGCTGGATGGTTCCAAGGCCTGGACCACCACGCATTACGTTCACTATGAGGGCCGGAAGTTCAGCACCAGCCATGTAAGAAATACCTTCCTGCATAAGGCTGATTCCAGGACTGGAAGAAGATGTCATCACTTTTTTCCCAGATGCTGCGCCCCCATATACCATATTGATTGAAGCGACCTCACTTTCTGCCTGAAGAACCACCATGCCAGTGGTCTCCCAAGGCTTCTGGACCGCCAGAGTTTCAAGCACCTCGGACTGAGGCGTGATAGGATAACCGAAATAGCCGTCGCAACCACAGCGGATCGCGGCATGGGCAATGGCTTCATTGCCTTTCATCAATGTTACTTCCTGATCTGCCATAGCTTCATTCTGATTTTAGACGGTAAACGGTGATGCACCCGTCAGGGCATACCGTAGCGCAAGACGCACAGCCCGTGCAGGTGTCAGCAAGAACCTCATGGGCATAATTGTAGCCCTTTCGGTTAACTTCCTTGGTCGTGAGAGCAAGGACGTGAAGCGGACAGGCAACCACGCAGAGATTGCAACCTTTGCATCTCTCGACGTTGAAGACCATCGCTCCGTACATTTTTGCCATAATACCTTAAGTGTTATTGATTATACATATCCTTATTGTAGAAATCAAGGATTTCATTTGCCATTTTATATGCATTCGCGGCAGGACTTTCTGGATTCAGCTCCATAGCCATCAGGTAATTGTTGATGGCACCCTGCCAGTCGCCTTTCTTACGATAAGCGTTACCTAGCAGGTAATATGCCTTATCGGAAGGAGCAGAAGCCAGGGCAATATATGCATTTAATATATTAATAGCTTCTTCAGTCCGATCCTCACCCAAGAGCCTCTCCGCTAGTGCAAAGTCTTCCATATTCATTAATTGATGAATAGGTTCCAGCCATACGTGTCTTTTTCCGCCCCTCTCTGTATGCCGATGATGCGCTTGTAAAGCTTCTCGCTGACCGGGCCGCACTTATCTGGGCTGCCGAAAACGTAGGTTTTGGTAACCTCTTTCGACTCCAAGGCAGGTTTGTCATCAATCGAGCAGATAGGAGTTATCACTACTGCCGTGCCGCAGGAGCATACTTCATCGAAATCCGCCAGCTCCGTGATTTTCACAGGACGCATCTCAACTTCCATCCCTAACTCTTTGGCAACAGTGCGAAGGCTATTATTCGTGATGGAAGGCAGCACGCTGCTAGAAAGCGGCGTTATGTAAGTATTTCCTTTGATGGCGAAGAAATTGGACGATCCGAATTCTTCAATGTAGGTCTGGGTAGACGAATCCGGAAACAGCAGTTCGCGGTAACCGGCTCCATGAGCAAGGTTATATGCGTGAAGAGACTGAGCATAATTCGCGCCCAATTTGTAGCCTCCAGAGCCATGTTTTGCAGCACGGTCATAATTCCTTGAAAGAACCGCCCTCCCCGGAAGCAGGCTCTTATCGCCAGAATACGTTCCCACTGGAGAACACATTACGGCAAACATCACGTCGCTAGAAGAATGTATGCCCAACTGCGGGCCGATGCCGATTAGGATAGGCCTGAGGTATAGCGACGCAGACGTAACCTCTGCCGGAGGCAGATAGTCTATATTTTCCTTGACGCACCGGACGCACATTTCGATGAACATTTCTTCTGAAGGATAGGGCATGTCGAGGTACTGTGCGCTGTCTGCCATCCTTTTGGCATTCATGTCAGGCCTAAACAGCCTTATTTTCCCATCTTCTCCTCGAAAGGCCTTTAGTCCTTCGAAGCAGCAAGGGCCATAATGGAATATGCCAGCAAACGTACTCAGAGAAATGCTCATGTCGTCTGCGACCACAGGTTTCTCCCAATTCCCGCCGATGCATCGGCTGTAAATGAAAGATTTGGTTTTGGTATAGCTGAAAGACAGCTTTGTCCAATCTATGTCAACCATGATAATTCAGTTTTATTAATATGAATATGCGAGTAGTTAGTCTTCAATGAGTTTATCCTTGTCGTAGGTGTGCACTTTCGCTTCGCCAGAGAGAATCATGTACCCGTTTTCCGCAAGGCTGTTTATCTCGTCTTCCCCCGGGAACACTTCCACAGGGGCTATGAAGCCGATTTTATTTTTGATGGCATCCATCAGACTTTTGCTGTGAGCTATTCCGCCAGTGAGCAGGATAGCATCCACCTTGCCGTCTGCCGTTGCAGCCATCGCGGCGATATATTTACATATATTCAGCACGTATGCCTTCAAAAAGGTCTGAGCCAGCTCGTTGCCATCGTCAGCCATCTTTTCTACGTCCTTCATGCTGTTGGTTCCGAAATATGCCACTGCGCCTCCCCTACCGACCAGTTTTTTCTTGATTTCATCGGCAGTATATTTCCCGCTGAAGCACATGTCTATGAGGTCGAACGGTGGGCAACAGCCAGAGCGTTCGGGAGTGATGGGACCGTCACCGCCAAGACCGTGATTTGTGTCCAGCACTTTCCCGTTGCGGTGCAGCGAGATAGTCGCCCCACCACCCATGTGGGCAACTATCACTGTCACGTCATTAATCTTATGTCCATGCTCCCTGAGATACCGCCTTACAATCGCCCTGGAATTGAGGGCGTGAAAAAGAGTCTTACGAGCGAACTCAGGAATCCCTCCCATGCGACACTCCGGAAGCATCTCGTCTGCCATAGGAGGATCTGCCACGTAAGCGATGCATTTGCCATAACTAGGGTTGGCAATCCCTTTCGCATCCCTAGCCTCATTCACTTCTTTAGCTATGTCATCTGCCAGGACTGCGCTCAGATTACAAGCATGGACTCCGTCACGGCAACTTATGAGGACCTCCTTCATGTCCTTGTTCACATTGTAGACACCGGTAATCACAGGTGTAAACAGGCCGCCTCTCGCCATTATGATGTCTATACCATCAAGTGGGATATTCTTTTCCTTCAGGAAATCCTCTATCGCCATACGGCGCATGTCTGTCTGATCCATCACCGAAGGGTATTTCGCAACCTCTTCAGCTGTATGCTCAAGCTTCGTGTCGAACACACGAATTCCATCAGAAAAATACCCCAGCTTCGTAGTGGTGGAACCAGTGTTTATCACTAATATATTGCCTTTCTGGACAGGCGTATCTGCTAATGTCTTCGTTCTTTCCATTTTTATAGTTTTGCACCGATATAAATATATTATATTTTTACACAAAAACAGCAATAATTTTTCAATTTTTTCTCATTTTTATTAAAATATCGAAAAGAATCGTATCTAAATCCTCCAAATACCAGTTTATTCTTAATAAGATGCATCATACATATAATCATTCCATTATCTCATCAAAGATATCATCAAGCACATTCGTACCAACTAGTCCACGCCAATCGCCGTTGTCTCGCTTGTTCTGGAAATTCTTTATATAGACATTATGGGAAATCACATTCCCAGGAGTATCAGAGAGGCTCAGACGCATTACGCACAGTCCATCTGGGATGTCCGAGACATCAATAGCATCCAATGTTTCATCCTCATGTATTGAGACAGGAGCAGTCTTTGAATATGTCTCCTTGCCAGAAGAATCAATAAGCTTCACTGAAGCCGTGAGGCCGTCTTTGTCCCCTATCCCAGTGTTCACGACCTCGATTTTCAACGTAGCTGTATTGAACTGGATGTGCAGAGGCTCAGCGCCAGACTTCGCACCATAGAAAGAGCCAATTTTCTGGAACCAATAATCGTAAGTCTGCCAAGAAAGGCTTGGCCATGCACTATGGGACATCCAGAGCAGCAGTCCGTAACGATTGACGTTATTTACCTCTAGCATGCCTTTATAACCATTGTAGCAGACTAGCTGCACATATTTCGCGAACGACTCTGCATCCTTGAATGCCTCATCGCCGAAACCGTTCCTGATCATATTCATTAGCGCATTGTTGCCTTGCGCGCCAGTACGAGTGAAGTCGTGCTGCCCCCAAACATCATCTGGCTCCCATATATGATTTGCCGTAAGCATATTAAGCAGATGCTCATAAGAAGTGATGGAAGGCACCCCCATTTCGCTATGAAGCTTCTGCGGAGGGTTATCGAAATAGTATTCTGCAGGCACCATTCTGTATGGGCCATGACCTGAGACTCCATCGTCGGCAGAACTAGGAATATATAACATTCCAGGATGGAGAATTGAGACCAATTGAGCCAGGCCGCTATTCAGGGCTGCTGGTGGATACCCCTCGTTGCGTCCGCAGTAGATACCTATGGAAGGGTGCTGCCTGATTCTCTCCACCATGTCCCAGGCATTTGCCAAGAACATCCCGTTGTCGTCTGGGTCTGGTCCGTCGGCCGGATTCGCTAGCCAGAAATCCTGCCATACGACTACGCCATACTTATCGCAGGCATCGTAGAATTCCACGTCGCCTGTCTGTCCTACCCAGTTACGTATCATATTGAAATTCATTTCTTTGTGCAAAGAAAGCGCAGTGTCATATTCCTTTGCCCCAAAGCGCAGGTTAAACTCGCTGAATCCCCAATTTCCGCCCTTAGGAGTAAAGCGATGGCCGTTTATGAACATCTTTAACGCCGTCGCCTCGTCTTTGTAAGTGAATTCTCTGATTCCTGCCTTCCACTCAACATTGCTTACGGTCCTAGGTTTATCGGATGGCGTGAACTGAATCGAAGCAGGATGCAAGACAGGATTTCCATAGCCCACAGGCCACCAAAGGGCTATTCTCTGATTTTTCAACTGAGGGAAATCAGCATACGAGAATGTCTCGGTAATAGTGCTTTTTGCAGGAACAGTCACGTCTTTCCCGAAATGAATATCTTCTATCTGGCCATTGAGGCTTCCTGAAACATCTGCATCAGAAAGATTAACGACGTCCACCGTGAAAGTCATGGATGCGAGAGTGTCAGCAGCTGATATCTTGCTGATTACGAGAGGATTCTTAACAACTATGTCATTCACGGCATCCAGATGCACGTCATTCCATATTCCAACTTCACGCCCTCTCACGGTAGGCATCCAGTCCCAACCGACTGTGGCATGGAACGTAGGGTTATCAGCGCCTAGAATTCCGCCGTTGAAGTCCGGGCTTTCAGAGTTCTTCTCTTTCACGGCTCCGTAATTCGCAGGTTTAACGACATGAACTGCGACATAATTCACGTCTTCTAAAATATTCGTTACATCAAAACTCTCTTTCTTAAAAGCTCCAGAAATATCCCCTACTCTGGTACCATTCATGAATATCTCGGCTTTCCAATTTATGCCGTCAAATGTGAGCAGCATGCGCTTGCCTTCCTGCTTTACCGGTTTGAGAACGCCCCTGTACCAAAAGTCGCTATTGAAATAAGACTCGGAAATTTGCAGCATGTTGTCTGCGATTCCAGGATCTGGCACAGCCCCAGCAGCCATGTAGCTGTAAAGAACAGTTCCTGGCACTACTGCATTCATCCAAGTAGAATCATTGAAAGCACTAGTAGAAATCGATTCTCCTCCATCATTCACCAGCGAAGCACGGCTAAGTTTCCAAGCCTGAAGCGTGTCCGAAGGTTCCGCTTTGGCATATTCCTGTTTTCCAATGACTTCCATCTCGCTCAGAGCGAAGTGTCCGCTCTCATCTGCATCCTGCATCGAAAGCCTTACATAACGGCATTTGCCATTGACTTTCAATGAATATGCCTTCTCGTCATCCTGATTGATGATTGCAAGCCTCTTCCAAACTTTCGCATCATCAGATGTTTCAATTGTACAATTCAAAGGTTTGTGAATCCAGCGCAGATTAATCCCGCTGAATTTCTTCTTAGTCCCAAGATCCACGTAAATCCACTGAGGCTCACCGTTTGCACTCATCCAGGCGCTAGTGAACATTTCAGACGGCATCAGATTCATGCCTCTGGCCTCTTTTGAGAAATAAGGGCCGGTGTCGGTCGATTTCTCGAAATGATCTGCCTGCGTGACGCTCATGGAATTTATCTCCCACGCGACTGCGCCTGGCATGGAAAATTCAATCTTAAGCCTGCTGAAATCAACTGCATTCGTAAGCGGGACCTCAAGCTCCAGCGGACACGACTGACAGTCTATCGTCTCAGTCTGTTTATTGGGATCATTCACCTTTGCATTACCGTCAACATCTTTTGACGGCAGTCCTTTACCTCCCACTTCTCCGATAGGCTTCAATCCATTGCCTCTACCTGCACTGCATTTAACAGACCAGCCTCCAGCAGCGTCCGTAAAGAAGACCCTGCCCACGATTCTAAGGCAGTTTGCCGAGAAACTCTGGCGACTCCAAGCATATTCAAGAAAGTCATTCTCTCCAGACAAGGTATTTCTAGAGTATGGTCCCCCGTCAATCGTCCACTCTTTCTCTCTCCTCGGGAATTCGCCCTTAGCTGATGATACAGACAGCCATGCCGGCTCATCGGTCTCGACGATGCCGTCCGTTACTAACTGGGCCGTAAGATTGTAGTCGTAAGACGATGAAGCGATTGCCGTTCTGTGCAATGCAAGGTTGGTCTCTGGGTTATCTGTTTCAGAGCATCCGATTATCAAGAACCCAGATATTAATGCAATAGCTGCGTAAAATATTCTTTTCGTCATACTATTTAATAGTAACTTCAACTACGTAATCAGCCCCTGTAGGATCAAGATCACTCAAAGAATCAGGCAGTTCCTCTGGCAGAGCTATCGTCAGAACTTCGCCTGTCTTCTTGAACTCAAGGACCCTATCCTCTTCAAGAGCTATTACACTCTTAACTTTTGCTTTCTTAGGGACAGGAATCTCTAACGCTCCATCAGGCTTTTCAAATACATGCAGATAGAACACTTTGCTATTCCCTTCTGGTGCGGTAGAAACGCCCCAATCCTGCTTTGCTATTGGTCCAGGACCGCAGCCTTTTATGGACTTGCTGTTAACCTTCATCCATTTTCCGATTCCTTTAAGGCGAGCCAAGGCTTCCTCAGGAAGCCGTCCATCTGCCCTTGGTCCTATATTCAGGAGAAGATTGGAGTTCATAGACACGGCAATCGCAAGGGTCTGGATTATCTTGCTGAGACTTTTATAATTCATGTCTTTCACGTTGTACCCCCATGAATCATTCATGGTCATGCACATTTCCAAAGGCATCACTGTGCTGACGACCTGATCAGGAGCGAATCCTGTCGTGTTCTGACCAGGCAGATCTTGCTCGAACATCTGGAAATCTTCGCCTTCGACGGTCGCGATGTGGTGATTGTTGCCGATAAGGCAGTCCGGCTGGATTGAGTGGATATATTCATAAAACTCCGGCATCCTCCAGTTGAAAGGAGTTTTATCGCTGTCGTGATCCCAGTAGCCGTCAAACCAAACGGCTCTTATAGGAGCATAATTGGTAAGCAGCTCTTTCACCTGCTGTTTCATGAAATTGAAATAGCTGTCGTAGTTCTGCTTGTCCCCTTTTCTGCCCGTGTCGTGGCCGGTTCTTCCGACTGGATAATCCTCTCGCATCCAATCAAGCAGGGAATAATAGTAATGCAGGTACATTCCTTGGTCATGACAGGCATCAGCCAGATCCTTCAAGACATCCTTGCCCCAAGGGGTCTTTTGGACTATGTTGTAATCCGAGGCTTTTGTGTCATACATCGAGAAGCCGTCGTGATGCCTGGAAGTTATGGTGACATACTCAGCGCCAGCATCCTTGAATGCTTGTACCCACTCGCATGCATTGTACCCTGCAGGATAGAATCCGCCTGCAGCTTTGGCATACTCATCTTTATTCAGCTTTCCTGTCTGAAGATACCATTCGCCCTGGGCGTAGGAGGCATAGATTCCCCAATGAAGAAATATTCCGAATCGCTCTCTTGCGAATTCTTGCCGGTTCTCAACATTCTCTTTTGTTGGGACATAAGTCTGAGCGAAAGATGCTGAAGATAAGAAAACCAGCATCCCGGCCGCTAAAATAATAGATAGATGTCTCATATAGCGTGGATTTATAATTTGTAAAATAGCAGTCGTGAAGATACGAAAATTTAAAATAAAAAAGCATATGAGTGGGCTTTCTTCCAGGAATCCCGTCCTAGCAACAATCAAAGCGACTGACTTCAATTCGATAGAAACTAACGTTTACAGGCAATTTTGTATTCCACCGTTTTTGCTAACTTTCCTCTATAAATCAGTTTTTCCAACCTATCTGAAGTGTATAGGAGCGGTCATGGCATCACTGGAGTGTGCAGCAGTGTTCCCGACAGAAGGTGTCTGTATTTGGTATGATAAAACACTTTCCTATACGAACTCTGCAGTTCAAACAGGCCTCCTAAGCTGATAGCTGCCTCGGATTAGGTCTTTCAGCAGGCAGGTCGCTATCGTCGCTATCCATTCCGCGTCCTTCACGTAGCTCTTCTTCCAGGGCAACTGCTTGACGAAGTAGGGATTGACCAGCTTCATTTCGGCTAAATATAGCTCAAGCACCCTCCATGCCGGCATCCAGTAGATGCCGGTGCCCTCCCAGACAGACCTCACTTACTTCATGCTCCTGCAAAGCGACATCCAATTGCTCCAACTCCGGAGTCAAAACACCGAATTTCTCTTGAAAGCCGACGCCTTTCTCATTGAGAATACACGCAAAGACACTATCTTTGCACAAATTTCAATCGCCATGCACAATTTCATGAAACCGGCGCTTTGCGCCATATTCCTAACGTTAGCGGTCAGCCTGCCAATTCCTGCCCAGAACTATAGGCAGGACATCTCCAAAAACAGAGAAAGAGCGGCAGGTGTTTATCATTATTATGAATATGCCGAAACGCCTTCAACACCGGCTCCCAAAGGGTATGAGGCATTTTATATAAGCCACTATGGAAGGCATGGCTCTCGTTATCATCAGAAAGGCTCCTATTTCAGGGATGCGATTTCTATTCTCGACAGCGCACGAACTCTCAACAGGCTGACTCCCGAAGGGATATTGCTTTCAAAACAGCTTGACACTGTCTGGCAGGAGCATCAAGGGATGTTCGGCATGCTTACAGAACTAGGTGGGAATGAGCATAGGGAAATCGCCAAAAGGATGTTCGATCACTACCGGACAGTATTCAGCAAGGAAAGGACAGAGGTTGACTGCGTGTCCAGCTATTTCCCACGGTGCATAATAAGCATGACAAATTTCACCACCTCGCTACTCGAAGAAGCTTGTAGGAATGCTGTTGGAGGACTGTCTCTGCACTTCGTCACGGGGCCAAAATACATGGACTACCTCAGCATGAACCTACAGTATGACAAAGAACTGAACATGCTCGAAAATTCTATAGCGACCCATCTAAGAGACAGTCTATATCAGACAAGCAGGCTGCTGGATGCCATATTCAAGGACAAAACCTTTGCTGACGGAATGGTTAAAGATCCTATACGATTCATGCGTCAGATTTACAGGGCTGGCTCCATAAGCCCAAATCTGATCAGCCACCCAGACATATTCAGCCACTTCACGGACGATGAGCTGATACGGCTCTGGATTCCTGAAAATGCAAGCTTGTATTTCGGATTCGGTGTGTCTAAAGAAGCAGGATCCCAAACTGAGAAAATCGCCAAGCCCCTGATTAAGGATTTCATAGAGAAGGCCGACGCTGCGATTCGTAGCGACAGTAGAAGAGCCGCCGACCTGCGCTTTGGCCACGATACTGGCATCCTACCCCTAATCGGAACGATTGGAATCAAAGGCATGGAGCAAAGATGGACATCTGCTACTGTCCATGAACACTGGGCATCATACAGCATGATCCCGATGGGATCGAACTTTCAGATGATATTCTACAAGAATAAGTCGGGGGATGTGATAGTAAAGATGCTATACAACGAGAAGGAAACGACCATACCAGCCGTAAAGGCTTGGAAGGGGACATATTACAAATGGAACGACCTTCGGGAATATCTTCTCAAAGTGATGAACGCCATCGGCGACGATGGCATGGTCACCGACACGGCAGAAAAAGAGCGCACCGGGATTTAGCGCGCTTCGCCTCCATTCAAGAACATCACATCTTAAATCGGGAAAATAACTAACTCTATTCTATACACGTACAGTGGCATCGTTAGAGAAGACGATTCCGTTCTTAATATCGTAATTCTGCACGCTAAGGAAATAATCCAGGATGCTATTAACTGTGTAACCCTTGCCTGATTTGCCCTCAATCGGCAGGAGAGAGACATTATTGCAATCACCAATGATGATAATCAACCTCTCCGTTCTTTTTGTTGTCATAGTAATAGAGATTGGAGACATGGGCTTTCCGCTCCTGAACAACGACATTCTCATAGACCGAGACAAGGTTAACAAGTGTGGATAAGCCTGAATTTCATCTATGAAAACGAGAGTATTATTCGGCTCTTTCATTTTGTCTCCGGCTAAAGAAACGAGGCAGTGTGACCGTTGGGTCGTTGCAGTTTTCGTTGACATGTGCCTCCTCGGTGCCATGTAGGGGATCCGCATGGCAAACAGCGCTGGATAAACTTGCACATCATACCCGCTCATGCACCAAATGCATCCAGGCTGATATCCGCTCATTGGCCTCAGGAGGTGACGGGAGCGTGTCGTTCAGGATGAGCAGTGGGCGAAAGACAGAATAATAGAAAACCCTAACGTCTTGCCGCTTGAGAGGTCTTGTTTAACGCCAAGTGGTTATCTGTTCCCATGGGATAAGCGAACCTTGAGATGTTCTCAGAAGCTGATCCCCTGCATAGACCACATTCAGATTGTCTGAATCAGTCCCCGAAAGTCCTCCCCAGTATTTTAAATTCTTGAAATATCCACTTTCGTATGTCTCTCCTGACTTAATCTCGATTGCTTTAACATTTTCTCCTTCATTCATTAGCAGATCCACTTCCCTACCATTTGAATCGCGCCAGAAAGCAAATGATGGCCGATTGCCTTTACCATAGCATCGTTTAACGAACTCATTGATTGCCATGTTCTCGAAAGGCCTCCGCGCAAATAATGAAATGCAACCTGCCTAGCACTATTTATCTCAAGCAGGGAACAAGCAAGCCCAGTATCGTAGAAATATAATTTGGGAGTCTTGACCAGTCTTTTTGAAAAATTACGATGATCTGGCTGAAGCAGATAAACGATATAGCTTGCCTGAAGAACTGACAACCATGAGCTTATTGTAGGGATGGTCACTCCGCACTCGACTGCAAGAGACGAAAGATTCAGAAGCTGCCCGATTCTTCCGGCGCACAGTTTAATCATCTTTACGAACAATGACAAATTTGATATTGCCTTGATGTACCTCACATCCCTTTCTACATAAGTATCTATGTAATTCGGATAATATTCTTCGGCTGGAATATTTTTGTCGTATAGCCCAGGGTATCCCCCTCTGAATATTTCCTCATTGACGCTATCTGGTGTAATTCCACCCTTTGACATCTCTTCATGCGAAAACGGTAACATGGTCAAAATCCCCACACGACCAGCCAAAGATTGGTCAACAGAGGAGAGCAAGAGCAGATTCTGAGATCCTGTAAGAATGTACATTCCTTCTTCACCATCGTTATCCGTGTGGGTCTGGAGATAAGACAAAAGTTCAGGAACTCGTTGCACCTCATCTATGATGGTCTTGCGAGGGAAAGTGGAAATAAAGCCTCTGGGGTCTTCTGAAGCATATTTTCTATTGTCCATTTCCTCTAATGAGACATACTGATAATCAGGAAAAGCATCTTTGACCAAAGTGGATTTACCACTCTGACGTGGCCCAGTAACCAATACGAAAGGGTACTTAGTCGCCAGGTATAATAGTTTTCCTTTCAGCGTACGTTCAATCATGACTTCCCAGGTTTTATGCAAATATAAAATCAAACTTTAGATTTGCATAAAAATCCCATAAAATCATGACGTTCCTTGAACTTTTGCGAGGTAAGGACAAATCACGTCACACTCCGCCGAAGGCGCTGTAGCCGCCGTCGACTGGAATGATTACGCCAGTGACGAATGAGGAGATGTCGCTGAGGAGGTAGAGCATCGTGCCTACGAGATCCTCAGGTTCACCGAACTTATGGGTAGGTGTATTCGCAATTATCTTTTTCCCTCTTGGCTTAAGTTCTCCAGTAGCCTCATCGGTCAGCAGGAAACGGTTCTGACTGGTAAGGAAAAATCCTGGCGCTATAGCGTTGCAGCGAATACCCATCCCCGCCACGTGCACGGCGTACCACTGGGTGAAGTTGTTTATGGCTCCTTTCGCCGCAGAGTATGCTGGAATTTTCGTCAGAGGGCGGATGGAGTTCATAGAGGAAATATTCAGAACATTCCCCTTCCCTACCTCAAGCATATCCTTGGTAAAGACCATTGTGGCCAGCAGCGTCCCTTTGAAATTCAAGTCGAATACGAAATCGAAACCTGCCATATCCAGCCCATAGAAGGTATCTGCAAAATCATCATCTTTGGTCATCTGTTCTACCTTGCAGGTTGCCTTCGGAGAATTTCCACCTGCGCAGTTTATCAGAATGTCAACTTTCCCAAGTTTTGCGTGAATATCCTCCAAGGCTGCCTCCAGTTCTGCCTTGTCCAGGGTGCTGGCAGAGATGCCCAAGCATTTGATGCCGAACTCCTTGGATATAGCCTCACCTTTTTCAGGGTTATCTTTCGAGCGGCTGATGACGGCAAGATTAACCCCTGCCTCCGCCAGCCCGCGAGTGAGCGCAGTCCCGATGATGCCGAAACCTCCAGTGATGACGCAGTTACGTCCTTTCAAATCGTCAAATGAATATCTCATATTCCTAAAAATTAAGCATTGTACGTTCCGGAAACGGTGTCGCCGCCGCGGCCAGTCCAATTGGTGTGGAAAAATTCTCCGCGCGGATGGTCAGTGCGCTCGTAAGTGTGAGCTCCGAAATAGTCCCTCTGCGCCTGCAGGAGGTTAGCAGGGAGGTGGGAGCAACGGTAGCCATCATAATATTCAAGGGCAGAAGACAGGGCTGGCACTGGGATGCCGCTTTCTACCGCTGCAGCAATGACTTTCCTCCAGCCTTGCTGAGCAGCAGCAAGTTTATCCTTGAAATATGGATCCAGCAATATGTTGGCGATGTCATGGTTCTTGTCGAATGCCTCTTTTATCTTGCCTAGGAATACGCTGCGAATGATGCATCCGCCCCTCCAGAGCAGAGCGATGCCACCATAATTGAGGTTCCATGAATATTCCTTTGCGGCGGCTCGCATCAGGGTGAAGCCTTGTGCGTATGAGACCACTTTAGAAGCAAATAATGCCTCTCGGAGGTTCTCCAGGAAGGCTTTTCTATCGCCTTTGAATATCTCAGGACGCGGACCTTCCAATATCTCGGACGCAGCCACTCTCTCTTCTTTCTGAGCAGATAGGCAGCGGGCGAAAACGGCTTCGCTGATGAGCGTAAGCGGCACGCCAGCATCTAAAGCAGCTTCGGATGTCCATTTTCCTGTGCCTTTCTGGCCGGCAGCGTCAAGAATATAGTCTATGACATATCTGCTTTCATCATCTTTTTTCGCAAGAATGTCTCTGGTAATTTCAATCAGATAGCTGTCCAGGTCGCCTTTATTCCACTCCGCGAACACTTCGTGCATCTCCTCATTGCTCATCCCCAGATAGTTTTTCATTATCTGGTAGCACTCGCAGATTAGCTGTATGTCGCCATATTCAATGCCATTGTGCACCATTTTCACGAAGTGACCAGCTCCTCCTTTGCCAACCCAGTCGCAGCATGGAGTGCCGTCTTCGACATGGGCGCTGATTGCCTGGAATATGGGTTTCACGTAAGGCCATGCTGCCGGGGAGCCGCCTGGCATCATGGAAGGGCCATTCAAGGCACCTTCCTCGCCTCCGGAAACCCCAGTGCCGATGTACAGGAGTCCTTTGCTCTCGACGTACTCCGTGCGACGGGCAGTGTCAGGGAAATGAGTGTTGCCGCCATCTATGATTATGTCGCCTTTGTCCAAAAGCGGAATAAGGTGCTCGATGAAATCGTCAACGGGCTGGCCAGCCTTGATCATGAGGAATACCTTACGAGGAGTTTTCAACGAAGCTATGAAATCTTCCAAAGAATTAGCCCCATAAAAATTCCTGCCATTACCTCTGTTTTCCATGAAATGGTCGACTTTCTCGACTGTACGATTGTACACGCTCACATGGAACCCCTTGCTTTCCATGTTCAACGCCAGGTTCTCACCCATGACTGCGAGACCTATCAATCCGATGTCTGATACTGGTTGCATATTATTGTATTATTTAGTTATCATTTAGTTCCTGAATAAAGTTCAGGATGACAGTAGCAAGTCGTCTCACGTTCCCCATCGTCATCTTGACGAAAGTCAGAATCTATTCCTTGAAACGTTCCTTATAAGCCCACAGGCCGAGGGCAGGATTGGAAATATAATATATTTCCTCGCCGTCCGGCATGGTATTCCAGCCATCCTTCAATTTCTCGACAGGGTAGCGCACAAGCACATCCTCTAGGCTTCCATAATTGAATCCTACTCCCTCTATCTCCTCACGAGACATCTCTGAACCTGGGCAATATGTAATAGAGAACCTACCTTCGGAAGATCCATGGATCAAATGAGCCGAGGCTCCTAGATTCTCCTGCAGCTCCTTGTTGGCTGCAGTTGCCTCCAAGGTATGCGGAGTGCCTTTGTAACCATATTTCCGGATCAAGGCATCTATCTGCGGATCCTCTCCGAATTCTTTCAGGGCAGGTGCCAAGATAATAAGTTCCGCCCCATCGGCAAGGGCCATCCTCGTCCTGTATATCGCCTTGTTGCCCAGCCACGTACTCTTGAACTCCGCAGGATCAAGATACACTATGCATTTTCGGATTTCCCTGTCTAGCATTATGAAGTTGGTTCTCATTGAGAGATCGGAAGCCCTCTTGAAGCACTCGAAATCGTCCCCAATGAAAAGACCTTTCAGTTCCATCTGGCCCGTCGTCACATTCTTTGCACTAACAGTCAGGATATAGATTATAGGTACGTTGGGGACAAAATTGACCCTTGCATATTCAAGGACATCCCGGACAGGGCTTTCTGCCCTTCCCATTATCCTCTCCATGCCGTATGACGCACCAAGGAAGTGGCTTTTGTTGATGCCCTCAGAGCCTCCGATGCCGACAAATATATTCTTCGTGTAATTGGCCATGCCTATAACTTCGTGAGGCACCACCTGGCCTACCGAAAGAATAAGGTCGAAGGACGGATCCAGAAGCATCTTGTTGACCTGCATCGGAATTGAATATCTTACCTTGCCTTCAGAAACTTTCTCCACGTATTTTTCCGGCACTGTTCCCACCTTGACGACATCGTTGCGCCAGTCGTGAACCTTGAACCTGTCCAGAGGGACATGGCCAAACATGGAAGTAATCTGCTCCTCGGTCATTGGCGAATGGGTTCCCAATGCCGGCATAACATCGGTAAGCCGGTCACCAAAATAGTCGTAAACCATTTCAGTTATAGGTCCGGCGTAGGAATTGAGCCTAGTATAATCAGGCGGGATGGCCAGCACTCGCTTTTTAGGCCCTAGCCCGTCAAAAACGTGCTTTAATATATTCCTTACCTCATCAGACTTAATATTGTCAGACTCAGAGCCTCTGGCAAAATACAGCATATTCCTATCTTTTTACCCTGGCATTGCCTTCCCACACGCTCCAAACCTGATCTTCGTCAGCCGGCTGGGCATAGTCGGTGAGGAATGTCGTCGCCAAGGCTCCGCAGGCCCAGCCGAACTGAATCCATTTCTTTGGCTCCCAGCCCTTAAGAACAGAATACAGCATGCCTCCGACGAACCCATCTCCGCCACCGATCCGATCCAAGACATGAATCGGCCGAGGTTCTACCATCTGCCAGTCTTTTCCAGCCAGCATTATTGCTCCCCACTGATGTTCGTTCGTATTCACGACTTGACGCAGAGTCGTGGCAAAGACTTTCGCATCCGGATATTCATTCTTCACCCTGCCAATCATTCCCTTGAAACCTTCTATCTTGGCAGCGATGTCCTTCCCTCCGGCCTCTGGTCCCTCTATGCCAAGGCAGAGCTGGAAATCTTCCTCATTGCCGATCAATATGTCGGAGAGGGAACATATCTCCGAGAAAATCTTACGCAGCTCATCTTCCCTGCCGGCCCAGAAAGAGGCCCTGTAATTCAGGTCGAAGCTGATCACGGTGCCGTATTTCTTGGCAGTTCTGGCAATATCAAGACAGAACTGGCTGGTCTTAGGGCTTAATGCCGCTATTAGCCCCGAAAGATGAACGATCTGCACGCCCTCCTGTCCGAATATTCTTTCCAAGTCGAAGTCCCTTACGCTCAGTATCCTACCGACTTCACCAGCACGGTCGTTCCAGACCCTAGGGCCTCTGGAGCCGTAGCCGCTGTCAGCCACGTTAATCTGATGCCTGTAGCCCCAAGGCCCGCCCTGAGGCACATCAGGACCTTCGTATGACATTCCCCTAGCTCTCAGATTGGACTTTATGAAGGCCGCAAACGGACTGTCTTTCACGAAAGCCGTTAGAACCTTCACAGGAAGACCGAGGTAAGATGAAATGCTGGCTACGTTCGTCTCGGCGCTAGTGGCCTGGAGATGCAGCACGTCACTGCCCTGCACGGGCTGGCCGTTCTCAGGAGTCACTCTCAGGCCCATGCTGGTAGGCACCAGCAGCGCCCATCTGCAGTGTTGTTTCAAAGAAATATTCATAAATTATTTATTCCCAAGATTGATTACCTAATGTTACTTATCTTACAAAGATAAAACTAATCCAGAAGATTCTGAGTATAGAATAGCGAAATTACCGCGTCAGATAACGAAAATTCTATTTTCTAAATATTGAGAACATAGTTCCAGGGAAATTCTGCTTTATTATCTCCAGTTCCTCGGGTGAAGCTATTACGGCGACAGTGCTTAAGACCTCAGCATCTAGGGGATCGTCAGAGACGACAGTTACTACCGTACTACTGTTGTCAGCTTCTCCAGTCTTCGGATTCACGATATGCGATGAATATACAGGTGTATTACCTGAAGTTGACATAGCCTGATCCCTTAGTTCTATTTCTCCCAGCACCGCCCCTCCGAACGGGTCTTTCACGCCGACCTTCCAGCAGTCTCCGAACGGATGGTGTCCAAGCGCCATGATGGAACTGTCGCCGAAATCGACGAATGCCGTCTGTATTCCGGAGGAAACAAGCTTTGACTTGAGTTCTTTCAATAGAAAACCCTTCGCGAAACCCCCGAAATCGAGTTCGTGACCCTTTAATGATACTTTATCTTCCAAATCAGTTGTTAATTCTTGCATTCCGCCTCGCGTAACATCAAACAGGCCATCGGTAAGAGTCCAATACCTCTTTGCCTCATTGATCATAGTCCAAAGCTCATGGCTTATCGACACGTTCTGAAGCACATTTGACTTGTTAATCCTAGAGACCTCACTTTCAAACACGAATCTATTCAGCATACCGTCCAAATGATCAGCCTCGAAGCAAAGCCAGTCCCAAACCTTACCGAGAGTCACCTTACGGGCATCCATAGCAATCAGGTCAAGCTTAGTTCCCATTATAAAAGGAATATGCCCATGGAACATAGCCGCTTCTGGAAAATACTCTATCTTGTTATTCAACATCATTAATGATTGAAATCTTACAAAGATATGAAGAACAACAAAAAAACAGAACACGTATTACTTTACTACTAATTAAAAAATTTTACGTACGTTTACCTGAATAAGGAATTACTAAGATCATGAGAAAAATCATTCTACTGATAGATTGCGCAAGCGAATACGATCGAAGACTTCTTAGAGGACTCGTCCAATATTCGAAAGAGCATGGGCCTTGGCTATTTTATCGAATGCCATCAGATCTCATCGGAAATCATAATGGTGGGGAATACGTAATCGATTGGGTGAGACGCTGGAATGCAGATGCTATCATAGGAAGATGGAGATGGGAAGACACGAGCATTCTATCTTCACTGAATATACCTATCGTGCTGCAAAATTATTCTCAGAGAAGTTCAAAGTTCTCTAACCTTACCGGGAATTATGTCGGAACTGGAGAATTAGCTGCTCGCTATTTCATCGAAAAGGGGTATAGCACTTTTGCCTATTTCGGAGTCAATGACGTAATCTGGTCGGCGGAAAGGCTGGAAGGGTTCTGCCATGAGACTGCGCTTAAAAACGCAAGTATTCACAGTCTTCTCATAGATAATTTCAATAAAGAGAGAGAGAAAGTAGTTTACTGGCTGCACTCAATTCCTAAACCTTGCGCCATGCTCGCTTGTGACGATGCACACGCTCTTCTCCTCACAGAGACATGCAAGGCTGAAAACATCCATGTCCCTGATGAAATCTCACTTCTTGGAGTGGATAACGATGAACTTCTCTGCCAGATTTCAGACCCTCAGATATCCTCAATTGAACTCAACGTGGAGCAAGGCAGCTACAGACTTGCTCAGATACTTGAGAAACAATTTGAAAGTAATGAGATCTGGCCATTCAGCGTAAGCATTGAACCGGGCGAAATAATCGAAAGAAGTTCTACGAAAGTTAGAAACATCGCTGATCCTTATGTTGATATCGTGACAAAATACATCGAAAAGAATTTCGATCATTACATTACCATGAATGATATTTCGAGACAGGTTCCAATGTCACGGAGGAATCTGGAAATTCGCTTCAAGAAAGAATTTGGCTCGACGACCATTTATAATTATCTTTCGTTGCTAAGAATCAGGAAAGTCGCATCGCTTCTCTCTACTACCGACATGAACCTAGGACAGATAGCCGAGAAATGCGGAATCATAAATGAATCTAACATTTCCAGAATGTTCAAGAAGTTTTATGGCTGCAGTCCTGCAGAATACAGGAAGAAAAACAGAAGGGAACGACACTGATTATTTTTCCTCGCATAATGTTTTTTCGTTATTTGCATTATTTTTTTCGTTTTTTCATTCGCATAACGAAATGCGTGTTTCTAATTTTGTTATTAATCTATCTATTAGAGCCGCATATATGTCCGACACGAATGTTTCAAGTAGAAACTATGTATTCTCTCTAGCAATGCTAGGGGCATTGTTTTTCATATTCGGTCTAGTCTCATGGGTAAACTCAATCCTAGTGCCGTATTTTAAGATTGCATGCGATCTACACAGTGAAGTTCAAGGATATCTTGCAAATTTCGCTTTCTATATCGCATATCTTATTATGACAATTCCTGCATCACTATTCATGAATAAAGCCGGGTTTAAAAGAAGCGTAGAATATGGCTTGTGGATTTTAGCCGCAGGGGCTATGCTTTTCGTCCCCGCAGCTTACGTCCGATCATACAACCTGTTTCTAATTGGGCTATTTACTATGGGGACAGCTCTTGCTATACTTCAGACTGCCGCTAATCCTTTCGTCACTATCATTGGGCCAATCGAAAGTGCAGCCAGAAGAATAAGCATCATGGGTGTCTGCAATAAATTAGCTGGCATACTTGCTCCAATCATTTTTGCGAGCATCGTAATTAAGCCTTCTGATAAAACGATAATAGACCAGGTGACTGCGGGGGTGCTGACCGGCCCTGCAAAAAATGCTGCTCTTGATCAGATGATATTGAGCGTAATCCCACCATATCTAATTCTAGCAATATTCTTAATTCTTTTCGGGATATTGTTCTATAAATCATCCATTCCGGATATCGATCCAAATAAAAAGAATAAAGTTGAAAGCGCTGATGTCTCAGAAAGAAAATCCATATTCGGTTATCCATATTTAATTTTGGGAGCGATAGCCATGTTCATGCACCTTGGGTCTCAAGCAGTTTCTGTAAATACAATCATGGGGTATGCTCAAAGCATGGGTCTTGATATCTTGGATGCTAAAATATTCCCGTCATTCACTCTCGGATGCATTCTCTTTGGTTATCTTATCGGGATTGCTATAATTCCTCGTTACATAACACAACAGAAAGCATTAGTGATTTGCACAGTGACCGGCCTGATTCTTTCTTTTCTTGTCGTCCTAACATCAGGAAATTTGCATATCTTCGGTCTAGACACAGATGTTTCTATCTGGTTCTTGGTTCTGTTAGGCATTCCTAACTCTTTAATATACGCAGGGATATGGCCTTTAGCAATAAAGAATCTGGGTAAATTCACTTCGCTGGGGTCATCGATTCTAGTCATGGGATTGTGTGGAAACGCTATAGTTCCTATGATTTATGCCTGGCTTGCAGACAAAGCTTCTAACTTGCAGGTTGGTTACTGGGTTCTTCTCGTATGTTTTGGGTTCATGATATTTTATGCTGTCAAAGGGTATAAAATTGAACATTGGAGCTAAACTGAATTAAAATATTAAAAATTTATGATAGGGTTTAAAAAAGATTTATTGGAAATTAAAGTAT
This sequence comes from Bacteroidales bacterium, assembly GCA_028724885.1. Classification (GTDB taxonomy): domain Bacteria; phylum Bacteroidota; class Bacteroidia; order Bacteroidales; family UBA932; genus Cryptobacteroides. The sequence continues at coordinate 1,650 of JAQYTJ010000027.1, read as the reverse complement.
ATAGTTCTCGAGAGATAATGGGAGAAGAAGCAGCAAATGAAGCCGCAAACTACATTTCAAACATGCTTGCTTCACAAAATGAAATAAATATAGTTTTTGCTGCCGCGCCTTCTCAGAATGATTTTTTAAGGGCCCTTTCTAAAAAGGATATTGAGTGGGGCAAAATTAATGCTTTCCACATGGATGAATATGTAGGCTTAACAAGAAAGGACCGACAATCTTTCGGCCACTATCTAGATGAACACATATTCAATCTCGCATCTTTTAAATCAGTACATTACATAGCTAAAGAAGGGCTAAGTGCTGAAGAATGCTGCAGATTATACTGTTCTCATTTAAAAAACATACATATTGACATAGTTTGCATGGGTGTCGGAGAGAATGGTCATATCGCTTTTAATGACCCTGCCGTAGCCAATTTTAATGATCCTGAAATAGCGAAAATTGTTGAACTAGACTATATTTGTAGGATGCAGCAAGTTCATGATGGGTGCTTCCCATCCATTGATAAAGTCCCAACTCACGCTATCACGCTAACCATTCCGGCATTACTAAGCGCCGATAGGATATTCAATATCGTCCCTTCAGAGCGTAAGGCAGAAGCCATTAAAAAGATAGTTTATGGAGATATCAGCGAGGATTGTCCAGCAAGCATTCTTCGCAAGCACAAAGCTACCACTCTTTACCTTGATAACGAAAGTTCAAAATACATACTGTAATATGAAAAAGATATTAATTTCTCTTATAATATTTTTTATAGGATACTTGTGCATTCAAGCTCAATCCATAATACGAATCGGAATCATAGGCTTAGACACATCGCACTCAGCGGCATTTACGAAACTCTTAAATGACGCAGACGCTAATGATGATTATGTAAAAAGATATGAGATCGTCGCCGCCTATCCTTATGGCACAAAAAATATTGAATCTGCCACTTCCAGAATCCCAGGGTATATCGGTGAAGTGCAGAAATACGGAGTTAAGATAACATCTTCTATCGAGGAGTTGCTTGGAATGGTAGACTGCGTACTCTTAGAAACCAATGATGGCAATCTTCACCTTGAACAGGCAGCGGAAGTATTCAAATCCGGGAAAAAGATATATATCGATAAGCCTCTAGGTGCTACATTAGGACAGGCTATCGCTATTTACAAACTGGCCGAAAAGTATGGAATAAACTTTTTCTCATCATCTGCCGTCCGTTTCTCCGTTCAGAACGTGAGAATTAGAAATGGCGAATACGGAGAAGTTTTAGGGGCTGACTGTTATTCTCCACATCATCATGAGAAAACACATCCGGATTTTGGATATTACGGAATACATGGCATAGAAGAATTATTTACGATAATGGGGACCGGATGTAAAAGTGTAAGCAGGATGAACACTGCAACAAGTGACGTTGTTGTAGGCAAATGGGATCATGATCGGATAGGCACTTTCAGGGCAATTACGAGAGGACCTAATATCTATGGAGGGACTGTTTTCACTCCGAAGGGAGCTATCCCTTCAGGCGGTTATACCGGATATAAAGTTCTATTGAATGAAATCCTGAAATTTTTTGACACTGGAGGGCTCACCTGCAAAGTTCCGTGTTTAAGTTATCCAAAGATCTTATAGATTCTATACATGAAGAAGGTATAGTCGCTT
>JAQYTJ010000026.1 GCA_028724885.1 Bacteroidales bacterium | reverse complement strand
CGTGATACTCGGACTGAGCCACGACCTGCAAGCCGCCGAATCGGAAGAAGTGAAAGACAAGGCACGAACCATCGAGCGGCAAGGCAATGGACTGCTCACGCTCATCAACCAGCTGCTGGACATCTCCAAGATCAAGTCGGCGGTGGGCAATGCCGACTGGAGGAACGGCAACATCACCGCCCACCTCACGATGATCGTTGAGGCCTGGCGCAACTATGCCCGCAGCCGCGGCATAGACCTGCAGCTCTTCGCCAAGGAAAAGGTGGAGATGGACTTCGTGCCAGACTATGTGAATAAGGTAATGAACAACCTGCTCTCCAATGCCTTCAAGTTCACGCCCGAATATGGTAAGGTGAGCGTGACGATGCAGCGTGAGGGCGACAGGCTGCGCATCGACGTGGAGGATACAGGCGAAGGCATGGACAAGGAGGCGCTCGCCCATGTCTTCGAGCCGTTCTACCAAGCGGAGAGCGATGTCAAGAACATCGGCACGGGCGTGGGGCTCGCCCTCGTGAAGCAGATCATGGATGCCGTGGAGGGCAGCATTACCGTGGAGAGCACGGTGGGCAGAGGCACCGCCTTCCATATCAGCGTGCCGATTCGCGATGCCGTCAAACATAAAATGGCAGAGGTCGCTATCGAAAACGCCCCCTTGCCGCCCGAGAATGAGCCTGCGTTGGCCGACAGCGAGGGTGGCGACGACCGGTGCCGCCTGCTCGTGATAGAGGACAACCGCGACATCGCAGCCTACATCGGCTCGCAGTTCTCAGGCCGCTACGCCGTTTCATACGCCATCAATGGCAAAGAAGGACTGGAAAAGGCGCTCGACCTCGTGCCTGACCTCATCATCACAGACCTGATGATGCCCGGCATGGATGGGCTGGAAGTGTGCCGGCAGGTGCGAGCCAACGACATCATCAACCACATCCCAATCATCGTGGTGACGGCGAAGATTACGGAGGAGGAGCGTATCAAGGGACTGGAAGCAGGGGCGGATGCCTATCTCGCCAAGCCGTTCAACGCCGACGAGCTGCGCACGATGGTGGAGAAACTGTTGGACAGCCGCCGCCGTCTGCGAGATAAATACTCACAAATGATTGCAGCGCGTCAGGAAGACGAAGCGCAGAAGGCTATGCAAGAGAATGTCGCCTCCATGCGCTTCCTCGCCAAGGTGTCGGATGTAATATACCTCCAGCTCAATCGTGGAAAGGAAATAGAGGTGTCGCAGATTGCGTCGGCCATGTGCATGAGCGACAGGCAGTTTTATCGCAAGATGAATGCCCTCACCAACAGCACTCCGACAGTCTTTATTCAGCGTGTGAAAATCAAGAAAGCCAAGAGTCTTCTTGACGGAGACTCACGAATGAGTTTCGGAGAAATAGCCGACAGATGCGGCTTTAGCGATTACTCCAACTTCGTGCGGACATTCAAGAAAACCTACGGAGTCACGCCTACGGAGTACAGACGGAGCAATGACGGAAAAGTTGGAGAAGATGATGGCCGGCTTGGCTCAAAGGAGTAGAAGTAAGCAACCCGAAACGCATAGCAGGCAAGCACGAGTAAATCAATGAGGAATCCTGTACAACAGTGAGAGCATTTCAATATCGGAACGCTTTACGGGTTTAATCATGTGGTCAAGATGGAAACCTCCTCTACAGCCCTTTTCGACCTTTCGTAGAACTAGTTCTTAGCGATGGGGGATAGCAGTTATCTGAAGATCGGCAATTTTTTGTCCCCTGCAACTGAAAATTGCCACGCTGCTGTCTGAACGTACATTCAATGTGATACGCAAATTTTTTTTACGTGGCAGAAAGAAAAAAATTTCTGTTTTAATGCACGGAATTTCTGTTTCTTGAAGATTTTTACGTTTCCCTGGCCTATCTTGCCGAAAAAACTTAATTATGACGAAGCTTAGCTATGCGGACTCGTTCCGCAGGAGGCAGGTCCATGAGATGGTCCTCCTCCAGAAATACGCCGACATCATCACCGACACCGTATTCAAGAAACTCTTCGGCGATGAGCGATTCCCCGACCTGATGATCTTCCTTCTCCGGGAACTGATCCCCGAGAGGAACATTTCTTCCATCAAGTACGCTCCGCAGGAGCACCAGAATGAATTCCCGGAAGGACACGGCATCCGCGTGGACGTGGAGTGCTACGACGAGACGACGGGAGTCCTTTCACCGACAGGCTGAAATTCATCACCCTGGAGCTTCCGAAGTACCATGACCCGGCCGACCCTGAAGCGACGGCCCTGGACAAGCTTTGCTTCGCGCTTCACAACATGACTACCTTCCGGAACAGGCCGGAATATCTTCAGGGGAAGTTCTTCGAGCTGTTGTTTGAGAAGGCGGAAATTGCTAAATTCGCTCCACATGAAGTAATTAAATACGAGAAAGATATGCTTACTCAATGGGACATAGACGAGTATGTCGGCGAACAGGTCGAAAAAGGCGTTAAGGAAGGCCACGAGAGAGGTCTGCGAGAGGGCATGGCCAAGGGCATGAAAGAGGGTAGGGCAGAAGGTAGAGAGAAGGGTCGTAAGGAAGGTCGTGAGGAGGGCCGCACCGAAATACTAAAATCACTCATCGCCTCTGGGATGCCTATCGATGAGGTTGCCCAAAGGTCAGGCCTGACCATCGACGAGGTCGTGAAATTAACGGGATCTTCCAATTGACAAATTCTTCGTGGGAAAGAACTGACCGATAACGGTAATCATTACCCCCTCGTTACATCATTCAATTTAAGTTTAGAGACAGCGTCGTCGTGGCTTTCAGGCACGACGACCTGTCTATCTTGCAAACAGAGCCGCTTTGAAAAGGAAGGTGTTTCCGTTTGGTTTATTTATTGCATAAAAATCATTTTGCGTCAATATAGCAAGGTTCTTTCTTCGAAGGAAAATTAGCTTGTGATTTTTTGAATATGGAATATTCCGAATTGTTAGATAGCCAGAAAAGGTTTTTTAATTCTGGCGGCACCAGAGATTTGAAATCTAGGAAGGCCGCGCTAAAAAAATTAATGAATATACTGAAGTCCAACGAGGCTCGCCTCTCGGAAGCCGTCATGGCCGATTTCGGCAAGTCCGCATTCGATGCCTATGCGACAGAACTAGGCCTGATATATTCAGAAATTAAATTCCAGATGAGGCATCTGCGTGGCTTTGCAAGACCTCACAGGGCAAAGACGAATCTAGCGAATATGCCAGGGCGTTTCTTCACTGTGGCGGAGCCGTTTGGATGCATCCTCATTATTGGAGCCTGGAATTATCCTTACCAGCTGACATTGGTACCTCTGGTGGATGCAATGGCCGCTGGCTGCACCTGCATGCTGAAGCCTAGCGAGATGGCACCTGCTGCTTCAAAACTGCTGGCGGAGTTACTGAACTCCAATTTTTCCAGTGAATATATTTTCGTAGCCGAGGGGGGCGCAGACGTTGCCTCGTCATTGTTCTCGCTGAGGTTCGACAAGATATTCTTTACTGGCAGCCCCAGGGTTGGCAAAATAGTTTACGAGGCGGCAGCTAAGAATATGACCCCCGTGACCCTTGAGCTTGGGGGCAAGTCTCCCGTGTTCGTGACCGCTGATGCTAATCTGGAGGTTGCAGCGAAGAGAATCGTCTGGGGAAAGTTCCTGAATGCCGGCCAGACTTGCGTGGCTCCAGATTACGTTTACGTGGAGGAGTCCATTCTGCCACAGTTCATTTCGCTTCTGAAAGCGCAGATTTCATTCAATAAATACGAAGATGGTTCCGAAAATTATGCTCGCATAATTGACCGCCGGCATTTCGACAGGATTCTTGCCCTGATTGATCCGTCGAAAGTCGTTTACGGAGGCAGCACGAACGCAGATACTCTTTACATCGAGCCTACCGTGATGTCGGGGGTTGACTGGGATGACAAGGTAATGCAAGAGGAGATTTTCGGACCAGTGTTGCCGCTCCTGACTTTCAGAAATTTAGATGAGGCCATTTCTGAGGCAGCAAAAAGAGACAAGCCCCTCGCAGCTTACATATTCACTTCAAGCAAACGCAAGCAGGAAGCCATGATTCGTCGCCTCTCTTTCGGCGGAGGCTGCGTCAACGATGTCGTGATGCATCTTGCGAACGAGAACGTGCCCTTCGGCGGCGTCGGAGCCTCTGGCATCGGTAGCTACCACGGACACGCTGGCTTTGATTGCTTCTCGCACGTAAAGTCCATCATGCTGAAACGCTCCCTCTTCGAGCCCAGCTTCAAGTACCCACCATACACGAAACGCCACTTCCGCATCATCCGCTGGCTCCTCTGATGTGACTTCCCACGGTCGGCACAGCTATGATTCCCGATTGCGTAGGCTTGTTAACAAGTCGAATGACTCGATATGCCTCCACTTGATTGTGAGGAAGGCTCTGAAAGAGCGCCTAGCCATCTATGGGACTCCGTTCGCAGCACTCCCTCTGACCCCACCCACAATTCCCACCGTCATCGCAGCGCTCCTGACACAGCCATCGCACTCCACGGCCAAATCACATACAGTGTATGACTTGGGAAGATCCGTTACGATGGCACGGGTAATGGCTGTGATTAAGGCACAGCACATGCCGCTGCTATTCTGCTCATGGCTGCCTTGTGGCTATTCGGCTTTTTCGAAGCCGAAGTACTCGCCTTTGCGCTCGATTGGTATGCCGGTCTTCATCCAAGCCGGAAGCGGCTCACCTTTGAGATAGTGGTCGAAGAACTGCTGCAGCCTTCTGGTCAGGTCGAGGCAGTTGCGCCGTTCGAGGAGGTTGTGAGCCTCGTCGTTGTATTCGAGCATCCATGCCTGTTTGTCCAGGCGGCGCAAGTCCGAGAAAAATTCTATTCCTTGATACCAAGGAACGGCTCCGTCTGCGTCGTTATGCATGATGAGAATCGGGGTATTGACCTTGTCGGCGCGGAATACGGGGGAGTTCTCGATGTAGAGGTCGAGTCCGCCCTCTTCCCAGAGCGTTTTGCCGATGCGGCTCTGTCCGTGCTCGTACTGGCCGGCGCGAGTGATTCCTGATTCCCAGCGGATGCCACCGTAGGCAGACGTCATATTCCCGACAGGAGCCCCTGCCCCAGCAGCAGCGAACATATTCGTGCGAGTCACAAGGTAGGCAGTCTGATAGCCTCCCCAACTCTGGCCCTGGATGGCCATCCTGCTCTTGTCTGCAATCGGATAGGCCTCGCAGAGAGCCTCGGCTCCGGAGCAGATGCAGTTGTAGGCGCTTTCGCCCGGATGCCCCACCTTGTAGACTATGTCAGGGATGAAAAATATGTAGCCCCTTGATGTATAATAGCTTGGGTTGACGATAGAGCGGGAAGGTCCCGGCTTGAAGAAGGAATATAATTCATTGGAATATTTTTCATAGAAGTAGACCATGACAGGGAGCTTCTCGTCAGACTTCACACCATCGGGAATATAAACTATTCCCTTCATTGGAGTGCCGTCGTAGGCCTTCCATGTGAAGAGTTCGGCCCTGCCCCAGCGAAGCTCATCTTTCTGAGGATTTATGTCCGATAGCTTTTCACAAGAGCTAAAATCGCCAGCCGATGCGGAGTAAAGGTCGGCGCAGTTGCGGAAATTGTCCTTGGTGAAAAGCAGTCGCTCGGATTTCTCCGGCTTGAAGACATTCCTGAACGTCACGGTGTCGGTGAAATATTCCAATGTCTTGGACGGCCTAGCTAGGTCAAGCGACGCGAAACCGTTGGTCATGTCGTCCTCATTCATTATGGAAATGTAGTACCGACCCTTCTGAGCGTATCCCAAAACGTAGTCGGACCTGCTTTGGTTGGATGTAGTCTTTCTCTGCCTGAGATCCGACACCGAGCCGTATTTTAGCTTTTTGTCTCTCAGGATGCCACCAGTCAGATTCTCGGCCTTGCTTCCGTCCGGAGCGAAACGCCAGAGGTCGTATCGGTCACCGATAAGCACGGCCTGATCGGACTCAAGCCACTTCGGACTCCTGTCGTAAGGGTCCGGAGCCATAGGCCTGTCATTTTCCTCGTCGTAGAATGCTACGCCGCAATCTTTCGTGAGATTGATGTCGGAGCCGCTCTCAAGATCAATGCAGTGCCATCCAAGGTCTGAGTTGCTGAAATAAAGGATGTGCTGGCCGGCAGGAGAAAGGCGCAACATGCCAGCATCAAGTTTCTCCGCTATCTGTTTCCTTGACCCATCTTTTAGGCTGACCAATGCCAGATCTAGGAAATTGTTGTAGTTCCACACGGAAGCGCGCACGTAAGGCGTTTCGTCAGATGCCAGAGCCAAGTCGGAAGCCCCTGCGCCCAGCAGCATGATATCCTCGAAAAATTTGTCAGTCAGCAGCACGGGCTTTCTGCCCCCATCCAAGCTTATGACAGCCATGTACGTTTTGCCTTTTATCCTGTCCATGTTTTTCTTTGCCTGTGGTGGCGTGTATGGCGCATCCCAGTTCCAGATGTCAAGCTTCGCTGTCTCGAAATCTACTATGCTGGTGTCTTTCGGGGGTAGGATCGACGACAGCCCTGTCACGATCCTGCGTCCGTCCGGAGTAAAGAAGATGCTGCTGTTCTGGTCCAGCGCCCAGCCAGTATTCGCATCGGCATATTCCTGGCTGAGCAATTCCTCCACCGAGGCTTTCACTCTGGCAGGTACCTTCTTGCTCGCTGCAGTTCTGCTGATGCTGACAAGGTTCAATGAATATCTTTTATCGCCTGTTTTGTTGGTGTCTGCGGTGGCAGTGAAGGCAAGCATATCCTCGGCATCGCTGAAGGTGGGGTTGCCGTACTCCTCTTTTTTGCAGGATAGAGTTTCTGTCTTTAACTTTCCTTCCTCATACCAGCCGAGTTGCATCGAGTTGGCAGTTAGGCTGTCCTTGGAGTCTTTCTTGGTCGAGAATGCGAGCAGCTCGCCCTTGTTGCTGAAACTGAATTTATCGACGTTCAGCAGCGTGTCAGCATGATTCGTCGCTGGATTTAGGACTATCAGCCCAGATTTCTTCTTCGGCTCAGGCTTCTTAGCTTTAGCAGTGTCTTTGATCCCTTTTTCTTCCGCTCCTTTGGCCTCAGCTGCAGAAGCTCCTTCGGATTCAGTTGTTTCAGTTGTCTTCTCTTCCCAAGTGGACTTGTATCCCACTAGCGGCATGGCCATCGTGCCGGTTCCATATTCATCGGCAACAGGATATTTCCGCACCGACATATTCATAATATTCACAACAGCAAGCGTGTCAGGAGTCATTTCCTCCTTCTTCACTTTTTTGATTTTCTCCTGCCGCGTCACATTGAATTCGGGTTTGATGCGGCAATAAAGCCATTTCCCAGATGGATCAAGGATAGCATCCCTAGCCCTTTCTATTGTCAGGACGCTACCCAGCGCCGCATTTCGTTTGCTGGTGGTCTTTCTGTCTTTAGCTCCCGTTTGGAATTTCCGGATGTATAACATTCCATCGCCTTCCTGCGGCGATACGACCCATGTTACCACGCTTCCATTATCGGAACACTTTATGGATTCAACCGTCTGCCATCCGTTCAAATCCTCAATTTCCATTTGCCTTTTTGCGCCATCCGGAACTGCATTCTGATTACCATTGGCGTATGCCGAGACGCTCATGAAAGAAAGCAGCCATGCTGCCAAAAACCATCGAATATTAATGTTCATAGGCCAAAACTTCAATTTACCCTCCAAGATAGGCATTTTTATGCGCAATGCAATTCCTCTCCGGCATCTTTTGACCGAACGGATCTTGGAGGGTGTGTGAAGTACCATGCAGATTCAGGCTGCATTTCTTATTATTCTCCTTTAAGGATTGGGAAATTGGGGTTAGGAACATGCGCCTCGACCATTATCGCTTGCAGGTGTGCGAGAACATCCGGATTTTGAGCGGCCACATCGGTGGTTTCACCAGGGTCGTTGTCCAGATTGTAGAGCTCGTAGCGAGGATTGTCGGAGCGGATGGCCATGTGAACTAATTTCCATGGACCTTCCCTAACAGCCTGACGGCCATCCATCTCTTGGAACTCGAAGTAGAGGTAGTCATGTTCCTTCTGGCCCTTTCGGCCTTCGAGGAGAGGAAGAATGCTGATCCCGTCCATCCCATTTGTGTCGCCAGAGCCAGTCAGCTCGCGGAAAGTAGGCATCAGGTCCCAGAAAGAGCACATGAAGTCGGTTTCTGTACCTGGTTTCACGTGGCCTGCCCAGCTGACAATCATAGGAACCCTTATTCCTCCTTCGTAAACATCCCTCTTGTATCCTCGCCAAGGTCCGTTGGAGTCGAAGAAGTCGGGATCTGCGCCACCTTCTTTATGCGGTCCGTTGTCGGAACTGAAGATGATGATGGTGTTCTCGTACACGCCTAGGTCCTTAAGGTGCTGGACGATGTCACCGACATAGTTGTCTAGGCGAGTAATCATCGCTGCGAAAGCTGCGTGAGGATATGCCTGAGAGCAGTAGCCTCCGTGGCGGAAGCTTGGCCCACTGTCAATCCCGTTGTATGGCTTCTCTGGATATCGTCCTCTGAAGCTCTGAATGATGCTATCCTCTGGGACAATTAGCTCAGCATGAGGAATAGTAGTTGGATAAAACATGAAGAACGGCTTTCCCTCACTCACGGCATTGTCAAGGAATTCAATTGCCTTCTTGTGAATGAGGTCCGGTGCGTAAGTGCCCTGCCCGTAAGGAATCTCCTCGACATTGTCTTCCAGCTCGATGCGGTTAGCGTTTTCCCAAAGATGATCAGGGTAGTAGCTATGTGCCAAGAGCTGGCAGTTGAAGCCGAAGAAGTCGTCTATCCCCTGTTGGTTCGGGTCGCCACTTGTGCCGATGTAGCCTAAACCCCATTTTCCAAACGCTCCTGTAACATAGCCAACGTTCTGCATGTCATGGAATATGGTGCTTGAGCCTTCGGGAAGAGGGAATTGGCCCTCCGGGTCGATTTCCATGTTCCCACGGATTGCCGTGTGACCGCTGTGCGTTCCAGTGACAAGGCAGGAGCGAGATGGAGCACTTACCGTCGTTCCTGAATAGCACTGCGTGAAGCGCATTCCATTTCTGGCTAAGGCGTTTATGTTCGGCGTGGAGAATTTTTCCTGCCCATAACAACTTAAGTCGCCCCATCCGAGGTCATCCGCAAGGATGAAAACCACGTTTGGCTTGGACTGCGTCTCCTGTTTAGAAGAGCAGGATGACACCGCTATCGCGGTGCTTCCTGCTATATACATGATTTTGCTAAATTTTACCATCCTGGATTCTGTGTAAGGTTCTCGTTAAGACCGATTTCCTCTGTTGGTATAGGGTAGAGGTAGTACTTGTCCAGCCACCCCACGCCAGCTAGTACAGGGTCAAGGTAATAGTAGAGGTGTCCTCCGCCCTGTTCCTGCGCCGTTGCGAGTGAAGCCTCCAGATGGGTGTTGTTGTCCATTACGCCTGTTTCGCCACCTGTACGGGATACGATGTTATCAAGGTCTGAATAGTTCACCCATGCTCCGTAGTGCTGCTTGTTGACGTACCATTCGCCCTTCTTCCAGCGTTTTACGTCATCGAAGGAGAATCCTTCGCCCATCAGCTCGATAAGCCTTTCACGGCGAATTTCCCAAAGGACGGGGTCAACTGTCTGGTCGCGGTCAGGGTCGAAGTCATCTCCTATGGCACTAACTAACATTCTGCCGACCTCCGCACGGTCACGCAGCCTGTTGATTGTCGCATCGGCTATGGTCTGGTTGAAGGAACCAAGCTCGAAAGCCGCCTCGGCGTAGTTCAACAGGACTTCCTCGATTTTGAAGACGGGCTTGTTGGCCACGTCAGCTGTTCCAGATGACCACTGCTTGTCCCAGTTGGCGACGTGCTTCCACACGAAGTAGCCGCCCTTGCCTCTTTGGAAAGCATATCCGCCGTAGTAACCGATTTTGCCGTTTTTGTAGCCGTCGTTCTTGCCGCTCATCTGTGTATTAGGCATATTCGGAAGGATGTTTCCTGCCCAGTTGGTGCTAGGAAGGGATTTGTGAGTCTCGATTTGGTGGTAGCCGTTGTTGAAGTTTGGAACTTCATAAGAGCCGTCCCCTTTGTCCCGGCCTCTTGGCGCGAATTGTAGGACATATTCAGAATACATTCCGTCTCCGCCGTCATCATAAGTCCAGTAGTTGGTTCCTTTACGGATGACCTTGTATGGAGGGGTGATCATCTGCCACATGCGAGGATCCCTCTTGCGGAAAGTCTTGTAAGGGTCGACGTTGGCATAGTCATAAGGTGTTGCGGATTCGGCGTAAGTCTTATTTATGCCGTCGTATTCGTAAGTCTTCACGTTCGCATTGTGGATAGGAAGGCCGTCAACGGTAAGGTAGAGGTCAACAGTGCTTTGTGGCATTTCGAGGCAGGCCGAGGCTATGTGCTCGAAGTGGCCCATCCGATGCATGTTGTAGTCAGGCAAGTACTTTACGTACAAGAGAATACCTGGAATAACACCGTCATCCTCGCTCGTCCACATCTGCCCCCAGCCCTTTCCTGGATGCTTGTCATTGTTGTCACCTTTGTACAGCGTTGGATACTTGGCTGCAAGCTCAGCTGATACGCTTACGCACTCCTTGAGGAGTTCGTTGGCAGTGACGTAGTTATCGTCTGAATCTCCATGGTATTTTCTCCATGTGCCTTCGAACAGGCAGAAGCGAGACATGAAAGCTTTCGCTACATCGCTGTTGATGGTGTTGGCATCTGCCAGGTCGTCCTGGATGTTGTTGATTACCCATTTCAGTTCGTCGTATATTTGCTGTGTGACGTACTGCCTGGAGTTGCGTGCGGCTGTCATCTCTTCTGAGTCGCCGGTTATGTTGTGATCGACGTAGATGCAGTCCCCATAATTCACCAATAGCTGGTAGTGAGCGTAGGCCCTGAAGAACCTGGCCACGGCCTCAAGGTGAGTCTTCTGTGCATCCGTTGCATCTTTCATGTCGTCAAGATGATCGAGAAGGATGTTGCACCTTCTGATCCACTCATAAGGATAGTAGTATTCGCTTGTAGTTGATGTCGGAAGCGTCACTGTCTGGGCAGCGAAGGAGTTAGGAACGGTCTGGTATCCGTAGCTGTAATCGGTCAGAAGGCCTGAATATATGTCCTTGGTTGATGTTCCAAGCCCGCTGTTCACCATAGAAGGTCCCTGGACGAAGGCAAACCCTCCGGAGAAGGCGGTGTACATGTTCAGTGTGTAGTCATTTGCTGCCTCGTAGGATGCGAAGGCCGTGGCTTCCGTAACTGTACCTTTGGGATAAAGCTCCAAGAAGCTGTCGTTGCAGGCAGTGATTCCTAATAGCGACGCAGCGCTTGAAATTAGTATGAATATCTTTTTCATGTTATCTAGGCAATTTAGAATGTGAGGTTCAAGCCGAAGGAAACGGTGCGGTACAGAGGGTATGACCAGTTGAGAGTTTCAGGGTCGATGCCGTTCGGCAGAGAGTCAAATGTCAGCATGTTCTCGCAGCTTACGTAGGCGCGAAGCTCGTCTATTTTGACCTTCTGCATCCAGACCTTCGGGAAGGTGTAGGACAGGGTTACGTTCTTGACCCTGAGGTAGGCTGCGCTCTGGAGCATGCGTGTGTTGGTCCTTCTGTTGTAGCCGGAGTTGCCAACCGAGCCGTAGACACGAGGCAGCTTGGCATCAGGATTCTCGGCCACGTAGTAGTCAGCACTTGAAGCGTCTGTGCTGATGGGCCTCCAGTAGTCCGTAGTACCCTTGAAGACTGGAAACCAGATGGATTCCGAGCCGCCTACGTAGGTGTAGAAATAAGGGCTGGATGAGAAGTAGTCCCTCTTGCCGACTCCTTGGAGCATCACGCTGAGGTCGAAGCCTGCGTAGCTAACTCCGAAGTTTAGTCCGTACTGGTAGCGAGGCGTCGTATTTCCAATGACCTTCATGTCACCTGGCTTGTCTTTGGCGTTCTTGCCGGAATTGATGTCGTTCACGTCCGCATCTGGGTCGCTGCCGTACTGCCCGTCATTGAGGTTCTTATACTTGTAATCGCCTGGGCGTGGGGAGATTCCCGACACTGTAACGACTCCGTCCTTCAGGGTCCATGTGTCAAGGCTAGAGAAGTCATCTACCGTGTAGAAGCCGTCATATTCATAGCCCCAGATTTCGCCGACCTTCTTGCCGACGTAGAGGTAGCTTAGACTCTTTTCTTCGTTGAAATTTAGCTTTGTGACCTTGGAAGTGTAGTCCCAGATGTTGAACCCGAGTCGATAGCTAACCTTCGGGCCAATCTGGCCTCTCCAGTTAATCTGGAATTCCCAGCCGCTGGTGCGCATGGCTCCGACATTCTGCATCGGGGCTGTTGTTCCCAGAACGGATGGCATCGCCACGCTTTCAGACAAGATGTCCTTGGTGTCGCGACGGAAATATTCAAAGGTGCCGGTAAGCTTGTTTCCTAACATCGAGAAGTCCAAACCTACGTTTGTGGTGGTGATGGTCTCCCACGTGAAGTCGTTGCTAACGATGTCAGGCATCCCGATGGTCGTGACATAGTCTTCGTCATTGCCTCGGAACCATACTGTGCCCTTAGTGTTCATAGACATGGCTGAGATGTAGTCGTAGTAGCCTACGGAACTCTGGTTGCCGATGGAGCCATAGGAGAAACGAGGCTTTAGCTGGTTGAGCCAGCGCTTCGTGCCTTGCATGAAGTTTTCGTTACCGACATTCCATGCCACGGAGAATGATGGGAAGAAGCCGAAACGGCTATTTTTCGGGAATTTGGAGGATCCATCGTAACGGCCGCTGACTTCTAGAATATATTTCCCGGCATAATCATAGTTGAAACGGAAGAATCCGCTTCGGAGGGCGTAGTCATGGTAGGAGTCTGACGGGATAACCTGTCCCTGTGCGTTGCTCATGGAAGGTATTGAGAGAATTGTCTGATCTTCAGCCCTCGTGTTGTAATACTCATAATTCCATTTTTCTTGGTTGAAACCGCCCATTATGGATAAATGGTGGTCTTTCCAAGGCTCGAAGGTGTATGTCGCATAGGCGTTGAGACTGTTTCTGTCCTCGAAAAAGCGGCGTGCGATGTAGAAGTCGTGATCAGGGCCGCGGAGGTTATTCAGCTGGATGTCTACCATCGAGTATTTCCCAGAGAAATAGGTGTAGTCTGTACCAGTCTTCTGGTAGGTATACTCAAGGACAGCCTCAAGGCCCTTTAACGGACGGAAGATGGACTTGCTGAAGATTCTAGGTTGTTCAATGAGAGTTCTGGCGGTGTTAGCTATGCTGATTATGTTCTTCGGGGTACGGAGGAGAATTCCGTCAGGATCTTCTCCGTCTGGGAGGAAATCAGGATTCCGCTGCCCGTATAGGGAACCGGTTTGGTCGCTGAGGAATTTCCTTTTTTGCTTTGTGTAGTAAACGTCGAGTTCTTGGGTGAACCAGTCCGTGATGTCGGCGGAGACAACGGTCGTGATTGCATTGCGCCAGTAGGAATCCTTGTTGGACCAGAGCGGGCCATCCTCGCTATAGGAGTTGGCCGACATGCGGAAGCGAATCCTGTCGGAGCCTCCGCTAACGGATAGGTTGTTGTTCCAAGAGGAACCGGTTTCAATCATGCTCTTGTAGGAGTCTCTCTCTTGGAGGTAGTAGCGTAGGCCATCGGCCTTGGCGACGAATATTCCACCATCATAGAGAGTTCCTTGGGAAGAAAGATCGGAAGGGTTTTTCTTGTAGGTATCAAGATAGCCGAGCCATGTTTTTATGTCTTGGCCTTGGGCTGCGCCGTAGTCCGTGGTGTTGAAAGCTTCCATGTACATGGTCAGTAAGGTCTCGGTGTTCACTTGTTTCGGGGTGTCAATGGCGTTGACAAGGCCGTATGTGGTGTTGTAATTGATCTTCACAGGCTGCGCCTGCTTTGGGCGTTTTGTGGTGATAAGGATTACTCCGGCAGCTGCCCTTGCTCCGTAGATTGCGGAAGCCGAGGCATCTTTCAATACTGTCACCGATTCTACATCTTCTGGGTTAAGAGCGTCGAGGCTTCCTGGAACGTTGTCGATGAGGACGAGAGGAGAGAGACTTGAGACATTTGTGCTGCTTCCCGAGAAGGAGGCTGTGCCTCGGATTTGGATGCTCTTGCCTGTCTGTCCGGGGTTGTTTGATCCAGAGGATATGTAGAGGCCGGGGATGGCTCCTTGGAGAGCCGAGGCAACGTTGGGCTGCGGGCGGTCTCCTAAGATCTCGTCCATGTTGACCGTGGCCACGGATCCGGAGAGATTCATCTTTTTCCGGACTCCGTAACCGACTACAACCGTCTCATCGAGCAAGGTGGAATCTTCTTCGAGGACGATTTCTAGGCTGGTTCTGTTCTCTGGAGTTATTTCCTGGGACTTATATCCTATGCAGGAAACAACAAGAACGTCGTTGCTGCTGATTTCAAGGCTGAAGATTCCTTCAGTGTTAGTGGTGGTACCCTTGGCGGTGGCATCCTTGATCAGGATGGCCGCACCGATGACAGGCTCTCCAGCATGGTCGACGACCTTACCTGAAATCCTGTGTACGGCCTGCTCGGAAGGAGCAGCGTTGAGGTTCAAGCCTCCGGTCAGCTGCAAGGATAAGCCTGCAAGGAGGCCGACAATTAGGCATAAGATTTTTCCTTTCATAGAAAGAATTTTTTAGTAGTTAATTTAAATTAATAGTATACAGAGCTATTTTTCTTTCGCTAGGACTTCTTCAATAGGATCCTGATAGAGCTTCTGGAGGCGGTGAAGCTCAGCTAGAAGAGTCTCCGTCACCTTTTCGGTGCCTGCTTTCCCGTAGATGTTGTGCATTTGCTCCGGATCCTCCTGAAGATCAAAGAGTTCCCATTCATCTATGTCATTGTAGAAATGCATCAGGCTGTAACGTTCCGTCCTGACTCCGTAATGGCGGCGGACAGCATGCTCGGCTGGATACTCATAGTAGTGGTAGTAGAGCGAAGTGCGCCATCCCTTGCCTTCGGTAGTCTGAACCTTGGAAGGCTTTTCGCCATTGAGCAAAGGCAGGAAGCTCTCCCCTTGGATGTCGCTAGGAATATTCAAGCCAGCAATGTCGAGGATTGTTGGGGCGTAGTCGATGTTCTGTACGAACTCAGCTATGTCATTAGGTTTGTTCTCGAAGTTGGCTCCTAGCACTTTCGTTCGAGGTTTAGCGGCTTTCAGCTGCTTGCCTCCAGGCATGCGGACGAGAAGGGGAGTGCGGAAGCTTTCCTCGTACATGAACCTCTTGTCGAAGTAGCCGTGTTCTCCCATGTAGAATCCCTGGTCTGAGGTGTAGATAATCACGGTGTTGTCAAGCATGTCGTGTTCCTTTAGGTACTCGTACACCCTTCCGACGTTGCGGTCAACAGAATTGATGACGCTGCAATAATCCCTCATGTAACGCTGGAACTTCCATTCAGAGAGCTTGTCGCCTGTGAGGTTAGCCTCCTTGAACTCCTTGATTATAGGGTCATAATAAGCGTCCCAAGCTTGCTGTTGGGCGTAGTTCATCCTGCCTGGTACTAATTCTCCTTCAGGAAGATCCTGCCTGTAAAGACCTCGTCCATATTGTTCAAGCGATGGATTTTCTGGGGTATGGATTTCTCCTTCTTTGTCCGCCATCTTGAGGTCGTAGATGATGTTCATGTCCTTGATGATGCTCATCTCCTGGAGACCTGCGGCCTCTCTTCCTGAATAATTGTCGTAGAAGTTGTCTGGCAGGGGGAAGGTCACATCGTCATAGGCTCCTAGGTCTTGAGCGTCTGGCATCCAGCTGCGGTGCGGAGCCTTGTAATGGAGGAAAAGGCAGAAAGGCTTGTTCGGGTCTCTCTGATCCTCCAGCCAATCAAGGGCCACGTCGGTGGTGATGTCGGTTGAATAGCCTTCCCTGATTATCCTATTACCGTTGCGGATGAAGACAGGGTTGTAGTAGTCGCCTTGCCCTGTGAGGATGTCCCAGTAGTCGAAGCCTGTAGGGTCGCTCACAAGGTGCCACTTGCCTACCATTGCTGTCTGGTAACCACCGGCTTGTAGAAGCTTCGGAAGTGTCTGCTGGCTGCCATCGAAGATCCCGTGTTCATTGTTGGTGAAGCCGTTCACATGGCTGTGCTTGCCAGTCAGCATGCAAGCCCTGGACGGGCCGCTGATCGAGTTGGCCACGAAGCTGTTCGTAAACCTCGCCCCTTCTTCGGCTAGCCTGTCGATGTTGGGGGTACGCATGTACCTCTTGTCGTAGGCGCTGATGGCCTGGTAGGCGTGGTCGTCGCACATTATGTAGACAACGTTGAGGGACTTTGCTCCCTCTCTCGCCTGCTCGTTATTAGCGCATGAGCCTGCAGCAGTCATTGCAGCCGAGGCTCCTGTCAACATGAGAAATAGTCTTGACTTATCCATTACCATCCGGGATTTTGTTTCCAATTGCTGCCTGTGAGGCTTACCATGCGCTCCTGGAAAGGGAGCAGATAGTCGCGGTGTACGTTGAATCCATACCCATTAGGAAGCGCTGACGGAGGAATAGGTAGGATGTAACGGCGAGCGTCGCCAGGTTTACCTGTCAGGTAGATGGTATTTCCGCTGGCCTGGTCGTAGGCGAGGTCTGAACCATATTGGCTAGGAAGATTGCTGCCTATGAACAGTATGCCTTGAGGCGTCCATCCCACGAGCAGTTCGTCAGCAGCGGCCCAGCGCATGATGTCGTAGAAACGACGGCCTTCTAGGGCTTGCTCCACGCGGCGTTCACGGCGCACTGCCTGTATGTACTTATTCAGACCTCTGAAAGGATAATCAGAGTCGGTGTCGTACTCTCTATCAAAGTCCATGGCTGGCATGCCGACACGGTCGCGAAGCGGCTTGAGCGCCGCTATTATGAGGGATGCGTTTCCTGCCCCGTCAAGTTCAGCCAATGCCTCGGCGTAGTTTAGCAGGACATCGGCATAGCGGAACTGGATAGCTGGGGTCGCCCCTTTATACTCTGCGTCGAGGTCGCCTGTCCAGTCTATCTGGGTATGCTTCAGCATCGAGAACCCGGAAGTAGTCTGATGGTATCCGTTGGCGATGAGAGGAGGAATAACGTAACCGTGAGGATTATCAGGACGCAGTGTTTGGCCAGGGGTCGCGATTGTCTGTGCAAGACGTGGGTCACGCACGGTTGGGAGGAGTTCATTTCCAAACACTGTCTGGGCTGCCTTGCGGTCAGCGGCTGCATAAGGCTTGCCGTCGATGGTCAGGTAGTCGTTAATCAGTGAGGATGTAATCCCAACTCCTCCGCCTCCTCTGTTCAAGTAACGGTTGACGTTGTTCCCGACCTGATCTCCATCATAGCGCTTGTACCAAAGGATTTCAGGATTTGACCCGAGGTTTGTAGTCTGGAATATGATACGGTAATCATCGTTATGGTTGCCAGTACTGTAGATAGACCAAACTCCTCTGTCCATGACTGCCTTTGCTGCGTCAGCGGCCGCTTGTATGTAGGAATTGATCTTGGCGTCGGTTATGCTGGTATCGTAGAATTCATCTCCCTCGGCCTTGTGGTATTTCTCCCAAGTGCCTTCGAACAGGGCAACCTCACTCTTGAGTGCGCGGGCTACGTCGCGGTGAATCCTCATGCCAGCGCTGCTGTTTTGTTCGCTCATAAGGCTAATGGCTTTGTCAAGGTCGCTCAAAATGAAGTCGGCGACCTCGGTTCTGCTGTTTTGCCCAACCTGCATTAGCTCAAGATCCGGATCAAGAGGTTCTTTGACGATGGCCAAAGGACCGTAATCCTTGAACATCTGGTAGTAGTACCAAGCCCTGAAGTAGTACGCTTCTCCGATGAGCTGGTTAAATGTGGAGTTCTTCTCGCAATTGTCCTGGTTGTTAAGAAGGAAATTAACGTTGCGTATGTAAGTATAGCCACTAAGCGAGGAGGCGTTTGTCATAGATAGAGTACCGTTGATACGTGTAACTGGCGCCGTTGATGCCATGTTATCGCTGTACGTGTCGGAGCCTGCTATGCCGCTTCCGCCGCCCATAGAGAAATCTTGAAAGCGCAGTCCGCTTTCGTAGAATTGGTTGACATAGTTCTGGATTTCACCTGTTGAACGGAACGGCTTATTGGTTGACAGCACCCCTTCAGGTTCCTTATCAAGGTCGAAGCATGCTGTCGCCGCTATTGAGATAACCAAAACTGTCAGTATATTACGTAATTTCATGTTCGTGAATTTTTACAGGTTAATAACAACACCAACCGATATGGTCTTGTCCATAGGGTAGTTCTTCCCTCCTTCTGAAGTGTAGGCATTATAGGTAAATACTCCTTCTGGGTCGAACATATTAGCAAGCTTGGTAAATGTCAGCAGGTTCTCCCCAGTAACATAGACCTGAGCCTTGGTTAGGCCTATCTTGCTGATAATGCTCTTAGGAAGGTTATATGAAAGCGTGATAGTCTTCAGGCGGAGGTAAGATGCGTCCTGCAGGTAACGTGAGCTGGTCTGCTTGTTCTTGTTCGTATAAGGAACGACACCTCCTGCGTTGTGAATGTATGGTTTCGGATAATAGGCGCCGTGGTTGTCTTCGGTCCAGTAGTCGAGATGTTCGTGGAATACGGTGACTTGAGCGAATGGACCCCATCCCCAGAAATAATAACCTGTTCCTGGGTTATAGTCGCGTTTCCCTACACCTTGCAATAACCAGCTGAGGGACAAGCCTTTCCATCCAATCATTCCTGTGATGGAATAATTGTAGCGAGGGGTGGTGTTGCCGATGACCTTGTAGTCGCCCATGTCGCCTAGCACATTGCTCCCGCGGTTGATTTTGCCGTCTTTATTAAGGTCTTCGTACTTCACATCACCAGGAGTCCAAGGAATTGAGCTTAAGTATCTTAAATCCAGCTTATTGTAAGCGTCTGCTTCGGCTTGGGTTTGGAGCAGGCCGTGGGAGGCGTATCCCCAGATTTCTCCGACCTTCTTGCCCTCGTACCAGTTACTTGCGGGGTTGGTTCCAGTAGGATTGGAATATTTGGTGACTTCTGAAATGGCATCAGAGATAGAGCCTCCGATGCTGTAGTAGATGTCCTTGCCGATGTAGCCTCTCCAGTTAATCTCGAATTCCCAGCCTCGGTTACGCATGTTTGCGTTGTTTGTTTGCGGGGCTGATGCACCGAAGATGTCGGGATAGTCCTCTCCAGGGCCTAGCATGTCCTTTGTGTCACGCTGGAAGATGTCAAACGAACCGGTGAGAGCATTGTCAAAGAAGCCATAGTCGATTCCGATATTTTGGTTCAGGACCTTTTCCCAAGTCGTGGAAGGGTTGACAACTTCGGGCGCGGTAGTGTATGAATGACGTCCATCAGAGAAAATGTAGCCACCAAGATTGGTGCTTACCGACATCGTGGAAGCAAATGTGTATATTGCCGCTCCTGCCTGGTTTCCGAGGAGACCGTAAGAAGCGCGGAGCTTGAGGTTGGACAGATAGCCCTTGGTCTTCTGCATGAAGGATTCCCTATGGATGTTCCATCCCACAGATACTGAAGGAAAGAAGCCCCAGCGGTGGTCGGAGGCGAAACGGGATGAGCCGTCGTAGCGTCCGTTGAACTCGAAGAGGTAGCGTCCGTAGTAGTCGTAGTTGAAGCGTCCGAAATAGCCTCTTGTTGCCCAGCTGTAACGAGTGTCGGTGACGACCTTGTCGCCTGTTCCCATCGACACGTTAGGGGAAGATGTTGAGTATAGGCCCGTGACAGAATTCTTCAGGTAGGCGCGCTTGAAGTTTTCCTCTTGGTAGCCAATCAAGAAATTCAGGTTGTGATTCTCGCCAAGGGTCAGGCTGTAGTTGGTGTAGAGATTGATGCTATCGTAGTCTGTGTCCGTGTTGGAACGTGCGTAACGTCCGTCAGCAGTCACATTCAGCTCGTCGCGAACCCCTTTATGCGTTGTAACTCCGTCAACATTGTAAAGGTCAGGGGCGACCACGAGAGCCTCGTAATTGTTGCGTCCTATGCGGTGCGTGTAGTCGAGGTTGATGACCCAGTTCTTGAGGGGGGTGATTGTCAGCCCTCCGGTGAGGTCCAGACGGTTGCGCTTGGTAGTGGTAAAAGTGCCGCTCTGAAGGTAGGGAATCATTGTCCACTCGACGTAGTTTCCCCAATCATCCATATAGTGCTTGGTCGGGAAAGGTCTAGCCAAAGTGTGGAAGAAGCCATAACCCAGTCCATCTCCTCCGAACGGAGTGTCGACTTTGCCATAGACGTACTTGGTGGACAAGTTGAGCTTCAGCCAATTGGTTACCTGCGCCTGCGTGTTGGCGTTGAACGTGAACCTCTTGTAGCCCATGTCTGCGTATCTAAGAATACCGTCCTCATCGTAGAAGCCGCCGCTGGCGAAGTACTGGATTTTCTCTGTTCCACCTCTAACGGACACGTTGTGGCTCTGCTTAAAAGCCCAATCTTTGTAGTGGAGTTTGAAGTAATCTGTGTTTCCGAGTCCATTCTCCGTGTTGTCGAATGAATCATAGATTGCGGTTGAGGGATCTTGGTTCCTTAGCTCTGCCCAAGGATCAACGCTAGGGTCGCCATCTATAAATTTCTGAAGATTGGCGATTTTTTCTTCGCTGTACCTTCTCGAGGCGCCGGCGTTAGTCGCTCCAGCGTTCCAGAATTTCGCGAATTCAACAGAATTGACCATCTTTGGAAGCTTGGTAGGTGTGTTCCATCCTGCGTTGCCGGAGTAGCTGATGACAGCTTTGCCATCAGAACCTTTCTTTGTAGTGACGAGGATAACGCCGTAAGCGGCGCGGGCACCGTAAATCGCCGCAGAAGCAGCGTCTTTAAGGACAGAGATGCTCTCTATGTCGTTTGGATTAACGTCAGAGAGGCTCATCTCGACTCCGTCCACGAGGATATAGGGAGTTCCAGTACCGCTCAGATTGCCTTGGCCGCGGAGGGTAATTTTGGCCTCGGAACCAGGGGTTCCTGCCGCCGAGTTGGAAACAGTCAGGCCTGGGACCATGCCTTGAAGGGCTTGGGCTGCATCTACGACAGGCCTCTTGGCGAAGTCATCACCCTTGACGGTTGAGACTGAGCCAGTCAAGTTAACTTTCTTTTGGACGCCGTAGCCAACGACGACAACTTCATCGAGCATTTTAGTGTCTTCCTCAAGGGTGATGTTCAAGACTTCACCGTTCCAGGTGACTTCCCTGGAGGTGTAGCCTATGCATGAGAAGACGAGTACGTTCCCTTGTGAAACTCCGCTGAGCGCATAGTTCCCATCAATGTCGGTGACTGTTCCACTAAGAGTTCCTTTTACAACGACGGAAGCTCCGATGACAGGCATGCCGCTCGGGTCACTGACCACGCCGCTAGCTGTCTGTGAATTCTGCGCCGTCACCACTTGGGAAGCCATCATGACAGATATGAAGGTCAGAATTGCTTTGCTAAGTGTCTTAAGCATAATAATAAATTATTTGGTTAATACAGTAAAGAATTAATGCAGTTATTTTAATGTTTCAAATTTAAGGATTGATTTCGCAATTTCAAGAATACCATGCTCAAATATCATCCGAAAATAATCAAATTTCGTTCATCTAGGTCGTTATGAACAGTTTAGTAACCATTTATTCATAAGTTCGAGGAAATAAATTATATTTGTAAGGAAATGAAGCGTATTTGTGTAATATTGTTCCTTCTTTTTACCATGTTAGCTTGGGCATCGCCAGTCAGAGGGCATGATGAATATTCCTTCACCAGCATATCCCTTGGCGAGGGCCTTTCGCACCCAAACGTGCTCTCCTTGCTCTCGGACAGCAGAGGTTCCATGTGGGTTGGGACTGTCTCGGGTCTAACTAGGTTCTACCATTCAGACGTGACAGTCTACAAGTACCAGGAGAATGATGCCAGTGCGCTTCCAGACAGCAGGATAGAGTTTCTAGCCGAGGACTCCTCAGGATGCGTCTGGGTTCTCACGGACGGTGGGCTTGCCCGTTATATCCCTCAGACAGATAGCTTTGAAACAGTGATTGAGGAACCGGTCTGGGGTGCCGTAACATGCGAAAACTGCGTAATCGTAAGCGGCAATGGTTGCCTTTACATTTGCCCCAGCGGAGGAGCAGCCCCTCCTGAAAAGGTGACTCTATTTGACGTTGATGACGCTCGTTACAGGATCCCATATCTCGACATTCTTCCTGACGGGCGGATTCTTGCAGGGACATCCAGCGGAGGTCTTTTCATTTGTGACATGAACACTTGGAGCGTCACTCCATTTTCGGTGACAGCTCGTCCTCAGCTTATGGCGTTGCACGTTTCCAATGACGGATTTGTCTATGCTGCCTTTTACGGCGATGGTTTCTACCGTTACGACCTTTCAGGAAACGAGATTGAGCATTTCACAACCAAGAATTCAGGCCTTTCAAACGACTATGTCCTCGATTTCGCCGACTACGACGGGATGCTATGGGTGTGCACTGATGGCGGAGGAATTTCGATTTTCTCGCCTTCAGACGGGTCTTTTCGCACGCTACGGAGGCTATTAAGGAACGCCTGGGAGATTCCTTCCAATTCCGTGACCGTACTTTATGAAGATGACTTTGGCTTCCTGTGGGCCGGGACTGTCAAGAAGGGCTTTTTCCAGATACGCAAGAAATTCATCCAGACTCTCAATGGAAGAGACTTTGGGCTTCAGGACGATGCTGTGAGTAGCATTTACCGGGATTCGGATGGCGTGATGTGGATAGGGACAGACGGGGGTGGGCTTCACAAGATGGATCCTTCGGCTGACTTCTGCACGCCTTGCCCTTCAACCGCAGGGACGAAGGTGTTGTCTATTGCCGCATTGGATGATAATACCCTTTTGCTATCTCTCTACACGAGGGGTTTCTTTACTTATGACAAGAGAACCGGATCAATTAGCCCTTTTGTCGCCGTAAACGAAGAGGTGAACGCCGAGATGTGCTTCAATGGTTATCTCCCAATAATCGCGCAGGTCTCCCCGGATAAGATTTATTTTATGAGTGTCTCTCCTTGGGCTTTCGACATATCTGGAAGGAAGTTTTATCCGATGCCATCTGACCCTGCCGCCGGCCCTATGGATTGTCTTCGTCTGGCTGTTTCAGGGAATAAATTCAATCTTTTCTACAGAGAAAAGGCGGTGCTTTTCACCACGCCCGATAGCGACTCTTTGAGGACTCTCTTCTCAATAGGCAGCCACGGTGTAATCACGGCTCTCGCCTACGACGGGAACAACACAATCTGGGTAGGCACAGACGTAGGTCTTGGACGATACGATTTGGAAACTTCTGAATATAAGCCAGTTCATACAGGCCTGTTTGACAGCGTGGCAGCGCTGGCTCTGGGCGATGACGGCCAACTTTGGGTTTGCGCTGACAACAAGCTGTTCTCTCTTGAAGACAATCTCCGTTTCGCCTCATGGGATCTGATGGACGGCTTCGAACCGAACAACATCAAGATGAATTACCAGTACGGGGAAGACCCCGGCTACATATTCTTTGGAGGCTCAGCTGGGCTAGTCCGTATTGATAGGCGCGCGAGAGTCTTGCCTGAACAGGATCCGTTGGTATTCCCGATCAGGCTTTACGTGAACGGGATTCCAGAAGAATTCCCGGCCGCCGGCGAGCCATTCAAGGTGAAGCACAAGTACAATTCAGTCAGCGTCGCTTTCACTGCCAGGTACAGGGACATGTTCCAAGGAGGCCTTTTCAGGATATTCATTGGTGACGGACATAGAACCGTCTCCGAGGAAACCAGAGAGTCGAGGATTGCTCTTCCTCTCCTTTCCGAAGGGACATACAGCGTGAGTGTCTCTTGCCTGAGAAAAGACGGGACTTTTTCTGCCCCAGCCGAAATTCTCTTGCTCAGAGTCTTGCCTCCTTGGTACAGGACTGTTATGTCTCGCATTGTCATGCTCATCATTCTCCTTGCAGCTGTGGGCATTGCAATCAGAATTATTCGCCGTAGCCAGAACAGGCAAGCCAAAAATGACGTGGCGCAGCTCCTCACAGGTCTCTTGAATGCCTCAAATAAGGATGAAGTTATTGACAATGAGAATGTTCCGCAAGGCAGTGAGGCAGTGCCCTCCCCATTCATGGAAAAATTTGAGAAGGTTGTCAATGAGAACATTTCCAATCCTAAGCTTGACGTGCAATTCATTTGCGATGAGATGATGATGAGCCGCACGAAGCTGTACGACAAGGTGAAACAAGAGACAGGAAAGGGTGTCAACGACTGCATAAACCGTCTGCGCATTGAGCGTTCCGTTGAGCTGCTTTTGAACACAGACTTGTCCATCAACGAAATAGCTTACAATGTTGGGTTTACATATCCGCGATATTTCAGCACCTTGTTCAAAAACGTCAATGGCTTGACCCCTAGTCGTTTCAAACAGGAGAACAAGAAATAATCTTCAAATTTTAAAGAAGGTCATGCCGTTGGTTATCCGAGGATATGTGCGGAGTGCTCTTTGACCTTGATCTCCTAATGGCCGATTATGTGGATTATTTTTCTGTCCTCGTTTGCGATGAAAGCCATGCGCAGAACGCCCATGACTGTCTTGCTGTACATTTTCTTTTCGTCTCAGACACCGAGCTTGCCGACTAATTTCTGCTACGTGGCAGCAATCAGAGGAGATGTCCGATTGTATTTTGATATGAATTTCTTGTGCGATTCCTCATTCTGAGTGCTCAAGCCAACGACTGCATAACCTTGGCTCATAAACCTTTCATAGTTATCCATCAGGTTGCAGGCTTCTGTGGTGCATCTAAGAGTGCTGCCCTTCGGATAGACGTAGAGAACTAGTTTCTTGCCTTTGAATTGGCTCTGCGTGATACCGTCTCCATCTTGGTCTTTGCTATAAATTCCTGGCCCCATTTGTCCAACTTCCATAATAAGATGTTTTTATTTTTCTTGCAGATAGGGAAATTTTTTGCAGAAGGAGTGCTTAACCGTATTTATGTGGATGTAAAAAAAATTTACGGTTTTTGTAAAGAAATTTTACGGTCGGAAGCTGCCGCTGAATGGCAATTTATTGTAAATGAATACATTGTCTTCGGTGGCATGACTAGTGCCAATTCTGTTGTCGCAATGATAATGAATGATAATGATAACGGATTTTAATATGCAAAAGGCTTTAATAATGTTAATCTCATTTGTAGCGGCATTGTCAATTGTGGCGGCTCAGCAGGTAGCGTGTACGGCGCAGACTTTAGCTGCTCCATCAATGGTAGCGGACACGTCGCATGCGGCGGACGCTGAGCAGAAAATGACGCTGAAGGATTGTATGGCTTATGCGATCTCCAATTCAACGAAGGTGAGGATCCAGCAGGCTGCGAACGGGGATGCGAGAATCGACAGGAGAGATGCGATACTCATGGCTTTTACTCCGCAAATCACCTCTCAGACCTACGCCTACTACAACTTCGGTAGGTCAATCGACCCTCAGACCAACACCTACTTCAACACGACGTCTTTCTACAACGGGTATGCAGTTCAGGCCGGCTTCGACCTCTTCAATGGTTTCCAGGCAGTCAACAACCTCAAGATTTCCAAGACATCTCTGAAGATGGGCGTGACTCAGGAGAGACAGGTCGAGGCAGACATCTGCCTATCAGTCATGGAGGCATACTACAATGTGGTGTATTTCACCAAATTGCAGAAATTATTCGAAGAACAGGTTCAGACTGCCAAGAGTTCCCTGAAGCTTGCTAAGCGTCAGGAAGAACTCGGCCAGAAAGGACATGCGGACGTGGTTCAGATGGAGGCCGACTTAGCTGACAGGGAATATGACCTAGTGAACAACAGAAGCCAGCTTAATACGCAGCTGCTGAATCTGAGGGATCTGATGTACTGGCCTCTTGACTCTGCCCTGAACATTGTGACTGACATCGAAGATGCAGAAAACTTTTTGCCATCTGGTGATGTTAATTCCGTGGCGGACTATGCACTGAGCAACAACCCAGGAGTGCAGATAGCGGGATGGAAGCTTCAGAATGCCGAGCGAGCGCTTAACACAGCCAAATGGCAGTTGATGCCGAAGCTTTCTCTTTACGCTGGTTGGGACACGAGATATTACTCTTACAAAGGCTCTTCGACTGATCCTTTCCGCAGCCAGTTTAAGAATAATGCAGGAGAATACGTCCAGCTGAGCCTGACTCTGCCAATCTTCAATAGGCTTTCGAAATATTCGACTATTGCAAGGAAAAAGCACGCCGTGGCAACAGCTTCGGCTGAGTATGATCAGAAGCGGCACGATGTCGATGCCGAGGTGAGAAAGGCCTTTCAGGATAGCGACGATGCGTTGGCGGCATGGCAACAGGCCAGCAGAAAAGAGGAAGTGCAGGATGAAGCCTACAGGCTCAACAGCCGTAAGTTGGCACAAGGGCTGATCTCGCCAATCGAATATAGGACGGCGACCGACAATTACCTGAAAGCTAAAGCGGACAAGTACAACAGCCTCTACAAATATCTCATAAAGCAGAGCGTGGTTAGGTACTATGGAGGAGAGGAATATATTAATCAGTTTT
>JAQYTJ010000025.1 GCA_028724885.1 Bacteroidales bacterium | reverse complement strand
GGAGGCGATTGCCCGAAACATGACGGGAGGAAAAGCCGGAAATTAGGAGAGAGGGAAATGAGTACGATTTCCGCCGCCGGCATCCTGCGACCAATGCATGGGGCTCAGTCCGGATGCTTTTGCAGCGCGAACCATTATTATGTACAAGGCACTCCAGCGTGGCATGCCATGCGAACACCCCCCATGTCATCATGGGTGTTTGCATGCACACATTAACGACAGCCACATCAGGGCCACACTACCTCGCGCTGCAAAAGCATCCAGACTGATATTCGCTCATTGGTTGCAGGATTACAAAATAACTGCCCCGTCATCCTGACGGAAGTATCTATATTATCGAAGACCTAGATCCTGAAACAAGTTCAGGATGACGGGGGTAGGTCGTGCTGGATGACCGGGTTCGCGATGACGGTGTTGGTCGTGCTGGATGACTTGGTGGAACGTTCAGGATGACGGGGAGTATAGTTAAGGATGACGTGGTGTATTCTTAAATACAGTGTATATTCTTGAACACATGGTTTTGGACTTAATCCGAATCCCTTGAATGCCAATCTATGAAAAAGGCGGCCGAATGTGATCGACCGCCCTTTTTCGATAAATTCAATTGAACTATTTTACTGTCAGATGGAACGTTGGCGATTTTGTGACCGATTTGCCGTTTCTGTCTGTCACGGTTGTCTCGAATACATAGTTGCCTTCTGTTCTTGCGACGCTCCCAATCATAGGAACTAAGCTCGAGAGAGAAAAATCCACTGAAGTCTTATATAGTAAATCAGTACCGGTAGGAATCCCAAATGGCTTTAAAGCTGCAGCTACCTTTACATCTGATGTCAGATCCAGAACTACTTTCCCATTATTTTTTGCAGAAGAATTTGTCTCAGAAACCATTACATCTAGGAGGGTGGTGAAAGCTGCATCTGGGCTTGCAATTTTGATGACGAAACTTTGTATGCCATTAGGAGACGTGACCTTAAGGTCAACATTCATCTCTCTGCTGATTTCCTGATTCGAAAAAGACGGGTTCGCTTCCCATGTGATTGTCGGAACCCCATCCTTGTCGTCAAAATCCTTGTCATCCCCGCAAGAGTTAAGCGTGAACATCATAGCCAAAGCAGCCATGGCTATGCTTGTGATGTGTAATAATTTCATTTTCATTTCTTTTCAATATTAATGCTAGGTAATAAAATTGCCGTGACTTTTTTGGCCACGGCAATTGTCTATCAAAGAAAATACCAAAGTAGGTATTGGGATTATAGCTGTGGACCAGCCTTTACAAGATCCTTGCCGGCTCTGTTGGACTCGTACTTGGCGAAGTTCTTTATGAACCTGCCAGCAAGATCCTTAGCCTTTTCGTCCCATTCCTTAGCGTTCTTGTAGGTGTCGCGTGGGTCAAGTATTCCGCTGTCAACACCTTCCAGTTTCGTAGGAACAGAGAAGTTGAAGTAAGGAATACTCTTAGTAGGAGCCTTGTCGATGCTGTGGTCAAGGATGGCATCAATTATTCCACGGGTGTCACGGATAGAAATGCGCTTTCCTTTGCCGTTCCAGCCTGTGTTCACGAGGTAAGCCTTTGCTCCACTCTTCTTCATCTTCTTGACGAGCTCCTCTGCGTATTTCGTAGGATGCAGTTCGAGGAATGCCTGTCCGAAGCAAGCTGAGAATGTAGGAGTAGGCTCGGTGATTCCGCGCTCTGTTCCTGCAAGCTTAGCAGTGAAGCCAGAGAGGAAGTAGTATTTCGTCTGCTCTGGAGTCAGGATTGAAACTGGAGGAAGAACTCCGAATGCATCAGCTGAAAGGAAGATAACCTGCTTTGCAGCCGGCCCCTGAGACTCAGGGCGGACGATATTCTTGATATGATAGATAGGATAAGAAACGCGAGTGTTCTCGGTAACGCTCTTATCGTTGAAGTCAATATTTCCGTTCTTGTCAACGGTTACATTCTCCAGAAGGGCATCCCTGCGAATGGCATTGTAGATATCAGGTTCGGATTCCTTGTCAAGTTTTATCACCTTGGCATAGCAGCCGCCTTCAAAGTTGAACACGCCTTTGTTGTCCCAGCCGTGTTCGTCGTCACCTATGAGGAGACGCTTAGGATCTGTTGAAAGGGTTGTCTTGCCGGTTCCCGAGAGTCCGAAGAAGATCGCGGTGTTCTCGCCATTCATGTCGGTGTTCGCAGAGCAGTGCATGGAAGCTATGCCCTTAAGAGGGAGATAATAGTTCATCATTGAGAACATGCCCTTCTTCATCTCGCCACCATACCAAGTGTTAAGTATGACCTGCTCTTTTGATGTGACATTGAAGAGGACGGCTGTTTCTGAATGAAGCCCGAGTTCTTTGTAATTTTCAACCTTGGCCTTTGAAGCGTTGTAAACAACGAAATCCGGCTCCTGGTCGAATTCTTCCTGGGTCTTAGGACGGATGAACATGTTGGTCACGAAATGAGCCTGCCATGCGACTTCTACAATGAAGCGGACTTTCATGCGAGTATCTTTGTGAGTTCCGCAGAAGCCATCCACTACGAAAAGCCTCTTGCCGGAAAGCTCTTTCTGGGCGAGTTTCTTGCAGGCGTTCCAAGTTTTCACTGAGGCCTTGTGGTTGTCGTTAGGATATTCAGGAGTTGTCCACCATACCTCGCCAGGAGCACCTTCTTTTGTGGTCTGGTCGTAAACGATGAACTTGTCTTTAGGTGAACGGCCTGTATAGACGCCTGTCATAACATTGACTGCACCAAGTTCGGTAACCTGACCTTTGTCGTAACCTGTCAGTTCAGGTTTTGTCTCTTCGTTGTAGAGGACTTCGTAGGTGGGATTGTAAAGAACTTCCTTTACATTCTTGATACCGTACTTGCTTAAATCCATTTTAGGCATAATTGAAAAATTTTATTTGTTAAACGTAGTTTGTTCTTTTTCAGGGCACAAATTTAAGAATTTTTATGCACTGGTCAAGCGTAATTTCTTAAATTTGCATACCTCAAACTTAACTGCAAATAATTTGCCAGTTTGGGTCGTAATTAATTGGCGTAAAACGATTTAAATTAGTTTAATCGGATATGTTCACTGATGGGCGAGGGAGGACGGCACAAGAGGTCTTAAAAGAATACTGGGGCTATGATGGATTCCGGCCTATGCAGGAAGAAATCATCAATACAGCCTTGGAAGGGAAGGATGTCCTCGCGATCCTACCCACCGGAGGTGGGAAATCCATCTGCTTTCAGGTGCCTGGCCTTATGAAGGGTGGGCTTACCCTAGTGGTTACGCCTATAATAGCCCTCATGAAGGATCAGGTTAGAAATCTCAGCGGAAAAGGCATAAGGGCGATAGCCGTCCATGCAGGAATGTCTCGTCACGAGGTGGACCTGGCTCTTAATAATGCTGCTTACGGAGACTTCAAGTTCCTATTCCTGTCCCCGGAACGGCTGGGAACGAGACTGTTTAAATCTTATGTGGAAGTGCTTCCGATCAACCTGATTGTGGTGGATGAGGCTCACTGCATATCGCAGTGGGGATACGATTTCAGGCCTGATTATTTGAGGATAGGGGAGTTGAGGGAATCTGTGGACGCCCCTGTGATGGCTCTTACTGCCACCGCTACTCCGGAAGTGGCGGACGACATAATGGATAAGCTTGGCTTTAGCGAGAAAATAATCATAAAAACAGGCTTCGAGAGGCCGAATCTCAGCTACATAGTCAGACGCACGGAAGATAAATACGGACAGCTTCTAGGAATATGCCGAGGGGTTGCTGGGAGCGGGATAATATATGCGAGAAATCGGCGGAAATGCGAAGAACTGTCGGCTTTTCTGCAGTCTCAGGGCGAGAGCTCGTCCTATTATCACGCTGGAGTTGGCGCCATGACTCGGTCGGAGCGCCAGGCAGCATGGATGGATGGGAAAATCCGCGTCATGGTCTGCACCAACGCCTTCGGAATGGGAATCGACAAGCCAGACGTGCGTTTCGTCGCCCATTATGACCTGCCGGACAGCCCTGAGGCATATTTCCAAGAGGCTGGCAGGGCAGGGCGCGACCGTAAGCGAGCCTTTGCCGTGCTGCTTTGGAACGGGGTTGACGTGCGCAGGATGAAGCAGATAGAGGAAGCCTCATTCCCGGGACTGGATTACATTGAGGATGTGTATCAGAAGCTCCACATGATGTTCGGGATTCCATACGATGCAGGAGAGGGACGGCAGCTACGTTTCAAGATAGAGGAATTCTGCAAGGGTTATCATCTGATGAAGGCTCCGGCGTTCTATGCGATAAAGTATCTGGAGCGAACTGACCATCTGACATATTCGGAAGAGGTTGACATCAAGACGAAAGTCAAGATTGCCGTAGATCGCAAGTCGCTCTATGATATTCAGTTGCCAGATCCTAAGATGGATGAGCTGCTAGAGCTCCTCATGCGTCATTTCACCGGCATATTCTCTTTCCCAGTGGAAATAGACGAAGAATATTTCGCCGGTGCCTTGAATATGACCGTGGCTGGCCTAAGGCAGCTGCTGTACAGGACGGCTCTTGAGCATGTGATAAATTATATTCCAGCAGATCATTGCGATGTGATTCTCCTGCACCACGACAGGCGCAGGCCAGGAGACCTTGCGCTTATGCCGGATAAATATGTGATGCTGAAGGAAAATTATCATCGGAGGGCTCAGGAGATGCTTGAATATGTTTCCGAAACGGATGAGTGCCGTTCGCGCTTCCTGCTGCGGTATTTCGGCCAGAGCGAAAGCTACGATTGCGGGACCTGCGATGTGTGCCGTGCGAAGGTTGCCTCAGGCCGCCGTCTTGAAGAGGCTCCGGCAACCTATGGTGACATGGCCTCCGGCACCGAGGCTCCCGAAAGCGAGAAAACCCTCTCCGATGAGGCTACTGAGGCTGCCATCATTGAATATATCAACGGCCGTGGTGGGAAATATTCATTGGAAGACATCCGCACCGAGTTTTCCAACCCCTCGAAGGCATACTCCCCTCACTGGCTCGATCTGCTCCGCTACCTAATAGACGAGGGCACGGTGCCGGTCTATGAGAAATAATCGAAGTTTCACTATTAATATTTTAACGAATATGACGAATACTGTTCTGGAATGCATCAAGACAAGAAGAAGCATCAGGCGCTACAAGCCTGAACAGATTAAAGATGAAGAACTTCAAGCTGTGCTTGAGGCTGGCACTTTCGCTCCTACGGGCATGGGTTATCAGGATCCGTGGATCGTGGCCGTGCAGAACAAAGAAATCATAGCCCAGCTGACGGAGATGAACAAGAAGTTTTACGAAGGCGCAGGCGACCCGTATTATGGCGCGCCTACTATCGTGCTTGTGTTCGGCAGCAGTCCTGAGAAGTGGAGGAATTCCACGAACGATGGCTCTCTGGTGCTAGGAAACATGATGATCGCCGCCCACTCCATCGGCCTTGGTTCCTGCTGGATCAACCGAGAGCGCGAGATGTTCGCCACCGATGAAGGCAAGGCTCTCATGAAGCAGATGGGCCTACCTGACGGCCTGGTTGGCATCGGCTCCATAGCCCTCGGCTATCCTGCCTCCTACCCGCCAACCGTCAAGCCCCGCAAAGACGGCTACGCCCGAGTGATCAGGTAGAACGGCAAAGAGTCAAAGGAATCCCATTGTATGCCTTTCCGCAAGGCGAAAATAAAAAGAGGTCACTTTTAGTTGACCTCTTTCTCGGATAGTAATATTGCTAATACTTGAAGATGATTTTTATCGGAAATTGTAAGCTATAGCAATAAAAATTCCAGTATTTGTCTCTTGATCTCCGATGATCGCAGTTTTTCCATTCAGCATTCCTTCGACTGTCGCATAGTTAATTGCATAACGCCCCAAGCCAACAGATGCGGAAAACTTCCATACGTCCAATCCAACAGATGGCTTCAGCAGATATCCTGTGCCATACGAAGAATAGTTATATGCTCCTCCGGCAACCACATCTACAAATGGACTGACTATGGAGTTTTTAAGGAATGAATACTTGATTTACGCAAAGATTGGAATGATTATCTGGTGACTCACATTTAGCTTATTGAGTGGACTGTATGTCACGCCAATACCTCCTCCAAGATATAACCCATTGCCAAATGCGAAACCATGAGATGATGATAATGAAGTAAGAGTACAATTATCAGCGAAAAGTGCCGATGCCTGAACATCTGCTTTATATCCTCTATTGTAAAGGTAATTTCTGTTAACCGAAGTCTGAGCTAGGATATTACAAGAGTATATTGCAGTGATAATGCAAACTAGAAAAAATCGTTTCATTGTATCTTTTTTATGCTGTTTTATTTTTATTATTTTACATCCGGAACTCCAAATCTACCACAGCGAAGAATTGAACCTTTGATTTCACCATTATATTTTGAGTACCCATAAAGGAACATAATATCAACACGGTAGCTGGAATTAATTATTTCTAACATGTAATAAAGTCAACTATACTAGTAACGCAAAATTTTTCATAATCCGTCAAAAAAAATTTAAAAGTATTAATTCGCTCTTATACTACAATTCGTCTTTTTCATTATTGATAACGCAAGAAATAGAAGAATCCGTCAAACTTTAATGACTTTTTTTTGACGGATTTTGTAAGTTTGTACGTTATAATTTTCTAATAAAGCGCAACATCGGTCTTTAACTTGGCTTCTATTTCTAGATAGATAGACAGAATTTGATAGGCTTTTGCCGTATCCCGCCCTGATTGTTTTCTCATGGTTCTCTGGCTCTTGCACTTATCTGAAACTGAAGCTTAGGCCGAGGCGGAACGATAAGGCTTTCGATGATTCAGTGTAGTATGTAATGATCGAAGGGCTCTCGGGAAGGAATGTGTACGAGTATTCTGGTTCCAGGAATATCCCGATGCTTCTTATAAAATTGTACTGTATCCCGCATGCTGCAATGAGGGAAGGGTAAAAGCGCTTGTCCGTGAGCTTCTCTCCATCGAAAGTGGCATGTATGCTTTTGCGTATCCTGCCGCCAGCTCCCAGATAAATCTGGAAATGCTTTGTCTTGACAGGCGCCCAGTCTATCCGCACGGGAACGCTGATGTAGCCAACCTTCTGATCATACTTTCTGGAATCATTATAACTGACAGTACTATTGCACAGAGTATAATCTACACCGGATGCTATCGAAAAATGGCTGTCGATGTCGTAGCGGAAATTAATTCCGAATGAGATAGGCTGTTCATGGTCATACTTCACTTTCTGTGTTTGATTTGGACTACCTGCCTTTGTATCAGTTTTATCAACCTGAGTCAAAAGATTGCTCTCCCAGATTGACACAGAAACCTTCCTCTTATCCCTGCGCTGCTCGGCATATTCCTGATAGAAAGCGCTTTCCGACATATTGTCCTCAGGCTCTTTTACTGATTCTTCATCATCTTTAGCTGCCTTTTCTTCAGTCTTTTCCTCGCCGACATTAGCCTGTGCGGATGTTGTCTCATCCTTGGCTGACTCGTTCTCGGATGATTCCTGCCCGGCAGATTCACTTTGGCTGGAAGTCGTCTTGTCCGTTTCCTCTGACTCTATAGGGTGACGGTCATTATTAGTCTGCTCATCCGGCAGCGTCTGCGCGACAAGGTCTGTCTCTGCCTCTAGCGTTGATGTGGATGTCGTATCATCCGTCACTTTTTCGGTAACAGTCACGATATTCGGATTTGGTGAAGGTGCTGGAGGATTGCCAGGCAGAAGGACGGAGAGGACTACCACAGCTGCCACAACGGCGGCACCAACACCACAGGTCCAGATGGCGGCGCGTCTTCTGGAACTTCGGCGCATGGCATCACGAATGGTCTCCCATTCTCCTGATGGAAGCGCCTTCTCCTCCTCGCGGAGTGCCTTGCCTATTATTTCAGTCCAGTCCTTCATTATCCGTTTATCTTGACATATTCCTTAATCATCATTCCAAGCTCGATTCTGGCCTTCGCAAAAGTTGAAGACGCAGCATTCTCGGAAATCCCGATCATCTTCGCTATCTCCTTGTATGAATACTCGTCCACGCATCGCAGATTGAAGACCATCTTCTTGGCATTCGACAGCGAATCGATCATCTTGTGGAGCACGTCCAGAGGCACTGATGCGGCTTCCTCTTCGGTCGGCTGAGGAATATCCTCGGCTGCCTCGTCGATCTCGGACTTGATGCCCAAAGATTTGTCTCTTCTTTTCCTGTCGATTATCATGTTCACTGCCACTCTTACAAGCCATCTGCCCAGAGATCCCTCTCCCGAGTACCGAAACTTTCCAATTTTATCGAAAATCCTCATGAAAGCATCCTGAGTGAAGTCCTGAGCCTCTTCGTTGTCTTTGGAGTAACGTCTGCAGGCCGATTGCACCCTGGCTGCATAAATCTTATACAGCTTCTCCTGCGCAGCGACATCTTTCCGCCCACACATCTTGGCCAGCAGTTCCTCAAAGTTTGACATTTCTGTCATCAGCTCTCATAAGAATAACGTGCGAATTTCGCAAATCCGTCAAAAAATAATTGATTTTTTTTCAATAGGGTTGAAATCACTTTCTAGTAAAAGTAAAGATGACTGTGCCTTCGGCAAGTTTGTCCTCATTCTGATCGTAAAGCGAACATTCTACAGTAACTTCAAATGAATCATCCGTTACTGAAGTCACATCTACGTAAATGATATCCGGGATGGAATAGACTGGATTTTCGATGAAATATTCAGAAACGACAATTTGTCCGTCATCTCCAATGTCCATCCATCTGGCATTAATAATAATGTGCTGGAATGTTATTCCTACTGGATCAATTTTTCCATCGTCATCGTTGGCTGTGAAGAGGGGCACATAGGCATTGATCCGAAACGTATCTTCAGAATCTTCGTAAGTCACTTCCGCTCTTGCCGATTGTCTGTTATATCCAGTACAATATTGAAATTCCGCATCCAGATTTTTGTGACCAGTTCCGTCACCATCCAAATCTATGTTGCCTCCTGTC
The DNA here is from genome assembly GCA_028724885.1 of Bacteroidales bacterium. Classification (GTDB taxonomy): domain Bacteria; phylum Bacteroidota; class Bacteroidia; order Bacteroidales; family UBA932; genus Cryptobacteroides. The sequence continues at coordinate 3,170 of JAQYTJ010000025.1, read as the reverse complement.
CAGATGGCTGAAGAATATTGATAGTCTCCGCAGAATCGATTTTTGAATCGCTTCAGATCCCGATCTTCGGCACTATTGTCGGAGCAGGAAGCCAGCGTCACCATAACGATTGTGAGACACAAGCCAAGGAACGTCGATGTTTTCAATCTGTCTGCAATGTATTTCATATCCAAATGAGAATAAAGCCTAATTGTAATTTATGGTTTACAAAAGTAGAAATAAATTGCCGTAGAGCAAAAAAATATGCAAAATTCAAATAACAATACTCATTCCATCTCATGACTATTGTGTTCTCACCGCATAATAGAAGATTCAAATAGAAGTACGTAAACTCCGATATGAAACGTAAGGGACGACCAAGCTAGGTTGGCTCTTTCTTTAGTGTCATGCCAGACACACTAAAAATAGAGAGAACTGGCTTTTGCCGATTCTCTCTAAATATAATGATAATACCCGAAAATTAACGTAGCGAGAATATAAGTCCTATAGTTACGCCATCATAGTTGTATTTTGATTTGATGATATGTTTCGGTCCGCCCATTGGTGAACTCATGTTATCCTTGTCAACTCCATATTGATGAATATACCCAACCGTAAGCGCGAACTTTGAGTACCTGATGCCAATGGAAGGGTTGAAATTGAAAATGTTGGAGCTTCTGGAAGTGCAGAAGAGGCCGCCAACCTTGAGCGATGCGAAGGGCTTCAGGTCTGAACCGTCATAAATCAGGATGTCTCCCTGGAGGAAGGCTGGAATGAATATGTCTTCTACGGAGAATGAATAGTTGATTCCTGTCCCAAGTCCGAAAAAAGCTTTGCTCTTGATGTCAACTCCGTGTGTCGTGTAGAATGCGATACCAGTTCCTGATGCATCCTTGTTGGACACTTCCATTCCTGCCAGCTCAAATTTTCCATTGTATTTCAAAGCAGTATTTGACTGAGCGAATGATGTTGACTGCAAAATTAATATAAATAAAATTTGTAGAATGATTATTCTATAGTTTCTCATAATGTATAAAGCTAATGATGATTTCATAAAAAATTAATTATAGCATGAATTAATACACGATTGTTCCTGATGGAATAAACGCATGAACTACTGTAATAACGTATTATTTTTCAAAATCCGTCAAAAAAAATTGAAAAAAATGACGGATTCTTCTATTTCTTGCGTTATCAATAATGAAAAAGCAAAAACACATTAACTAATTATTAAAATCTTAATTATGAGAAAGACTTTCATCTTATTAGTTTTCACAGCCATTATCATCGCAGTGGCTTCATGCTCAAAAGCGGATCCTTTTCTTCGAGAAGGTGAAAAACCTCGAGATCGGGTCTTCAAATCAACTGTTGTAACGATAGATGAAGCGGAAGAAGAATTATCGTCCTTCCTTGAAGATGTGGATTTGCCAACAAGAGGAAATGCTAAGAGAACCATTGAAAGTCGCTTTTCTACAAGCATAAGTCCTGGCACACGCTCAGATAATGGCTCTGAGCCATTGGTTCATGTATTCAATTTCGCAGACGATATGGGTTATGCGATTATGTCTGGCGATAGAAGGGTTTCACCCGTTTTGTGCATTACAGATTCCGGACACATGGAAGAGGGACATGTCATCGATAATCCTGGTCAGCTGATTGCAATGAGCGAGCTTGATACATATTATCGCTTATGTACTGGATTGACTGTAACTGATGAAGAAGGGAACGAGGTAACGGTAGAAAATTATGCTAAATACCTACCCGGAGAGGTTGCCCAATCTGCTCGCAAGAAAGAAGAGGGAGATACGATTGATGTTGAACGCTCATATTCGTATGGCCCATGGGAAGAGGTCAGTTCGACAGGCTCAATAATCGGATGTAACTGGAATCAAAGTCATCCGTTCAATGATAATTGCACCCTGGGAAATACTACGGCCTTAACAGGATGTGTGCCTATTGCCGTAGCTCAGATCATGTATTACTGGGGCAAAAGCGTCATGTATAAGGGCGTTTTCTGGGACTGGACAAAGATGAGAGAAATTGTGGATTCCTCCAGCGCTCCAAAACACGAAGAATCCTGGACACAGGTAAAGCAATTAATTAGGATTCTTGGGTCTAAAGAAAATCTTGATGCGGATTACGGTGTTGAAGTAACTATGGCCGAAGTTTCAAATACATTTAGAACTTTCAAAAATTTCGGATTCACCGATGGCGGTAGCTTTCAAGTCTATAATTACTCTAAACTCACCCAGAACCTTGCTAACGGACCTGCGCTCGGTTCAGGGTATTCCATTAAGCATGTATATAAGTATAAAATATTGGGGATGAAAGTTGGCCAGAAGACATGGTATACAGATAGGCATGTGTGGGTATTTGATAAAGCGCTTAAAAGGAGAAGGCGAGTAAATGTGTATTCGGACGGAAAATTTGAGAGTTTTTATTATCAGACTCAAAACCTTATTCATATTAATTGGGGATGGGGTGATGACTCGAATGGATATTTCCAGCCAACAAGATTCGATGCCAACGAAGAACCGATAACTCGAGGTACAACAACTTCGGGTGTTGAGAATTACTATCAGTTTAAACTTCAGATGAATTGTAATATAAGAGCGAATTAATACTTTTTAATTTTTTTTTGACGGATTATGAAGAATTTTGCGTTACTAGTATAGTTGACTTTATTACATGTTAGCAGACGAAATGTAAATGTCATAGTTTATAAGCAAGATTATGAAATCAGTTATTATGCAATATCATGACTTAGACTGCCTGCACGCAGTTGCTTGTTCATTAAATATCTTATTTTAAATTATTTATGAGAACTAAAACATTTCTATTAGGCACTTTTTGCTGCCTTGCTGCTATTTCTTGTACGAAAGAGATGGCGAACACAGAAACTGCACCTCTTGAAAATAGGTCACCTTCTGTATCTAACATCATGTCTTTTTCTTCGGCCGAACAACTTCAAAGGTTCATGGACGATTTCTCTCAGGGAAAGGTTTCGATTGAGACGAACACGAGGAGCGAGAGTGTCGAGCCTGTATTATGGCTCACCTGCAAAGTTCCGTGTTTAAGTTATCCAAAGATCTTATAGATTCTATACATGAAGAAGGTATAGTCGCTTACACCTCGTAGTTGGGATCTAAAAGTTTTGATCTTTGAGTTTAGAGATTCAGCGCCTGCGTTGG
>JAQYTJ010000024.1 GCA_028724885.1 Bacteroidales bacterium | reverse complement strand
GCAGGATGAAGCTCGCAAGGAACTCAAACTTTGCAGATGTGTTGTCTTCCATACTTCAAAGGTAAGGTCTTTTGATACACAAACCTACCTTCAAGTATATGTTTATGTCACATTATGCCACGGAAGTTTGCAAGTGTCCCGTTATGGAACACGACAGGACATTTGGCAAACTATTATTCAAATGTTGGAGATTGGACCATGGCTGATAGTCTCTATGCAGAATTCTTCTCACAACCGATCCGTGATTCCTCCATCTATGCAAGGCAATTATTGAATCTTGCGTGGAATAATATCTTCAAGCCAGGCTCCGATGCTCATAAATCTATTGATCTGTTCAGAAAAGCGACAGAGGAATATGGGGTAGCGCCTTCTATAAACGACTACTGTGTCTATGCCTATGCCTCTGAAATCATAGGAGATCACAGGACTGCGAAAGATATAATCAGTCAGTTGGAAACTATTAATGTAGATTCGACTATCATAACGGTCTGGAAATACAGGATATCAAAGCATTGCGCTGACTACAAAGAAGCTCTGAGATATCTTGAGCAGTCAATTAATGATCGGGATTCTGAGGTGTTAAAAACAGTCGGTCAGTCGGTGGCGTTGGCGCAGTCGGATTATTATGAGAGCAAGTCCTTGTCGTTGGATAAGGATAGAAGAATCCAGCGTCAGATGAGATGGATGGTTTCCATAATTGCCTTGATTGTGGTGGCGTCTGTCATGTGCATTTATTTTAAACGCAAGAAAGGGTGGCAGCGCCAGTTGGAGGAGATGTCGTCCATCAATGATGAAGTGAATCAAAGACTTAACGAGCTACTGCTTTGTGAGGCGGAAAACCTGCGTTCTATTGCTTCTCTGAAATCTGCGAATGAAATTGCTGAAAGGGATATACAAACGTTGTCGGAAAGAGTTTCAAGCGCTGCCGAAAAGGAACAGGTGTTGATGGGGCTGAGGGCGAAATATGTTCAGGCGAACAAACGACATTACGCCCAATTGAATGTCCTTTGCCGACGGTATCTGGACTCCTCAATCTCTTCTACAGGAGGGAAGGATAAGATTTATGCTGAGGTCAAAAAGATTCTGGCGATATTGGATGAACCAAACCAAAAGGAGCTTGAGTCTATGCTCGACGACAATCTTGACGGCATAATGACGAAACTAAGGGCGGCGATGCCAGATGCCACGGAGAAAGACTTCCGCTTCATCACATTCCTGATCCTTGGTTTTGATTCCAAAACCATAGCCAGAATGATGGGCTACAATGCGAACACGGTTTACACGAAGCGTTACAACATTAAAGAAAGAATATCAAGGATGGACGGAGAGAACAAGATCCTTTTCTCGGAATCCATATCTTGATAGAGCAATTGCCAGATAATCTTAGACGTGCAGATTGCGTAAAATGTCGAATATTTGCTAAAGCGCTGACGGCTAATAAGTTAATCAACATAAAGTGAGAAACTGAATTTCGATGGGCTTATAACTATTTAGGAATGAGTCTATTGCGTTTTGCAGAAGTGAAACTTTTTTTCATTGCATAACCGGCTTTTCTACCGAACTTTACAGTCAGAAACAACACATTTTTTATGAGAAAGTTTATACTGCTATTGTTGTTGGCATTGTTGAGCGTCAGCAACCCGATTTATGCCAAAGGAGAGGAGATCATAAAAATCGAGGTAATAGATAACACTAAGCCCGGAACGAAAACTAACCGAATCCCTGCTAAACCACAGGTAGAATGCTATTTTTATTCTGCACTTAAATGTTTGGAGCTGCTTTTCCTATCAAACATGGGGGCTGCTATGGTGTCATTGGAAAATCAAACCACAGGAGAGATACACAGCTACGTCGGAAACAGTGCTTCTGGAAGGATGGTGATTTCAGTCGAATCGGCTTCTGCATACAGAATGGACATCACGACGGAGAATGCCCATAGTTACCATGCGGTATTCTTCACGGATGATGAGTCCGAAGAATAATCTTCATAGTAATTCAAGAAATGCCCAGCTCGTTTAAATGCCTGATTGTTCTTGCTTCACTCTCGGTAGCATCTTGTCCTTATGACCAGATGAGCGAGGTTATGCACAAGATGACGGTAAATAAAAACAAAGAAAATTATGAGTGTAATAATCAGATGTCATAATTACTTATAACAGTTAATACATTATTCTAATAATCAATTATATGAACAAAAATCGAATTATTATTTTTGCCATCATTCTGGCTGTTATTTTGGGGGGATTATTGGCAGTGAAGAGCATTGCGTCGCAAAGCCTATTCGTTTCGAATGTTGAAGCTTTGATGAATAGTGAAAACTTTTATGGTGAAGCCTCGTGCTGGAATACTGTCGTATATAAAAGAGGAACCGATACGAGGGTTTGTCATTCTTGTTCGATTGAAATGAACATGCAGCCTTCTTTTCCAGAGTACGTCCTTCATTGCTATAATCCCAAATAGACAAAATGAAACGGACTGTTGTATCATTAGCGGCAATTTGTCTGACTCTTTGTGGCTGCTCTTACAAAGATGTCACGTTGGCTGCTTTCAAGAATATGGAAAGGGTAAATGAGTTCCCTTACTTTTTCATGCTCGGAAAGGGAGAGGCCTTAAATTTTGTCCCAGTCGGAGCTCTAGACATTGCGGTATGCGGAGATTCTCTTTTGTTCTCTGTTCCTTCAGAAAAATTCATAAATGTGTATGATTTAAATGATGGGATTTTTTCAGGATCATTCCTTAAGAAAGGAAACGGTCCCTATGAGTTTCTGAATCCTCCATTTATGCAAGAAATGACATTCTCTGAGAGGATAGTTAGCATTTATCATCCAAACGGACATTTCTATGACTTTGATTTTAAACGCTCAATCTTGAGAGGTTCTCCGGTAGTCATTAATGACGCTAATAATTTACCAAAGAAATTGAAGAATTGTTTTAGAGTAGAAGACTCTTCTTATTATTGTCGTGAAGTTCGCTCGGATGCGAAAGGCCTGCGCCGATTTCTTTGGACTAGCGGAAAAGAGAGCCAGAATGCTTCAATCGAAACCCTGAATGAGATTCTCCTAGAAGGAAAAGAAGATGGGTACAGACATAATTTGCTCTCTTCCTTGATAGCTTATCATAACGAGCATGATATTGTGGTTGAGGCTGCAATGTATCAGGATGTCATCAACATGTATTCACTTCGTAAGAAATTTGCTTTGTCAATAGTGACAGGAGACAATGTCAATAGTATTGAAGAGTTGTCTACTCTGCCATTTGGTAATTTCAAAGATGCATACGTGGATTTGCGTCTATACGACAATTCTTTTGCATGTCTTAAGGCTGGGAATTGCGTGCAGTTCTTTGATTGGCAAGGTAATCCGATAGCGCAGCTGATGCTTCCAGAGAAAGCAACAGCTTTTGATGTTGCTTGGGGGGACAGATTCCTGTTCACGTACGATATCGAAACAGAGAGTTTATATAAATACAAAATACCAGAAGGAATCCTTAACGGTTAAAATAAATCAAACAAAGAACCAAGTCGTTTTAATGTCTGAGACATGTGATAATGTTGTTTTGATTTTTTCTCTTGTCTCTTACGAAAATATCAATAACATTACATTTGGAAAATATACTGACTCAAATGCAGAGAATTTTCATAGCCACAGTAGAATACATTATTGTTTTTGCTTCACTCTATGTAACATCATGTTCTTATGACCGGGTGAGCGAGGCTCTGCATATGGCGGGAGAAAACAGAGGCGAGCTGGAACACATACTTGAATACTTTGAACAGACAGGAGACAAAGAAAAGATCGCAGCATCACGTTTTTTGATTGGTAATATGCCTGGCCATAAGTCAATGAGAGGATCCTATGAGGCATATTGGTATGATGCGGACCGGATTCTGTCTGCATCTGGTGAATCGCTCTCGGTATTGGATTCCCTTGAGAACTTAAAGGCAAAGTACGACGGACTGATATATTATGATTTCGATCTGAAATATATATCGGCAGACTATCTTATTCACGACATTGAAACAGCGTTCGATCAATGGCGGAATGGTGAGTGGGCAAGGCACCTTTCATTCGATGAGTTTTGCGAATGGCTGCTACCATACACTTGTTCAGACAGTCAGCCGTTGATGAATTGGCGTGACAGTATTTCAGACTTTGCAAAAGGGTACATCGATCATCTGAATGAATGTGATGAATATATCGGGAATCCACGAGCTGCGATAGTTCGTGTCAACAACAAACTTATTCCAATGATCTCGGAACAGAAATGGATTCATTCTGGTCATGGGTATCCTATTTATAATCCTTCTATATTTGTTAAACTCCCTGGAGCGTCGTGCAACGAATACATGATAAATGGTATGCTGATAATGCGAAGCAAAGGAATTCCTATCGGCATGGATTATACGCCTCAATTTGCAGATCGGATGTATGGGCATTATTGGAATGTATATCCAAATCTAAGAGGGCGGAAGACAATGTTCACATCATTCGGAGTCAATCCTGATTATCCTCATTACACCCACACTACATTTGCTAAAATTGTACGCCAAACATATTCGTCAAATAATGAATATCTTAAGCTTCTTCGGCGACATAACGGAGATATCCCTCACATGTACGATTCCCCTTTCTTCAAAGATGTCACAGATGAGTATCAGGAAACGACGGATGTCTGTGTAGAGTTAATGAAAGGCATGAGATTGTCAAGTCGTGATGCTTTCATATGTGTTTTCGGAGATGATGGTTGGGAGCCTGTGTCTTGGGGAAAAGCCAGATTCGGTAAGGTTAAGTTCTTGAACATGGGACGGCGGACAACGTATCTGGTACTTGGATATGTTGGTGGGGTTTTGAAGCCTGTGTCTTATCCTTTCTTCCTGGATGACTTCGGTAGAGTTTCATATATTGGAAAAGAGGAAAACCTCGGAAGGGCAAGTTTTACACTGTATAGAAAGTATCCAATGTTTCAGCACGTGATGCTTGTCCAGAGTTCTCTCCACGGAGGCCTTATCATTGGTGCGGATGACAGATCCTTCAAGAATGCAGACACAGTCTGTGTCTTTCCCGAGTGGCAGATTACTTCGGGAAAAGTTACAGCTAAACAAAAATATCCGCATAGGTATTGGCGATTCCTCTCTAATATGGGATTGAGATCCGATATGGCAGAACTGTTCTTCTATGATAATGCATGTTCCAGAGTCAAAATAAGTGCGGATTCGGATTCTTTGTCATATGTTATTGACGGTGATCCATTGACATACTATTCTGCCTATCTCGAAGAACCATCCGGGGTATTGGATACTGGTGAGCCAGTAATCTTGGATCATGTCTCGTATATCCGAAGAGGTGACGGAAATGCTATTGTTCCAGGAGATTTATACCGAGTGTCTTGGTGGAATGGCAAAGGATGGACGGAGCATTGCGAGTCTGTGGCAAATGATGTTGAACTTCAAATCGAAGACATTCCGGCGAACAAGTTGTATTTTGTGGAAGGCTTGTCAAGAGGGGTGCAGAATAGGACGTTTATATATGAGAAGAAAGTTGGGCGTGTAGTATGGAGGTAAACATGATTTGGGATGCTATATGAGATAGTATAGAATGTCTTAGAAAAGAATCATATTGTGTGTCTTTCCGATACATAATTGTTTTATTAATTTTTTAACAAATAAATTTTAATCACCATGACGAAAAAAGTCATTATCGCAGTGGGAGCATTGATTGTAACTGCTGCCGTGTCAGCATTCACTTATGCTTTTAATGAGAGAGATGTTAAAGACGACTTGTTCGATGCGAATGTTGAGGCATTGGCAAGAAGCGAAGGCAGTGGAAAAGCTATTTGCTACAGCCAATACTCGGTTAACGACTCTATGAGATGTCTGGAATGTGGTTCATGTAAATATGTGAATGGAGCAGGCGTCGATAAGGGCGGTTATTGTAGGTTTTAATAAACATGAGAGCATATCCATTTATTCTTAGCGTCATTATTCTAGTTGCATGCGGCCAGAACAATGATAATATTTTCGATGCGCCTGTGCGTAACGCAAAGGCCATAGAGCAAGGCAGCGTGAAAGGAGAGCGGACATGCCTGAGTGGGGATACCATCGGCAATATCTCAGGGATTTATGCTAACGACTCGATTCTTTTGTTGAAAGGCGTCGAGGCGGATTCCCCATTTTTGATTCATGCGTTTTCCACTAAGGATGATTCTGCTGTTGGCAATTTTGTCGCCAAGGGGCGTGGTGAGGGGGAACTATTGGCTCCGATTATCAAAGGATGCCAGCAAAAGGAGGATCGGTCAATATATCTGTTTGATTTGAATTTGTGTGCTGCCTTCAGTTTGGACATTAAGAAATCAGTTGAGAGTCAGAAGACAGAACTGTCGCTGTTGCTGAAATTGCCTCCGCAAACTCTTGACGCTTATCCTATCGGCGAAGATCACATAGCTCTTGTTCCTCAAAAAGACGATTACATTTGCGAAATATTGGATAGAAATGGCGACCAGATCAAGAAAATCTCGTTGTTCCCGAATGTCCCGGGGTCGGATTATTTTGAAGGGTTGTCATCCGCTTGCGTGGTCAATCAGGACAGAAGGATGCTGGCCATGGCGATGTGTATGCTGCCACAGGTGAATATTCTGGATATCACCACAGGAGAGAAGTCGACGGTTGCGATCTCAAAGGATTACAAGAACTGGCACAAAATTCTTAACGACAGCAATGACGAACGCCGGATTTATTATACAGCAATCACTCAATCGGACAAAAATATCATTGCACTGTGCATGGACAGTTCATTTGAGGAGTGGATCAAAGGCACGAAGGCTCCTCACCTGCACATTTTCGATTGGGAAGGAAACTTCCTGAACGATGTGACCATTCAGGAGAATTTGAAAACAATATCTTTTGATGACTCAACTCAGATTTTGTACGGAGTGGATACCAATGATAGTGTTTTTAAATATGATTTGTCAGACATCATAAATGGCAAAGCATGAAACATTTTGAGAAGATAACAGCCCTCGCTGCGATGTTGTGCCTTATGATAAGTTGTACGCAGCATGCTCTGCGTCAAGACATGAAAAAATTCATGTCCGAGAATATCGCTTTCCCGACAGATTTAATAAAGATTACTGATGGTCAGGTATCTTCTGGTAAGATTGAATTGTATAAATCAGTAATGGTTTTCTTCTACGGGAAAGACGAGTGTTCGTCTTGCGCAATAAACCATCTAAATGATGATTTGTCAGGATTTATTGATATTGAGAAATCGGAGAAATGCAGGGTTGTGATTCTATTTTCTCCGTTAGAAGATGATATTTTGGACGTCCAAAATCAAATAAGAGAGCTAAAATTTCCTTTTCCAATATATGTAGATTTGTATGGAGAGTTTTACAGAATTAATAAGGATTTTCCATCGGACCGTCGGTTCCATAGTTTCTTAATTGGAAAAGATGCCCATCCAGTTTTTATCGGTAATCCGCTTCGAGGAGAAAAACTGTCAAAGGTATTTAAAATGGTCTTAAAAAAGATAAACAAATCATAAATTTATAAAAATGAAGAAAATTATAATCTTATCTTCTCTGTTCTTATTAATTGAAGGCATTACCGCATTAATGCTTGTCTATAATCATGAAGAAGACATTTACATATTTGCAAATGTCGATGCACTGGCTAGTGAAGAGTCCTCTGAAGGAGGAAACAAGTGCTACAAGAACGTGACTGATGATCCGGCCGATCAGGTAGTCTATTGTGGAACTTGTAGAAGCATCCCGGGGCGAGGAAGTAAAAAAAGTGTATGTTATAAGTAACTCTATATGAAAAAAATCTTATTGATCATTGCTACGTTTGTGATTTTTTTAGTTACAGTTCTAATTTATGAGAAAACATCTTTTGATGTGATTTTTACTGCAAACGTAGAAGCCTTGTCACAAGCCGAGCATGGTGAGTATATAAAGTGTTGGAAAAATATTCGTGATGATATTTCGGATGTTGTTCTTTATTGTGGAACTTGTACGGAACTTCCAGGAACGTATAGGGGCGGAATGAGTTTTTGTAAGCCATGAGGAAGATTTTGCTTACACTTGTTGCATGGGCGTTTATCCTGACATCGTGTGAACGAAAAGCGTATTTCGCATTCGATGAGGTCATTTATGTGCACGATTTCCCTAATGAGTATGAGTTGGGAGATGCTGACACATTGGATGTTGACTTGATAGGGATTCGTGGAGTGAAAAGTTTCGGGGACTATCTTCTTGTATCCTGTTCTGAGCCGAAGGGCTGTTTGTCTACAGTGTCTTTGGAGGACAAACCAAAAGTTACAAATTCTTTCTTGATGATTGGCTCCGGTCCTGGAGAAGTGCTTTATCGACCCTATATCTCTTGGATGAGTTTTTATGAAAAAGATGGACGACGTGAGGGAGGAGTATATGATTATACCGAGTCATTTCTTGAACTTGACATCTCTCAGGACTCTCTTTCGAATGCATATAGATACTTGTCGCATTCTCTTCCAACAGTGTCTGGCTCCCGATATTTCTACGTTTCTCCTAACCGTTTTTTATGCCGGCGGTCGAAGGGGGATGGCAGCGGTTTTGAAAGATTTTTGGTGGATTCTTTAGGAAGAGAATGCCACATTGCATCAATGGATTACCTGAATGAGTTTTCATCTTCAGAACAAAACCTCCTTTCATCCTCTATCGTCATAGATGATAAAAGCGGAACTGTAGCAGAAGCGAGCTCCTATCTTAATGTTATTCATCTATATTCATTGGATGCCTCAAGAAAAGGATTTGCAAAAACGGTGGCTCTTGGGAATAGGCTTGTAGACATCAGAGATGTTGAGAGACAGGGCCTTGATCTAATTCCAAGGACATACTATGACGTTCATCCATACAAAGGCTTCTTTGCTGCCCTTTATGTTGGAGCAAAAATGGAAGATTTTGAGCAAGGAATCTGCCCTCATCCCTCCATTCATTTGTTCAGTTGGACAGGTGAGCCTCTAGCAAAGATTCAGTTACCTGTCAATGCGTTACTATTTGACATTGACGCAGAAAACAGTACGATTTATGTGGTGGAGATGGTTTCTGAAAAAATTCTAAGATATAATTTACCCGATATCGGCATTTGAATATGAGGCTATTGGTTTCATTGGCTTCATTGGTTTTGTTCGTCTATCATCGAGAGTTTGCTGAACGGGAATGGCTACTACGTGGATTCTCAAACAGGAGGACACATCGGTGATCTGAAATATCAGCAGATTTTGTCAGAAACTCCGAATCGGTTCTGGTGGCGTCAGGAGTTGTCTTGAAAGCTATGCAGGTGAACGAACAAGAAGCTTGGTTGGACGATACGTGATTTTGGACCACTGCCAGTTCCGAGAAGGGGAGATACGGTTAATATCACCATAGATAATTACAGGATTTGGCTGAGACCGATACTTTTCGAAGGCGGCAAGCGTCTTAACGCTCGGGACGGCATTGAGTTCTTTGTTACAGTTGTTGTAAGAAAACCACAAGACAATAGGAGGCCGTTAAAAGATTTATTCGGACAGGCGGGCCACTATGTCCTGACGTATTATCCTCCATCGCACCTAGGGACAATTATTGCCCCAGCTCTCGCGGAATGCTTAATCTTCCTCACTTGCCGGACCTGGAGTAAGTAGAATATCTTTAGATACCTGGATCCCGTATGCAACGTCTCTGAACCGTCCTGGCTGTGGCACCAGAATGCCGGAGGAAACAAGAGCTTTTACGTCTCGCTCAGCGGTATCAACCGATACGGAAGCCAGCTTCGCCCAATTCTTCACTTTCAATTTTCCGGCATAGCCGTCAAGATAGGTGTTCAACACCTGCTTCTGGCGGTCAGTGATGACGTCTTGTGAATGGCTTTGCCAGAAGATAGCTTTGTTAAGGATAGATGAAAGCATATCTTCGGCATTCTCTATGGAGCGCAGCATACAATCGAGATACCAATCAATCCAGGCAGTGATGTCCACACTACCCTTTTGGCAACGCTCGAGGATGTCATTATACTTTCGCTTCTCTTTGTTTATTTGACGCGAAATGCTGAAATAGCGAAGCGATGAGTTGTCTGCCTGGCTCAATGCCATATCTGCGATAGCTCGGCTGATTCGGCCATTTCCATCATCGAAAGGGTGAATGCTAACAAACCAGAAATGAGCGACAGCAGATTTTATATAATCCTTAGGCGTAGTATCAGCGTTGAACCAGCCGAGGAACATTTTCATCTCTCCTGGGACGAGTTCTGCTGCCGGCGCATGGTAATGGACTTTCTCACGTTCCATAGTGCCTGAAATAACGTCCATATCATCGACCCTATACTTACCGACATTGATGGCAACCATCCCGCTTCTACCCGTTGGGAACAAGCAGTTATGCCATCCGAACAGCCGATCATCCGTTAAAGGCACTGCATACTTCTCGACGGCATCAAGCATCATTTCGACGACGCCCTCGACGTAGTGGGAGGGCTCCGTCTCGTTCGTTATATGGACTCCCATCCTTCTTGCAATAGAGGAACGGACTTGATTGGAATTCAATACAACACCTTCAATTGCGGATGAAGCGACAATATCATGAGTCAACGCCTCGACCTTAGCCTGCTGCTGAACATCGAATCCGATAGCAGACAGCCTCCCCTCAAGAAAGCCAGCAGCCTTGTTGACCTTCGCGAGTTTATCGCCTATGAAAGTCTTGTTCCAGGTGAATTTCGGCCAGTTTTCTGTCTGATGGATGTACATATCTCACTCATTTTTCTGTAAATATAATCATTTGCGGAAAGTAATCCGCAAATTTTGCGGATTACTTTCCGCATCCACAGCAAAGAACCCGGTAAGAAAGCCCCGATCACTCATCGAGAAGTTTCATGCATCGCAGCTTCTCTTGCGTATGGTCTGTCTCAAAGGACTGCGAAGAACCGAGATGATTGGCGAGCGTGAATGGATGTCCATGGAGTAACCGAGTCAAAGCTAGTTGCAATCGTCAATTGCGTTCCCTTGCTCCTTATGGATTCAGCTTAGGAATTAAGGTAAGCGTCTCCGGGATGCCGTAGGGTAGGCAAAAAGGGAGCAGGGTCATACGCCCTGCTCTAGTTTTGTCCAGCGGTCCGGGAGGAGTTCGCGGAATGCATCCGGCGGTGCAGATGCTCATTTACGTAGGGCTGATTAGTGAGCGATAGTATCTCATCGGCATCGGGATTGCCCTTCATGTCCACGAAGTCCCGCTTGCATTGCTGCAGGCAGGAGAGCCTGAGCATCTTCCCGTTTGACTGGGCCGCCACTTTCTTGTAGGCTTTCAAGCCGTCGGACTGGATAGTGCCTTCATAGCCCTTAAGCTCATTCAGTATGACGTCTTCGCTGTGGGAGCCGTCATCGTAGAAGAAGCAAGCAAGGCCCGTATGTGCGGCGACTATTGCCCGGATATATCCCTTCCTGCTTCCCTTGCCGCCGTTGTCATCCGCTTTTACCAGTATCTTGTGATGCGTCTCGTCGCAGCAGAGGTGCCTGTCCTCCTTGACGGCCTTACGCATGGCCTTGTGCGGGCTTTCGAACAGCCCGGCGGGATAGGCGTCATGGAAGACGGTCTCCATCTCGAAGTGCATGTTGCGCCTGGCCCCGTTGTTGCCGCGGGCTTTCCGCTCTGCCGCCTTGCGCTCCTGCTCCGACTGCCTCTCCTCTTCCGTTTTTGGCGCAGGAGGCTGCGGCTTCTGCCGCTCGGATTTCTTCTCCGTCAGCTTGGACAGTCCGCGCATCTGGTTCTTAGCCTTGGTCAGAGAGGCGTCGCGTTCTTGCAGGAGAGCCTCCAGGTTGGCGATGGTGGTCTTGAGGTCTGCCGCCGTAGCATCGAACGAGGACTGCATGTTCTGTATGGTAATGTTCAGCCGGAGAATAGTGGCATTTGATGCCTCCAGCTGGTCCTGCAATATCTTTATGATCATGTCCTTGCCCATATTCGCGAAGGGGATCCTTCCCCAGGAGCGAATATAGGCAATTATTCCGGGCTGCGCAAATATAACAAGTTGAACGCCAATGCGTTAATGGCCATTTATGAGCCTCCGGAGAGACGCCGGACCCCTTTGCTTGGAGGGAGAGACGGAATATTTTGAGGCTGCGAGAAGCCCCGCAATGAGCCTTCCATGGCCAATAGCCAATTGATTATAAAATGGTTATTTGCCGAGCGTAAACTCTTTCAAAAAAGTTTCAGATTCCGGCGAACCTGGTGCGGAAGCGCTTGCGGAAGCGTACGCTTTCCAACGAGACCCCTGACATTATGAAGCTAAAGGTCTCCCACGAGAGCTCGTAGTAGCCCGTGATGGGATTCCTCGCTGGCAGCTCGAACGACCCCCTTTCCAGACGCTTCTGATAAAGGAGGAACCCGTCCGTGTCCCAGCGAAGAAGCTTTACGGCCTGCCGGTTCTTCGAGAAGAACACGAACACGTCGCCCGTCATCGGAGACAGCGGCGACTCGCAAGTGATCAGGCTGAACAGGGCATCTATCCCCTTGTTCATGCTG
Organism: Bacteroidales bacterium; assembly: GCA_028724885.1. GTDB lineage: Bacteria > Bacteroidota > Bacteroidia > Bacteroidales > UBA932 > Cryptobacteroides. The sequence continues at coordinate 73,868 of JAQYTJ010000024.1, read as the reverse complement.
ACGGGGTGCTGGCACATGAAGTACCTGTGGTTGGCCTCTAACGAGAACATTCCGCAGCCTCCCTCGCCGACCTGCGGCGCTCATAGGCATCAAGCAAGGCGACTATGCCTTTCGGGGAACACTCCCGGAGAGTCAGCGTCACCCCGTCAGGGAAATCGATTTTAACACCGCACATCGGAACCGGTGGCATGGGAGTCGGCGGCATGAACTGCACGAACATATCCGGCGACCCTCCGACTGCGTTTTCTTCGATTTGGATTTTGCGCCTGCTGTTTCTCCTTCTCAAATGACGAACGGACAGTCCGCGCGCAGCAACCCAATGCTTCATGCCGTTGTAATTGACGTGAACTGACTCACAATACGAGGATAACTTGGCTGATCCACCACGGCGAATGATGGCTTCATACCCGCGCCAAGCGCGCTGATAACGCTTGCTGGCCATCTCCGTGAACTCATTCATTTGCGTTTCCATTGACTTCTTACTTTTGAAAACGCAAAGGTAGCGGCAGATTTCGCGAGCGGCAATGCATATTCCCGGAGACGCTTACGAGAACACTTATTTCCATTTATTCATTCGCAATTCTACGATAGTATGGCAAAGATAAATTCAAATCGTTGTGCTCTAAAAATCTCTGTAAATATCTGATTTTCAATATTTCCAAAGAATTTTTATGATTTTTTTAGTGGACACCACTGATATTAATTTTTTTTTGTGACTTTTACATATGTAGTATCACGAATACAGATTATTATTATGTGTTAATGGATAAAAGGAGTAATGACAGAATGACTTGTCCACATTGCGGACATAAAATATCTTTTCGAATTTGTTTAGTGTATCTGATAAAAAATCATAAGCATTCTATTATTTGTGATAATTGCAATAGAGCTATCGCTCCAGACAAAGATATCATCACTTTTAATATGGGAATGAGTATTGGTTTCTCTGCAATTGCAATACCAAGTATGGTGGCATTGTATGTTTTCCATACAGACTTCCTGACTGCTGTCATAGCAGGAATATTATTTGCTATTGCAGCTTTTTTAATAGTATCTATTATTACTATAAGAGACATTCATTTCAAATAGGATAATCGTGTATTATCTACACATAGTTAATCTTTTACAATAGTTCGGTAATTTTATAAAAGTTATATAGCGGCTCGAAGGCCGTAGAATAAAAGTTCTTTGAAGTCAGTGTTATTTTTCATCAAGTTCGGGCTTTTTCCGAACGTTGAAAATATTCGTTCAACCATAGCAGCATTGTGTAGGAGCAACTTGACATCGCTGACGGACAAATCCATGCCATAGCCCTTTCCAAACTGTCTGGCAACGTTGATTGTGGAGAGGGACATGTTGAATGCAAAGTCCATGAGCTCAAGGCCCCACTTGACCGCAGAAGCACAGCCTGACCAGAAGTAGCCTACACCGGGAGTCTTCTTGCCTGACTTGCTGATATAGCTCGGATCTATGGCTATCGCCCGGCGATTAGGGTTGCCTTCATGGACCAGCGTCCGGTTGAACGATATCCAGTTAAACTTCTTCCTGAAGTTCATACGGAACCGTTGTTCGGACGAGCGTCCGAACCTCCACATTTGAAGGAAGTTGATGCGATTTGGTATGGTTAGAAAAAGTTCCATGGCTTCGATGAAGAAAGATTGAAAAGATTTGCTTAAATTTGTCTGGCCGGAGAGGGCTTTCGAAATCATCTCTCTGAGCTGGGCGAGTGGCTTGATTTTCATATCTCGTAACCTAAAGCGTGGTAACTCTAAGTTGCTGAAAATCAAGCACTTACCCAAATTTTTCAAGCATTATTTCCCGTCTTTTTAACACTTTTTTCGGCTTTGTTTTATGTCGCCCGCAAGGTGCTGTTAAGCTACCCTGGGACGGGCTATTGTATACGTAAGTAATTGAAAATTATATAATTGTTAAACGTTTAACGAAGTATTGAACTATAATCAACACTAATAAATAAAAAGAAAAATGAGAACAATTGCATGTAAAACCGTGTGGGCGCTTCTGGTAGGAGTGTCCCTTGTCCTGTTGCTGAACTCTTGCAGCAAGGATCCTGTAATACCATAAGACTAGACGAAGAACAAACTGCATGAGGACCCGGCAAAAATGACCGTCCGCCTCGTTGAATGCCACCTGCACGCTGACTGGAACGAGATACAGAAGGCCGGAGGTCCCCACCAAAATCCGGAATCCCCAGCCAGGTATATGAAACGTGTCCAGGAGATCACTTATGAACTGAAGACCGGCAGAGGATGGACCCTTGCTGAAGGAAGCCAGGGCAAGTTTTACGTTCAGAAAAACGGCGAATATAAAAATGGAAACAACTTTACCCCGGCCCCGGTTTACCTGATGTTTATCTATTACTACAATTCCAAAGGAGAGTTAATGAACGGCCAGTTCGTGGAGAACGGGCAGGAGAATATCCACCAGCATTTCTTCACCCCGGAGAACGTGAGACCTACCTTTGACGGGAAACCGGAAGCTGACGACAATGATCCGGAGGCACTGGTGGATTATCTCTATGTGGATACCACGCCCTGGGACAAGACCAAACATGACAACGAGGCGGAAATTACGGGAGGCACTAACCCGGTAGGATTAAAAGGAGTTATCCGGTTCCTGAAGGACCGCAAGGAGTTTGACCTGAAACTCCGCCTGTATCACGGCTACAATTCTAAAAAGAACCCGCAGACAAACGGCTTTGACCCGTTCTACAAGCCCTCCGGGGTATTGATCCAGCGTGGAACATGGGATATTAACCTGAGCATCCCGGTAGTGGTGTTTTGGAGCCGCGAGGAGTTTGTTGATGTGGACCCGGAGGCAGATGTGAACCTGATCGGGGAGGATAGCCTGGATGAAGACAGCAACCGCACGCTACACTCCATCATGAAAACCTTCAGTCTTACATGGAAGGAGGCGCTTGAGGAGTTCATCTCCTATACCTACCAGGCGGGGGATGTGGAAGCTGGATCCATATGGCTTTGATCATCTTGCGTAGGATGAAATTCTCTCTTTATCAATCTACAGGCGGCAGGTGGGGCCGCCTTTTTTGTCTTGTGCAGCGAAAAAATTCCATCTGCCATGCTTAATCCCCGTGGTTTACTTGGGGATGTATTGGGACATGCTTTACCATCTCACCCTGTTCCATTTTTCATGTTTTGCAAGTTGAAAAAAATCCTATACATACAAGACGTACCGTTCCCTTGCCGACGGGTCTGGAACCGACTTCCCGTCTTTCGTGCAATTTTCCCGCTTGGTTACTGAACTTTTTTGGTCTTTTTCCGATTTGATTCATATAAGTTTATGCTTCCTTTCCAGAAAACAAGGAAGCGTCAAATGTCTAACTAATAAAAAACTTATGGCAACAGTTAAAACAGTATTGGTAAAAGGAAGGAGCAACCGGTCCGGCAAATTCCCGTTAGTCGTGCAGGTTCTTCACAAGCGAAGGAAAAAGGTTGTTTATACAGGATTCAGTATTCCGGATACCCTGTTTGATCCCGTAAAAGGGAGGGTTATCGACGGCGGGGAAAACACCCCGGAGTCGATTCGGAGGATCAACAACAGGTGCGAAAGTATCTCAAGGGTACTGTTAAAGTGTATTTCAATGATAGAGAAGAAATCCCGGGAATACGAAATAGAGGACGTATTCAGGACTTACGGCGTGTTAACCCGCGAAGCTGGTTTTTATTTCTATTTTTCACGGAAAATCCGAGAGCTTCGTGAATGCGGTCATGAGGGAACAGCCCGGGCATACGCCTCCAGCCTGCGTTCCATGCAGAGGTACCTGGGGAAAAAGGATTTTCCTTTCATAAAACTCTCTTCCCGGATCATTTCCGACTACCAGGGGAAACTACGCGCTTCGGGTATATGCGATAACACCATTGGTTTTTATCTGCATAATATCAAGGCTCTTTTCAGGAAGGGATGTCGGGAGATGGGCCTGGAACTTCTTTGCCCATTTCGCGATATAAGCATTAAAACGGAAAAAACTCTCAAACGCTCCCTTGATCCGGTTGTGATTAAAACACTATCCGCAATTGAACTGGAAAAGGACAGCCCATTATCTCTTGCCCGGGACATTTTCATGTTCAGCTTTTACATGCGTGGAATGTCATTCGTCGATATTGCATTGCTAAAAAAGAGGCATGTTTTCCCGGGTGAAATCTGTTACAGGCGTCACAAGACCGATCAATTGATGCGGGTAGGTATAAACAAGGAGATCAGTCGTATCCTGGAAAGATACAAGAATGTACCGGGAGAATACATCTTCCCGTTGTTTCCGGCAGAACGGGATCCGTACGCTGGTTATAGAAGTGCCTACCATAGGATTCGTTACTCCCTGGGAAAGATTTCCCGGGTCATTGGTTTGGAATTCCCGCTGAGACTTCACGCGGCCCGCCATTCATGGGCCACGATAGCCAAGGTGAACGGTGCCTCGGTTCATGTTATTGGTGAGTGTCTGGGGCATACGTCGGAAAAAACGACCCGAATCTATCTGAAAGAACTGGATCATTCCGCACTGGATGCGGTTAATAATCAAGTGGCTGACTTCATTTTAGCGGTGGATGATTGACCGGGCCCGACCGCGAAAGATATCAGCTCAAATTCTTCAGTTCCCGTCTGGACGATGGACGGCGGTTAACCACTCCCAAAGAGGCTTTTACCACCGATAATTTTACCATTCCCGGATGTTTCTGTAAATCCCGCCTTGGTGCACGTGGCGGGATTATACAGGAAAAAAGGAACACCTTATTTAGCTAATTTATCTTATACCGTCTTCAATTGAAAGATGGCTACGAGAGGGATTTACATGTTATGGTATCTACGTTTTGGACCGGCATCCGTTGGGTAAACAGATGATTTAATGGAATAATAATATTTTTCTACATTAGTTAAATTCTATTATCTAAGATATTTTTTTCACTTTAATTATAGTATATATATAACAATATACGTATATTTATTCCTGTTTCTTCACTCTCTCCCGTAGAGAGTGGAAAATTTTTCAAAATCCGCTCTGGAAAGCGGTTATAAATGCCAAAAAGAAATAAAAGATGAAACATGGACAGATTTTATCATATAACTAACTGAAAATAAGATTACTAATATTTTCATTAGGCAACAAAAACAGAAACAATGGAACTTTTGTATTTGAACGAGCACACGTCTTGTTATAATTACTCAAAATCTATGCAGGAGGGATTCCGGTATTATAAATTTGACGAAGGATTGTACCACGAGGAGGAATTGGTAAAAGATTGTATCCTGTTCGTACTCAAGGGAAGTCTGCAATTCTCCTGCAACGGTTTTCAGTTCACTGTTTCATCAGGGGAGATGGTCTTTTTTTGCCGTTACAGCCTGTATAACATCCAATCACTGGAAAAATGTGAAGTCGTGGCTGCCCTGTTCGAGGGGGGAGTATGGCCCTGTCAAAGGGCCTCCTTTTCAGAGTTATACCACCTGAGGGAAATTGTCGAATATCGTATGGAACCTCTTGAAATCAGGGATCGGTTATGCAAATTTCTTGAACTACTGGTGTGTTATCTGGAAGATGGAGCGAACTGTATCCATTTTCACGAAATAAAACTCAAGGAACTTTTCTGGAACATTCGCTTTTACTATTCCAGACAGGAACTTGCGAATTTTTTCTATATGATTATAGGCCGTTCGCAAGACTTCAAAAATAAGGTCTTGAACAATTACAAAAGTTGCAGGACCGTAAAAGAACTCGCATCGGCCTGTAATATCTCCCTTCCCGCCTTCAAAAGACAGTTTTCCGCGGAGTTTGGAGAGGCTCCAGCCGAATGGATGCAGAAACAGTTGTTGGGAGAAATCAAATACAAACTTTCAGTTACAGACCTGCCGTTGGGAACCATTGCCAATGAACTGGAGTTTTCCTCTCTTGCACACTTCTCCAGATTTTGCAAAAGATGTCTGGGATGTTCTCCCAGAGAGTTAAGACAGAAGATAAAAGGCGGTTAAACAATCTCTGAATGTGGGAGATAAGAAATTGATAAATAATAGAGCCAAAACGGAAACAGCCAACAAAATTATTGTCTTTAAATTTGCAGCGTAATCCAAATAAAAAAAGGATTACGCTATTTTTTTAACGCATGCTGTAAGTTTTTTTGATTTTCCACTCTCTACGGGAGAGAGTGGAAAATAAGTAAGAAAGTCATCGAATAAAGGTTTACATTATGCGAATGAGTCATGAGATATTCAACATGGAATGGTCCAACAGGGATTCGATTTACCTGCATACTCGGGACGGTGTCCTCTATTCGGCTTTCGCCGGATCGGCTGAAAGACTTTTAAGTCTCGTGGGCGGGTTGCGTCCCTGCAGGTTCTTCTGGTGTGGGCAGGAGTTTCCGGCCGTCCACTCTATACGTGCAAGAAAGATTCTGGAGGCTTTTCCGGGAAGCTGCATTTTTATTAATGATTATTACATCAAGGATAACTTTGGCTTGTCCTCTTATAAAATAAAGTAACGAAACAATGAATAACAGTATGATGAAACCGTTTTTTCTTCTGGTGTTTTTGCTTTGTTCGGCTGTTGCCTTCTCTCAAAATGTTGCCTTGAAGAACAATCTGGCCTACGATGCCTTGAAAACGCCCAACCTCTCCTTGGAGTTCTCCATGGGGCGTAAATGGACCCTTGACACACAGGTGGGTATGAATTTCTTTTTCTACACGCGGGACGCCACGTCTTCCCGGTACAAGGCAAAGAAGTTCAGTCACTGGCTTGTCCAGCCGGAGCTCCGTTATTGGACCTGTGACGTTTTCAACGGCTGGTTCTTCGGGTTGCATGCCCATGGCGGCCAGATGAATATCGGAGGTGTCGATGTCCCCTTCGTGCTTCAGAAAGGGGACGGAAACATGAAGGACTACCGTTACGAGGGTTATTTCTGGGGAGGCGGGTTGAGCGCCGGTTACCAGTGGGTGCTTTCCAACCGTTTCAATATCGAGGCCTCCTTGGGTATCGGTTACGTGCACGCCCGTTATGACAAGTACAGGTGTACCACCTGCGGGCAGAAGCTGGGCAAGGGGGATGCGGACTACATAGGTCCCACCAGGGCCGCCATTTCAATTATTTACATGTTGAAATAACTCCCTGAATCCGGGGACACGATTTTTTATTCTATCATGCTAAAAATGTATATCAATGAAACCTTACCATATTAACAAGAAGCAAATCCTTATCATGGGCTGCCTGGGAATGTTTCCCTTGTTTTCTTCCGCCCAGGACATTTTATCAACGTCAGGTACCTCGCGTTGGGATTATTCAAACAGCCGTGTGGAGCGTGAACCGGGTAGAGATGCGTTGGATATTACTTTCAGTGTCTTCCCCCTGGCAGGGCTTGGAAGCCAGGAAGTCGCTTACCTGTTCCCCGTCTATGTCTCGGCTGACGGGCGTGACAGCGTCCGCCTCGAACCGGTCTGCGTGGCCGGCAAGAGAAGATATAAGGTGATCAAGCGTCGAAAGGCGTTGGGCAACCTGAAACCCGGTAACCCCGGATCCGGCGAGGTCCGTTCCGCCAAGGTGCTGGAAAGTTCGGGCCTGACGGTGAAAAGAAGCGTCCCCTTTGAACGGTGGATGGCTGACGGGCGGCTCGTTGTCAGGGAGGTGTCGTACGGCTGTGCCGAGTGCGGCACGAACGAGAGCGAGGACATCGCCTTTCAAGCCGGTATCCCCCTCTTTGGGGAGAAGGATTATGCCTACAATTTCATTGAGCCGGAAAAGGTCATGATCAAATGCTACAAGGATTCCTTCGACTGCAAGGTGGTCTTTCCTGTTGCACGCCATGACCTGCAGGAACATTTCGCAGGCAACGCCCAGGAACTTGACAGGCTGAGGAAGTTCCTCTCGGAGAACCTGAATATTCAAGGAACGTCACTCACGGAGGTACATATAAAAGGCTATGCCTCTCCCGAGGGGAGTTTCGATTACAACAGGTCCCTCGCGCAACGACGCACCCAAATCCTTTCAGATTATATTTCGCGTCAATACCCCGCCTTGAAGAATGCGCCGATCTATCGTACCGAGGGTATCGGGGAGGACTGGGAAGGCCTCAAATCGGCGGTCAGCGGCTCCACCCTCGTCAACAGGGACGAGATCCTTTTTATCATCGGACATAACGAACGTGACACGGAGCGCGAGGCGGCCATCCGTGCCCTGGATGACGGCAGGAGCTATCGCCTCCTCCTCGAAGAGTTCTATCCGGGGCTGCGGCGCACGACTTTCAGCCTCAGTTTTGACGTGAGACCCTACACGGTGGAGGAACTTCCCGGAATTTTTGAAACGAAACCCGAATGTCTCAGCCAGCACGAGATGTACCAGCTGGCCGAACTTTACGCTTCCCGGGGGGCGTCTCCCCTTCCGGTGTACGAGAGGGCCTACGGACAGTTTCCGGATGACGCCGTGGCAATTCTGAATTACGCCAACGCCCTGTTGAAATACGGGCAGGATGCGGACGGCGCGTTGCGGGTGTTGGAACCGGTAACGAATGACAGCCGTGCTTTCTTTCCCATGGCCGTTGCCTATAACATGAAAGGTGACTGGAGGAAGGCGGAAGAATTAATCAAGAAAGCCGGTATGGCCCGGGGCAAACAAAAACTCTCAGGGGAGCCCGGGGACGGTGGAAACAATCAGCAGATAGAGATATAACTCAGACATAGTTATATATAGTATTAGTAATATTAATTTAAAAACAATTCGAATTATGAAAGTAATGAAGTATTTTGCAGTGGCCTCGTTGGCGTTGTTCGCTGCATGTAACAACGAAGAGAATCCGGTAGCGCCGGAGAGTGGCAACCAACCGGTTGATGTGGTGATGTCAGTGGCATTACCCGGTCCGGGCACACGTGCCGCCATGGGCGAATTGCAGAACACCGCCAACCACCAGGATGCGGCATCGGTTGAAAAACTGCATGTGTACTTGGTGGCTGGGGAAGACATTGTCCTGTCGAAGGAATTTACAAAAGATACTGATGATTTTACCAAGCTGACTTCGGCTACTGCCGTGGGTGCAGGGGAAACGACGGGAGGTTATAAATTCCTTGACGTGGACAATGGCGTGACAAAGGCACTTGTTATCGCTAACCCTCAGGGAGCGTTGGTTGACGGTGAGGGAAAGACTGTTGCTGAAATCAGCAAACAACAGCTGAAAGCCCAAATTAATGAAGTGATTTATGCCGGTTCTGAAACACTTACCACTGTTGGCGCCGAGCCTTATGGCGTCAATCCTCAGGAAGACAAACGTACCGTGAAGAAGGCCGAGCTCACATTGACCGCCAGCATGAACCGCTTCCAGGTGACCGGTACCAAGTTTGTCAAGGTTATCTGGAAAGACGGGAAAAAGACCGAGGCTGAACAATGGTGCACGACTTGGCTGGCCAAGGATGAAAATAAGGGAAAGAGCAGTGCCGAAGCGTGGGCCGCTTTCAAGGCTGATGCCGCAGGCTTCAACGGCCAGATATGGGACGGCAAGTCCGACATTGCCCAACAGGCCAGCCTGAGTCAATGGCTGCAGGTTGTCGAAGTGACCACTGCAAACCAAGGTATCCTGATGAACCGTTTCAGCAGAACGCTCTCTGTTCCTCAACTTACAGTGGAAGAAGAGGCAAACTGGTTCTGGGCCAAGACTTACGCCGGAGACCGCTATAAATTCGAAGACGGCACGTTCAAACCCGACGGTAACACGGACTTGTCGGAAGTGGCCTCATATTTCAATGCAGCGGGTTTCGATTTCGCACAGGGGGCAAAGGCCGCAGCGTTTAACTTCTTCGTGAACGGCATTACGGGTTACGGTAAGGAAAACAACGCTCCAAAACTTGCTTTCGTTTTCAAGACAGGTGACGACGGCGTATCCGCCGACAGACGTTTTGTCGTTATATCCGGTTACGCGAAGGCAGAAGGTGAAACTACAGGCACGACGGATCTGGAAGCCGGCAAGGGCGGTTACCTGATCAATCTGGATCTCGCTGCGCTGAACGGGGGCCAGGGTATCCTCGTGGATGTTGACCCGAGCATTCCTGAAGGTGTGACTCCTGAACCGGGCGGACAGGAGGATTTGGAGGACGAGAACGTGAACGTCATCGTCCGTGTCGAGGTGCAGCCTTGGACCGCTGTGAACGTATTCCCCATCCTTGACTGATACAGATAGAGAGTAATAGCCACTTGCCAGAGCGCTTTTCCCGTATCGGCCCTGACAGGCCGGTACCGGAATCCGCCCCGCACTCTCGGGGAGGGGAAAGTTTGTCCCCTCCCTTTTTTATTACCCACGGGAGGGAAACGTGTCCTCTCTTTCGGGAAAATTACAGTATTGATTTATAATAATTAGTGTAAAGTATGAACATAAGAAACATACCGACCTGGCTGGGCCTGTTGGCCGCTTTATACCTCGTGACCGCATGTGACCGGGTGTATGACGACCTGAGCGGCTGCCTTGGCAACACGATTGTCTTCTCCTACCTGGCCGATGACAACCGGGAACATCTGCAGGAATACGTGGATGACATTGACGTCTTCATCTTTGACGTCGGGAACGGGGCCTTGGTGGATAAACACCACCTGGAGGGAGAACAGCTGCTTTCACCGCTGGAGGTCAGGCTCCCGGAAGGTGATTATAAAGTAGTGGCTGTGGGCAACGCGTTGAACGAGACGGTTATCGGGGATGGTGCTTACGGTGAAGCGTCGGTTTCCCGGCCCGAACTGGCGGAAAAGGACGGACCGGCGGCCGGCACGTTTGACAGGCTATACCTTGGGGAAACCACCATCACGTCGAAGGTCATGAACGACTCCCGTGACGTGGTAAGACTTTATTCCCAGCACGTGAAAATCCATGCGGTAGTCCTTCCCGACGACGATGAGAACGCCGGGACCTGGTACGAACAGAACAAGGGGACGGGCTTCCGCCTGACGATGGAAACGCTCTCAGCCCGTTTCTCCTTTTCCGGGCAGCGTTCGGGAGAAACATCCTTCGACCTTCCGTTTTACACGGGAGGGAAAAACGACCGTTTCGTGCTTGATTTCAATACCCTGCGCTTCAAGGACGGGGACCCGCTGACGATCCGTCTTATGCAGGGAGATAAGGTTCTCTGCACGGTAGATGTCGCGGAATATATCGCTCTGTATCCCGACCAGATACGGATAACGGGGCGGCAGGAAGCGGTGCTTCCACTGTTCTTCCGCCAGAATCCCCGTTCTCTGACAGTAAGTGTAAAACCCTGGGAAGCCGTTGACGTGGTTCCCATAACCGATTGATGAATATTATGCTGAAAGATACTAAATATACTCGCACGGTAAGGGCCTTGAGGAACTTTGTGATGACGCTGTTGCCGCTCTTTTTCCTTGCCCTGACAGGATGCCGGAACGAAGAAGATATCCCGGAACGGCTTTCCGGAGAGGATGACGTGACCGTCAGGCTGAACCTGTCAACCCGTGGCGTAACAGCCGGGGGAAGTGAGATGCTGGACCTTTATTCCTCCGATCCGGCCAACTGGTATAAAACCGGCACACTGTTTCCCCAAGCCCCCGCACAGCCCAGAATAGCACTTATGGTTTTCAACAAGGAGCAGAACCGGTATGTGTACAGTCGCCTGCTTCCTTTCAGTTCGGGCAACGCGGAGGGGGAATATCAAACCAAGATACGCATCCCCAAAGGCGAGAGTGAATTCTATGCTTTCTATGCCCCCAACCAGACAGGAAAGGACCTGCCCTATTATACGCCCGGAGGAATCCTGCAGAACGCAGTTCCATGGGACTTCCTCGGGGAAGGCATGGAGGAGGTGGACAGGGAGGATATTGTCGAAGCCGCATTCCCTGCCATCATCAGGGAGCAGGATGACGGCAGTCTCGGCATTCCGGTGGACAACCCGTACGATGGTGTGACTCCTTCCCCGTCGGATGAGAAGATTATAGATTGGACGACAACTTCCAATATCTCTTGGGATGACGCTCCCGGAATATCCAACAGGTTGCATATGGGCATGCTTTCGGGAAAGCTGTCCACGGCCGTCCAGCCCGCTTCCGGGGAGCAGGTGCAGGATATCACAATCCCGCTGTTCCGTGATTTCTCCCGTGTCAGAATATACATCGCAAGCATTGCCCCCTTTGAGCAGATCATTTATAATTATAAAAGGATTGCCTTTTTGAACTTTCCGGTACTGATGTCTCCTTCTTTCAGGGAGAATGACTCGGACGGCGGCCAGCTTGCAGGATCCACCCCGGGAACGGGAAAGAACACGGAGCATACTGGCACGTATTCCTATGGAATAAAAAATGAAGCGCAACTGACCATCTACGAGGCCCCCCTCAATGCCGGCGGATGGATTGACTATACGGAAATGGACGCCAAAAAATACGAGCAGTTCTTCCTTCCCCAGTACCTGGCCCCGTATATTCCGGAAGCCAATTCCTGGCAGGAAGGACACCCTCACCCGAAGATACAGCTGACAGTGGAGTATTATACAGGAGGAAACATCTCACAGACCAGGACAAGGACCTTTTTGCTTGACATTGGCGAGGAAAGTTCTCCCGGGGTGTATTCCGGCCCCATTTACCCGAACCGGGATTATAAGGTATTCATAGTCTTGCCGGAAGCCGCGGACAGAGAGATTATCTACCGGGTCGAATCCTGGGAGCTGAAGGATGTGGAGTTCCCTCCTTTTCAGTGATGTTCACGATTTTGTCATTATAAATTTTTATTATATATGAAAGCATATAGGCTGAAAATAACTTGTTTCATTCTTTTGTTACTGCCCGTTCTTACCTGCTGTACGGACGAGGAGCTGCTTCGGGGCAGCGGTGTCCCGGAAGGCGTGCCCACGACGGTAGACATCAGCGTGGGTACGGCAGCCAACAGGGCCAAGACACGTTCGGGCCTGCCGGAAGGCGAGGAGAGAAAGATATACGACCTTTACCTGTGGGTTTTCGATTCCCGCGGCGGCGTGGAGTTCTCCCGGGAGTATCCCCGTGCGGAGCTTTATCAGGCCGCTGCTGCCTTGGAAACGGCAACCGGCGAGAAGGACACGGATGCACCCACGAGCATGGGATTGCTGAAAAACATCCCCATTACCTCGGGAGAGAAGACGCTGGTCCTGCTGGCGAACTATAAATCGGATGGTGACGGGCTGTTTCAGGTAGAGCCCGGGATCTTGGCTGGCGTGTCGTCCCTTTCGGACATTCAGAGGGTCAAGGCGGAGATGACCGCCCGTACCCTGTTCCGACCGAACGGGAACCTGCTGATGTCAGTTACCAAGACGGAGGAGATCAGTCCCGACACCAGGCGCCTCGAGGTCTCCCTGAAACGTGCGGAGGCGAAAATCACGGTCAACCTGAAAACCAGGGAGGGGCTCACGTTCGTGCCCGGGACATGGAGAGTCGGTAATGTGCCGGCTTCGACCTTTGTCACCGAGCATGTCAAGGGCAGTGATGCCGGGGCTCCTTGGGATGCCGGCGGTATGGAGATGGATTCGTACTGGTTGTCCGAATTATTCCAGTTCGAGGGCGACGCTACTACTACTACTACTACGTTTTACCTTCCGGAGAACCGGAAATTGGCAAAAAAAATGATAACTCCCGCCTCTCCCGGTTACAATGCGGAGAGGAAGGGGTATGACCTGCGGCAGAAACAAGTGAAGTCTCCCGTTCCTGATGCTACGGAGAAGCCGAACGTGCAGAACGGAGCTACAGAATACGCTCCGGATCTGGCTCCCTACATCGAGTTCACGGGTGAGTTACGCCAGGATATGACAACCGGTGAAGTCTCAACGGAGCGTTTCGGGAGGGTGACCTACCGCATTTACCTGGGATACACGGCGGAGAATGATCCGGTCAACGATTATGATATAGAACGTAACGTGCACTATACCTATAACGTGACGATCAAGGGGATGAACGACCTGGTAGTGGAGGCGATGTCCGACAAGGACCGGGAAGAGGAGCCCGCTCCCGGGGTGGAAGGCCTTGTATATGACGCTCACCGCTCCTTCAGTTTTGACTGCCATTATGAACAGGGCCTGATGCGTTTCAACAAGGACGATCTTGCCATCTTCAGTCCGGATGGCAGTTTGAAGGACGACGCGATGATCTCCTTTGCCATACGCACCCCGTTCTGTGACAAGATAGTCTCTTACACGAGGGCGGAGCTGGAACAGCTGAAGGAAAACGGATACGTTCCTTCAGGGGAGAAGAAGGCAGACACTGGTTGGCTCGCGTTCTTCATCCACCCGAGCACCCTGTCTGACAATGGAAACGAAACCATGGAATATTACTCCAACACGGGGGCGCATCTGCTTTCGCTGGAACAGTTTCTTTACCGACTTGTCAAAGAGCCCGATTATGTATTTAATGCCTCCACGGGGCTTTGCAAGGTGACGGTTTACGCCAACGAGTATTTCTACGAGCGGAACCCCATGCAGGATGGCGCCCCCGAGGACAAGAACTTGTGGAAAACCTTTGCCAACGCCCCGGATCGGACTTTCGACCTGCTGGTGAACACGTCGCATGAAATCTCCCCCGACGGGCAGTCACGTTATCACCAGGCTGTCGTTTCCATCCGTCAGATGTCCATCAAGACGGTGTTTACGGAGGGACCCGAAGGCATGCGTGTCTGGGGGGTGGAAAACGTGAACGAGACACCGGACCTGGACTTTATGGTGAAGGCTCCGGGAGAACCGGATGCTTTTTATAATAAATATACATCCAACGGCTGGTCGAATACCTGGAAGGTGATGGCAAGGTCGGGCGACTTCAGTCAAGAGGTCATGATTGACCCGATGAGAAGAAGTAAACAAGACCAGTTATGGCAGGTCATGACGAAGGTGGACAACGCGAAGCTGACTCTCAGCAGAGACCATTATAATTTGGCAGCCAAGAATTACCACGCCGAATATGCCTGTTTCACCCCGTTTTTACGGAACCGGGATGATAACCGTGATGGCCGGATGCAGGCCGCCGAGATGAAGTGGTATATTCCTTCGGTGAGCGAGAGCGGTATGCTTATCGTGGGGGAACGGGCGTTGCCGTTACATTCCAGGCTGCACGGGCACGCCCCCTCGGACAACGCCACGGCATTTTATATGTCAAGAGCCTTTATGGGAAGTACAAACCTTTCTTTATACTCTTCCAACCCCTATATTTGTATCTTGGAGTCCCGCAGCGTGACTCCCATCGCAAACTTTGATTATTACAAGAAAGGGAACTCACCCGGGGACCGCACCCCCTACTCGGAAGTGAGGTTGATCAGGGATCTGGGGATGCTGGAGTCTGGGGAAGAAAGCTATCACATCGAGGAGTTGGGCAAGGAACTGAACAAGTCTCTTGTCAATAACAGGACGAAAGAGGAATATCTGGTCTTTAGGGCAGATAACCTGCCATACAGCATGACGCGTAGAGTAAGAGCCATTTACGAGTTGCCCGCGCATGATGAGGGCTCCCAGAGCAACACCATTTACAAGAACGGGTTTGAGGTGGCCAAGTATATCGCCAATAAGATAGATCAGCCCAAGGATTTGAATAATCCTGACAGGAAGAGCGAGTATTACTTACAGGATTGGAGCACGCTGATGGCGGACATCGAACAGGGAAACAGCCCGTGTGCCTATTATTACCAGGAGGCGGACAAGAGCGACCTGGGAACCTGGCGGGTGCCCAACGAGGTGGAATTGATCATCATGTGCGGGAGCCTGTTCGACTGGCATAACCCTGAGAAAAAGGAGGTTTACGAATTCGGTAATGACCTTCCTTCTCTGGGAGTAGTAGAATCTGAAGTTCTCCATTCTCGGACGGGATTTTCCAAGCGTAGCATGAACGGGGCAAGATCGTTCAGTGCCGGCTACCAGATGTATCTCCATGGTTATCTCCGATGGGTCACGACCGTGGATACCCAGTGGGCGGGTGACAATGACAGGCTTGTGAATAACAGGAAGGGATACGTGCGTTGCGTGAGGGACCTTGAATAGTCTGGTCCCGGGGATTGGGGAAGGAATTTCCCAGTTTTGCAGGTGTGACCGGAGGAAGCCGTATCATGGCTTTTCTCCGGTCTTTTCGATATGAGGAAAAGTTTTTTCCTGTTTTCGTCAATGAGGCACCCAGATTTTATTCGGGCGGGTAGATGAGGTCGTAGACCTGCTTCTGCTCGGCGTCCATCTGGAGCAGGACGGACATCGGCTTGCGCGTGTTTGGTGACACGTAGTTCAGGCGGCACATTGTCTTGACGGCCTCCCTGACTCGTGCGAGAGTCAGAGGTGACCCGGTTGCCTTGAGTATGCGCTCAAGTTCCAGCAATACGGCGTATGCGTTAAAGCAGATGCAGATGTGCCCTTCGATGCGGTTACGGAGGCGGTGGCAGATTGGCCTGACCCTCAAGTCGCTCTTGTTCATCCTGAAGGCACGCTCAATGTACCATAGATTACCGTAGTTCGCGATTACTTCCTCCTTGTTCAGGGTTGTATTCGTCATGTAGGCCTTGATGCCGTCCCACGCCGCATCCGCATTGAACTTGTCCATGCCGATGGATATGGTGACGTCACCCTCCATCTTCAGATATGTGTTGTATCCGCGGTTGTTGATGCTCGACTTGGTTAATCGGCCTTTGGCGACCTTCTTTTCAAGCCGGGCCAGGCCTTTCTCTCGGTTGCGGGCATCCTTCACGGCCCGTTTCTCGGTCTTGGAAACGACCAGTTTCACGCCCTTGGCCTTATCTATGACGAACACGTCCCCGTCTTTCATGTGGAGCCCCAGAATTTTCGCCCGAATGGCCCCGCTCTCATTTTTGGGCCTCGCACCAAGGATATATTTGTACCCCTGCTCCTCTAAGTTCCTGACGTTGTCCTTGGACAGCAGGCCGGCATCGGCTATCACGATGGGGTGAGAGAGCCCATGCGTCGATGCCAGTTTCTCGATTACTGGGATCAATGTGTGCCCTTCAAAGATATTGCCCTCGTAGATTTCATATCCTATGGGGTTGCCTCCCGTGGTTACCAGCAAACCGGCAAGGAATTCGTTCAGGACATCCTCGCTCGGATCTCCGAACAGGCTTTCCAACTGGCCTGTCCGCTCCCGGATATACTGGCGTGCCTTGTTCTCCAGCAGGTCGGCCTCATACGCCGTCGATGCCGTGCCAAAGGTCTTGATGACTTTATAGCCACCACCACTCTTGTCCACCACGTGGACGCTTATGCTCCCCGAGCGGTTGGTCTTCCTGCGCACGAACATGGCGCAAAGATACCCCGAGGCACCCAAATTTACAAATTCGCACCCCTTTAATCATTGATAATCAATGGATGAATTTTTAAGGACGACGTGAGTGACGAAAACAGGAAAAGGATTTGCGAAAACGGTGGCTCTTGGGAATAGGCTTGTAGACATAAGAGATGTTGAGAGACAGGGCCTTGATCTAATTCCAAGGACATACTATGACGTTCATCCATACAAAGGCTTCATTGGTTTTGTTCGTCTATCATCGAGAGTTTGCCGAACGAAAATGGCCCCACGGATCATAAATTTGCATGGATGCCGCTATGAAGCGCCAGTCTATTTCTTCGGTATGGCGTAAATGACTTTCAGCTTCGGGGTAGGTCCTGTAGTGGAGTTAGGCCCTCTTAGCACTGCCTTGTAATAACGGTCCTTGTCCAGCTCGTAACTGTATGAAGTCGTGGTGGAAGACAGGTTGGCGTATGCGGCCATCATCATGTAATTGTAGTAGTTGCTGTAATAGCTTCCGTAACTACCGCCATAGCCTCCATAACCATAGCCCCCATACATGTCATTGTAGTAGGAATAGTAGGCCATCTGGTTATAGTGGTCGCTTAATTCTTGGGCTTGCGAGTTTGTTGTGGTATTTTTCTCTTTGGCCATATTCAGCATCCAGACATCATAGTTGTGAAGATTCGTAGTGTCCGAGGTGCGGATTATCCCCTGTACATGATGGGTAATGTCTGGGGCGTATTCGCAAAGAGACCGGTTTATGATTCCTTGGTTTTCTGTTGACACGCTCGCATCTGTAAGTCCTGCGAAAGTCACTTTGCCTTGTCGGCTGATTCGAACAGTAGGGCTCAGTTCCGCAGGGAAGCGAAACATGGTCGTGTAATCATCAGGAAAATCGAACGGGAGCTTTATCGTTGCCTTCGTGATCACGGTAGTGAGAGGATCGCCTCCATTCTTCAATATGTCATTCCGCACGAGAGATTTTATCTCGCTGGCCGGAATGACTGGCTTCAGTCCGCTTCCTCCCTCTATGTACAGCTTGTCATCCGCCCGTCCGCCGATCCCGTCTGTCTCGTGGCTGTCAAGATTCAGGACGTACTGCGATGGGAGGCTGTGATGGTTGATCAGCGAGTCAAGATTCTGGAAGTTTAGCGGGCTGAAATAGAACATCAGCATCGTATCCCTTCTTTCCCCGTTGAAATCGGCGTTATAGTATAGCACGGCATAGTTGTCGGTTCTATAAGTTCCGTATGATGAAGATGTCTCCAATATGTTGAATTTAAACATGTTGAGTCTTCCTCCATTACCAGAGGGATCGTTCGTGGTAAGATATATTCCAGGAAATTTTTTATGGTACTCATCGAAATTCTTCAAGTCGTCGTTCGTCATGGTTAGGAATTTCTTCCCAAAGTCTTCAGTGAAATAGAATATGAGGGAATCGGTGCCGTTAAGGACAGGAACATTCCTGGAAATTCTGGTATTTGAATATTCTATATTCGATCTGGATGCATAAGAAGTAGAGTCAAGGGCTTTCGTAAGAGGATAGACATTTACGTATTGCAATATGTTCTTTTGCGACTCATCTTCAACGGAAATGGAATCCAAGCAAACCTGGAAGCGCATCCTCTCGAAGACAGGGTCAGTACCGAAATCAATGGAGTCTAGCACTGGCACCAACGTGACTGCGCAGCCTCTTTTGAATAAGCCATACGTGTCATCCCTTATGGAACCCAAATTCATTCTTCTAGAGGAATATGCCGTTAGGCTGTCGATCGGCATGCTGTATATCTCGCTTAGGTCGAACTCGGCCTCGTAGATATCGTATTTCTCATTCGTGGCGATGAAGTCGCCTGCAAGTGTTTTATCTACATTCGTGCATGACAGAGTGCATGACAGCACCACTGCTGCGAATAGGATTTTCTTCATTGTCTACAACTGTTCGTAAAACTTGTCGTATTCGTCGATGTAGCTGTCATCCTCAAAAAGTTTCTCGTCGTATTGCAGAACGGGGATCTTGAGTTTCTTGCAATAGTCCTCAGTCTGCTTGTCTACGTCTTTTGAGCTGAAAATGACGCCGTCAGAATACAAAGCCGCCAATTCCGCAAGATTTATGCCACTTACCGGATCCTTGAAAGGCACATCGGAAGTCTTTATCCCATTGATTCTGACCATATTTGCAAAACCAGGGGCGAATGTCTCTTTATTGATCTCGCCATATAGCGAAGACACAATCTTGCAATTCGTGAATATAGGATCCCTATGATAAACTTTCTTGAGGTACATCGGTACGAGAGACGTAATCCATCCGCTGCAATGCACGATGTCCGGAGCCCAGCGAAGCTTTTTCACCGTCTCCAGCACGCCGCGAGCGAAGAAAATAGCCCTCTGGCTGTTGTCTTCAAAAAACTTTCCGTTAGCATCGTAGGTGAGCTGCTTTCTCTTGAAGTAGTCGTCGTTGTCGATGAAATAGACCTGTATTCTCGCTGCTGTGATGGACGCTACCTTAATTACCAGCTGCCTGTCTACATCCCCTATGATGATATTCATTCCGGAAAGACGTATTACTTCGTGAAGCTGGTTCTTTCTTTCGTTTATGCACCCATATCTAGGCATGAATGTCCGAATCTCTTTTTTGCGATCCTGGATGCCCTGAGGAAGATAACGCCCTATCTTGGCGATAGGTGTCTCAGGAAGGAAAGGAACCGTTTCAGAATTAACAAACAATACTCTTTTTAAGGAATCACCCATGATTAATAACTGGTTTCTAGAGGGAAGCCTCTCTAAGTATACAAAGATAAGAATTTTTTTTGATATTTTTATATTTCACTATCTTTGAACCTAATATAGAGTGTTCGAATGCTATCATGGCAGAAGGTGAGAATAAAATAATTCGGCGTAGGCTTGCTGGCGCATGGATATCCACGGTGATAAGTATCAGCCTAGTGCTGCTGCTCGTTGGCATCGCCAGCCTGCTTCTTGTGAATGCGAAGAATGTATCCGATTATTTTAAGGAAAACATGCAGGTTTCGGTTATGATGATGCAGGAGGTGGGTGAAGATGAAGCAGGAAAGTTCCAGCAGCAGCTGGACAGCATGCCATTCGTCAGAGAAACACGTTTCATCTCGAAGGCCCAGGGTGCGAAGGAGATGGTGGATATGTTGGGGGAGGATTTCCTTGACGTGTTCGAATCCACGCCAATCCCAGTTTCCATAGACGTTACCCTAAAGGCCGACTACGTTTCAGCCGACAGCCTGAAGCTGGTGGAGAAAAAGATTATGAAGTCTCCGATGGTGGATGATGTAGTGTACCAGCAATCTCTGGTGGAAAAACTGAACACTAATCTGCAGAAGGTTTCGCTGATTCTGGGAGTTTTCATACTGCTGCTCCTGTTCATCTCGTTCGTGCTTATAAATAATACAGTGCGTCTAAACGTCTTCTCGAAGCGATTTACCATTCACGCCATGCAGCTCGTGGGAGCGTCTAAGTCTTTCATCAGAGGGCCGTTCCTAGTGCAGTCGGTTTTCCAGGGCTTGTTCTCCGCTCTCATTGCGATTATTCTGCTGGTGGGCATATTGTTCTTCATCAGGAATGAATTTGAGCAGCTATTCAGCATATTCTCGCTGGACCTCCTGCTCATTGTGCTTGGAATAGTAGTGGCAGCCGGAATATTAATATGCTTCATTAGCACCTACTTCGTGGTAGGGAAGCTCCTGAGGCTGTCGAAGAATGAATTATATTATTAAATAAATATGTCAAAGTCTAAAAAAACTCAAATCCCGGATAATCCGAAGATGGCTATCACCAGCAGAGGAATATGGATGATGGTTATCGGAGTGCTTGTAATGATAGCAGGATTCCTCCTGTTGATGGGTGGCGGAATGAAAGATCCTAACGTCTTCAACTATTCGATGTTCGACTTTAGACGCCTGGTCGCAGCTCCGATAGTTATTATTTGCGGAATCGCAATTGAAATCGTGGCCATAATAAAGAG
This sequence comes from Bacteroidales bacterium, assembly GCA_028724885.1. GTDB lineage: Bacteria > Bacteroidota > Bacteroidia > Bacteroidales > UBA932 > Cryptobacteroides. The sequence goes on along the minus strand of JAQYTJ010000024.1, from coordinate 52,653 downwards.
GCCGCGCATTAACTCGGAGGAAAAGAAGTAATGGATTGGTGGCAGGCTTTGCTGCTGGGAATCGTGCAAGGGCTTACCGAATTCCTGCCGGTTAGTTCCAGCGGTCATCTTATGATAGCTCGCGAGCTGTTGGGCGCAGACACTGAAGGTTTCTTGGATTTCACTGTCACTGTGCATTTCGCTACGGTGCTCAGCACCATAGTCGTGTTCTGGAAAGTGATTTGCGATTTGCTGAAAGGCTTCTTTAAATTTAAGTACAACGACGAGACTGATTATATTCTTAAAGTCTTGGTCTCAGTGATTCCGGTCGCCATAGTCGGTTTTTTCTTCAAGGATAAAGTGGAGGCTTTATTCGGCGATAATTTGTTCACGGTGGCTGTATGCTTGATAATCACTGCCATACTATTATACCTCTCCGATAAGGCTGGAAGGCAGAGGTCTTCCGCTGAGCCTGCCTCAGCGAATAAATATAGGAATGGAATAACTTATTTGCAGGCCTTCGTGGTCGGTCTTGGCCAGGCTTTCGCAGTGGCTCCGGGTCTGTCTCGCTCTGGTACTACAATCGCTACAGGACTAATCTGCGGAGTCAGGCGAAATGTAATGGCCCAATTCTCATTCCTCATGGTGCTAATCCCTATCATCGGCGAGCAGCTGCTGGATTTGGCTAAAGGCATTTCAGGCGGATCTTTCGACGGGGGAATTGGATCGGAAAGCATTATCTTAGGCTTCCTCGGAGCTTTTTTCGCTGGCCTATTCGCCTGCAAGGTGATGATCTCGATAGTGAAGAAGGCAAGGCTCTCGTGGTTCGCTCTTTATTGTCTAGTCGTGGCTTTGCTGCTTCTCATATTCTTTTAAATGGCTGACAGAACGCTGACATATTTCGTCTCCGACGTACATCTTGGCTTGGATGTGAAAGACCCTAAGGACAGGGAGCGCAGGTTCGTTAAATTCCTGCGGTCCATTCCACCTGAGAAAACGGAAGCCTTATACATGCTTGGTGACATCTGGGATTTCTGGTATGAGTACTGGGACGTTGTCCCGAAGGGCTATGTGAGAGTTTTCTCTACCCTTATGGACCTTATGGATGCTGGCGTGAAGGTTTATTTCTTCCAAGGCAATCACGACATATGGTGCTACTGGTATTTCAAGGAATTGGGAATGCAGATACTTCAGCAGCCATATTATATTAATATAGGAGGGAAGGATTTCTGTCTCGGCCACGGGGATGGCCTGGGTCCTGGACACAAGTGGTATAAGTTGATGCGCTGGGGTTTCCGTAAGCCGTTTTTTCAAAGAATATTCAGTCTGCTTCATCCTTGGCTGGCTTTCCGCTTCGGGAAAAGCTGGTCGAAACATAGCAGAGTTGCGAAAAATGTTCCATATGTATTCAGAGGAGAGGAAGAACCTTTGTATATATATTCCTTAGAATATTTGAAGAAGCACCATGTTGATTATTTCATATTTGGACACTTCCACCTCAAGTTAGACATTGCGCTTCCTGATGGTGCAAGGCTGCTCGTTTTGAAAGACTGGATGGATGCAGGCGAGGAGGATTATTTCTTGTTCAACTCAGCCGATGCGAGCTTTGGATGCTTCGGCATTTCATAGAATACTGAATAATAGAGGGCATCGAATTCGCCTCTCTGCCATTTCTCGACGAGATATTCTGTCATCTTGTCTTCCCCTTGCGGATCGTAGTTTTTCTTCAGGTCATTCTTGAAGATTTTTGCCACTCCTTGCCAGAAGCCAGCCATTATGCCGTTCTTATATTGCTTTATTATTTTATAAGGAGTCTTTCCTATTTCTCGGTCTATCAGCTTGATTAGCAGCCGTCCTTGTGAGAAGGTCATGTGGCGAAGCGGCTGCTCATAGGCATTGAACAGCTTTTTCTGCACGCTGCCTATGTATTTCTCCCTTTGGCGCCTGCTCAAGTGGTTCGCAGCCAGGTATTCGTCCGCTTCCTTGATAAGGTCTTTGGCTACTATGGCATACGGATAGACTTTATTGAAATTGTAGACCAGCTTGTAATACTGTTTCAGCTCTTTAGAGCTGCCTTTGCCCTTCGGGAAAACCCAGATTGGGTCTATCGCATCATAATAGACAGTGTCGCCCTGCTCTATCCTATAGCCCATGTATCCAGAATTCGAGTTGCTGCTTTGACGCTTAACGTCGTCCTGGGCGGCTAGGATGATGGTCGTCATGAGCAGAAAGCAGAAAGCTAATGAGTATGTCAGTGCGTGTTTTTTCATCGTGTCAGCAAAGATATACATATCCATAAATTCCATGCCATGACTTTAAGCGTATGGATGTCGTGTCGAAATTGCTACGAAAACATTTTCGGTGAAATTCATAATTCTCTGAAAATTATCTAGTTCATCTGTTGATTTTCGTGACGAAAAACAATAAGAATTTTTTGAAATATGTTTGTTTTACATATTTTTTTGCTAAATTTGCAGTCCCCAAAACTAAGGGTTTATAGCATAATCGCTGATTCTCAGTAGTTTAGGAAGATAAGATGTTTATTAAAGTAATACAGCAATGTTACAACCAAAGAAAACCAAGTACAGAAGAGAACAAAAGAATGTGATGAAGGGTATGGCTCAGAGAGGCAACCAGCTTGCATTCGGCTCTTTCGGACTTAAGACCCTCGAGAATTGCTGGGTGACCGCTCAGCAGATCGAGTCGGCTCGTCAGGCTATTTCGCGTTACATGAATCGTGAGGGGCAGATCTGGATTAGGATATTCCCAGTGAAGCCATTCACGAAGAAGCCTCTCGATACCCGTATGGGAAAAGGTAAAGGCGATGTTCAGGGTTATGTGGCTCCTGTGACTCCAGGGCGTATTCTTTTCGAGGCTGAGGGTGTTCCGCTCGCAGTGGCTAAGGAGGCTATGCGTCTTGCTGCCAACAAACTTCCTATAGCGACTAAATTCGTCGTTCGCAGAGATTATATTGAAGAATAATTAATGGAGAGATAAGAATATGAAACCAGCAGAAGTTCGTGAGATGTCGATTGCAGATTTACACGACCGCATCCAGGTAGAGAAGAACAGGCTTGATACTTTAAGGCTCAACCATTCAGTCTCTCCAGTGGAAAACACATCGGAATTTAAGAAAATCAGAAAGGATATCGCTCGTATGATCACTATCCTGGCTGAAAAAGAAAAGGCTCAGAAAAATTAAAGCTTATGGAAAGGAATCTTCGTAAGGAAAGAATCGGGACAGTGGTCAGCAACAAGATGGATAAGACCATCGTGGTTGCAGTCGAGACTAAGAAATCTCACCCTCTCTACGGGAAATTCATCAATAAGACCACCAAGTTCGTCGCGCAGGATGACAAGAACGAGTGCGATGAAGGCGATAGGGTGCTCATTATGGAAACCCGTCCACTCAGCAAGACTAAGAGATGGAGATTAGTTAAAATCGTAGAAAAAGTTAAGTAATCATGATACAGCAGGAAACACGTTTACAGGTGGCCGACAACAGCGGAGCGAAGGAAGTTCTTTGCATCCGTGTGCTCGGAGGCACACACCATAGATATGCGACAGTAGGCGACCAGATTGTCGTTGCTGTTGAAAGTGCTGTCTCTGGCGGTGACGCTAAGAAAGGGACCGTCTCTAAGGCAGTCGTAGTACGCACAAAGAAAGAGGTTCGCAGATCAGACGGTTCATACATCCGTTTCGATGACAATGCTTGCGTCCTTTTGAATAACGCAGGCGAGCTTCGCGGAACGCGTATTTTCGGTCCGGTGGCAAGGGAACTGCGTGAACGCTTCATGAAAATCGTTTCTCTGGCACCTGAGGTTCTTTAATATTTTGCGATTATGAAAAAGTTTCACATAAAGAAAGGCGACACGGTTTACGTAAACGCTGGGGATAACAAGGGCATGCGCGGAAAGGTTCTGTCTGTCCTTCGTGATAAGGATCGTGTCATCGTGGAAGGTGTCAATATTGTCAGCAAGCACACCAAACCAAATGCAAAGCAGCCACAGGGCGGCATCATCAAACAGGAAGGCAGCATTCACATTTCAAACGTGCAGCTTCTGGATCCTGCTAAGAGCACTGCTCAGAAGCCAGTGCCTACAAGAGTTGGCTATAAGTTCGTAGACGGAAAGAAGATTCGCTACGCCAAGAAATCAGGAGAGGAGATAAAGTAATATGGCAAAGAAAGCTACAGCAAAGAAACCAGCGGCAGAACAGGTTCTGCCAAAGGGATATGTCCCAACCCTCAGGAAGGTATATAGGGAAGAGATCGTGCCGAAGCTCATGAAGCAGTTCTCTTATACTTCAGTCATGCAGTGCCCTAAGCTTGAGAAAATTACTATCAACGAGGGTATAGGCGAGGCTACTCAGGACAAGAAACTTGTTGAAGAGGCAGCAGAAGAGCTTGCACTTATAGTAGGTCAGAAACCTATCCTGACATATTCAAAGAAAGACGTTTCTAACTTCAAGCTTCGTAAGGGCATGCCTATCGGAGTGAAAGTTACTCTCCGTAACGTGAAGATGTACGAGTTTCTTGAGAGGCTCGTCAGGGTTTCGCTCCCTCGTATCAGGGACTTCAACGGAATAGCTGAGAAGATGGACGGCCAGGGCAACTACACCCTCGGCCTGAAAGAACAGATTATCTTCCCAGAGGTTGACATAGACAAGAACCCAAGAATCCATGGCATGGAAGTCACTTTCGTGACTACTGCCAAGACTGATGAGGAGGCGCACGCTCTTCTCGCCGAGTTCGGTCTGCCATTCAGGAAACATAATAATTAAAGAATATGGCAAAAGAATCAATGAAGGCTCGCGAAGTAAAACGCGAAAAACTGGTTGCTAAATATGCCGAGAAGAGGAAAGCTCTTAAAGAGGCAGGTGACTGGGCAGCACTTGACAAGCTCCCTAAGAATTCATCAAGGGTGCGCTTGCATAATCGCTGCTCTCTGACCGGTCGTCCGAAAGGATACATGAGGGCTTTCGGCCTCAGCAGGATCCAGTTCCGTGAGATGGCCAGCAATGGCCTAATCCCGGGTGTTAAGAAAGCCAGCTGGTAGACAATATATTAACAATCGGATATCGGGCGCCTTGGTGGCGTCGATCTACAAAAAAAATAAAATCATGACTGATCCAATTGCAGATTATCTTACAAGAATTCGCAATGCTTATTCTGCCGGAAAGAAAGTGGTGGAAATCCCTTCTTCTAAAATGAAAGAAGCCATCACTAGGATTCTTTTCGACGAGGGTTACATCCTCAGCTACAAGATCGTTGAGGGTCACCCGTTCAACACTATCAAGATCGCTCTGAAGTATCATCCTCAGACCAAAATGGCCGCTATCAAGAAAATTGAGCGCGTGTCTACGCCGGGTCTCCGCGTTTATGCTTCCGTGGACAATATTCCACGTGTCTTGAATGGTCTGGGAATAGCCATCCTTTCTACGTCGAAAGGAGTCATCACTGACAAGGCCGCTAAGACAGAGAACGTAGGCGGCGAAGTTGTGTGCTATGTGTATTAATTTAAAAAGAATCAATAATGTCACGAATTGGTAAATTGCCTGTAAGCCTTCCGGACAAGGTGAGCGTAGAGCTTCTTCCTGGCAACGTTGTGAAGGTTAAAGGACCTCTTGGTGAACTGTCCCAGAAAGTAGATCCGGACATCAAAGTCACCATCGAGGATAATGAAATTAAATTCGAACGTCCTACTAATCAGCCAAGGCATCGTTCCATGCATGGCCTGTACCGCGCGCTCGTGCATAACATGGTCGTAGGCGTTTCAAAAGGCTACGAGAAAAAACAGGAACTAGTCGGCGTCGGCTATCGCGTGTCCGTTCAGGGACAGATTCTTATCTTCTCCCTGGGATATTCGCATGAGATTCAGCTGATGCTTGCGCCTGAGATTAAGGCTGAAGTTCCTGATGTGAAGAAGGGGGAGAATCCTGTTCTGGTGCTAAAGAGCATCGACAAGCAGCTTCTCGGTGAGGTTGCAGCAAAGATTCGTTCATTCCGCAGGCCTGAACCTTACAAGGGTAAGGGTATTAAGTTTGCTGGCGAGCAGCTTCGTCGCAAGGCTGGCAAGACAGCCGCAGCTAAATAATGGAGGACCTAGATTATGGCATTGAATAAAACAGAAAGAAGACAAAGGATCCACTACCGCATTCGCAAGCATGTGAATGGGACTGCCGAGAGACCGAGGATGGTCGTATTCCGCAGCAACAAGTACATCTATGTACAGGTCGTGGATGATGTGAAAGGAGTAACCCTCGTTGCAGCTGCATCCAATGATAAAGGTCTTGCCGCTGAATGCAAAGGCAAGAATGGAATCGATGCTGCTGCCATCGTAGGGAAAGCTATTGCGGAGCGTGCGAAAGAGAAAGGCATCACTACCGTATCTTTCGACCGCGGAGGCTATCTCTATCATGGCAGAGTTAAAAGTTTGGCAGATGCCGCCCGTGAAGGTGGCCTTATTTTCTAAAGACTATGGCAAATACGAACGTAAAAAGAGTTAAGACATCTGATCTTGAATTAAAAGACAGACTGGTCGCCATCGAAAGAGTGACCAAGGTCACCAAAGGAGGACGTCACTTCCGTTTTGCAGCCATCGTGGTCGTAGGAGATGAGAATGGCGTTGTAGGTTATGGTCTTGGAAAAGCAAATGAGGTCACGGCCGCAATCGCTAAGGGAGTTGAGGATGCTAAGAAGAATCTGGTTAAGATCCCCATCATCAACACCACTATCCCTCACGAGCAGGAGGCTAAATTCGGAGGTTCCGTCGTATTCATGAAGCCAGCCGCTCCTGGTACCGGCGTTAAGGCCGGTGGCGCAATGCGTGCTGTGTTCGAGTCAGCTGGCATACAGAATGTGCTTGCTAAATCTAAGGGTTCATCCAACCCTCACAACTTGGTTAAAGCCACTGTTAAGGCTCTGACCGAGATGAGGGACGCATACACTGTGGCTGGGCTTCGCGGAGTTCCAATGAGTAAGGTATTTAACGGATAGGAGGCACAGATATGACAAAACTAAGAATCACTCAGATAAAGAGCAGAAGCGGACTGGATAAGAGGCAGATCGCAAATCTTAGGTCTCTCGGTCTTCGTCGCATCAGGCATACAGTGGAGGTGGAGAAGACACCTGTTTCTGAAGGCATGGTAAGAAAAGTCCAGCATGTGGTTGTAGTTGAAGAAATTAATTAGGAGGACTAAGAAATGAAATTGCATAACTTAAAGCCAGCAAAAGGCGCTACGCATTCAAGAAAACGAGTAGGGCGTGGTGAAGGTTCAGGCCATGGCGGTACATCGACCCGTGGCATGAACGGTGCCAAGCAGCGTTCAGGATACGAGCACAAGATAGGATTTGAAGGAGGCCAAATGCCTATTCAGAGGCGTCTTCCTAAATTCGGGTTCAAGAATCCAACAAGAATCGAATATCAGCCAGTAAACGTTTCTGCCCTGCAAGCTCTTTCAGAGAAAATCGGTAAAACCGAACTTGGTATCGAGGACATCAAGGCTGCAGGTCTCGCAGACAAGAAGAGCCTCGTGAAGGTTCTAGGCAACGGCGAGGTCAATGCAGCTCTCAACGTGACTGCTGATGCCTTCAGCGCTTCGGCTATCTCGAAACTTGAGGCAGCAGGCGGAAAGGCTAACGTAATCGGCAAGTAACGATGAAGAAATTTATAGAGACTATAAAGAATATATTCAAGATAGAGGAGCTCCGCAAGAGGCTAGGCTATACCTTGGCGCTGATCCTTGTCTACAGGCTCGGATGCTTCATCGTGATGCCTGGCATCGACACACAGATGCTTGCTCAGCTCCAGACGACGACTCAGGAAGGTCTCGTCGGTCTCTTGAATATGTTCTCAGGAGGTGCGTTCGGTAACGCCTCAGTGTTCGCACTGGGCGTCATGCCGTACATCTCTGCATCCATCGTCATCCAGCTTCTAGGAATGTTCGTTCCGTACTTCAAGAAGCTGCAGTACGAAGGTGAGAGCGGTCGTAGGAAGATGAATCAGATCACAAGATACTTGACTGTTCTGATTCTCTGCATCCAGGGCCCTGCTTACATAGCATCTATTCACAGCCAGATCCCAGGAGCGGCATTTACGGCCGTGACTCAGCTGGGCTGGAGCAACTTCACGTTCAACTTGGTTGCTACTATCATTCTGATGGCCGGCTCTATGTTCGTGATGTGGCTGGGCGAAAGAATCACCGACAGAGGAATCGGGAATGGAATTTCCCTCCTCATCATGATTGGTATCGTCGCTCGCCTGCCTTTCGCTCTTGTTGCTGAAATGGGTACGAAACTCAACTCTACGACAGGTGGTGGTGCGATTGCCCTCATCGTGGAGTTAATACTATGGTTCTTCGTCATCGTCGCTACGATTGCCCTCGTGCAGGGTGTCAGGAAAGTTCCTGTGCAGTACGCAAAGAGAGTGGTCGGCAACAGGCAATACGGCGGAGTTCGTCAGTATATTCCTTTGAAAATCAATGCTGCCGGCGTGATGCCTATCATCTTCGCTCAGGCGCTGATGCTCTTCCCGCTCCTCTTCTCTCGCTTCGATGCGACCAGAGGTCTTGCGGCTACGTTAAGTAACTACACCGGATTCTGGTATAACTTCATATTCGGCATGTTAGTCATCATATTCACTTACTTCTACACGGCTGTCACTGTGAATCCGCAGATGATGGCAGAGGATATGAAGAAGAACGGTGGTTTCATTCCTGGCGTAAAGCCTGGCAAGGCCACGATGAATTATCTTGATTCCATCATGTCGAAGGTTACTCTTCCAGGCTCTATATTCCTGGCAATGATCGCCATCCTTCCTGCGTTCGCAAGAATTCTTGGAGTGAATGACCAGTTCGCAAGTTTCTTTGGTGGCACTTCGCTGCTGATTCTTGTGGGTGTGCTGCTTGATACTCTTCAGCAGATTGAGAGTTACCTCCTGATGCGTCACTACGACGGCCTCATGAAGACTGGCCGCCTTAGCGGACGTTCTGGAATGTAATATATTAATATATTGATAATTTAAGATTGATGGTTAAACCAAAAACAGAAGAAGAGATAGCGCTGTTGCGCGAAAATGCCATTCTTGTATCGAAGACACTGGCAGAAGTCGGAAAGGCAGTCGCTCCAGGTGTGACAACCGCGAGGTTGAATGAAGTGGCTGAGACATTCATCCGCGACAATGGCGCTGTTCCAAGCTTCTTAGGTTTTGAAGGTTTTCCCGCAGCTATCTGCGCATCGGTGAATGATGTCGTGGTTCATGGTTTTCCATCGGACTACGTCTTGAAAGAGGGAGACATCGTCACTGCTGACATAGGCACGATTTACAAGGGCTATCAAGGTGATTCTGCCTACACTTTCCCGGTTGGGGAGGTGAATCCGGAAACCAAGAAGCTGCTGGACGTGACTAAAGCTTCTCTCTATAAAGTAATAGAAGCGGCTGTGGCAGGCAATCGTACTGGCGATATCGGATACGCGGTGCAGTCGTATGCTGAATCTTTCGGATTCTCCGTCGTTCGCGAGCTGGAAGGCCACGGACTCGGCAAGGAGATGCACGAAGAGCCTGGGATTCCGAATTATGGGCGCCCCGGACATGGATGCAGGCTTGTCGATGGGATGGTGATCTGCATAGAGCCGATGATCAATGCTGGCGGCAGAGGGGTTTACCTGGCTAGGAATGGCTGGGCAGTCCACACTGCGGACCACATGAATTCGGCGCATTTCGAGCTTACGGTTGTTGTCCGTAAAGGCAGGGCCGAGCAGCTGTCAACCTTTGATTATATAGAAAAAACTACTGTTAATTTTTAAAGCGAGGTTTCAATGTCCAAGCAAGTAGCAATCGAACAAGACGGGAAGGTCATCGAGACTCTTCCAAATGCCATGTTCAAGGTGGAGCTTGAGAATGGTCACGTTTTGCTCTGCAACATTTCCGGAAAGATGAGAATGAATTTCATTCACATCCTCCTCGGTGACAAGGTGAGGGTTGAGATCTCACCTTACGATTTAACAAAGGGTAGGATATCCTTCAGGTACAAATAAAATTTTGAGATATGAAAGTCAAGACATCTATCAAAAAGCGTAGCGATGATTGCAAGATCGTCCGTCGCAAAGGACATCTCTACGTAATCTGCAAGAAGACTCCTAAATTCAAGATGCGTCAGGGATAATAGTTTTAAAATAAAAAACAAAAGATAAATTATGGCAAGAATAGCCGGTGTTGATTTACCAAACAACAAACATGGAGAGATAGGTTTAACCTATATCTATGGAATCGGTCGCAACTTGGCGAGACGAATTCTCGACAAATGCGGAATCGATTACGACATCAAAGTCGGTGACTGGAACGATGAGCAGATTGCTGCTATCCGTAACGTGATCGCCGAGGATTGCAAGATCGAGGGTGAGCTTCGTTCTGCCGTACAGATGAACATAAAGCGTCTCATGGATATCGGCTGCTACAGGGGCATCCGCCATCGTGTCGGACTTCCTGTGCGTGGGCAGAGCACCAAGAACAACGCTCGTACGAGAAAAGGCAAGAAGAAGACTGTTGCTAACAAGAAGAAGGCAACTAAGTAAAACTAGGTGAATTATGGCAAAAAAAGCAACATCATCAAAAAGAGTTGTAAAGGTTGAGGCAACGGGTGAGGCCCATATTTCATCAACCTTCAATAACGTGATCATCTCTCTTACGAACAATCAGGGACAGGTGATTAGCTGGTCATCTGCCGGAAAGAGTGGTTTCAGAGGTTCTAAGAAAAACACTCCGTATGCTGCCCAGGTAGCAGCCGAAGATGCAGCAAAGTCGGCATACGATGCTGGGCTTCGTAAGGTTAAGGTATTCGTTAAAGGCCCGGGCGCTGGCCGTGAGTCAGCCATCAGGACCATCAATAACGCAGGCATCGTCGTTACCGAGATTGTCGATGTGACCCCTATGCCTCACAACGGATGCAGACCAAAAGGCCGTCGTAAAGTTTAGTTTAACGTATTAAAAAGAAATTACCATGGCAAGATATACTGGTCCTAGTACAAAAATCGCCCGTAAATTTGGCGAGCCTATATTTGGCAGCGATAAGTATTTCGAGAAAAGGAATTATCCTCCAGGACAGCATGGATTGGCTGCAAAGCGCAAGAAGATGCGTGAATATGGCATCCAGCTGAAGGAGAAGCAGAAAGTAAGATACATGTACGGACTGCTGGAAAGGCAGTTCCACAACACTTACCTGAAGGCTTCCCGCATGGCTGGCCAGAAAGGTGAGAACCTTCTGTTACTGCTTGAGTCCAGGCTTGACAATGTTGTATACAGAATGGGCATCGCTCCTACCAGAGCGGCCGCAAGACAGCTTGTGAGCCATGCGCACATCACCCTTAATGGTGAAGTTGCCGCCATACCGTCCATGCGGGTAAAACCAGGCGACATTGTTGCAGTAAGAGAGCGCTCTAAGAGCCTTGAGGTAATCCAGAAGAGCGTAGCTTCCGCTACGAAATATTCTTGGATTGAATTCGACCCGAAGGCTCTTTCAGGCAAATTCCTGAATATTCCTACAAGGGCTGACATCCCAGAGAACATTAATGAGCAGCTCATCGTCGATCTTTACTCCAAGTAATAATTTAACACCCAAAAAATTATGGCAATCTTAGCGTTTCAAAAACCAGATAAGGTTATAATGCTCGAAGGAACCGCTACTGTCGGACGTTTCGAGTTCAGGCCTCTAGAGCCTGGCTACGGACAGACGATTGGCAATGCGCTCCGTCGAATTCTATTAGCCTCTCTCGAAGGTTTCGCTATCAGTCAGATCAAGATATCAGGCGTGGATCAGGAATTCGCTACCATACCTGGCGTGATCGAAGGCATGCAGGATATCATTCTTAACTTGAAACAAGTAAGATTCAAGCGAATGGTTGATAGCGTGGACACGGAGACAGCGAACATTGTGATAAGCGGGAAAAACGAGTTTACCGCAGAGGAGATTTCAAGAGGATTGTCTTCTTTCCAGGTGTTGAATCCAGAGCAGCATATCTGTTCGCTGGAGCCTTCAGTTACAATTGAAATGTCTGTTACCGTGACAAAAGGCCGCGGTTTCGTTCCTGCAGAAGAATTGAGGGACGAAAACACACCTATAGGCACGATTCCAATCGATGCGGTCTACACCCCTATCAGGAAAGTGAACTGGACCGTAGACAACTGGCGCGTTGAGCAGAAGACAGATTATGAGAAGCTCAATCTCGAGATCGTAACTGATGGGTCAATATCTCCAAGCGCTGCCCTTCAGGATGCCGCGAATATTCTCATCTATCACTTCAAGCTGTTCACTGACGACAAGAAGATGGCTTTAGAAAACACCTTTGAAGCCGATTCTAAAGAACTTGACGAGGAGAGCCTCAGAATGAGGCACCTGCTTCTCACCAAGCTTTCCGACGTTGGTCTGTCAGTGAGGGCATATAACTGCCTGAAAGCTGCTGACATTGATAATTTCGCTGACTTGGTTTCTTATTCCAGGAATGAGCTAATGAAGTTCAGAAATTTCGGTAAGAAGTCGCTCAACGAGATTGATCAGCTTGTGGAAAAGATGAAGCTGCAGTTCGGCATGGATGTAAGGAAATATAATATTGAACCTAAGAAAAAGAACGTTTAGAAATGAGGCACAATAAAGCAATCAATCATCTTGGCCGTAAGAGCAGCCACAGAAAGGCTATGCTCGCCAACATGTCCTGCTCTATAATTAAGTATAAGAGAATTAACACGACGGTCGCTAAGGCTAAGGCTCTGAAAATGTATCTTGAGCCTCTGGTGACCAAGAGTAAAGAGGATACTACTCATTCTCGCAGAATGGTGTTCAGCTACCTCAAGGACAAAGAGGCTATCAAGGAGCTATTCGGAACGATCGCTCCAAAGATCGCCGACCGTCCAGGAGGATATCTACGCGTATTGCATAACGGCTTCCGTTTGGGAGATGGAGCCGATATGGCTATCGTAGAGTTTGTTGACTTCAACGAAGCTGCTCTTGCATCTAAGCCAGAGAAGAAAGAGGAGAAGAAGACAACTCGCCGCAGCCGCTCTAAGAAAGCTGCTGCTCCAAAGGCCGAAGCTACTGCTCCAGATGCTCCGAAGGCCGAGTCTCTTGCAGAGAAAGCCCCGAAAGCAGAGGAAGCTGCTCCAGATGCTCCGAAGACTGAAGAAGAAGCGCCAAAAGCTGAATAAGATATATTAAATGAATATGTTGAAGGCGGTCTTTATGGGCCGCCTTTTTTCATGCCAGAATTTAGTTTATTTTATGCATATTCAGAACTGACGTTCTGACTTTGGAATTTTTAGGTTTATTTTGCTGTGTGATGAAGAAGCTGGACAATAACATAGTGCTGACTATCACTGGTTCAGACAGCACTGGAGAATCTGGGGAGCAGGCGGATGTCAGGACGATAACGAGTCTTGGAGGGAGGCCAGTCTCTGCTATCACCTCTGTTACGGTGCAGAACACGGTCGGGATCCAACAGTTTTACGACCTGCCTGCATCGATTGTCATTGGACAGATAGAGGCTATAATGAATGACGTGGAGCCTTCCGTTCTGAAGATTGGAATGATTCGCCGCCCTGAGCTGGTAGAAATGCTTGCGCAGACTATCGTCCGTTACCAGCCGAACTATGTGGTTTTCCACCCTGTTCTCACGTCCTCAAGGGGGGAACGACTAATGGATGACGATCTTGCGATGAGGATTCGTAACCAGCTGATGCCGCTCTGCTCTCTCATCGTTGTCCGTGGAGACGAAGCCGGGTGGCTGATTCAGAATGAGGACGACCCTAGAATCGTCCTGCTAGGCGAAAGCTCCTCCTTGCATGGCCAGGCGAATGCCTTTTCGTCTGCCTTGGCAACATTCCTAAGCCAAGGCTTTGGCAGCGCAGATGCCATTAGGAAGGCCAATGAATATGCCGCAAGGCTGATTTTGAAAGCGGACAATTTGCAAGGGCGGAGCCAGCAGCTCTACAACGACTTCCTGGATCAGCTGGAACACCATCTTTGCAAGAGGACGGACGTGCAGTTCTATGCCGACTTGATGAATGTCAGCAGCCGCTATCTTTCGCAGGTCTGCCGTAGGGTTGCAGGACGGGCTCCTAAGTCAATCATAGATGAGAAAATGGCCGCCCACATCGCAATGCAGCTGGACAGCACCAGCAAGACTGTCCAGGAGATAGCATACGGCGCAGGCTTCTCTTCGCAGGCGCATTTGTCTCGCTTCTTCAGGAAGATGTCAGGGCTTTCGCCAAGCGAGTACAGGGCTAGAAAGAAATAAATCTAATAATATCATGGATATGGAAAATCAAGACAGACAGACTCTTAATCGTAATCTCGCCCAGATGCTGAAGGGCGGAGTAATCATGGACGTGACAAACGCTGAACAGGCTAAAATCGCCGAAGAGGCTGGGGCTTGCGCAGTCATGGCGTTGGAACATATTCCGGCAGACATTCGTGCTGCTGGCGGAGTTTCCAGAATGAGCGACCCAAAGATGATAAAGGGTATCCAGCAGGCAGTCTCGATTCCTGTGATGGCGAAATGCAGGATAGGGCATTTCGTTGAGGCGCAAATACTTCAGGCAATTGAAATAGACTACATAGACGAGAGCGAGGTGCTGTCACCTGCCGATGATGTCTATCACATCGACAAGACGAAATTCGACGTGCCTTTCGTGTGTGGAGCCAGGGATTTGGGCGAGGCCTTGCGCAGAATTGCAGAAGGTGCGACGATGATTCGCACGAAAGGGGAGCCTGGAACGGGCGACGTGATTCAGGCTGTAAGGCACATGCGACTGATGCAGAGTGAGATACGTAGGATTGTTTCGCTCAGCGAAGACGAAATATTCGAGAAAGCAAAGGAACTTCAGGTTCCGCTCGACCTCGTGAAATACGTCCATGAGAACGGCAAGCTGCCTGTGGTGAATTTTGCGGCAGGCGGAATAGCCACCCCTGCCGACGCTGCCCTAATGATGCAGCTTGGTGCTGAGGGTGTATTCGTGGGAAGCGGAATATTCAAGAGCGGAAACCCTCAAAAGCGTGCTGCTGCCATCGTGCAGTCTGTCACTAATTTCCGCGATGCCAAGAAGCTCGCCGAGCTCAGTGAGGATCTCGGAGAGGCGATGGTTGGCATAAACGAGCAGGAAATAAAGGTTCTCATGGCCGAAAGAGGGAAATAGCCTCTAAAGGCAAAATATTCATAAGAGATTATGGGCAGACGCATTGCAGTGCTTTCGTTGCAAGGTGCTTTCGTCGAGCATGAGAAATTGCTTGGAGAGCTTGGGATAACCTGTTTCGAAGTTCGCCAGAGAAAAGATTGGAATCAGCCGAAGAATGGGCTTATCATTCCAGGAGGAGAGAGTACAACGCAGTCCAAGCTGCTTGTGGATCTTGGGCTGATGGATCCTATAAAAGACGAGATTCTTGGTGGGTTGCCTGTCTTCGGCACTTGCGCTGGGCTGATTCTATTAGCTAAGAATATGGAGGGAAGCCCTTTCAAACGCCTTTCCACAATGAATATATCAGTGCGGCGCAATGCTTATGGCAGGCAGCTCGGCAGCTTCCATGCTCGTGGCTCTTTCGCAGGGCAGGATATCCCCATGACATTCATCCGCGCCCCTTACATTGAGAGCGTTGGCGCTGGGGTTGAAGTGCTGTCGGTAGTGGATGGGCATATAGTCGCCGCTCGCGATGGGAACCAGTTAGTTACGGCCTTCCACCCGGAACTCGACGATTGCCAGGTGGTCTATGAATATTTCGCCAGAATGTTCGGTTAGGGTGCTTTTTGGCAGGCATATTTCTTGGTCTGGCGAATTAAAATTTTATAAAATTTTAGCGTGATGGACATTTTTGATAGGAATAAAATCAAAAATTAGTATTGCAGTAACAATCTATTTGCATATATTTGCATTCGCAAGGGTTCTGAAAGGAACCCTTTTTAAACACGACCTGCTTAAATCGTTTCAGGAATTTTGTTAATTATTAAATGTTTATGGACCCATTATTTTACTTGGTACCTGTAGCTTCAGTCGTGGCTCTGTTCTTCGCAGGGCTTTTCTACCATCAGATGAAGAAGGAGAGCGAAGGTACCCCAACGATGAAAGAAATTGCTCAGTACGTGAGAGAAGGGGCAATGGCATACCTTAAGCAGCAATATAAGGTAGTTCTCATTGTTTTCATTATTCTGGCAATATTTTTTGCTATTCTGGCATACGGTTTTAATGTTCAGAACCCTTGGGTGCCGTTCGCTTTCCTGACCGGTGGCTTCTTTTCGGGGCTAGCTGGCTATATAGGGATGAGAACTGCGACGTATGCATCTGCTAGAACCGCAAACGCAGTGAGCAAGTCGCTTAATTCTGGCTTGAAACTCGCATTTCGTTCCGGAGCCGTGATGGGACTGACGGTCGTGGGCCTTGGCTTGCTTGACATTTCAATATGGTTCTTCGTGCTTCAAGCATTTTACGATCCTGATGTTTCGCAAAATCTGGTGGTTATCACTACTACGATGCTTACATTCGGAATGGGTGCTTCCACTCAGGCTTTGTTCGCGAGAGTCGGCGGTGGCATCTACACCAAGGCTGCTGATGTCGGAGCTGACATCGTTGGCAAGGTGGAGAATGACATCCCTGAGGACGACCCTCGCAATCCTGCGACCATCGCTGACAATGTCGGAGACAATGTTGGCGACGTGGCTGGCATGGGCGCTGACCTCTATGAGTCCTACTGCGGTTCCATTCTTGCGACCATGGCATTGGGGGCTTCCACATTCTTTGGTGATACGGCAATGCAGATGAAGGCCATTCTAGCTCCTATGACCATTGCTGCAGTGGGAGTGGTGCTTTCTATATTAGGAATATATTCAGTGCGTACGAAAGAAGATGCAGGGCTGCAGCAACTGCTGAAATCGCTTAGCGTCGGCACCAATCTTTCCGCGATTCTCATCGCCGTTGCTACATTCTTTATATTCAAACTCTTAGGCTTTGCTAATTGGTGGCAGCTCAGTTTGTCTGTAATTTCTGGACTGCTGGCAGGAGTGATAATAGGAAAGGCAACTGAATATTACACGTCGCACTCTTATAAGCCTACTCAGAAACTTGCCGAGAGCTCCCAGACTGGCCCTGCTACAGTAATCATCAATGGAATCGGCCTAGGAATGATTTCTACTGCTATTCCTGTAGTGACAATAGTGCTGGCAATACTTGCTTCTTATCTCTGTGCTTCTGGCTTTTCGTTCAATCCTGAGAATCTGAGCAGCGGGCTGTACGGAATAAGCATAGCAGCTGTCGGAATGCTGTCAACGCTTGGCATTACTCTCGCTACTGACGCATACGGTCCAATTGCCGACAATGCCGGCGGAAATGCTCAGATGAGCGACTTGGATCCGGAAGTACGTCATCGTACTGACATCCTTGATGCTCTCGGAAACACTACTGCTGCTACCGGAAAGGGTTTTGCTATTGGTTCTGCGGCTCTTACTGCACTGGCTCTGCTGGCTTCCTACATTGAGGAAATCAAGATTGGGCTGCAGCACGTGGGCATTGAGATGATTAATGCAGGCGATGAAGTGGTCGCAGTCGCTAAGGCGACCCTTGTGGATCTGGTGAACTACTACAATGTGACGCTTATGAATCCGAAGGTTCTAGCTGGGGTGTTCATTGGCGCGATGATGGCATTCTTGTTCTGTGGGCTCACTATGAATGCTGTTGGCCGTGCTGCTCAAAAAATGGTTCTGGAAGTTCGTCGTCAGTTCAGAGAGATAGCTGGAATCCTTGATGGCAAACAGCGTCCTGATTACAAACGTTGCGTAGAGATATCCACAAAGGCGGCTCAGCACGAAATGGTAGGTCCTGCTCTTACGGCAATCATAGTTCCAGTGCTTGTAGGCATCATTCTTGGAGCAGCTGGAGTTATGGGATTGCTCATCGGAGGCTTGGGCGCAGGTTTCATACTTGCTATATTCCTGGCGAACTCGGGCGGCGCATGGGACAATGCAAAGAAATATGTTGAGGATGGTCATTTCGGCGGGAAGAATTCAGTAAATCATCATGCTACCGTTGTTGGAGACACAGTAGGGGATCCTTTCAAAGACACGTCAGGCCCTTCACTGAATATACTCATAAAGCTGATGAGCATGGTTTCCATTGTTATGGCTGGACTTACGGTTATGATTCAGGGTTGATTTGTAGGCGGCCTAAATGTTAATTTATTAATATAATGAAGAAAGTAACAATCAGAGATGTTGCGAAGGAAGCTGGGGTTTCTGTGACTTTGGTGTCCTTCGTAATGAATGCTAAAATGGGGAAAGACGGGCGGCTGGATTGTCCTGTGAATCAAAACACTGCCCACAGGGTACTTGAAGTCGCTAAGAGACTTGGCTACAGAAGAAACAATGCGGCGGCCTCGCTGAGAAGCGGGCGCTCGCATACTATTGCAGTGATTGTGTCTGACATTTCAAATTCGTTCTTTTCGGACATTTGCAGACATATTGAGAATACTGCTTATAAAATTGGCACGACTGTGATTTTCGCTAGTTCTGATGAGAATCCGGATAAGCTTTCTAATTTAATAGATACTGTCATCGGGTACAATGTCGAAGGAATGATAATAGCTCCTTGCCTTGGAAGTGAGGCTGCCCTTAAAAAGGCAGTGGATTATAATATTCCTACGGTTCTGATTGATAGGGATATGCCTGGTGATGCTTTCGGCAGGGTCTTGGTAGACAATGTCGGTGCGGGATTCATTGCCACGAAATATCTCATTCATCAGGGTTTTGGCAAGATTGAGATGGTTTCTTATAAGAGCGGTGTCACTTCTCTTACAGATCGTGAGAGAGGATACGAGAAAGCAATGGAAGAAGCTGGGCTGCAGGATTATATAAGTATCCACAAGATTGAGTATGAGGCTGTAGCTGCAAAGAAAATGGTACGTGAGACTTTCAAGGATGCTTCGAAACGTGGCACTGAGGCATTCATTCTGCCTACGAAGAAGATAGCGCTTTATGCTTTCAATGCTCTGAACGTACTTGGACTCAATCTTCCGAAAGATTTCTCGTTCGTTTGTTTCGATGAGAGCGACATCTATGATTTGAATAAGCCTGTCGTGCCGCATGTGATTCAGCCGCTTCAAGAAATTGCAGAGAAATCTGTGGCGCTTTTGAGCGACATGGTCGATGGTGAAACGAATAATAAGAATATTTCTCTGAAAGCTAAGCTTGTGGTTGGTGGCCGTTTCGGCTCCGAACCCATTGCCGCAACCTTCTAGCCATGTCGTCCTAAGTGATCCACCCCGTCATCCAGGGCGGCCTCACCCGTCATCCTGAACTTGGTTCAGGATCTATTTGGATTCACCGTTATCGTTGACTAGAAAGGATCTCTTGTTATTGAATGACTATCGTCAGGATGACAGGGTGCATGCACGCTACCGGCTGGGATCGGCAGATGTTTGAGCTTGGCAGCATCCTCTGGAAGTCATCCTGAGCGGCTGGAAAATGTCGCTCAGTCCGAACTGCCAGTCGGATGCCCTAGGTGGCAGAGCCTCCTAAACTAAACCTTCCTCACCAGGGAAAGTGTCCGTTAATATTTAGTCAATCCTTAACAACTGCCTATTGCGCAGTTTGTAATTTATATTGAGGATCTCCGAAGAGGATTTGCAACAAGACAAATAAAGTCTTTGCGCTCTTCTTTGCAAGGTCCTTCATCATTTTCTTCAGATTCCAGCCAGTTGCGGCCAGCATTGCGTTGATGGAGGCGGATTCCCTGCCACTCAGGAAGTTATCCTGCATGCGGTGGTCAGTCTTCAGATGTCCGAAGACCGGTTCGATGCCTGCTCTGCGTCTGAATGGATACCGTTTTTTCTTCCTGTCATACGAAGTGTCCGATTTCTTCGGCTTGCCAGGCGTAATCACCTTGACTCCCATAACCTCCTTCGCACCGCGTCCGCCACGGTCATAGGCCAATGTCTCAGGTAATTTCTGATTCCCGGAAGCCATCTGCTCAAGAAGCGGCTCCACGGTTTTACTGTCGTGAGGATTGCCTCCGAAGGCCTTGATTGCAACGATAATCTGGGATTTGGCTGTCAGTATCATTCCCACCTTCTGGCCAAACTCGTACTTGTGGCTTGCCTTTCCTTTTGCTATGCATGCCGTATGCGGTTTGTGGACGCTGTACACCTTATCCTTGCTGTGGCGAGTCTGGGACAGGACTCTGTTGTAGATGATGAGTTCTTCTTCATACTCCCTGCGCTGATCTTCTGTCATCACCCTTTCCAATTCTCGTACTTGACGGCCGGCGATCGTATGGAGCTTCCTCATCGCGGCAGCGGCCTTCTTGTGACGCTTCGGATGCTCGCTGTTGTATGTCATCCGGAGCAACTCCTTGCTGGTCTTCGTATAGGTCTGTCTCTGAGGGATGTCCTCGACGTGAGCTATCTTGTTGCAGCCGTCTATCACCTTCTTGTACAACCTCGCGTCAGTCGGGAACGTCGTGTTGTTGCCCTGTACGGTTGTGTCTGACACCACCAATGGCTCCTCCGCTTTCTTCCCGGACATCTTCACGCTATACTCGAAGATCTTCTGAAAGCCAGACTCTCCGATGCGCTTGCGGAAGTGCACGAAGTCGCTCGGGTCGCATGGGAACTTGTGCTCAAAGAAGGCTGCACCTGTGAAGTATTGAAAGTATGGGTTCATCACCCAGGCTTCTGCCAATGTCTCGTCTCCCAGATTGTACATGTGCTTCAGCATCATGCATCCAACCATGAATCTTACCGGCATCGCCGGGCAGCCGGTCTTGGAATAGAGGGGTGCAAACTCCTTCTCGAAGTAGCGCCAGTCTATCCTGTCAGCTAGCAATGCCAATTCGTGGTTCATGTCTATGAATTCTTTAAGCAGCGGCCTGAAAAGTTCGCCCTCGTTCTGGTTCGGTGATTTTCCTATCATTTTCTGCAAGGTTTCCAGACATAAAGGTACGAAATTCCGCAGACAAAAACAAAAAATACTACTTTTATTTGATTGATTGTCAATTTATTAAATAACTCTTAAGGAGCGACTACGTAGTCATGGTTGCCCATTATGGACCATACGCCGTCAGGCGCATGTAAGCCAGATAAAATTTCTGTGAAAGACCGAAGTTCTGAAGGCATTAAATTCACTATGTCCCCAGTAAAAACAATGATATCTGGCTGCTCTGCCAGAGTCTTGCGTACCTCACGCGCTATGGCCTTATGGCTGAAATGATATGTACCGAGATGGAGATCCGAGAGTTGCGCAATTTTATAGCCATCAAAAGTCACTGGAAGGTCATCAAAGAATATGTCGACGTGTCTTACGGTAATAAGACGCCAGCCGAAGCCAAGGCCGAAGATGAAACAACAAAATGCACCAATGAAAAATAGCTTACCAACTTTGCGAGCATGCTTCCCAACTGGTTTTATGAATATGCCAACGAGTTTGCTGACTGCCCAAGGCAGAAAATACGATGCCGAAAATGCTGTCGCGATAAGGGCAAATATTACGAATATGAAGGTCATCTGCAAATCATGGCAGACATAAGGTCAGCCTTTGAAAATTGCAGTTAGGGAGGCCATCGCTGCGGCAGCATGGGCATAATCTTCTCCAGAAGAAGCGTAAAGGATAGCTCGCGAGGAGTTAATTAATAGCCCGCCTTTAGCACTCGCACCATTGGCGATCACCTCCTCTGCGCTCCCCCCCTGAGCACCTACGCCTGGCACCAAGAAGAAATTATCCGGGCAAAATGCACGGATTTCTTTCAGCTTGTCAGCCTTCGTAGCTCCCACCACGAACATCATATTATCAGGAGTGGAAATGGACATCATTTTCTCCATCACGGCTCGATACAGAGGCTTATACGCCGAGCTATCGGCAGAGCGTGGGACAGCGCCGTTTACGAGGCCTTGGAAATCAGACGACGATGGATTGGAAGAGAGTGCCACCACTATGGCATAGCGACCAGGATATTCAAGGAATGGAGTGACCGTCTCGCTGCCCATATATGGCGAGAGCGTCACAGCGTCGAAATCGAATGTTTCAAAAAGCGTGCGGGCGTACATCTTCGCTGTATTTCCGATATCCCCCCTTTTAGCATCGGCAATTATGAACTCTTCCGGATGATTGGAACGAATATATTCAACCGTTTCTCCAAGCACTTCCCAGCCAGCCGCTCCAAGATATTCATAAAAAGCTAGATTCGGCTTGAAGGCCACGCAATGCGGAGCTGTTGCATCTATGATGCGTTTATTGAATTCCAGAACTGCTTCCGTAACGCTGCGTCCAGACTTGACGCATTCAGGCAGTTTTGCATAGTCTGTATCTAGCCCCACGCAGAGCATGGTGCGCTTAGAGCGAATCTGTCTGAATATGCCATCTGTCGTCATTGCTGAATGGAATTTTCAAGTTTCTGCTGAGCGTACTTCAAGGTGACGGTGAAAGTCTTCTTGCTGGAAGACGGGGCATCGTACATGGCATCGTCGAAAATCTGCTCGCAGATGGAACGCAGTCCACGGGCTCCAAGCTTATTGCTTATCGCAGTGTCGACGATGAGCTCTTTCACCCCAGGTTCGATCTTCAGCGTCATGCCATCCATTTCGAAAAGCTTCTCATACTGCTTCAGAATAGCATTTTTCGGTTCCGTCAGAATCCTCAGGAGCGCATCCCTGTCCAGCTGATCAAGATAAGTGATGACTGGCAGACGGCCTATTATTTCAGGAATCAGGCCGTAAGCTCTCATGTCCTGGGCATCCACATATTTCAGCAGACTGTTCCTGTCCACCCTCTGTTTCTTCGTGGCGCCAAAACCAATCACCTGAGTGTTCAGTCTCTGCGCAATCTTTCTCTCAATGCCCTCGAAAGCTCCTCCGCAAATGAAGAGAATATTCTGAGTGTTAACGTGAATGAACTCCTGCTCTGGATGCTTCCTACCTCCCTCTGGCGGCACATTTATCACATTTCCTTCAAGCAGCTTCAGCATAGCCTGCTGAACGCCCTCGCCAGAAACATCCCTGGTAATGGATGGGTTGTCGCTCTTGCGGGCGATCTTGTCTATCTCGTCGATGAAAACTATCCCCCTCTCAGCCTTAGCGACATCGTAATCGGCCTCTTGCAGAAGCCTTGTCAAAATGCTCTCCACATCTTCACCGACATAACCAGCCTCTGTGAGCACCGTCGCGTCTACAATCGTGAACGGCACATTAAGCATCTTAGCTATAGTTCTGGCCAGCAATGTCTTGCCAGTTCCAGTAGGCCCTACGAGCAAGATATTGGATTTCTCCAGCTCCACTCCATCGTCCGGCTTGTCCACCAGATTGTGGTTGATTCGCTTATAATGGTTGTAGACGGCCACGGAAAGCACTTTTTTCGCACGATCCTGGCCGATGACATATTCATCAAGAAACGCCTTTATTTCTTTAGGCTTCTTAACGTCTTCTATCCTTCCAAGATTATTTTTTTTTGCGTTGGAGCTTGTCAAGTCCTTTAGATAGCTGTGAGCCAGCTCAACGCAATCGCTGCAAATGCAGCCATAAAGCCCCTCAATGAGGAAAGGCACCTCGCTCTCCTTCATTCCGCAGAACATGCAGCGTCTTCCCCCCTTAGATGTCGTCTTTCCGCTTGCCATTTATTTAGCTTTCTTAGTGAGGATCTCGTCTACCATGCCATAATCAAGAGCTTCCTTGGCATTCATCCAATAATCCCTGTCCGCATCCTTGAATACCTTATCGTAAGGCTGGCCTGAATGCTCAGAGATTATTGTATAAAGCTCGGTTCTCATCTTCTCTATTTCCTTGGCGGCGATCATGATGTCAGAAGCCTGCCCCTGAGCGCCTCCGAGTGGCTGATGGATCAGCACCCTTGCATGAGGCAAGCATGAACGCTTGCCTTTAGCTCCGGCGCAAAGGAGCACTGAACCCATAGAAGCAGCCTGGCCTATGCAGATGGTCGCCACATCGGGTTCCACGAGCTGCATTGTGTCGTAGATCGCAAGACCGGATGTCACTACTCCGCCTGGGGTATTGACGTACAGCGATATGTCTGCCGACGGATCTGCGGATGCAAGATACAGCAGCTGAGCCGTGATGATGTTGGCTACGTCGTCATTGATCTGTACGCCCAAGAATACAATCCTGTCCATCATCAAGCGACTGAAAACATCCATAGAGGCGACATTAAGTTTTCTCTCTTCGATAATAGTCGGATTGATGTAATCATCAATCGCTCTTTTGTAATCGTCTAGGGTATTGGAACTCAGACCCCTACCTTTGACAGCATATTCATTGAAATTGTCTTTCATATTATTTCAGCTTCCCGAATTTCTCAAATGAGATTTTCTTACCCTCAAGGGTAGCATGCTCTTTCACGGCAGCCACTGCCTTATCGTTCTCTACGAACTCCTCGATATTGCGAGAGTGACGTTCGTCCTGGAGGAAATGATGTGCTGCGTCTTTGAGTATCTCCTCCGAGAGATTTCCCATGCCGTACATGGCATACTGATATGCCGCATAGCCTTTTGCGGCATCAAGCAAGTCCTTATCATTAATCTTCACGTCGAATTTCTTGAGGATATAGCCTCGCACGAGCTGCCATTTGAAATCTTTTGCGAAGCCTTCAAACTCTTTATCGACATCCTCTTTGGTGACTTTCTCTTTGTTATTCTCCAGAAGCCATCTTTTCAGGAAGGCATCAGGAAGCGAAATGCCAGCTTTATTGACATAATATTCACGAATATCCTGATTCAGCTTGTAGTCCGAATCCTGCTTGTGGCTGTTCTGAAGCCTCTCGATTATTCTGACTTCGAATTCTTCAGGAGTAGTCACGACGCCTTGCCCGAAAATCTTGTCGTATGTCTCCTGATTCTCCTCGGCAGGGGCGAACGTCTTTACGTTCACGACGGTGACCTCCCATTCAGGCTCCATTCCAGATAAGTCTTCTTTCTTGACTTTCAGCAGATTAGCCCTGTCTACCTCATTAGCAAAGGCCTCGTTCACGTTTACGGTGAACTTATCATCGGCTTTGACGCCTACGAACAGGCTCTTCTGCGAATCAGCCACGCTGCGTATGCTCACGTAAGCGCCTTCCACCGACTTCTCGCCTTGCCTGAGGTCTACCGTCAGGAGATCATCCTCTCCGGCCTTTTCGCACTCCTGAAAATCGCCATGCTGACGGAGCAGATCCGCTTTCGCATCTGCTTTCTCCTTATCGGATATTTCGATGTCGTAATAAGTGAATTTGTCTGACTCGTCAACCTCGAAATTCAGCTCTGGAGACAGGCCAATGTCGAATTTGAATTCGAAATCTGCTCCGTCCTTCCAGTCATTCTCTTTCTGGTTCTCGCTAGGGAGAGGTTCGCCTAATACTTTCAGATTATTGTCCTTTATGAATTTATCTAGCTGCTCGGCAACGATGCCGTTGATAGCCTCGTACAGCGCCTGCTCACCGTAAATCCGCTTGACAAGGCTGATCGGAGCCATGCCCTTGCGGAATCCTTTGAAATCCGCCTTTCTCTTATATACAGCCAAGCTTTTTCTTTCCGCATCGGCATAATCATCTGCCTTCAAGGCAATTGTAAGTTCGATGTTCAAATCATCGATTTGATTCTTTGTGACTTCCATTGTATATTAATATTTTATATTCAAAAAATGGGTTCAAAGTTAAACATTTATCCCCAATCTGCCAATACCGGGCTTACGGTTAGGGTATTCTATCCTCTCGTGGAATATTTGCCTTAAATAATCTTTCAAGACTTGCTTAAGGGTGCATAGCTGCCTTATGGAGATAATGGAATTATCCAGCTGCCCCGCATCCACCTTCATAGCCACCATCCGCTCGACGAATTCAGACAAGGCCTCCTGGGAATTGTCTTTCAACGTTCTAGAGGCAGCTTCCATAGTGTCGCATATCATAAGTATGGTCTGTTCCTTTGTGTAAGGCTTTTCCCCATGGTAGAAGAAATCGGCCACATCCGAAGGATCCCCACCCTCGTTGAGATATTTATTATAGAAATATGTCGTTGCGGATGTCCCCTGGTGGGTTCTGATGAACTCCCTGATCACTTCAGGCAGATTATATTTATCCGCCAGCTCCAAGCCATCATCAACGTGCTTGATTATGGCCTTTGCGCTCTCCTTCGGGGTTAGATGATCGTGATAATGCGCCCCTCCTGGATTCATGCTGGCGTTTTCAATGAAGCATAGTGGGTTTTTCATTTTGCCAATGTCGTGATATAATGCTCCTGCGCTTACCAGCAAAGGGTTCGCATCAATGGCGCGCGCAGCCGCATCCGCCATATTCATGACCTGCAGAGAATGCTGGAAAGTGCCAGGCGCAAGATGCTCCAGCTGCCTCAGCAGCGGATTGTTCGTGTCGCACAGTTCCCTCAGGCGAGAATTCGACACAAGGTTGAACATCCTCTCGAAAAGATAAACCAACGGGTACCCAGCCACAGAGAGCATAGAAGACACGAAAAGGAAGAGGAGGGCCTGGTAAGGGTTATCATTCACCATGTCAATCATCCTGAAGCCGAAATACGTAAGAGCCATCGTGCAGAATACTATCATTGCGGAGATGAACTGCATCCAGCTATGATTGAAAAATCTAAAAGTATATATTGCGACCAGGCTGCCTGAAATGAATATCACATAAAGCACGATTCCGTTATTGGCGAAAATCAGAAGCGGCAGCAGAGATATGAAACATTGCGGAATTATGAACTTATTCTTGAAAAACGCTTCCAATAACAGGGCAGTCAGGGTGAACGGCACCATGTAGATGAATCTTGGAGCGAATTTATTGATTATAAGCGTTACAACGGTAATCAAGAGAAAAACGAACAGCACATAATAGAACTTGTTATTTTCTTTGAATATGTTGTTATTTGAAAAATAGAGTGCTAGGAATATCAAGAACGCCAACAACGCAGCTATGAGAGCATTCCCTAACCAGAATAACACTTTCGGGCCGCCGTAACCCATGCTGGCCTCATATTCAACCTTGTATGAATCAAGAATCTGAGCCACCTCGGCAGTGACTATCTCGCCTTTTGAGACAATGAGCTGCCCAGCGCTCACGAACCCTTGCGTAGGCGAAATCTGAGAATATCTCTGCGAGTTCACCAGCTCGGTCGTCTTGGCATCATATTCAAGATTAGGCGAGATGAGATTATAGAGGCCACTATCATTCAGCACCGAATCTGCATTGGCACCTTTTGCTTTCTTAGCAACATCGTCAAGAAGCCTGGCTTTAGCATCTGATTCTTTAAGCACCTCTGAAACAGGCTTCTTGGTGACTCTCTTATCTTTATGAATATATAAAACCGCATCAGGGTTTTTCTTTGCCCTAGAGTCCAGCTTCACGCCCTCGTCGCTCACAACCCCGCTGGAATAGATGTCCAGCATGGAGGACACGATTATCGGCCTCAGCCAAGAATAGTCCCCCAGGTCAGCCTCGTCGGCAGCTTTCCTGCTGTTTGTCACCACATCTTCCTTATAGACATAGTACGGAACCTCAACGGAACGGTTCGCGCTACGCTCCTCCCTAAGCTGCTCGTCAGATTTCAAGATAGGGAAATCAAACTGGGCAATCAGCGTCTCATGATTCCATGGCGAACCTTTCCTATAGTCGTAGCTGAATTTCGCATTCCTCGGAAAAATGAAAAGAAGAACGAGGAAAAGCGCGAAAAGCGGAAGAATAATCCGAAGATAGTTTTTTGGAAGACGTGGCAGTTTCATCTCGATTAATTATTTGAAGGGACTTCCCGTTTCTCTAGCAATATATTTATAAGTCAGGCGATCCATCAGCCTTGGGAAAAGCCTGTGTACCCACACGGAAGCTTTGCCCAGTGCACCCAGAATGACTTCCGAACGTCTTTTCCCAAGAGCCTTTGCCAGATGCATCGCACACTCTTCTGCGCTCATCAGCCTGCCCTCGTTGAGTGGAGTGCTGCCTTGTGCTGAGCCATTGGCGGTGAGAGCCGCATTGCGAACATTGGAAGAAGTGTAGCAAGGAGCAAAGACAAGCACGTTCAGGCCATCTTTCATATGCTCGATGCGAATAGTGTCCAAGAAACCCCTGATGGCATATTTTGAAGAGGAATATCCTGTCCTGGCTGGCAAAGCACAATATCCTGCGGTAGAAATGACTCCTACGACCTGCCCCTTCGTACCAAGCAGGTAAGGCAGGGCGAATTTAGTGCAATAAACCGTGCCCCAGAAGTTCACGTCCATCAGCCTTTTAATGACAGACAAGTCCATATCTTTGAACATAGCCCTCATCGAAATACCGGCGTTATTGACCAGTATGTCAATTCTTCCAAATTTTTCGACAGTCTTTGCAATGAGGTTCTTGCAATCTTCTTCGACGCTCACGTCGGCCTTCACGCAGAGCACTTTTTCAGGATTCCCGTTCACCGACGGAGCCAGTTCAAGCAATTTCTCATAGGATCTCGCAGCCATCACGACATTCGCCCCGAATGAGCCAAAAAGACGCACCGAAGCCAACCCGATTCCCGAGCTGGCTCCAGTTACTATAATAACTTTGTCTCTGAAATATTCAGGATTCATATTCAGAGAATTTATTTCATGACTGTCATTGTAGCAATCTCCTCGTTGGAATAGTATCCCTTGTCAAGCTTCTCCCTTATCTCCTTGAAAACATTGAGCGTGTAGTCCACGTCTTCGAGAGTATGGGCAGCAGTAGCAATGATTCTGAATATTATCATTCCCTTCGGAATCACCGGATAGATGACTATGGAACAGAATATCTTGTAGTTCTCGCGAAGATCCTTGACTATATGAGTGGCCTCGCCGATTCCGCCCTTCACGTGCACAGGCGAGACGCAGGCCTCTGCCGGCCCTATGTCGAATCCCTCCTTGCGGAATCCATCCTGGAGGGCCCTCGTAACTGTGAAAAGCTGCTTGCGCAAAGAATCGCCCTTAGGGCTGTCGATGATTTCGAGCCGCTTCATGTTTCCTATGACAAGAGGCATCGGAAGCGCCTTGGCATACATCTGAGAGCGCATGTTGAACTTCAGATACTTGATTATGTCCTTCGGACCTGCAATGAAGCCGCCTATGCTGGCCATGCTTTTCGCAAAGGCTCCGATGTAAAGATCGATGCCGTCCATGCAGTGCAGATGTTCAGAGGTGCCTCTGCCATGCTCGCCCATGATGCCGAAACCATGAGCATCATCCACGAATATTCTGAATTGATATTTCTTCTTGAGTTCTACGATCTTGTCCAAGATTCCGAGCGCACCGGTCATTCCGAACACGCCTTCTGTGATGAGCAGCACGCCGCCGCCATTTTCTTCTGCCAGCTTGCAAGCCCTGGAGAGCACCTTCTCGCAGCTCTCGATGTCATTGTGTCTGTATTTGAAGCTATCGCCCACGTGCAGGCGAATTCCGTCCAGCAGACATGCATGAGCCTCAGCATCGTACACAATCACGTCGTGACGACCAGTAAGGGCATCAATGGCTGAAACTATTCCCTGATAACCGAAATTGAACAGGAAGGCATCCTCCTTCTTCTCAAAGGCTGCGAAACGCCTCTCCAGCTCCTCGTGGTAGCGAGTTTGGCCGGTCAGCATTCGGCTGCCCATAGGATAGGCCAGCCCCCACTCATTGGCTGCATCGGCATCTGCCTTGCGTACCTCTGGGTCGTTCGCCAGGCCGAGGTAGTTATTGAGGCTCCAGTTGAGCATCTCCACCCCATTGAACTTCATGTGAGGGCCTAATTCCCCCTCCAGCCGAGGGAACATGTAATAACCATAGCCATCGTCATAATACTGGCCGATTGGGCCGCCAGTATCTTTAGAAATCCTTGCAAAAATGTCGTTGTACATATTATTGCGAATTTTTAAGCATCAATATTTGCGTAATGCGCATTTTCCTCTATGAACTGCCGACGAGGAGGAACATCGTCACCCATAAGCATGGAGAACGTCCTTTCTGCCTGAGCCGCATTATCAATCGTGATCTTGCGCAGTCTTCTCTTCTCTGGATCCATAGTGGTGTCCCAGAGCTGCTGGTCAGACATTTCACCGAGACCTTTGTACCTCTGGACGGTAACTCCCTTGTCGGAACCACGGCCTAGCTTCTCGGTCGCAGCAGACCTCTGATCATCGGTCCAACAGTATATTTCCTCCTTACCTTTCTTCACGAGATAAAGCGGAGGAGTAGCCAGATAAACGTACCCGTTCTTAATCAAGTCAAACATGTAACGGAAGAAGAAAGTTAGTATTAGGCAGGCGATATGGCTGCCATCGACATCGGCATCGGTCATTATTATGACCTTGTGATAACGCAATTTGCTCAAGTCCATCCTCTTCTCCCCGTTCTCATCTTCCTGGGCCACGGAAACCCCGAGAGCCGTATAAATATTTCGTATCTCCTCGCTGTCGAAAGCCCTGTCACCCGCTGCCTTCTCCACGTTCAGGATCTTTCCTCTCAGAGGCAGGATTGCTTGATACCTCCTGTTACGACCCTGCTTAGCAGTTCCACCGGCAGAATCACCCTCGACCAAGAAAAGCTCGCACTTCTCCGGATCCCTGTCCGAGCAGTCAGCCAGTTTGCCAGGCATTCCGGCACCGGACATAACGGACTTTCTCTGTACCATATCGCGGGCTTTGCGAGCGGCATTCCTTGCTGTAGCTGCCAGCACGATTTTCTCGATTATGAGTTTTGCCTCTTTCGGATGCTCCTCAAGATATTGATCCATGGCCTGTGAAGTGGCCTGCGAAACAGCCGAAGTGGCTTCTGGATTACCAAGCTTCGTCTTTGTCTGTCCCTCGAACTGAGGCTCGGCGATTTTCACGGAAACCACGGCAGTAAGGCCTTCTCGGAAGTCCTCCGGAGCTAAGTCACCTTTGTATTTAGCTAGCAGGTTATTCTTCTCGGCATAGTTCTTAAGGGATCTTGAAAGGCCCATCTTGAAGCCTTGCAGATGCGTGCCGCCTTCTATCGTATGAATGTTGTTGACGTATGAATATATTTTCTCGGCAAATCCGTTATTGTAAGACAGAGCTATGTCTATCGGAATCACTTTGTCGTTCTGGGTGCAGATAGGCTCCGGGATGAGCTGGCTGGCGCCTGCGTCGAGATATTCAATGAACTCCCTCAGGCCATGCTCTGAGTAGAAGACATCCTGGTGCTTGATCATCTTGCCGGTAGGCTTTTCGTCCCCGTGCGCATCGGTGACATATTCCTCAACCAGATGATCCGGCCTGTCATCAGTGAGCGTTATGCGTATGCCTTTATTCAGGTAGGCAAGCTCACGCATTCTGGCAGCCAAGGTATCGTATTTATAAACTATTGACTGGGTAAAAATGGCCGTATCCGGATGGAAAGTGATGGTCGTGCCTGTGTCATTGCAGTCGCCTACCACCTGAACTGGTCCCAGCGGCTTGCCTTTAGAATATTTCTGGATGTAAATATGCCCTTCGCGATGCACTTCAGCCTCGAAATCGTCAGAAAGAGCATTGACGCAGGAAACACCCACGCCGTGGAGACCTCCCGAAACCTTATAGCTGTTCTTATTGAATTTCCCACCAGCGTGAAGCACCGTGAGAACCACTTCCAGAGCAGAACGATGCTCCTTAGGGTGCATGCCCGTAGGAATACCGCGGCCGTTATCGGAGACCCTGATTGAATTGCCTTCCAGAATAGTGACGGTGATGTCTGTGCAGAACCCCGCCATTGCCTCGTCGATGCTATTATCAACTACTTCGTAAACAAGATGATGGAGACCTCTTTCACCTACGTCTCCGATGTACATCGATGGCCTTTTCCTTACTGCCTCAAGCCCTTCAAGGACCTGTATGCTACTCGCGGAATATGCTTCTTCCGCCTTTTTCGCCTCTTCGTTTTCTATCATAGCTTGTCAAAAAAATTTGTCTGTTTTAGGTCATCCCATAAAACAGACAAATTTACTAAATTATTTCTATAAATTCAAGGTTAAGCCCGCCGTAATCCAGAGACCTTTTTCGACGTAGAACGGATTCGGCTGAACTTTCTGGCCCAGAAGGTTTCCGCTTTCCAGCCAGAAGCCGAGCTTTCGGTTGAACTGATATCCTCCCAAAATGCCTAAATCGAACCAACCTGGAATTGAATAACCACCTTGGGAATTAACGTAGAAATCCCCTTCTCTCTTGTGTACATAACTCATATTCGCCCCACAATATATCCGGCTCGTTATGTCGTAAACAGCTTTCAGGCCGAAAGTGAAGTCAGGCATGGCAAAAGCATGGCGGCTGTCTTCTTCAAACTTAGTATGGTAATAATGAAAGTCGGCATCGACCTTGAACCTTTTCAATCTAAAATTCATGAGTGCATTTACAGAAAAAACGTCGCATTCGCTACGCAAATATGCTGGAACGTAATACTCTTTCCCAGAATAAGCAACGTAATCCATCAAGGTTTCGTCATACGAATTCAGCCTGGCGTTCACGTCATAGTGGAATGCCGTCGAGAAATCTCCTTTGAAACCAGCACTGAGGTCGTAACCCGTATCATTGCCTAAACTGAAGCACAGCGGATTGAAATAATGATTTCTTCCTTCCTGCACAGAAGACATTGTGTTGATTTTCGTGCCATTGTATATCCGTACATAAGGCTGGAAACCATTGACTATAGCGACGCTAGCGTAAATGTCCGGGTTCAGCAGGGCTCCTCCATCCCACTCTTCTGGCTCCAAGAGGTCCTTCCCGTCATTACTGCTGAAAAAATGCTGAATGCGCAGGCCGACATTGACTTTCAGCTTGCCTTTCTCGAACACGTACTTAGGCGTGACAGCGAACACCCCGTATGCACCCTGCAGCAAGTCTGAATATGATGCGTATGCGCCATCGATGCCGACCAAGAACTTATGTCCATTCACGGCAAAACCCACATTGCCGTCCAGCGACATTACGGTTTCCTTGTAATCGCATCTCCCTTCGGCTATCCCTAATTCACTCAGCACATTCAATGTGGATTTGCCATAAAGGTTGCCGAGGCCTGAGGAATATTCCAGATTGTTTTTCCCGAAGCGTCCTTTGATGGTCGCATCATAATAGAACTGAGCGTCCGGGCTATCGTAAGACTGCAAGTTCAGCCAGACATCAGCCGCATTGTAGCTCTGAGACGTAAGCGTGTCTTTAGTATTCAAGCCATAATAACCGATGCCGAAAGCAAACGCGCCTGAATCCCAGCTGTACCGGCCATCGAAGCCAGCTCTTGTAAGAGCATCGTGGCCTTTATACGAATCCCCATTGGATTTCAGCTCGTACCCACCCTGTGGGCCAGACATCAGTTTAGGAACAATCGCATGATATTTTCCGAAATAAGATCTGTGATTAGCATAGATGCTGAACTGGAAGGGCCCTTTCCTCTCCGGACTCCATACGAAATCCAGCTGCGGATGAAGCGAGTAGCCCGCTCCTGCCTTCAGATAGAGGCCCTTGCCTCGCCAAGCGTCCCTGCCAGGCCTAACGTTCAGCATGTATGGCTTGAAACTATACGATGCGTCATAAGGATTATCGAAAACCTGATAATTGAAATCCAAATCGAATCGTAACAACGAATCCGGGACTACCATCTCAGTGAAAGGTTTCTGAATATGCGATGGATCCCCTTCATAGGTATTCGTAACCTCGACCGTAGGGTTCAGATTCTGGCCGAAAGAAATAGCACATGCGCCTAGCGCAGCTGCGGTGAAATATATTCTTTTAATATTATTCATTGCCTGATTCTATATTATTAAGCTTCTCAAGCCTCATCCTCACATTATCCAGGACATCATCAGAAGTGCCTTTTTCTGGTTTATAGCCATTCCTGACGCTTTCGAAAGTCGCCCTAGCCTGCTTGTAATCGTCCCTCTCGGCAAATGAGTCACCGAGCGTTATGAATGCCTTAGCCAGCCAGTAAGACTGATCTGGAGCATCTTTCGCGAATTTATAGACCTTAGATTCAACGGAAGCATATTCACCTTGATCGTATGCATCTTGAATGAGCATGTATGTAGCCTCGGCGCCTTCATCAGTCGCAGGCTTAGCGCTTAGCTTATTGAACATATCGAATGCCTTATCTCTTTCATTAGTAGAGAGATAAGACTTAGCACAAACATACTCCGCCTCCCTGCTTTCATCAGCTGTGACTTTTTTCAATGCCTTCACCTTTTCTGCCTGGCTGATGGCAGACTGCCAATCCTGAGCCTTGTACGACGATCTCATGAGTCCAAGCCTAGCGGCGTTGGTCATGTCGGCATCGCTGGTTTTCTGAACTAGGGCAGCGTAATTCCTGTATGCCTCGTTGAAACGCTCCATCTCATAATAGAGCTGGCCGCTGCGAAGGAGAGCCATTTCTGAATATGCCGCATTCGGGTCTGCTGACAGTGCTTTCGCATACCAGTCGCAGGCCTGCTCCTTCTTGCCAGTATTCCTCTCGCATTCAGCCATATAATAATCGGCCTTGGCGATATTCTTTCCGTTCGGATAACGGCTCATATAATTTTGAAGTGACTGGGAGGCCTTTTCATAATTCTCGGTCATGAACACCTGCTCGGCGGCAGCAAAGTACATGTCATCTTTCTCGCTGTCGGTCTTGCCGAAGTTAGCACCCACCTTATCGGCATAGTCAAGATATTCATCTGCGCGCCCTTGAGTCTGATATATTGACTCTATGGCAAGAAGGGCATTCTGAGCATATTCAGTTCCAGGCATTTCCTCAACTACCTGCTTGTAATAGCCCAGAGCCTTATCATTGTCTGACTTATTCCTAGCTATCATTCCAAGCTCTATCAAGGAGCGAGCGTTTATGGTCTTGTCAGAAGAATTCTTGCGTAGCTTCTCATAGCAGCTCACCGCATCATCACTCTTCCCACCTGCCACATAAGCCCGACCGAGCTCGTACATGGTCTCTGGGTAATATTGTGCCGAAGGCTTAGACGTGAGTGCCCGAGACAGCGACTCTATCTTCTTGTCATTTTTCCCATACAGGCCGTAGGCAATTCCGCACTGCAGATAAGGATATAGGTTGTCCGCATAGGCAAAACGCCGCATAGCGTTCTCATATTCTTTTATTGCATTCGCATAGTCCTTATTAACGAAATCGCAATCTGCCCGCCTAAGGGCAGCATCTTCTCCCATCTCAGGGTTCCTCGTCCCAAGATATTCATCGAACCATTTGGCCGCAGCTGCATATTCCTTATTCTTGAAATAACACCAGCCTATATTGTACGGCAGTAGTTTTCCTTCCTCTTGCTTGTCCAGGGCCGAAATATTGTAAAGGTCCTTGAAAGCTTCGGCGGCGGCAGAGTATTGTTCGCTGCGGAATTGTGATTCTCCAAGCCAGTAGCGAGCTAGCTGATTGAAGCCATCGTGCTTGTTCGAATAAAATGAAGCGGCCTTCAGCAGAGGAATTGCGTCTTTCCAGGAGCCTCCACCGATTAGCTGTTGAGCCCTTAGGTAATTGGCTTTCATATAATTGGCCTTCTGGTCATCGTCCAAAAGGTCTATATGGCTGTAGGCATCCACCGCTCCTGAATAGTCGTGATTGTAAAGGCACGAAAGAGCCATATAGCTGTAAATCTGGTCCCCTTTAGCTTTGCCGTACTTCTTCATATAATCATCGAATACGGAAGGGTTATGGTTCAAGTCAAATGAGAGCTTAGCGTAATTGAAATGAGCGTCTTCCTGAACCTTCGAGTTAAATGAATATTCCGAAGCGGCCTTGAACGCATCCATCGCCGCCACTTTGTTGCCGGTCTGGATGTAGCTGTAGCCTAATTCGTAATTGGCTATCTGCCCGATGGAATCCGTGCGTTCCTTCATCATCGAATAGTTGTCGATGGCACCCTTATAGTCGCCAGCAGCATAATACAGAGACCCTGCATAGAAAAAATCATCACGATCCCTATCCCTGCTGCTATGGTTTATCATATCGTAATATTTCTTGGCGTTGTCGTTATCCCCTTGGGCAAGATAAGACTCTGAGATGATTCTTGCCAGATGAGACCGCCTGTTGCCAGGGGCGTTTTCCATCATATCTATGCCGTTCTCGATTACATAGTCATAATCTCTCATCATGAAGCGGCACTCCACCTTGTAATATTTTGAAAGCTCTTCGAAACGAGGATCTTTCTCGGATTTTTCGAACCAGCCGTAAGCAGCCTTAAACTGCTTGTGGGAGTAATTGATATAGCCTAGGATGTATCTTGAAGGTGCAGTATAGTCCGACATAGGCATATTTTCCACTTTCTCGAATTCCATTCTGGCGCCATCATAGTCGCCTGCTCCAAATTTTGAATAGGCGTACTTGAACTCATATTCGGGAATCTGGGAAACATTCAAGTCTTTCGTATCCACTTGGCTGAATTCCACAAGGGCATCATGATAATTTTGGTCGTCAAAGATGTTCAGTCCTTTGTAGAAATGTATTTGCGGCACGAGGCTGGAATATGGATGATTGATGATATATTCATTTGCAACAGCCTCATAGCCAACTTCTTGCAGCCGAACAGAGCAAAGAGCCTTGTACCCGAGGGCTGTTTCATCGCCAGTATTTGAATAGATTTCATTGAATATGCTTTCGGCTCTTTCGAACATTCCGTGTTCGTAAAGATCCATTGCCTGCCGGAAATCATCTTTTTGCTTGTTCTGAGCCTGCATTGACGCAGGCAGCATAATTGCCAAGATAATGACCGCCGCTAACAGTTTAAGCTTCATATCGACTATCTTAAATATTAATCACACAAAAATACTCAATAAATAAGTAAAATTTCAATTATATTTGTTCAATTAATGGAAGAGAACTAGGATATGACAGCAAAAAACGAACCGATTCAGGACGCAGCTCAGCAGGCTTCCGCATCTGAGGAGATACTTGCGAAGGACGCAGTCCAGCAGGACACTTCTACAGAAGCGATCCCAAAAGAGCCGCTGATTACTTTCAAAGATGCCGAAATCCTGAATGGAGAGAATCCTGTCATTTACGACCTGGACATGAAAATTTATCCCGGCGACCTAGTCTACATTGTGGGCAAGGTTGGCACTGGAAAGACTTCAATCATCCGCACGATGATGGCCGAAAACAAGCTTGAAAAAGGCTTCGGGGAGGTGTGTGGATTTAAATTGAACGGCATACGCGAGAAAGATATTCCTATGCTTCGCAGGAAGCTTGGCGTCATCTTCCAAGACTTTCAGCTTCTGATGGATAGGAGCGTGGAAGAGAATCTTTCATTCGTGCTGCGTGCCACTGGCTGGAAGGACAAGGATGCGATAGACTTGCGAATTTCAGAGGTGCTTGACGGCGTCGGCATGAGAGACAAGGCGCATAAAATGCCTCACCAGCTTTCAGGTGGCGAGCAGCAGAGAATTGCCATAGCCCGTTCACTGCTGAACAATCCGCAAGTCATCCTTGCCGACGAGCCTACGGGAAACCTAGACAGTGAGACGGCTGAAGGAATCTTGAATTTATTGCTGAAAATCAATAAGGAGAATGGCACTGCCATCTTGATGGTGACTCACAATAGAAATATCTTCGGACACTACCCAGGCAGGGTCTTCGTCTGCAAAGGCGAGAGCTGCGAAGAGAGCCTCAACAATGAAGCCATTGATCTGGCACTGACAATCTAAGGTGGTGCTGCCACCACCACCCCCAGCAGCCTTCACGCCTTTCAGTGATCGCAGCTGCTTTGGAGATGCTGTCCACGGGATTAACCCACTTGTGGTTCGGATTGGGCAGCAATGCTGCAGGGGATAACTACCTGAGGATGTCAAAAGCGAAACTATGTTAAAGAAAGAAAAATATAGGAATATATTGAACTGGTTCCAGAAGAACCAGCCAGCAGCAAATACGGAGCTGCATTATGACTCTCCATTCCAGCTGCTAATTGCGGTTATACTTAGCGCACAATGCACCGACAAGCGCGTGAATATGGTAGCCCCACATCTTTTCATGGCATTTCCAACGCCAGCTAAGCTTGCTGCTGCCACATTCGACGAGGTATTCCCCTACGTTAAGAGCATTTCTTATCCAAACAGCAAGACGAAACACTTGATTGCTATGGCCCAGAAGATCATTTCCGATTTCGGCGGCGAAGTGCCATCCACAATCAATGACCTGATGACGCTTCCTGGCGTTGGCCGCAAAACTGCAAATGTAGTTGCCTCTATAATATACAAAGAGCCAGTAATCGCTGTAGACACACATGTGTTCAGAGTATCGCGCCGCCTAGGTCTCTCCAACGGCAAGACAGTTGAGTCCGTAGAGAAAGACCTCGAAGCCAATATCCCTGAAGACCTGAGACCCATCGCCCACCACTGGCTCATCCTCCATGGCCGATACACCTGCACAGCTCGTACCCCGAAATGCACGGACTGTCCCTTCACCGACTGGTGCAGCGACTACGCTCGCAGACACCTATTGAAGGATGGCTGAGAAATGCCGGAGGCCAAGTCGTTCACTACCCTCAAGTCATTACGGGCTTGACCCGTAATCTAGTCCATGGGCATTAGATCCTGAATCAAGTTCTGGATGACGGGTAGGGTCGTTCTGGATGACGAGGGTGTCGTTCTGGATATGACTTCAGCTGCAATCAGGAAAGCCAGGGCTGGGGAATTTGGCTATACAGTGGGAGACATGGTGCCAAATGATGGGGAATTTTGTATCTTTGCCGTGCGAATATGTGTGGGACAGTGGAGCCAGGGCGCAATAACAGATGCGGAAACTGAAAATAATCCAAAATATTTAAGAGTATGAAAAGAATTGTTTTAATTCGTCATGGCGAGAGCCAGTGGAACAAAGAGAACAGGTTCACGGGATGGACGAATGTCGATCTTAGCGAAAAAGGCATCCAAGAAGCTTTCGAAGCTGGAAGAACTCTTAAAGAGAAAGGCTTCACGTTCGAAGTCGCCTATGCTTCTTACCTCAAGAGGGCCATAAAGACTCTGAATAATGTCCTTGACGCAATGGATCTGGACTGGATTCCTGTGTATAAGAGCTGGAGACTGAACGAGAAACATTACGGAATGCTCCAGGGGCTGAACAAGGCCGAAACCGCCGAAAAATATGGCGACGAGCAGGTGAAGCTCTGGAGGCGCAGCTACGATGTAGAGCCTCTTCCTCTGGACGAGAATGACCCTAACAGCGCCACCAAAGACCCACGTTACGCCGGCGTTCCTGATGAATATATTCCTCGCACCGAAGCATTGAAGCAGTGCATTGAGAGAGTTATGCCTTATTGGGAATGCGAGATATTCCCTGCCCTGAAGCAGCATGACAACATCGTGGTCGTTGCTCATGGCAACAGCCTCCGCGGCGTCGTGAAGCATCTTAAAGGGATATCCGACAACGACATCGTCGGTCTGAATATTCCTACGGCAGTCCCTTACGTGTTCGAATTCGACAATGACCTCAAGCTCGTAAAGGACTACTATCTTGCTGATCCTGAAGTTCTCAAGGCTAAGCAGCAGGCAGTCGCCAACCAAGGGAAGGCGAAATAATCACAGCTGATTTTTTCAGAAACGGCTTCTGCATGAATTGCGGAAGCCGTTTTTGGTTAAACGGCGGGGAGAATGTCATTGTAACCAAATTGTAACAATTCTGAAACAAGGCGGTAACAAATATTCAAGAATTTTGTAATGTATTTAAGCGAAGAAATTTAATATTCCGTAAATTACTGAATATGAGCATATTCCTATTTTTCGTACTGTTCCTTTTCTCGCTGGCCGTAGTAGACCTTATGGTCGGGGTTAGCAACGACGCAGTAAACTTCCTTAACTCTGCCATCGGAGCCAAGGTGGCATCGTTCAAGACAATAATCATAGTGGCGGCAATCGGAGTCTTCATTGGAGCGACGATGAGCAATGGAATGATGGAAATAGCAAGGCACGGAATCTTCCACCCTGCTATGTTCTCTTTCAAGGAACTTATGTTCATCTTCCTGTCGGTGATGATCTCCGACGTAATCCTATTGGACATATTCAATAACCTAGGCCTTCCTACGTCTACTACAGTCTCAATGGTCTTCGAACTCCTCGGTGGCACCACCATATTCGCCATAATGAAAATGCACGGCGACCAAGCAGGAATGGGGCTGGGCGACCTGATGAACACAGAGAAGGCAATAGAGGTAATATTCGGAATATTCATTTCTGTTCCTATAGCATTCTTCTTCGGCTCCATTGTCCAATATGTATCTAGGCTCTTGCTCACTTTCTCATATTCGTTTAATAACATGAAATGGAAGATTGGCATATTCGGCGGAATAGCAGCCACTACTATTGTTTATTTCATGATATTCAAGGGGATCAAGGGAATGTCTTTCATCAGCACCGACACAATGGAATATATTAAAGCGAATACTCCGATGCTAATGGGAATATGCTTCATTGCGTCAACTCTCATAATGCAGGGACTCTATTTCTTGAAGGTTGATGTGTTCAAGGTGCTGGTTCTGCTCGGCACGTTCGCCCTAGCTATGGCATTCGCTGGCAACGACTTAGTGAACTTCATCGGAGTGCCTTTGGCAGGATACTCCTCTTATCAGGATTTCATGGCGCATCCGGGCGCAGACCCTTCCACCTTCATGATGGCATCGCTGGACTCTCCTGCCAAAACCCCTGTCATATTCCTGATTCTTGCAGGCGTAGTCATGGTCGTCTCGCTGGCCACATCCAAGAAAGCCCGCAACGTCATCAGGACATCTGTGGATCTCTCTCGCCAGAGCGAAGGGGACGAGATGTTCGGCTCTTCTAGAATTGCCAGGGTGCTGGTAAGATTTTCAGACAGCGTAGGGAATTTCTTCAGTGATGTTTTCCCTGACAATGTCAAGGCCTGGGCGAATAAACGGTTCGACGCAAGCGACATCCAGCTAAGGAACGGAGCCGCATTCGACGAGGTCCGCGCTACGGTCAATCTGGTCGTGGCAAGCCTTCTGATAGCATTGGGAACATCTTGGAAGCTGCCTCTTTCGACGACTTACGTGACGTTCATGGTAGCTATGGGTACATCGCTAGCAGATAAGGCCTGGGGAAGAGAGAGCGCAGTCTATAGAATCACCGGCGTGATTTCAGTAATTGGAGGCTGGTTTATCACGGCTGGCGCTGCATTCATTTTATGCTTCACTGTGGCATGGCTGATTAATCTGGGTGGTTTCCTGGCAGCCTGTCTGTTCATGTGCCTGGCTGCATTCCTGCTGATCAGAAGTTCAGTCAAGTACCGCAAGAGGCAGCAGGAAGAGAAAGGGGATGTCGTATTCAACGAACTGATGAGAAGCACCGACAAAGAAGAGGTGCTGAAACTGCTCACAAAACACGTGAATTCAACCCAATGCAATTTCCTTGAATATGTCAATACGACCTACAAGCAGATAACTGACGCATTCATAGCCGAGAAGCTGGGACCACTTAGAAGCGCTAACGAGACCCTTAGACGCAAGAGAGAGGAATTGAAGAACACTCGCCGCAAAGAGATGATCGGGTTACGCAGGATAGATGCCGATATCGCTATGGAAAAGAGCACCTGGTTCCATCTTGGAAGGAATTCCTGCGAGGAAATCCTCTACTGCCTGAGGCGAATCGTAGACCCTTGCGAGGAGCATGTGGATAACCACTTCATGCCGATGAGCAAAGAACAGGTGAAGGAGTTCATTCCACTCCGAGACACAGTTTTATTCCTACTGAAACGTGCTTCTGAAATTCTTCGAAGCGGCTCTTACGATCAGGTTGAAGAAGTGCGCCACCAAGGCGAAGAGCTTAAAGTCTGCCTTGAGCAAACCAGGGACAAGCAGATGATGAGGATGCAGACAGGCAAGGAAAATATCGCCGTCGGCTATCTATACTTGAATATATTGCAAGAAACCAGAGAAATCGCATCTTCCATCAGGCACCTCCTCCGCTCCGCCAAGGGCTTCAACGAGGGGAATTGACATTCCATTATTTAAACCCTGACTTTCTTCAGGATGACAAGAAAAAGAGAGACAAGGAGAAGGCTTATTTAAGAATATACTTTTTCAGGCATCGGATTTCGGAAGACTGAATATGAATTCGAGTCCACCGGTCTGGGCGAGTCGGACTGAAATGCTGCCGTGATGAAGCAAGACCGCATTCTTTACGATAGCCAGTCCAAGGCCAGTGCCGCCCATTTTACGGGAGCGGCCCTTATCCACTCGATAAAAGCGCTCGAATAAATGCGGAAGATGCTCCGCAGCCACCCCCACTCCGTTATCAGCGAAGCTGAACGTATAGAAATTCTCGTCTTCCGACACCACCTGCACCGTAATAGTCACGCCATCTCCAGCGTATGCGATGGCATTATCCATTAAATTTCCAAATATGGAATATAGCAGCGAATGGCTGCCTACGACCACGACCTCTGGGCCTATCAGCGTTCGCAAAGTGATATTCTTCTCTTTAAGCTTCTGAGCGACATCCGACAGAATCATATTAAAGAGAGTCAGAATATTCATAGGCTCCCTCTCATAACTCCCGGGAGCGTCATCCAATTTATTCAATGTGGAAATATCCTGAAGCAGCGATGACAGCCGCTGGCTTTGAATGAAACACCTTTGGATGAAATGATTCTTTACCTCTTCATCCATATCATGATCTGAGACTATCGTCTCAAGGTAGCCCTGGATGCTGCTGACAGGAGTCTTTAGCTCGTGAGCTACGTTCTGGGTCAGCTGCCTCTTAAGACGATTCTTGTCCTCCTCGGCATTTTGAAGCTGGTCATACATGCTCATCCTCCCTTCTTCAAGAGACTTCTTGAGATGGGTGAACCGCTGTCTTACCATTATTAATGCAAAAATAAGGAATATGACAACGATGAGCAGTGAGATTATTATTACGGTACTCATTCGAAACAATAGCCGAAGCCATGCCTTGAAACTATTTTCTCTCCATATTCACCGATTTTCTTCCTCAGCCTCGTAATGCTCACGTCCACTGTTCTTTCCGTGACAATGACGTTCGCAGGCCAGATGGCAGAGATAAGGTCGCTCCGAGAGAAGACCTTTCCAGGATTATGTACCAGCAGCTTTAACAGGTCATATTCAGTGCGAGATAAAGAAACCGGCTTTCCATCCACTTTAACAGACTTTTTTTCATCGTCAATTTCTATCCCGCCAGAGGTTGAATCACTCCTTGTCCTTCGTAGGACAGCTTTCACCCTAGAAATAACCTCCTTTATAGAGAAAGGCTTAGAGATATAGTCGTCTGCGCCAAGATCCAAACCATTCACTGCATCATCCGCAGTATCTTTCGCTGTTATGAATATGATAGGAATATCCTTGGTCTGGGGCTTCTGCTTCAGCATTTTCGCAAGGTCGAATCCGGACATTCCTTCCATCATCACATCCAAAAGAAGGAGATCATACGAATTTATGTCCTTCTCAAGAGCATCCTCTGCAGATTGAGCCGTGGAAACCTCGAATCCGGCCTTCTCCAGATTGAACTTGAGAATCGCACAGATGTCCAATTCGTCATCGACGACAAGTATCTTCATCTTATCCATGTAACACAAAATTAACAAAAATGCCGGACCTAGTCAAAGAAAAAGCCCCATGACAATGTTACATTAATGTTACAGCTCAGTTCAATGCATCTACGCTGATTGGAGCCGAAATCTCACTCTCAGCATTTTCCTTCGAAAGAGCTGATACATAATATACTCCAGCCGAAGTCAGTTTGAAGCTCGTAGCAGGAGAGATGCCTACAAGATTGACTTTCTTCTTCGAAGCATCCAATTTATAGATCGCATAATAGGCCGCACCTGATACAGAAGACCATGTGAGTGAAGAACTCGAAATTTTAACATCGCTCGGTTTATCAGGTT
Organism: Bacteroidales bacterium; assembly: GCA_028724885.1. Classification (GTDB taxonomy): domain Bacteria; phylum Bacteroidota; class Bacteroidia; order Bacteroidales; family UBA932; genus Cryptobacteroides. The sequence goes on along the minus strand of JAQYTJ010000024.1, from coordinate 8,862 downwards.
TATTTTCGGTTCCCCTGCCCAAATACGGTAAGAGAACCTTCTCGCCAAATTTGCCCTTAATTGCGTCCGTGATGCCAATTTTATTCTCCATGAGGGACGAAGTGTTGTACAGCAAGGCCCCCTCTACTTTGCTATTAGACTTTGCTTTGGAATATAGAGAATTGAACAAAGAGACAGAGAAACCATCTTTATTGCCATACATATATATTCCGTATCCCACCATGAGATGAGATTTTCCGGAATTCTGCGCAAACCATTCGAGCCTAGGCTCGAAATACGTCTCATTGAAATACAGCTGCGGGATGATGACATCTATCCACCCAGCCGAACAGCACTTCGCAACATCAATGTACTGGACATTATAGTTATTGTCGTAGTTCCCTTGAGGAGCCACTGAGAAAATGACTTCCGGCTTCGCATCTATTATGGTCTTCTGCATCTGCTGGATCATCTTGCTCACATTCCCACGCCTAAAATCCTCGATGCTATTATATCCGGAGCCATATTTTTTGTATTCTTCTTCATCGTTCATAGACTCCCCGCTAGATAAAGACGGATAAAAATAGTCATCCAAGTGAATTCCATCAACGTCATATTTCGTTACGATTTCCCTAACTATATTGCACAGCCTGTCCCTCACTTCAGGAAGAGCTGGATTGTAAACCCGGAATTTCTGATAATCTTTAGTCAGCTCCTTCGGAATCTTAGGATCCAGTTCAGGGAAATTCCCATTCGTGCCTGTCTCTATCCTATACGGATTTATCCATGCATGGAATTGCATCCCCCTCTTGTGCGTCTCGTCTATAAGCCATTTTAGCACATCATAACCAGGATCCTTGCCTGCAGTGCCAGTAATGGTCTTGCTCCAAGACTCGTACCGCGAATCGTAATAGGCATCCGCCTTGCTCCTGACCTGGAAGAATACTGCATTGATGCCTATCCGTTCAAAAAGGTCTAGCTGATCCTGATAAAGCTTCTTCTGCGAAGTCTCATCATGATTGCTTTTCGGCCAGTCTATCTCCCATACAGTTGCCACCCACACCCCCCTGAGTTCTTTTTTCGGGAACTCGACTGATGTTGGGGTTTCCGGTTTCCCCGGAATCACCGGATTAGTACCAGGTACGAAAGGTTCATCCTTCTCTCCACAGGCCGCAAGGCCGACGCAAAGAGAAAGGACGAAACAATATTTGAAAAATCTTTTAATCATCAAGTGCAACTTTGATTGGGAAATCAACAATCACGAAACCCATCTGCGTGCTGAATGCGAACACAGAGAGAACAGAATCTTTTCCTTCAGCATCTTTCTGTATAGAGGAATTCACTACAGTGCCAGGGGAGATGCATTTGTCGCTCCCCAGCACGAACTCGTAGATCGGTTTTGGATTGGCATTGAGCAAAGCCACGGCTTCAGACAAGGATGAGCCTTTAGTGATATCATATATTCTTAGAGCTGAAGTTCCTCTGCCGGTTCGGTTGACAGAGCAGGTAAGAAGATAACGCTCTTCATTAAATACAACAATCTGGCAAGCAGTTATCTGAAGCCCGTTAAGGCCAGAAATTTCAGCGCTAGCCTTATTCTCCTCGCTGACTATTCTCGGATAAGTATAAAGGCCGCTGAACACATAATCGCCAGTACCATCCATCCTGAATATCGTAGGGTAAGAATTAGCCCCGCTGAAAGAAGTCAGGACTTTAGGCTCGCCGACAATCTTTCCTGAAGTAATCGAATACCTGATGAAGTCGGCTCCATCGCTGTTGCTGCCGAAGAAAACGTAGCCATTCCCTTCCGCATCGATATTGAAAGAAGCGTTATCGCCATGACGAGTGTTGGCATTTGGAGCGTCGTCAGCCAGAATGGAATTCAATATGTTCTCAGGAACAGAATCAGGAGTGTCCCAGTAGTATATTTTCAGAGGAGATACTCCCCCTCCTGATAGATTGCTGACATAGATGTGGCCATTTCTCAAGGCTCCGCAGCTGATAGGAAAAGTTCCTCCTGAAATCCCTGTGACATCTAAGATTTTCGGACTATCAATTGTGCCTGCCTTCAGGTCTGCGACGCTGAAAAGTTCTGGCTTGACTCCCCCATTCCTAGACACCAGCAAGACATGATTACCATCGAAATCCGCCCACCTGGTAGAGCCAGAAGCGGCATCAGCTATTTTTCCACCTGTGAAATCATACAGCGTCGCCTTGTCCAAATCGGCGCCAAACACCGGAACTTTCTTTCGTATGCGAACGAAGTAGTCTTTATAACGAGTATGATTCTTAACTCTCAGCAGGACAGTCTTTTCGGTCTCGTCGTCCGAGAAAGTAGCGTCTATCACGTCTGAATCAAGTTCTGCCCCTTCTGATACGGTTGCTTCAATCTTTAAGTTAGAGAAATCCGTTGAAGGATCGAACCGCTTGAAAGAGACCATCTTTTTATCTTCATCTATCGTACCCTCATAGATTAAGTTTCGATCAGCCCCTGCATTAATGACCTTTATGGATAAAAGGTCAGTGCTGTATGGGGCATCCAATGCGCCTGGATAATCATCGGAGCATGAGTACATGGTCGCAGATACGGCGAATGCCATGGCCGCGACGGAAATATATTCAATGAAATATTTTATATTCATGACAATCGTTTTTAGTTTGATCTTATAGGCCATCCTTCGGTCTGCGTAAGGGTGTACCCTTTGTTTTTGTATTCTTCGATATTGTTAGTGCCTATTGGAGAAAGGTACGGATTGACGTTAGGCAAGTTCAAGTATTGCAGTCTGCCAACTGTCTGCATTGGAAAGTAGAACCCTCTCATTTTGCTTCCGTTCTTTCCGTCATAGACGATCTCGTTACCGTTCATGTCAACTACGCGAAGCTTATCTACGTTTCCTGAAGAAAGAGCCGCAGAGTCCTCCTGCGCGAAATTAACCCAGGTTCCATAGAGTAGATCTTTGTTAGCATCAGTATCCATATATTCAAGCTTGCGCCAACGGCGCAAATCCTCGTATCTCGAATATTCGAAAGCAAATTCCATCCTGCGCTCGCGTCGAATCTCCCAGAGCAGCTGTGGCACATCTTCATCCCTTTCAGGGTCGTTTGGAAGAGTCGACAGAATCATAGGCGCTGTTTTTATCACTCCAGCTTTCTCGGCATCTTCGTCAAGAGGCCTGGACCTGATTTTGTTTATGGTTATGTCTATATCTTCCTGTGTCACAGTTCCTTTACCTAGGGTCTCAAGTTCTGCTTTCGCTTCGATCCAGTTCAGCAGCACTTCAGCATATCGGAAAACAGGATAACCATTCAGGTTGTTCACGCTCGTCCATTGCGACTCAGCAGTGCCACCTTCTGTGTCAAGGAAAACCAGAGCACTCCTTGGAATGAATTTGACGGCGAAAAGATACGAGCTTTTTGCAGTAGATACCGGCTTGCAGTAGAATGTGGCTTCGAATCGAGGATCTCTAGTCTTAATTAAAGCAGAAAGAGTGAAATCTTTCGCATCTTCAATTGTTGATGTCTGCCAATCATTTCCATCCACGCAGATGAACGATTTTATGAGATCGAGAGTGGGGCCGTTCGCCCTAGATTCCTTCGGATTGCAATACGATGCCACGCAGTGGGTGATTCCCTCCGCGGCATCATATTTCCTATAAAGGATGACATCTTTGCTACTTGAAAGGTCAAATGAGCCGAATAGCGTTCGAAAATTCTCCACTATGTCATAGCGCCCGCTAGACATGACAATGTCGGAAGCCGTCTTGGCAAGGGAGAAGAATTTAGCAGCTTGGTCATTGTCTTTGTAGTAATATTTCTGCCAGCTTCCTTCCTTCAGAGCCCAGCGGCTAACCATCGCAGCTGCGACATATCTATTTATTTTGAATGAGCCAGCGCTCGTGCCAATGTTTTCTATTGCAAAACTGAAATCGTCCCAAACATGATCCATTACCTCTTTTCGAGGCATCCTATCCTTATAGAGTTCGTCTTTCTCGTTAGTCGCAAGCACATGGTCATAATAAGGAACATCACCCCAAGTATTGCATAGTCGAGCGTATTCAAGTCCTCTGAACAGCCTTGCAATCCCCATCCAGTGAGAATATTCGCTAGAAGAAAGGATGTCCTTCATGCGCTCGTCTATGCGCTCTACCATAATTTGAGCTTTCCTGACGTAAGAATAGCTCCATATTGATGATGACGGGACGGAACGAGTGAAGTTGCTCTGAGTTCCCAGATTCACGACATCATCACTGAAAGTGAATGACAGCAGAGGTGCTCCAGATGTGCTCCAACCTGTGCCATAACCTATGAAATATCTGTCATAGAAGCCATTCGCATAGACTTCCAGTTTTTCTGCGCTCGTCCAATAAGTTTCATCCTCCGCCACAGTAGGCGAAGGGCGGTCCAGCACTTCATTGCAAGAAACCAATGATAATGCTGCGACGACCAGTAATATTGATAATCTTATTTTCATATTCATTCGATTGTTAGAAAGTTAACTGAAGTCCTACTGAGGCCGATTTAAACACAGGCGTCCCTGTACCCGTCCGGCCTAAGTTGTAGCTTGAGCTGAACATTGAATATCCAGAAATTGCCTCAGGATCAATAGGAAGACCTTTTAGACGATCCCAGGTCCAGAAGTTCTCCAAAGACACGTAAACTCTAGCTTGATTGAGGAAGACTTTTCTAAGAAGTTTCTGCGGAAGCGAATAACCTATCGTTACGTTCTTCAGTCGGAGGTAAGCCATATTCAGAAGATATTTGCTCTGAACCTGCATAGTGAAGCCCGTGTTGGCACCCCCAAGATCCCATGCCCTAGGATAGAAAGCATCATAGTTTGCATCAGCCAGATTTCCTTCTGCGTCGTAATGCTCGTACCAATAATCTTTAGTGAAAGTTTGAGGCAGAGCGCCTTCTTTAGCTGAATATCCTGGAATGGCGAGCTGGCCAGATCCCCAGATTTTGCGTTTCCCTATGCCTTGGAAGAACATAGAGAAGTCAAATCCTTTCCAATCTGCCCCGATTCTGAAGCTGTACTCGTAACGAGGAGTGCTGTTCCCTATAATCGTAAGATCGCCATGATCTCCGTTCGTTCCGGTGCCGCCATCTATAAAGCCGTCTCCATTCAAATCCTTGAATTTGACATCACCAGGGGAGCAGATGACATTGTTCCCATCTTCGAAAATAACTTGATATACAGGATATTGCGCAGTCTGTTTGTTAGTGCTGCGAAGGGTGCCTCTGAAAATTACGTTTTCCCTGACGATGTTTCCAGAAGAGTCATAAACGAAATCTCCCCTCTGGTATAGTCTGTCAGTGACATAACCGTAGATGTCTCCCCACCTTCTCCCCGTTGAATAAGACTCGCTTATAAGTCGGTCCTCCCAAGGAGTCGCCCAGTCCGCACCCTTCGTAATCTTAGTCGTCGCATCATATAGGCTAGCGGTGAAATTGATGCCAAGTCCATTGGCGAACCGGTGATCGAAATCGTAAGTGATTTCCCACCCGTTAGTCCTCAGGTTACCATAGTTGCCGCTTGGAGCACCAGCACCCAATGTAGATGGCAAAGACTCCCCAGGAATTATCATGTCCTTAGTGTCTCTTCTATACCAGTCAAATGTAATACCCATCATATTCTTGAAGAACCTAAGGTCGAATCCAAAATCCAGAGTCTGAATCATCTGCCAGGTTATGTCCGCATCAACCAAGCTCGGGGTGCTGAAATATGTCATCTTCCCAGACTCGTCCAACCAACTTGTCTGTCCGTATGTCAATATAGAACGATAGAGGTTGCTAGACACTGACTGGTCTCCAAGCTGTCCCCACGAGGCCCTGAATTTTGCGAAGCTCAAATATTCTTCTACCGGTTCCATGAAAGACTCATTCGAGATGATCCATCCGCCAGAAAAAGCAGGGAACCATTTCCACCTGAGATCTTTCGGGAATTTATGAGAACCATCGCGACGGAGGTTTGCCTCAAGGAAATACTTATTGGCGAAAGAATAGTTTACGCGTCCAAAAAACCCTATGCGGCTAGACCAGTCCCTGGAGCCTTCAATGAACTGATTACCCGTCGCAAGGCTGAATTGAGGGTTCATCGGGACCAGCAAATCATTCTTCTTTCCAGTGAGCGAGTTGCTCTTCCCTGCTATAATGTTCGTGCCCAGCATGAACTTAAAATCATGCTGTGCGGCACTGCCTAAGGCTAAATGATATGTAGAATAGGCATTTATAGTGTTATTATTTGCAACATACATATAGTCTCTAACGTATGTAGCCTGCTCTCCGCTGGAATTGAAGTATTTCGTAAGAGGAAAGGTATAGGCAGGCATGGCCCCATCGGCACCAGCATCTACGGCCTGGCCCGTGTCGTCGACGTATACACGTTGTCCATCTACGAGCCACTCAACTGGTGAATACCACGTCAAAGCCGCATCATACTGCACATTCGACCCCCTCCTTTCCGTCATCTGCCGGTCGTAAGTGTAATCGAATTTCAAATCCCAGTCTTCCGTGAAATTAATGGTAGCTCCGAGATTGATATGGAAATATCTGTTTCGCAGATTATCGGTGTTTGCCGCCATCATCTCGTATGCAGATTCCCGGATGTAATGATCCCGTTCCATTACGCCGATTGGGAAGAGAGGACTCCAGCGATAAAGGTAGAGCCAAGGGTCTGCGGTATAGTTGCCTATGCCTGGATAGCGCTTATTCCTATCTGAATACATCGTACCTGCCCTAAGCGTCAAATATTTGTTTACGTCAGTAGTGAAACTGAATGAAGCATTATAGCGCTTAAAATCATCCACCTTCGCTGTCCTTGTCATGCCATTCTGATCAATCATGCCAAGGCCTATGCTGTAAGACGTATCATGATCTTTGCCAGTGATAGACAAATTATGCTGCTGAGAAGGTGCCCAGTTCCGAATCATAGCCTTAACCCCATCGTAAATGCGATAGCCGTACTTTTCGGTTCCATCAAAATACCAATCTCTGCCATATAGAACTGGGTCGTTCCATTTAACTGCATCGCCCCACTTATCCTGCCATTCCCTTGCCTTCTGAAGGCTCTCAGCACTAATCCTCCAGAAACCTCCGGCTGGCATTGCCGCCCTTCGGTTCACTTGAGCATCGTAAGTATACTGCAGTGCATCTATGCCTCCGATATCGATGCTTTTAGCAACATTCTGCCACGAAAAGTTATCAGTGTAAGAAACCCGGATTTTAGGCCCTTTTGTTCCATCCTTCGTAGTGACGAGAATTACGCCGAAAGCAGCTTTTGAGCCATAAATTGCTACCGAAGCGGCATCCTTGAGCACAGTAATAGATTCAATGTCGGCAGGGTTAACCATCTGAAGGCTTGGGATTTCCACATTGTCGAGCAGAATGAGAGGAGAGTTGCCTCCTTTCACCGACCCAATCTGTCCGCGAATGCTTATAATAGGGTCCGAACCGACTTCTCCCGTGGGAACTCTGACATTCATTCCGGCGACAGCACCCTGCAAGCCTCTTCCCACGTCTGGAATTGGACGGCTGTCTAAAGTCTTGCCTACATCGACGGTGGCTACCGAGCCAGTTATGTCAGCTCTTTTCTGTGAACCATATCCAACGACAACCACTTCATTCAGAAGTTCTCGATCATCCTCTAGAATGACAGACATTGTATTCGTAGCTTTAATTTCCAAATCTTTATATCCTATGCAGGATATTTTTAATATGGCCTCAGAAGGAACGCTAATGCTGAAATTTCCATCAGAATCGGTAACTGTCCCATTCTTAGTGCCTATTTGGAAAACGCTTGCGCCAATTATCGGCAGCCCAGATTTGTCAACGACTTTTCCTTTAATTACAGATCTCTGTTGAGCAGATAATTCTGCCACAGCAGAGGCATGATGAGTCACTGCATCTGCCGTAGGAAACTCTTCGCTAGCATGAACAAATAAAAATAAATCAAGAGCCAAGAATATTATCGATGCGAAAACCGCATGACAAACTTTCCGTAAAGCCTGATTAGCATTAGTGTTAAAATAATTCATGATTAGATTAAGACGAATTGTTAAAAATATTTTACCAATATAGTGATAATCCCTAAAGTTCCAAATATGGGAAATGAAAATACTTTTAGAAAATAGTAATGTTCCTCAGCTATCTGATTGAGAATATGTCGCTATAGGTAAAAAAGAGGCCCGGGCAGGTCGATAACCTGTCCGGGCCTCCGAAGCGCGGCGGCTGCCTACTCTCCCAGCTGGTGTGCAAGTACCATCGGCGATGACGGGCTTAACTTCTCTGTTCGGGATGGATAGAGGTGGGTCCCCGACTCCTCGGCCGCCGCAATTATATCGCTTGAGAGATCACTACTCGGCGCGCGCTCACCCGCGCGAGAAAGATTTCGGGGGATTAGTACGGGTCGGCTTTGGCGTCGCCGCCTTTGCGCCTCCCGCCTATCGACGTCGTAGTCTCCGACGCCCCTGCATGGAAGTCTCATCTTGGAGACGGCTTCGCGCTTAGATGCTTTCAGCGCTTATCCTGACCGAACGTGGGTACCCGGCCGTGCGGCTGGCGCCGCAACCGGTTCGCCAGAGGTTCGTCCGTCCCGGTCCTCTCGTACTAAGGACAGCCCTCCGCAGACTTCCTGCGCCCACAACAGATAGAGACCGAACTGTCTCACGACGTTCTGAACCCAGCTCGCGTGCCACTTTAATCGGCGAACAGCCGAACCCTTGGAACCTGCTCCAGCCCCAGGATGTGACGAGCCGACATCGAGGTGCCAAACCGCTCCGTCGATTTGAGCTCTTGGGAGCGATCAGCCTGTTATCCCCGGAGTACCTTTTATCCTATGAGCGATGGCCCTCCCATGAGGAACCACCGGATCACTTTGCCCTACTT